>JAFALK010000063.1 GCA_019234295.1 Roseateles sp.
GCATGCCTTAATGAATAGGCGATGAATGCCAATAATTCAAGAAATTTAGTGTCTACAAATCAGACACCGAAATCCAATGCAAAACAGCCTGCCTCATAGGTGAGAACAGGCTGTCAGAGCTCGAGAATGGGCCGGAACTTCAGCCTAATGGTACGAAAGTCATGGGTGCGGATAGGCGCTCTCCACTGGCGTCGACCGGAGAGTTGGGCTGCGCAATTTTCCTAATTTCATAGGGGAATACTGACGCTCTGTGCGCCATGAGGTCACGCCCGTTTCCAAAACTAGTTGCACAACTTCACGCAATGGAATACAAATGGTACGAAATAAAACGTACCAATTGGTCGCATTGCCCAGCGCGGCGAGGCCGACTGCCCGAACCCGGGCTCGAGCTCACGAGAGCCCAACAAAGGAGAGAGCGCATGAAACTGAAGCCCACACCTCTGGCCGCCGCCGCGGCAACCCTGGCCCTGATGGCCGGCCTGAGTCCCGCCCATGCCGCGGACGCGCAGGACGGCAGCGCCCAGGACAACAAGCTCGAGACCGTGACGGTCACCGGTATCCGCGCCTCCATCGAGAAGTCGATGAACACCAAGCGCAATGCGGACACCAATATCGAAGCCGTGTCGGCCGAGGACGTGGGCAAGATGCCGGACAAGAACATCGCCGACGCACTCTCGCGTCTGCCCGGCGTGAACGTGCAGTACGGCGGCGCGTTGGCGATGGACGAGGCTGAGCGTGTGGCCATCCGCGGCACGAGCCCGAACCTGAACATGGTGACCATCAACGGCCACTCCCTGTCCGCTGGCGACTGGCACCTGGGCGACCAGGCAGGGAGCGGCCGCAGCGTCGGCTTCGGCCTCATGCCCTCACAGTTGATCGGTCAGACCATCGTCTACAAGACCAGCCGCGCCGACGTCGCCGAAGGCGGCATCTCGGGCAGCGTGGACATCATCACGCGCAGGCCGCTGGACTTCAAGAAGCAGCTCAGCGGGGAGGTGTCACTGGGCATGGCCTATGCGACTCTGGCGAGCAAGACCGACCCCCAGGCCAGCGCCCTGGTGGCCTGGAAGAGCCCGGACAACAGCTTCGGCGTGCTGTTGCAGGCCTTCAAGGAAGACCGCCACCTGCGCCGCGACGGCCAAGAAGTCTTTGGCTACGACGTGCTCACCGCGGCCCAGGCCGCGGCCGCTGGCCAGCCGAGCCTGGCCGGCAAGCGCATGACGAGCAGCCTGAACGCGGCCGAGTTCGATGGCGTGCGCAAGCGCAGCGGCGCCTTCGTCGACTTGCAATTCCGCCCCAGCAGCAAGGTCGAGCTGAACCTGACTGCCTTCCGTGACGAGCTCAACGCCGATAACTACAACAGCTCCGCCTACGCCCTGCCGTCGCAGCTGGTGCGCGCGGGCTACCAGATCGTCAATCCAGTGGTGGACGGGAACGTGATCACCAGCGCCACGCTAGTCAAGCCGGCCAGCAATCCGCAGGTGGTGGGTGTGGAGTTCGACCACTTCATGCGCCAGGGCGCCAAGTCCACCAGCCAGTTCGTCGACCTGGACGGCAAGCTGGTGGTCAGCGACGCGCTGACCTTCAAGGCCCGAGCCGGCGCCACCAAGGGCGAGGGCCTGACGAATTCGGAGCCGAGCATGGTCTTCGGCCTGATCAGCCCCGCCCAGGTCAAGTATTCCCAGACGCCCAGCGCACCGACCTCCTACTCGGTGCTCGACGCCGCCGGCAAGCCCATCGATATGGGCAACGTCAACAACTTCCAGCTGATGAGCGCCCTGGCCCCGGCCGTGGCCTCCATCGACAAGGAAAGCTATCTGCACCTGGACGGGGAGTACAAGCTCGGCGGCGAGATCTTCACTGCGCTGAAGTTCGGCGGCCGCGCCACCTGGCACGAGCGCTCTTACGACCGCTGGGAAGGGCGCTACGACGCGCAGGACACAGCGGCCGGCCCGGTCACGCCTTCGCCCTTCATCCCGGTGACGGGCGGCCTGCTGGTCGGCAACCTGATCCCCGCCTCGGCCCAGCCGGTGCCGGCCTCAAGCTACCCGTCTAACTGGGGCAGCGGCCTGAGCGCGGACATCCCGCGCGACTTTTTCCGCTACGACCCCAGCCAGCTGCAGGCCTGGGCCAACCAGAACGTGAACTGGGATCGAACGCTCAACCACAACTGGGCCAGCGGCTTTCACATCAAGGAAGACAACACGGCCGCCTACGCGATGACTGAGTTCGAGCTGAGCCCGGCGATCAGCGGCAACGCTGGCCTGCGCTACGTGGAGTCCAAGCTCGAATCCACCTCCTACCAACTGATCCCGGCGGCGACCTGCGCGCCCCTGCAGCCCTGCTCCGTGGGCGGCGCCATTGTCGGCTCGCGCCTGGGCAGCTACGTGCCGCAGACCGTCAACGCCACGCAAAAGGACCTGCTGCCCAGCCTGAACATGCGCTGGGACATCGACAGCAAGCTGATCGCCCGCGCGGCGCTGACCCGCAGCCTCGGCCGCGCCAACTACAACGAGCTGGCCGGCGCTGTCATCCTGGATGACCTGCGCGGCACCGGCTCCAGTGGCAACCCCAACCTCAAGCCAATCACCTCAAACAACGCCGACCTGACGCTGTCCTGGTACTTCGCGCCGCGAGCCCTGCTCAGCGGCGGCGTCTTCACCCAGCACGTGCAGAACTACGTGAAGGCCGGCACTTCGCAGGTGGACTACTTCAACATCACGCAGGGCAAGGTCACGACCTACACGGTCACCTCGCGCAAGGGCGTGGGGGCCACCATCAACGGCATGGAAGGTGCACTCGAGTTGCCGATCGCGGGCGGCTTCGGCTTCGGCGCCAACGGCACTTACGTGGACTCCAAGGACGCGGACGGCGTGCCGCTGCTAGGTACCTCGAGGTGGACCTACAACCTGCGCGGCTTCTATGAAGACGACACGTTCAGCGCCAGCCTGTCCTGGAACTACCGCAGCTCGTACGCCTACGCTTTCCTCGGCGACGGCACCAACACCGTGCTGACCAACGCCAACGGCGTGCCCACGCAGTACAACGGCCAGAACCGCTATGCCGGCTACGGCGCGCTGTCCCTGTCGCTGGGCTACAAGATCACGCCGGAGATCAGCGTGCACCTGGACGGCAACAATCTGAACGACCCGATCCGCCACACCTACTACATCACCGAGAACGCGACCGGCTACTGGCATCAGAATGGCCGCCAGTATTTCTTGGCGCTGCGCATGAAGTTCTGATCATGAAGTTCTGATCGGCAGTTCTTGCTCCTCAGTGCCAATGTCGCCTTGCGCGCATTGGCGCTTTTTTCTTGTGACGGTTCATGAGTCCCATCCTCCTGCTCGCTTTCATCGGCGCCTACTTCTTGCTTTTGCTGGGTATGGCGCATTGGCGCTCCAAGGGCGCCGACAGCGAGAGCTTCTTCATCGGCAACCGCGACAGCCACTGGATGCTGGTGGCATTCGGCATGATTGGCACCTCGCTCTCTGGCGTGACCTTCATCAGTGTGCCCGGCGCCGTGGGCCTCACGGGCTTCAGCTACTTGCAGATCGTGCTGGGCCAATTCCTGGGCTACTTGCTGATCGCCTTCGTGCTGCTGCCGCTTTACTACCGGCTGCGGCTCAGCTCCATCTACGACTACCTGGGGCGGCGCCTGGGCCCGAAGTCCTACCGCACCGGCGCGGGCTTCTTCATCGTTTCGCGTACCTTGGGCGCTACGGCGCGGCTGTATCTGGTCGTCGGCGTGCTGCAGGACGCGGCCTTCGACGCCATCGGCATTCCCTTCTGGCTGACCACGGCCGTGATCCTGGCGATGATCCTGCTCTATACCTATGAGGGCGGCGTCAAGACCATCGTCTGGACGGACACGCTGCAGACCGCTGGCATGCTCGCTGGGCTCGTCATATGCGTCGGCTTCCTGCTGCAGTCCTTGGACCTGTCCGTTGCGCAGGCCTGGGGCCAGATGCGCTCGCAGGGCCTGGCGGACATCCTCGTCACCGACGTGGACAGCCGCGCCTTCTGGCTCAAGCAGTTCGTCGCCGGCGCCGCCATCGCAGTGGCCATGACCGGGCTGGACCAGGAGATGATGCAGAAGAACATCTCGGTCAAGACGCTCGCAGGCGCGCAGAAGAACGTCGTCACGCTGGCGCTCGTGATGGTCGGCGTCGTGGGCCTCTTCCTCTTTCTCGGCGGCCTGCTCTACCTCTTCGCAAAGCAGGCAGGCATGGCCGAGAAGGGCGACCACCTCTTTGTTGCCGTCGTCATGCAGCATCTGCCGGCCTGGGTGCAGATGGTCTTCGTGCTCGCCCTGATCTCGGCCCTGTTCCCCAGTGCCGACGGCGCGATCACCGCGCTGACCTCGAGCTTTTGCATCGACCTACTCGGCCTGCAGCGCCGCACGGACTGGGACGAAGCGACCCGCACCCGGGTGCGACAGCGCGTGCACCTGAGCTTCGCCGTGCTTTTCCTGCTCGTGGTGATGGTGTTCCACTGGATCGGCAATCCCAGCATGATCGGGCTGATCCTCAAGCTGGCCGCCTACACCTACGGACCGCTGCTGGGAATGTTCGCCTTCGGCATCTTCAGCCGCCGGGTCGCCCGCGACGGCGTCACGCCCTACGTCGCCGTGGCCGCGCCGGCGCTGTGCTGGCTGCTGGAGAGTCAGCAGGGGCGCTGGTTCGGCGCCTACGAGATGGGGCTGGAGTTGCTGCTCATCAATGGCGCCCTTTGCCTTGCAGGACTGCTGCTCTTCTCGAAGCGCGCCATCGATTTCGCACCACCCGCGCCAAGGGCATGAGGATCAGCACAGGCGCAATATTGCGCAGACCCTAGATCTGGCAGTCACCCCGTGGTCGGCAAGGCATTGAGCGGTGAGTGTCACTGATCGCCCGGCCGCCCCCACCAGCATTGGCGTTCGGACCCATTGGCCGATCTCAACTCCCGAAACTAGGGTCATTGAGGTGCTCCGTTGAAACGTACAAAAAAAGCCGCGCTGGGCGCGGCTTCGTAGCGAATCGGAGGGGCCGCTGCGTTACAGGCCCGCCGCTGCCCGCAGCGCCGCGGCCTTGTCGGTCCGCTCCCAGGTGAACTCTGGCTCCTCGCGGCCGAAGTGCCCGTAGGCCGCCGTCTTGGAGTAGATCGGCCGCAGCAGGTCCAGCATCTGGATGATGCCCTTGGGACGCAGGTCGAAATGCTGCTGCACCAGGGCCGAGAGCTTCTCGTCGGAGATGACGCCCGTGCCCTCGGTGTAGACGGTCACGTTCATCGGGCGGGCCACGCCGATGGCATAGGCCACCTGGATCTGGCACTGGCGGGCCAGCCCGGCGGCGACGATGTTCTTGGCCACATAACGTGCTGCATAGGCGGCAGAACGATCGACCTTGCTCGGGTCCTTGCCCGAGAAGGCGCCGCCACCGTGCGGGCAAGCACCGCCGTAAGTGTCGACGATGATCTTGCGGCCGGTGAGGCCACAGTCGCCCTGGGGGCCGCCGATGACGAATCGTCCGGTCGGATTGATCAGGTACTTGGTGTCCTTGAGCCAATCCTTGGGCAGCACGGGCTTGATGATCTCCTCGATCACGGCCTCAATGAACTCGGGCTTCATGTGCGTACCGTCGCTCATCTCGGGCGAGTGCTGACTGGAGAGCACCACGGTGTCGATCGAGTGCGGGCGGCCGTCCACGTATCGCATCGTGACCTGGCTCTTGGCGTCAGGACGCAGGAAGGGCAGGCGCCCATCCTTGCGCAACTGGGCCTGACGCTCAACGAGGCGGTGGGCGTAGTAAATCGGCGCGGGCATGAGCTCGGGTGTCTCGTCGCACGCATAGCCGAACATCAGGCCCTGGTCGCCGGCGCCGATGTTCAGGTGATCGTCGGACGCATGGTCCACGCCCTGGGCGATGTCGTTGCTCTGCTTGTCGTAGGCCACGAGCACGGCGCAGCCCTTGTAGTCGATGCCGTATTCCGTGTTGTCGTAGCCGATGCGCTTGATGGTGTCTCGCGCCACCTGGATGTAGTCCACGTGCGAGTTGGTCGTGATCTCGCCGGCGAGAACGACCAGCCCGGTGTTGCACAGCGTCTCGGCCGCCACGCGCGAGCGCGGGTCCTGCTGGAAGATCGCATCGAGAATGGCATCCGAGATCTGATCGGCCACCTTGTCGGGGTGACCTTCAGAGACGGATTCTGAGGTGAAGAGAAAGTCGTTCGCCACTTTTACACTCCTAGGTTGCTATCGATCGGCGTTGCCGTGCAATCTGGAGAAGACGCGGCGAACGCTTTAGCAGAATTTTTGAATCGCCCCGCAAGTTGTTCCATTTAACTCGGCGATGCGCTGATTATAAGAATGTTGGCCCTGTTCCGAATCCTGTCCCGCTGGCCCTTGCGGTTTTTGCACGCCATTGGCGCCATGCTGGGCTGGCTGACCTATCTGGCGTCGCCGAGCTACCGGCGGCGCATGCGCGAGCATTCGGCCCAGGCCGGCCTGCTCTGGGCGCAGGCGCGCGGCGCGGTCGCGAATTCGGGCCGCATGGTGGCCGAGCTGCCTTGGCTGTGGATGCGGCCGGCCGGCGAGACCCTCGGCGACAAGGTGCAATGGCGAGGCCGGGAGCTCGTGGAGGCGGCGCTCGACGCGGGGCGCGGCGTACTGATCCTCACCCCCCACCTGGGCTGCTTTGAGATCATTGCCCAGGCAATTGCCGAAACCTATGGTGCGCGCGCACCAATGACGGCCATGTTCCGCCCGGCTCGCAAGGAGATTCTGCGCGAGCTGGTCGAGCGCTCGCGCGACCGGCCCGGCCTGCTGGCCACGCCGGCCACGCTGGCCGGCGTGCGGCAGATGATCCGCGCGCTGCGCAAGGGCGAATTCGTGGGCCTGCTGCCCGACCAGGCGCCGCCCGACGGCCTCGGGGTTTGGGTGCCCTTCTTTGGCAGGCCGGCCTACACCATGACCCTGGCCGGCCGGCTGATCCAACAGACGGCCTGCACGCCCCTGTGCCTGCGCGGCGAGCGCCTGGGCGGCGGGCGTGGTTTCGTCATCCACGTAGAGCCAGGCCCTGTCATTGGGCCCCAAGACACGCCAGAATCCGCGGCCACTGCCGTGAACCAAGCCATGGAAACCCTGATCCGCCAAGCTCCCGACCAATACCTCTGGAGCTACAACCGCTACAAGGCCCCGCGCGGGCTCGACATCGGCGCTGCTCCCGAGTGACCTCCACCCAACGTTTCCAACACGGCGGCGCGCGCGCGCTGCTGGCCCTGCTGTGGCTGCTGCACTGGCTGCCGCTACCCTTGCTGGCCGCGCTCGGCCAAGGCCTGGGTGCCTTGCTGTTCCGGCTGGCCCGCTCGCGACGCCGGGTGGCGCTGCGCAATCTTGAGTTGTGCTTTCCCGAAAAGAGTGCGGCCGAGCGCGAGGCGATTGCGCGCGAGCATTTCGGCTGGCTCGCCCGCAGCCTGCTCGAACGCGGCGTGCTCAGCTATTCGAGCCGGGCGCGCCTGCGCCGCCTCACGCGCTTCAAGGGCGACGTGAAGCTGGCCGAGCGCGGTGGCCAGCCAGTGATGTGGCTGACGCCGCATTTCGTCGGCCTGGAGTGGGTGGGGCCGCTCTTGATGACGGAGCAGACCTGCCCCGGCATCAGCATCTACCAGCGTCAGAGCAACCCGGTCTTCGACACCGCCTTGCGCCGCATGCGTTCGCGCTTCGGCACGACCGAGCTGATCAGCCGCCACGACGGTGTGCGCCAGGTCGTGCGCCGCGTGCGTCAGGGCTGGCTGTTCATGAACCTGCCCGACATGGACTTCGGCCGCAGGGACTCGGAGTTCGTGCCCTTCTTCGGCGTTCCGGCGTGCACCCTGCTGGCGCCCTCGCGCATGGCGGCCTCGCTGAAGATGCAGGTCCAGCCCATCATCGTGACCATGCTGCCCGGCGGCCAGGGCTACGAGATCGAGGCCTGCGAGCCGCTGGCGGATTACCCCAGCGAAGACGCCGTGGCCGACGCCACGCGCTTTCACGTCTGGCTGGAGGCGCGCATCCGCGCCAACCCGGCCCAGTACCTTTGGGTACACAAGCGCTTCAAGACCCGCCCCGAAGGCGAGCCAGCCCTCTACGGCCGACGATAATCAGCCGATGTACCAGCGCTTCACCAAGATGCAGGGGGCCGGCAACGACTTTGTCGTCATCGACGCCACCGCGCAGCCCTTCGAACTGACGCCCGAGCAGATGCGCACCCTGGGCGACCGCCGATTCGGCGTGGGCTGCGACCAGATTCTCGTCATCGAGCGCTCAGATCGCCCCGAGATGGACTTCCGTTACCGCATCTTCAATGGTGCTTCGGGCGACGAGGTCGAGCACTGCGGCAACGGCGCGCGCTGCTTCGTGCGCTATGTGGTCGACAAGGGCCTGACGAGCAAGCGCAGCATCCGCGTCGAGACGGTCAACGCCGAGCTCGAGCTGATCCTGGGCGAGGACGGCCGCGTCACCGTGGACATGGGCGCGCCCGTCTTCGAACTGGAGCGTCTGCCCTTCATGCCCTTTGGCCTCGCGCCGCGAGTCAATGGTGGGATGGAGTTATGGCCACTGCTCGATCGCGAGTGGGCGATGGTCTCCATGGGCAATCCGCATGCCGTGACCGTCGTGGACGATGTGGATTTGACCCCCGTCACGACCCTGGGCCCGCGCATCGAGTCCAATCCGCATTTCCCACGCCGCGTCAACGTCGGATTTCTGCAGATCGTCTCGCGTGGCGAGGTCCGGCTTCGCGTGTTCGAGCGCGATGCCGGCGAAACCCTCGCCTGCGGCACGGGTGCCTGCGCGGCCGTGGTGGCGGGTATCCGGCAAGGCCTGCTCGACGCGTCGGTGGAGGTGCACATGCGCGGCGGCCGCCTGAGAATCGAATGGGAAGGTGGTGCGTCGCCGGTGCGCATGACCGGTCCCGCGCAATCCGTATTTGAGGGAGAGATCGAACTGTGAGCAAGGACATGGGTATCTCGGGCATCACCGAGCAGGACATCGCCGACTACCTCGTCAGCACCCCCGGCTTCTTCGAGCGCCACGCGGGCCTGCTCGCCACGATCCAGCTGAGCCACCCGCACGGGCACCGCACGGTGTCGTTGCAGGAGCGCCAGGCCGAGATGCTGCGCGACAAGATCAAAGGCTTGGAGTCGCGCATCATGGACATGATCCGCAATGGCCAGGAGAACATCGGCATCGCCGACCGGCTGCACCGCTGGACCGTGGAGCTCATGCGCCAGGCCGACGCGGCCAGCCTGCCTGAGCAACTGTGCAGCAGCCTGCGCCACGAGTTCCTGATTCCGCTGGCCGGCCTGCGCCTGTGGGGCGTGGCACCCAGCCATGCCGGTGCGAGCTTCGCGGCCGCAGTCAGCGAAGACGTGAGGAGCTTCGCAGCCAGCCTGAGCCAGCCGTATTGCGGCGTGAACTCCGGCTTCGAGGCTGCGCGCTGGCTGGACGCGCCCGAGGGCGGCGCGGCGACCTCGCTGGCCCTGGTCCCATTGACGATCACTGCGGGCGGCGAGACCAAGACTTTCGGCCTGCTCGTGCTCGGTTCACCCGACCCCACCCGCTACACGGCCGAGATGGGGACCGAGTTCTTGGCCCGCATCGGCGACATCGCCAGCGCGGCGCTGGCTCGTCTGCTCGGTGACTGAAGTCCAGGCCTATCTGGAACACGTCCGCGTGCAGCGCCGCCTCGCGCCGCGCACGCTGGCGATCTACGGCGACGCCCTGGCCCGGCTTCAGGGCTTTGCCGAACGCGACGGCATCGAGCTGCTGATGGTGCAGCCCGCGCACGCACGCCGCTGGCTCGGGCGGTTGCATGGCGAACAAGGTCTGGCGCCACGCACGATCGCGCAGGCGCTGTCGAGCTGGCGTGGCTTCTACCGCTGGCTGGGAAGCGATCTGAAGGTGGCCCAGAACCCCTTCGAGGGCCTGCGTGCGCCCAAGGCCGCCAAGCCCCTGCCCAAGGCCCTGGGCGTTGACGACGCCGTGCAACTGGCCAGTTATGCAGATGCTCAGCGCCGGCCGGCCGACGAGGCGCTCGACCGCGCGCTCGTGGAACTGCTTTACGGCTGCGGCCTGCGCGTGGGCGAGCTCGTTGGCCTCGATGCCCAGGCCGGCAAGGAGGCCCGAGGCTGGCTCGATCTGGCCGAGGGCGAGGCTCAGGTGCTGGGCAAGGGCTCCAAGCGCCGCAGCGTGCCCATGGGCGCGCCTGCGGTGAAGGCCGTGCAGGACTGGCTCGTGCATCGGCCGACCCGCGCGCGCGAGGATGAGCCGGCGCTCTTCGTGGGCGCGCGCGGCGGTCGGCTCGGCGACGCGCAGATCCGCGCCCGCCTCAAGGCCCGGGCCATTGCCGCCGGCATGCCCAGTCACGTGCATCCGCACATGCTGCGCCACTCCTTCGCCTCGCACCTCCTGCAGTCCAGCGGCGACCTGCGCGCGGTGCAGGAGCTCTTGGGCCATGCCCACATCACCACCACCCAGGTCTACACCTCGCTCGACTACCAGCACCTGGCCAAGGTCTACGACGCCGCGCATCCGCGGGCAAAGAAGAAGACACCATGATGTACCGCGTCCTCACGGCCACCACGCTCGCGCTGAGCCTGTCCACCGCCTACGCCCAGGATGAGCATGACGCGCCCTTCGCGCGACCGGCCGCCTCCCGCCCGGCTACCTTCGAGTTCAATTTCACCCCGGCCCGCATGCCCGACGGCTCGCGTATTGCCATGCTGGGCGTGAGCTACATGCTTGCGGTCAACGACGATTGGGGCGTGGGCCTGGCCGGCTACGGCGCGGCCCGCGGCTCCTATGGCGGACTGATTAACTGGGGCGTGACGGTGCAGCGGCGCTGGCGCCTGGGCTCGAACACCCATCTGGCCGCCGGCTTCTATGCCGGGGCGGGCGGCGGGCGCGGCGGCACCGGGGTCTCCTATGGCGGTGGTTTGATGATCCGGCCCGAACTCAGCCTGCGCACCGAGCTCGATAACGGTTGGTACACCGGCATCGGCGTGGCCGAGCTGCGCTACCCGAACGGCACCCTGCATGGCGGCGCGCAGTTCTCCACCGTGCTCGGCCGCGCTGTGGGCTTCTCGGCCTTCGCGCCGGGCGACAGCGGCAGCGCTGGCCGCAGCAACGCTCGCACCGGCATCGGCATCGACGAGGTCACGGTCTTCGGCGGCGCCTACGACCCGAGCGCCGGTTCGCGCAACCTCGATGGCTCGCCAACCGGCCACAAGCGCATCATCGGCGCCGACCTGCGTCAGTACATCGCCGAGGGCAGCTGGTGGGGCCTGGATGCAGCGGCAGCCGGCGGGGGATCGGCCGGCTATATGGATGCGGTCGTCAAGCTCGGCCAGGACTGGGGCCTGGGCACGCCGCGCCTGCGCCTGGGCGGCGAGCTTGGCATCGGCCTGGGGGGCGGCGGCCACGTGGACACCGGCAACGGCTGGCTGCTGCGCGCGGGCCCGACGTTGCGCTGGATCGGCCCCTGGGGCTACTCGTTGCACCTCGACGCCGGCCTCCTGCACGCACCTTCGGGCGCCTTCTCGGCCCGCTACCTGCGCCTGGGCCTGTCGGTGCCGCTGGACCGAGCGCCCAACTACCTCGGCAGCAGCGAGGACGAGCGCGGCACCGTGCAGGAGCAGCAGGTCTTCGCCAGCGTCCAGCATCTGCCGAACATGCGTGGCAGCAACGGCGCGACCCTTCACGCCGATCACCTGGTGATCATCATGACCCATGAGCTCGCGCCCGGCTTCTACGGCGTGGCCCAGGCCGGCAGCGCCGCCTGGGGCCAGGCGGGCGGCTATTCGGTCGCCCTGCTGGGCCTGGGCGTGAAGACCCGGCCCCTGCTGTGGGGCACGCGGCTGGGCGTCGAGCTGATGGCCGGCGCCGCCGGCGGCGGCGGCGTCGACGTGGGCCGCGGCCCGGTCGGCCAGGCCGAGCTGATCGCACAATGGAATCTTAGCGAGCGCCTGCGTCTGCGTGCCGGCCTGGGCCGCTGGCAGACGCTGATGGGCGACCGCAACGGCTCGGGCCTAGCCGAGCTTTCGCTGGGCTACGCCTACGGGACTCTCTCGCGATGAAGACCATCACTGTCCGCGCGGGCAAGGAGCGCTCGCTGCAAAAGCGCCACCCCTGGGTGTTCGAGGGTTCGATCGCCAAGGGCGGCGCCGACTCGGGCGAGCTTGTGCGCGTGCAGTCGGTCGATGGCGCCTTCCTCGGCTGGGGCGCGTACAGCCCCAAGAGCGCGATCCGCGTGCGGGTGTGGAGCTTCGACGAGGCCGAGCGCATCGACGCCGCCTTCTTTGCCCGGCGCATCGCGCGCGCGATCGCGCTGCGCAAGCGCCTCGTGATCGACTCCGACGCGCTGCGCCTCGTCCACGGGGAGGCCGACGGCCTGCCGGGCCTGGTGGTTGATCGCTACGGCGACACCCTCGTCGCGCAGTTCGGTGCGGCCGGCGTCGAGCGCTGGAAGAAGACGATCTGCGAGGCCCTTCTCGGCGCCACGGGCCTGACACGCCTTTACGAGCGCTCCGACGCCAGCGTGCGCGCGCTCGAAGGCCTGCCCGAGGCCACCGGCTGGCTGGCAGGCGGCGGTGACACGGCGCTCACCATCCGCGAGCACCAGTGGCGGCTCTCGCTCGATGTGGCCGAGGGCCACAAGACTGGCTACTACCTGGACCAACGCGACAATCGAAAGCGCTTCGCCGAGGCGGTGCGCCACCACGGCTGTCGCCGTGTGCTCAATTGCTTCAGCTACACGGGCGGCTTCTCGGTCGCGGCCCTGACCGGTGGCGCGAGCGAGGTGATCAGCGTCGATTCCTCGGCGCCGGCGTTGGCGCGCGCCAACGCTCACGTCGAGCTCAACGGCTTCGAGGCCTCGCGCCACCAAGCGCTGGACGCCGACGTCAACGCCACGCTGCGCGCCATGATCCATGAGGGCCGCCGCTTCGACGCCATCGTGCTCGACCCACCCAAGTTCGCGCCCACCATCTCCCACGCCGAGCGCGCCGCCCGCGCCTACAAGGACATCAATCGGCTGGGCCTGCAGCTGCTGGAGCCGGGTGGCCTGCTCTTTACCTTCTCCTGCTCGGGTGGCATTGCGCCGGACCTCTTCCACAAGATCGTGGCCGGCGCCGGCCTGGATGCCGGCGTGGACGGCGCCATCATCGAACGCGTGGCGGCTGCGCCCGACCATCCGCAGACGATCTGCTTCCCCGAGGGCGACTACCTCAAGGGGCTGATGATCCTGCGCGCCTGAGCGCCATCAGGTCGGCTGCGGCAGGCTCAGGCGTGGCTCGAACTTGGCGCGTTTGAGCGCGAAGAAGCTCTTCACGTTGCGCACATTCACCTGCTGGGTCAGCAGGCGCTGCACGAGCGCGTGGAAGGCTGGCATGTCCGGTGCGTGCAGTACGAGCACGAAGTCCGGCCCGGGCGAGACGCGCCAGCATTGCTGCACGGCAGGCTCGGGCAGCACATGAGCCTCGAAGGCGTCCAGATGCTCGGCGCCCTGACGATCCAGAGTCACCTCGACGATGGCTGACAAGCCTGCGCCCAGCCGATCGGGCGAGAGCAGGGCAACGCGGCGCTCGATCACACCGATCTCGCTCAAGCGCTTTACGCGCCGCAGGCAGGTGGCCGGCGAGACATGGGCGCGTGCCGCCAGGTCCTGGTTGCTTAACGAAGCGTCCTGCTGGAGCAGGTCCAGCAAGCGGAGATCGACGACGTCCGGTGTGAATGAATCGATCATTTTTTTGGATATTTTGAACAAAATTGCTGAAAACTGCCAAGTGAGAAATATTATTCCAAATAATAATTTAATATGAAAGCATATTCTTAGAACTGGCTCGCAGAATTCGCCCATTCGATCCCTGGGGAGAACCAATATGTGTGGCATCGTCGGCGCCGTCAGTCAGCGCAATATCGTCCCGGTCCTGATCGAGGGCCTCAAGCGGCTGGAGTACCGTGGCTACGACTCCTGTGGCGTGGCCGTGCACCAGGGAGGTGAGCTTAGGCGCGCCCGCAGCACCTCGCGCGTGGCGGAGCTGCTGGGCCTGGCGGCCGAGGACGGCATTGCCTCCGGCACCGGCATCGCCCACACGCGCTGGGCCACGCATGGCGCGCCGGCCGTGCACAACGCCCATCCGCATTTCTCGCAGGGGCCGGGTGCCGTGGCGGAGGCTGCTGGGCGCATCGCCCTCGTTCACAACGGCATCATCGAGAACCACGACGAGCTGCGCGCCGAGCTCAAGGGGCGCGGCTACGCCTTCGCCAGCCAGACCGACACCGAGGTCATCGCCCACTTGATCGACCACCTCTACAACGGTGACCTGCTCGAGGCCGTGCAGCAGGCTCTGCCGCGCCTGAAGGGTGCCTACGCTGTGGCCGTGTTCTGCCGCGACGAGCCGCATCGCGTGGTGGCCGCCCGCGAGGGCTCGCCCCTGGTCCTGGGCGTGGGGGAGGGCGAGCATTTCGTCGCTTCCGACGCTATGGCCCTGGCCGGCGTGACCGACCGGATCGTCTACCTCGAAGAGGGCGATGTGGTGGATCTGCAGTCCGGGCGCTACTGGCTCTCGCACCTGTCAGTCGATGGCGGGCGTTATGTGGCGGTCCAGCGGCCGGTCAGGACCGTGCACGCCCACAGCGGTGCGGTCGAGCTGGGGCCCTATCGCCACTACATGCAGAAGGAGATCTTCGAGCAGCCGGTGGCCATCGCCAACACGCTGGACGCCGTCAACGGCATCAGCCCCGAGATCTTCGGCGACGGTGCCTACGGGGTCTTCAAGCAGGTCGACCGAGTCCTCATCCTGGCCTGCGGCACCAGCTACTACGCCGGCACGGTGGCCAAGTACTGGCTCGAGAGCATCGCCCGCATTCCGACCAACGTGGAGATCGCCAGCGAATTCCGCTACCGCGACAGCGTGCCTGATCCGCGCACCCTCGTTGTCACCATCACCCAGAGCGGCGAGACGGCCGACACCTTGGCCGCGCTCAAGCATGCGCGCGCGCTGGGCATGGAGCATACGCTGACGGTCTGCAACGTGGCCACCAGCGCCATGGTGCGCGAGTGCAAGCTTGCCTTCATCACGCGCGCGGGCGTCGAGATCGGCGTGGCCTCCACCAAGGCCTTCACGACCCAGCTCGTGGGCTTGTACTTGCTCACGCTGGCGCTGGCCCAGACGCGCGGTCATCTCGATGCGACGCAGGAAGCGTCGGCGCTCAAGGAGTTGCGCCACCTGCCCGTGGCCGTGCAGGGGGTGCTGGCCCTGGAGCCCCAGGTCATCGCCTGGAGCGAGGAGTTCGCGCGCAAGGAAAACGCGCTGTTTCTCGGCCGCGGCCTGCACTATCCGATCGCGCTCGAAGGCGCGCTCAAGCTCAAGGAGATCAGCTACATCCATGCTGAGGCCTACCCGGCCGGTGAACTCAAGCACGGTCCGCTCGCGTTGGTGACGGCCGAAATGCCCGTTGTCACGGTGGCGCCGAACGACGCGCTGCTGGAAAAGCTCAAGAGCAATATGCAGGAAGTGCGCGCCCGCGGCGGCCAGCTTTACGTCTTCGCCGACAGCGACACCCGGATCGAGAGTGAGCCGGGCCTGCACGTGATCCGCATGCCCGAACACTACGGCGCCCTAAGCGCGATCCTGCACGTGGTGCCACTGCAGATGCTGGCGTATCACACCGCCTGTGCGCGAGGGACGGATGTCGACAAGCCGAGGAATTTGGCCAAGAGCGTGACGGTTGAATGAGCGGGGCGGGTGGCCGTCAGCTGTTGTTCCTGACAATTAAAGTCGTAAACAGGTAAATATAGTCGTAAACATCGACCTAGCAGTGGTGCCGGATTCCTGACGTTGGTCAGGCCGGCGCCATTGTCCTAAACAGGGGTGTAGCCAGGGCGCGCCCTTCAGATCGATCTACTGATGCAGGTTCAGTGGAATGCCCTGAGGCTCCCTGGTCGAGCCATGTTCAGTGCTTGTTGCAGAACCCAGCGGCCGGTCCGCAGCGTTTGCTGTCCGTCACTGCCTCGGCGCGGACTCACGCTATCCGCCATCAACCGGTCGCTGCAACAGGGGGGCAACATCCATGAAAAGCGTGCCACCTTGGGATCCCCCGCTGGCCGTCAGGTCTGTCTCATCCGGGAAAGTGATTGAGGCGTACGCCAAGTTGTACGGGCGCTGAACAACCGCCTGAAGGGTTCGCCCAATTTCCGGTGCATGGCGATCCGGCATGGGAGTTGAACCCATCGATGACGGTCTGCGGGGCAAAGCGCGCGGCCGGTGAGGCCGAATGGCCTCATGCGCCCGCCAGTTGTTCGGCGAGCCCGGGAACGTCAACGCTTACCGCGGCTGGAACCCGCCGCAGCCACCGCCCCATCGTGAGCACATGGTGCTTGACGCTGAACGACTCGATGACGAACGCGTGGGACACGCCATTCACGTCCTCGATGGTGATCTCTGTGCTACCGAGCGGACCTGTCGCCTTGGAGCGGCAGTACCCGCACTTCCACGCCCAAACCTGGCTGTCCGAGACATTCGGGAACTGCGCGAGGAAGGCCTTTGATCGAACGAAATATTCGATCTGCGGCTTGTCTTGCCGCAAGTGGTGGGGATCCGCGCTACTCCTGGGGTCCAAGTATGTTTACGACTTTGATCGTGAAGGGCGGCAGCGCGCCTTGCCGCTACGCCGCATGAGATCGTGCCCAGCGTTTACGACTTTAATTGTCGAGAACAGCTGTGAAGCAGAACCGCTCGCCATTGAGCATGTCCATGGGTCGCCGTGCGGACACTGCCTAGCGGCGAACTGACTCAGGCGCGGCGCCGGTTCCTGGTTTGGCCCCTGTCATTCGGTCACCAAAGGCAAGAATGAATTGTCTTCTCAGACATTCATGAACTCTCGTCGGCTTCGTACGATGCTTCTTATCAGGCCTTAGGCCCGGCGTCGCCGGCCCACCGGGCCGTCAATGGAGACTGCATGGCCGCCCGAACGCTCTATCGCAAGCTGGTCGAATCCCACACCGTGTCGGTGCTCGACGAGCAGCACGTGCTGCTGTTCTGCGACTTGCACCTGATGAATGAGTACACCAGCCCGCAGGCCTTTGCCGGCTTGGCCGAGCGTGGGCTCGGCGTGCCCTTGCCGGCCCAGAACGTGGCCGTTGTCAGCCACATCATCCCTACGCATGCCGAGACGCCGCGCCGCATCGCGGACCCGGCCTCGGCGTTGCAGGCCAGCAACCTCAAGCGCAACTGCGTTGCACACGGCATCCCGCTGTACGACACCAACGACGCGATGCAGGGCATCGAGCACGTCGTGGCGCCCGAGCACGGCATGATCCTGCCTGGGATGGTGGTCATTTGCGGTGACAGCCACACCACTACCTACGGCGCACTGGGCGCGCTGGGCTTCGGCATCGGCACGTCGGAGGTGGAGCATGTGCTGGCCACGCAGACCCTCGTGTACCGGTTGGCGCAGGACATGCAGATCCGCGTGGACGGCATGCTGCCCGTGGGCACCACGGCCAAGGATCTAATCCTGATGATCATCGGCAGCATCGGCGCCCAGGGCGCGCGCGGCTACGTCGTGGAGTTCTGCGGCAGCGCCATCGAAGCGTTGTCCATCGAAGCCCGCTTCACGCTATGCAACATGGCTGTGGAGGCTGGTGCCCGCGGCGCGTTGATCGCGCCTGACGACAAGGCCGTCGCCTATGCGTTGGCCCGCGCCGTCACGCTCCGGCCCGAGCACCATGACGAAGCCCTGCGCCAATGGCGGCAACTGCGCAGCGACGAGGGGGCTGCATTCGACGTGCGCCACCAGTTCAACGCCGGCGACGTGGAGCCCTATGTCACCTGGGGTACCAGCCCCGACCAGGTCGCGCCTATCTCCGGTATCGTCCCGTCGCCGGCCTCGTTCGCAACCGCAGCCGGGCGCGAGGGCGCCACGCGCGCACTGTCGTACACCGCCTTGGCACCGGGACAGCCGCTCTCGGGTTTGCCGGTGCAGCACGTGTTCATTGGCTCCTGCACCAACGGCCGCATCGAGGACCTGCGCGACGTGGCGCGCATCGTGCGTGGCCGCCATGTGGCTGAGGGCGTGCGCGCCATGGTGGTGCCCGGCTCCGGCGCCGTGAAAGCACAGGCCGAGGCCGAAGGCATCGCGAAGTTGCTGATGGACGCCGGCTTCGAATGGCGCAAGCCCGGCTGCTCCATGTGCTTGGCGATGAATGACGACGTGCTGGCTGCTGGAACTCGCTGCGCCTCCACCACCAACCGCAACTTCGAGGGTCGCCAGGGACGCGGTGCCATCACCCATCTGATGAGCCCCGCCATGGCCGCGGCGGCGGCCGTCACCGGCGCCATCTTCGATGCCCGCCAACTGGAGACACAGCCATGACCGACGCCCGCATCATCGGAGGCCGTGCCGCGGCGCTGCGCTTCGAGAACCTGGACACCGACCAGATCATGCCCAAGCAGTTCCTGCGCGGCATCGACAAGCGCGGCTTGGCCGAGGGCTTGCTGTACGACCTGCGCTTCGACGCCACGGGTGCCCCACGGCCTGACTTCGTGCTCAACCGGCCGCAGTACCAGGGGGTCAACGTGCTCGTCGGCGGCAACAACTTCGGCTGTGGCTCCAGTCGTGAACATGCCGTATGGGGCCTTCAGCAATTCGGCATCCAGGCCGTCGTAGCGCCCAGCTTCGGCGAGATCTTCTACTCCAACGCCATGCAGAACGGCCTGCTGCTGGTGATGTTGGACGACGCCCTGGTGCGCCAGCTGATGGTCGATTCGGACAACGGCGGCGAGGTATGCATCGAAATCACCACCATGACGCTGCACAGCGCGCATGTATCCGCCGAATTCGTTCTCGCTCCACGGCACCGTCAGATGTTCCTGCAGGGACTGGACGTCATCGGCATGACGCTGGCGCAGCGGGCCGACATCACTGCCTTTGCCACCGCCCACTGGGCCACGCAGCCCTGGCTCGAAGGCATCGCGCGGCACGCGCGCGAGCAAGCCGACCGGCACAGCTGAGCCCGCTTACCAGCCCGAATAGAGCACGTCTGGCTTGCGGTGTGCCTTGAAGCTTTCGTGCAGAAAGTCCACCAGAGCTCGTGTCTTGGCCGACAGGTTGGCCCGCGTGGGGAACACGACCTGGATGTCCGCCACCGGCAGGCTCCAGTCCGCCAGCACCTGGCACAGCCGGCCTGAGCGCAGATAGGGCGCTGCGTCCCATTCCGAGCGCAGCAGGACGCCGTGGCCGTCCAGCGCCCAGGCCATGGCGCAGTCACCGTCGTTACTGCTCAGCGGCCCGCGTACTTTCACCGTCTCCTGTTGGCTGCCCCGGTGAAGGTGCCAGGTGCCGTAGATGTCGTCGCTTTCGCGCAGAACGATGCATTGATGCTGCTGCAAGTCGCGCGGCGTGAGCGGCTGGCCATACCTCTTCAGGTAAGCCGGTGACGCACACAACAGCCGACGGTTGTTGGCCAGTAACTTGGCCGTGAGCCGCGCGTCGGGCAACTCGCCCAGGCGTATCGCCATGTCAAAGCCCTGCTCAACAAGGTTGACTGGCCGGTCAGACAGGCTCAGTTGCACCTCCACGGCCGGGTACTTGCGCGCGAACGTCGACAGCAGCGGCGCGATGTGCCGCCGCCCGAACCCCAGCGTCGCCGCCACGCGCATCAGGCCCGAGGGCTGCGCGCGCGCGCCAGCCACGCGGCGCTCCAACTGCTCCAGGTCGTCCAACAGCCGCGCGCCTTCACCCAGATAGATCTCGCCCTCCGGCGTGAGATTGATTCGGCGCGTCGTGCGGTGCAGCAGCCGCACGCCCAGCCGCCCCTCCAGCGCCGCCAGCCGCTTGCTCACCGAGGGCGGCGTCACGCCCATCTCCTGTGCCGTGGCGGCCAGGGTGCCCTGCTTGATCAGCAGCTTGAAAAAAGCCAGGTCGGAGAAGGTATCCATCACCATTCGGTCGCCGAAAGCAAGAATGAAGTGTCCCGGCGATTATTCATCCGCGGCGCAGGGACTCCTAGCATGACCCGACAGCAGCCCATCCAGTGGTTGCGTGGAGACAAGCCATGGAATCCATCACTTTTGCGGCACCTGTCGCCGATGACGGCGCGCCGGTCTGGCGCCGGGTGATCGCCCTGCGCATCGGGCCCTTGCCGCTGCTGGTCTACATCGCGGCCTGCACAGTCGTCATCGCCGCGGCCTTCACCAAGAAGCTCCCCAACGACCTCATCGGGGGCTTGGGCGTGATGATGCTGCTGGGTTTTCTGCTGGGCGAAGTGGGCTCGCGCATCCCCGTCCTCAAGCACATCGGCGGCGCGGCTATCTTGTGCCTGTTCGTACCGTCAGCCATGAAAGCCTACGAGGTGTTCGACCCGCAGATGCAGCAGGCCCTGACCACCACGATGAAGACGGCCAACATGCAGTATCTGTACATCGCCGGCCTGGTGGTGGGCAGCATCCTGGGCATGAACCGGCGGACCCTGGTGCAGGGCTTCATGCGCATGTTCATCCCGCTGCTGGTGGGCACCGTCGCGGCAACGGTCGTCGGCATTGGTGTGGGCCTGCCGTTCGGCTACGAACCCCGCCAGACCTTCTTCGACATCATCGTGCCCATCCTGGGTGGTGGCATCGGAGAAGGCATCCTCCCGCTGTCCATCGCCTATGCCGAGATCACCGGCAAGGCTCAAGCCGACATCGTCGGCACACTCATTCCCGCGGCGTTGATCGGCAACGTGGCGGCCATTCTGCTCAGCGGCGCCTTGAGCTGGCTGGGCGAGCGCCGGCCAGCGCTCAGCGGGAACGGCACGCTGATGCGCGGCGGCGACGACATCCTGGCAGGAGGCAAGGCCGCCGAGCCGGCCACCGACCTGCGCCTGATGGGCGCAGGTCTGCTGCTCACATGCCTGTACTTCACACTGGGTGCCGTGCTGTCGCCGTTCACCGGCATCCCCGGCCCCGTGCTGATGATCATTGCCGTGGCACTCACGAAGGTGCTCAAGCTGATGCCGCCGGCGATGGAGCAGGGCGGCTACCAGTTCTACCTCTTCCTCACCCGTAACCTGACTTTCGCCATCCTCGTGGGGCTGGGCACGCTGTTCGTCCCCTGGAAGCAGATGATGGCCACGATGACCGTGGACTACCTCCTCATCTGCATCTCGGCCGTCGCAGCCATGGTGGCGTCGGGCTTTTTCGTGGGGCGCCTGCTCAACATGAACCCGGTCGAGAGTGGCATCGTCACGGCCTGCCATAGCGGACTGGGGGGTACAGGCGACGTGGCCATCCTGTCGGCATCCAATCGCATGGGCCTCATGCCCTTTGCGCAGATTTCGACCCGCATCGGCGGTGCCGCCATGGTAGTGTTGGCCACGCTCTTGCTGAAGATCACGGCATGAAGCGCCGAGACCTCTTCCTCTCAGGCGCCAGCCTGTCCCTGCTCGCCGACCTCCACGCAACGCAAGCCACGCCCATGAACGACGTCGCCGCATCAAACCCCAGGCTCGCTCGCATGTTCCCGGGCTTTTCGCAACACCGCGTGGACGTGGGCGACACCACCATCCATGTACTGAAGGGCGGCGAAGGCCCGCCGTTGCTGCTTTTGCACGGCCATCCGCAGACGCTGGCCTGCTGGCACAAGGTGGCGCCAACGCTGGCCAAGCACTTCACCGTGGTGCTCACTGACTTGCGCGGCTACGGCGATTCCGGCAAGCCACCCACCGACGCCCAGCACGCACCGTACGCCAAACGCTCCATGGCGAACGACCAAGTCAAAGTCATGAGCCACTTTGGATTCGAGCGCTTCCACTGCGCCGCACACGACCGCGGTGCCCGCGTGCTGCACCGCCTGCTGCTGGACCACCCCGATCACGTGCACAAGGCCGCGCTGCTGGACATCGCTCCCACCGCCACCATGTACGCCAGCGCGGACGCGAAGTTCGCCACGCAATACGTCTGGTGGTTCTTCCTCATCCAGCCCGCGCCGCTGCCCGAGCAACTTATCGGCAACAACCTCGACTTCTACCTCGAGCATCACGTTAACAAGCAGAACAAGACGCCAGGCGCCATCACGCCTGACGCCTTCGCCGAATACCGCCGTTGCTACACGACCGAGACCCTGCACGCTGTCTGCGAGGACTATCGCGCCGCTGCCAGCATCGACCTCGAGCATGACAGGCAGGACGCAGACAAGCGCATCAACTCGCCGCTGCTGGTGCTTTGGGGTGAGAAAGGCGTTGTGGGCCGCACCTACGACGTGCTGCAGACCTGGCGCGACAAGGCTCAACCAGGCTTGGTGCAAGGCCGAGCCTTGCCCTGCGGGCACTACCTGCCCGAAGAGGCGCCAGACCAAACCGCGCTCGAACTGCTTCTCTTCTTGCAGTAGGTTCGCCTCGCCGAGAGCACGCTGGTGCAAAGCCTGCAGGTGACCGTACCGAGAGTTCGAGTCTCAAACGCAGCGTCGGCGACGCTGCCTGCGTGAGCTTCCTGAAAAAACTTCAATGCAAGGCGGAAGAGGCCGGCACGAAGTTCGAGATAGTTCCTACCTGGCAGATCAAACCGCCCCGGCGCTGCAGCAGCTGCGGCTTCGTGAAGACGCGGCACGACATGCCGCTAAGCGAGCGCTTGTACGTGTGCGCGGCCTGCGGCTTCGTGCTCGAGCGCGATCGCAACGCCTGCCGCAACATGATGCGCTGGTCCTTCGAGGGCCCGCGGTGGGCGCAGACGTTGTCAACGGGCCGGGGACGGGCCCTGAAACTCCATCTGAAAAGGCGCTTGCGCCGGCTCAGGTGGAGTAGTTCATTGCCGCCAGTGGTAAGGGGCCCGGTCATCGGGATCGGTGGCGAGCCTACGTAGAATTGTGCGAACCTGATCACGCGGTAGAAAGCCATAGAACGCCACCTCAACGATGTGATGCTTGGTAGCCTCGAATTGTTCTGCCTCGCTGCGGAACTCGAGAGCTTTGCTGCAGCGGCGAAGGCTGCGGGGTTGAATCCGGCGGCCGTGAGCCGATCGGTTGCGCGCTTGGAGGAGCGATTGGGCGTGCGCTTGTTTGTGCGTAGCACGCGACGCATCCACTTGACCGAAAGCGGACGAACCTACTTCAATCATTGCCGTCAGGCCTTGAGCTTGATGCGGGACGCAGAAAGCAAGCTGACCGGCGAACAGACCGCGCCCAGCGGACTGCTGCGCATAAGCATCGCATCCCCGTATGGCCACTATCGCATCCTTCCGTTGCTACCAAAGTTCCGGGTGCTCTATCCACTCGTGCAGTTCGAGGTGAACCTCAGCAACCGCAATGTCGACTTCACTGCCGAGGACTTCGACCTGGCGATCCGTGGCCGCACGCCGCCCGATTCGTCGCTCATCGCGCGCAAGCTAGAGGATGCGGAACTCGTACTGGTGGCCGCACCCAGCTATCTTGCGCGGGCCGGCACGCCGGCGTCACTGGAAGAACTTTTGCGACACGATTGCGTTCAATTCGTCCTTCCAAGCACCGGTCAATTCGTCCCCTGGCTCTTCCGCGCCGACGGGCGTGATGTCGAGCTGCACACGCCGCCGAGCTATCGTTGCGTCGACGACTACCTCGGCACCGTGACCCTTGCGCGCGAGGGCGCGGGACTGTTGCAGACCTACCGCTACATCGTGCGGGAGGATCTCGCCGCAGGTCGCCTGCGCGAACTTTTGCCGCAAGCAGGCGGCCGCTCAAGGCCTTTCTCGCTGATCTATCCCAACCGCGAGTACACGCCGCTGCGTCTGCGAGCGCTGATCGACTTCCTCGTCCGCGAGTTGTCGGACAGCCCGGCCGTCAAGACTGAGCTGCCCTCGTAGGCCGAGCGCAACTCCTCAGGAGGTGACGCTCCTGGCGCCCAGCCGCTCGCGCAGCGCCTGCATGTTGGAGAGAATCTCCGCAGCGCTCGAATAGCCGGGCGTGACAGGGAAGTGCTCGCCGTCGACTTCCATCAGGAGAGCCGGAAAGCTGTTGATGCCCAAGGCGCGCGCCTTGCGGAAGTCATCCCGCGTCTCCTGGATCGTTGTCAGCGACTGATATTGCCGCAACGCAACCTCGGTGCTCGTCGGGTGCCCAGCTGCGGTCAACGATTGCGCCGTGACGCGAGCCAGAGTTTCTGGATCGGTGGTGTCGAGTCCATCAACGTAGAACGCGTGCTGCAGGGCGCGGAAGACGTCGAGTAGCGGCGCCTCGGGTGCCAGTGTGCGCGCCACGACGACGGCGCGACAGATCGGCTCAGTGTCGTAGATGAAATCCTTACGCGCCATCAGGGCCTCGCGGTTGAACGGCAGGCCGCTCGCGGCTTCCACGCGCGCCCAGTGCGAGAGGCGGAACTGTTTGCCCGCGGCATCCAGCACTTCGGTGCCTCCCGCGCGCAGGCCTCCGACCACGATCTGAAGCGGGAGGTTCGGCTCGGCCGAGAGCACCTCTGACAGCTCCTTGCCGAAGCCATAGCACCAAGAACACATGGGGTCACCGACGTAGACAAGTCGCATGCGAATACTCCTTTGATTTGATCGCCTGCCAATGCTAGGGAACCCCTGCGCTTAGATGAAGACCACTTTGTGCAATTCAGTCGTTCCACGATGGTGACTTCCGGTCCCGATGCCAAGACCCTAGATTTGCGTCATGGCTGGTTTCGGCCACAGAGACTCTCGCCACTCTTCTCACTGGCGTCGCTTCAAAGATTCACGATTCATGAGTAATCAGCAAAAAGTCGCCATCGTCACCGGCGCTTCGCAAGGCATCGGCGCCGGCGCCGTCAAGGGGCTGCGCGAGCGCGGCTACCGCGTCGTCGCCACATCGCGGTCGATCAAGCCTTCCCAGGATCCCGACATCCTCACCGTGGCAGGAGACATCGGCTCAGCCGAGACGGCAAAGCGCGTCGTCGACGAGGCTGTCAAGCGCTTCGGTCGCGTCGACCTCCTTCTGAACAATGCGGGCATTTTTATCGCCAAGCCGTTCACGCAGTACACGCAGCAGGACTACGACGCCAAGATCGCGACCAACGTCGCCGGCTTCTTCCACATCACCCAAGCCACCGTCGCGCAGATGGAGCACCAGGCCTCTGGCCACGTGGTGACCATCACCACCAGTCTGGTCGACCATCCCAATTCAAACGTGCCGTCGGTGATCGCGTCGCTGACCAAGGGCGGCCTGAACGCAGCGACGAAGTCGCTCGCGATCGAGTACGCGCAACGGGGCATCCGCTTCAACGCGATCTCCCCCGGAATCATCAAGACGCCGATGCACCCCGAGGGGACGCATGAGTGGCTGAGCAAGCTGCATCCGGTCGGCCGCATGGGCGATATCCAGGATGTCGTCGAAGCACTTCTCTACCTCGAATCCGCCAGCTTCGTGACGGGCGAGATTCTCCACGTCGACGGCGGCCAGAGCGCCGGCCACTAACCCGAACGAAAGGAAACGACCATGCCCATCGTAACCATCCAGGTCACCCGCGAAGGCTCCAAGCCTGGACGCGACAGCGTCACGGCCGATGAAAAGGCCGCCCTCATCAAAGGCGTGAGCGAACTGCTGTTCGACGTGCTGAACAAGCCGCTCGAGAGCACCTTTGTCATCATCGACGAAGTCGCTCTGGAAGACTGGGGCTGGGGCGGACTGCCCGTCCCTGAGTACCGGCGAAAGCTAGCGCAATCGAGCGGCAAGTAGGACCATTTCCGCTTGAGTGCGAGGCTCTGCTGGCGGGTCAATTTTCGACGTAAATGGGGCGCTTACGCGCCCATCATGCATCCGGCTGTCGCGGCCTAGTGCCAGGTTGCGGCATCGCTTGTCTAATGCTGTGTAACTGTCGTGGATGCATCCGCGCGCAGGGCTTCCTGACCTAAGGATTGCCCTGGTGGGAATGGGAAGAATCACAGGGTGCTGACCCATCCCAATTCGCTCCATCTGCCAAGGTTCGGCCCTGCAAGCCGCCAATTTCGATGACGTAAAAGTGGACGCTCAACCTTTGACATGAGCGTCGGGCGTACATTCGGTCTCCGGTTCCTTGTCGTTGCGGTCCCTCACACCCTAGGAGACACGAATGAGCACAAGCTTCCAAGTGAATGGCCGGACGGTGCACGTCCACGCCGAGCCCGACACCCCGTTGCTGTGGGTGATTCGCGATGAAATCGGCCTGACCGGCACCAAGTTTGGCTGCGGCCTGGCCCTGTGCGGAGCCTGCACGGTCCACCTGGACGGCGTGCCCATCCGCTCCTGCCAGACCGCCGTCTCTTTCGTGGCCGGCAAGAAGGTCACCACAGTGGAGAGCCTGTCCAGCGACAACAGTCACCCGCTACAGAAGGCCTGGATCGCGCACGACGTGCCGCAGTGTGGCTATTGCCAGAGCGGGCAGCTGATGAGCGCAGCGGCCCTGCTGCAAAAGAACAAGCATCCGAGCGATGCCGATATCGACCAGGCCATGAGCGGCAACATCTGCCGTTGCGGCACCTACGAGCGCATCCGCGCCGCGATCAAGACCGCGGCCGCCGAGATGTATGGCCACCCTGCGGCTGCGCCCGCCAAGAGCTGAAGGAGACGGTCGTGAAGAACCCCAGTACCCGCATCTCCAGCGTCTCGCGCCGCACCTTCTTGCAAGCCGGCTCACTCGCCACCGGCGGCCTCATGCTGGGCGTGAGCCTGCCCGGCGGTCTCGGCGAAGCGCTGGCCGCCGGCACCCTGCACACGCCCAATGCCTGGGTGCACATTGCGGACGACAACACCATCACGCTCATCTCGGCCCGTTCGGAAATGGGCCAGGGCGTGTACACCTCCATGCCCATGCTGATCGCCGAAGAGCTCAACGTGGATCTGCGCAAGATCCAGGTCGCGATCGCGCCGCCTGGCAAGATCTACGTGAACGCGCTGCTCGGTGCGCAGATCACCGGAGGCTCCACCTCCGTGCGCGACGGCTGGGAGAAGCTGCGTATCGCCGGCGCCCAGGTGCGCGAGATGCTCATCTCCGCGGCCGCCAATCAATGGAAAGTGGACCGCTCTGGGCTCCGCGCCGAGAACGGCATGGTCCTCGGCCCCGGCGGCAGGAAGGCCAGCTATGGCCAGCTCGCAGCGGCGGCGGCGGCGCTGCCGGTCCCCGAGAAGGTTACGCTCAAGGACCCGGAGCATTTCGCCATCGTGGGCAAGCCCACCAAGCGGCTGGACACGCCGGCCAAGGTCAACGGCCGCGCCATTTATGGCATCGACGTGAAGCTGCCTGGCATGGTCTACGCCTCGCTTGAGCAATGCCCCGTGATTGGCGGCACGCCCAAGAGCTTCGATGCCACCAAGGCTCGCAGCATGCCCGGCGTGATCGACGTGGTGCAGATCCCCGACGGCGTGGCCGTAGTGGCCGACACCTACTGGCACGCCAAGACCGCGCGCGAAGCGCTCAGGGTGCAATGGGACGAAGGCCCCGTGGCCGCTCTGGACGATGCCTCGATGTGGCAAGGCATCCGCGCCGCTGCCGAGACGGGCAAGCGCCTCAGCATCAGCAGCAAGGGCGACGCCGCCAGCGCCATGGCCCACGCGGCCAAGGTCGTGAAGGCCGAGTACACGCTGCCGCTCGTGGCCCATGCGGCGCTGGAGCCCATGAACTTCACCGCGCATGTGGCCGACGGCAAGTGCCTGCTCGTCGGCCCCACACAGTTCCAGCAAGGGGCAGAGGGTGCCATCATGGCCGCGCTGGGCTTGAAGGCCGAGGACATCACGCTGCAGACCACCTTTCTTGGCGGCGGCTTCGGTCGCCGGCTGGAACTGGACTTCATCGTGCAGGCAGCGCTCATCTCCAAAGCCGTGGGCAAGCCCGTCAAGCTGTTGTGGACGCGCGAGGACGACACTCGCCACGACTTCTACCGCCCCATGGCGCTCAACCAGCTCGAAGCGGGCCTGGACGCCGAGGGCATGCCGGTGGCCATGAACTACCGCGTGACCTCGCAGTCCATCACCCAGCGCGCATTCGGCCTGCCCAAGGACACGCTCGACGGCTTCATGGTGGAGGCTGCCGTGCCGCGCTACGAGCTGCCAAACGCCACCCATGAGCTGGTCATCCACGACACCGGCCTGCGTGCCGGCTACTGGCGTGCAGTGAGTCACAACATGAACGCCTTCGCCAATGAAAGCTTCATCGACGAGCTGGCAGCCGCCACGGGCAAGGACCCCTACGCCTACCGCATGGCCCTGCTGAAGAACCAGCCCCGCATGGCCCATGTGCTGAAGACTGCGGCCGACAAGGCCGGCTGGGGAAAGCCCTTGCCCACGGGCCGCTTCCGCGGCATGGCCATCATGGAAGGCTACGACACCTTCATGGCACAGATCGCCGAGATCTCGGTCAAGGACGGCGTGCCCGCCGTGCACAAGGTGGTGGTCGTGGCCGACCTGGGCCGCATGGTCAACCCCGACACGGTGGCCGCTCAGCTGCAGTCCGGCATCAATTTCGGCCTGAGCGCCGCGCTCTACGGTGAGGTCAACATCGACAAGGGGCGCGTACGCCAGAGCAATTTCAACGACTTCCCGGTTGTGCGCATGTACGAATCACCGGCCATTGACATCACCCTCGTGCCGAGTACCGAAAAGCCCGGTGGCATTGGCGAGCCCGCCACAGCGCTGATCGGCCCGGCGATTGCCAACGCGCTGTTTGCGGCCACGGGCAAGCGCGTGAGACAGATGCCGTTCACCGCAGCGAGGCTGGCGAGCGCTTGATCGGGCGAGATGGAGGCCGCGGGCCGCTGATGTTGGCGGCTCGCGGCTTGCACCGACGCGAGTCCTATGATTCGATGCGCCGCCTGAAGCGCTTGGCGAAAGCCTGAATCTCAGCGCCGAAATCGGCCGAGCGCACGGCTGGACTGGGCCCCGACGCCATCGCGCGCAGCAAACGTCGGACGGTGTCGGCCTGCGGCTCGACAGGGCCCGCAAATCGAAGACCTTCCGGTCCGATCACCACGAGGGTCGGGAAGGTCTCGACATCGAAATCCCCCACCAGTTCAGCCTCATCTTCGATGTCGAACCAGTGACGGCACCACATGTCGCCCCGCTGGCTAAGCTCCGATATCACATCGTCCAGGACCGGCGAGAACTCGTCGCACAGCCGGCACCAGGCAGCACAGAGGCAGGCCACATGAATCGTCTTCTCTTTCACGCCAAGGATGGTAGACCCACCGAGGCATTCCGCTGACCCTGCGCTAAGCTGCGCGCCGGACGGGCGCAAGCCCAGCCCCTGCTTCGCGAAAGGATTCCATGTCATCCCCCGCCTCCATCGCCGCTGTTGACACCAGCCTGGCAGAGCCGCGTAACACGCCGCGCCAAGTGGCCATCGCCTCACTCGTGGGCACGGCCATCGAGTTCTACGACTATTACATCTACGCCACCGCCGCGGTGCTGGTGTTCAGCAGCCAGTTCTTCCCCAAGGCCGACCCTTCGGCGGCAACGCTGCTCTCGCTCTCGACCCTGGCGCTGGCGTTTCTCGCGCGGCCGATCGGCTCGGCGCTGTTCGGCCACTTCGGCGACAGGATCGGCCGCAAGCGCACGCTGGTGGCGTCGCTCCTGACCATGGGCCTCTCCACAGTGGCCATCGGCCTGTTGCCCACCTACGAGCGTATCGGCATCTGGGCGCCGGTGCTGCTGTGCCTGTTCCGCATCGGGCAGGGCATCGGCCTGGGCGGCGAATGGGGCGGCGCGGCTTTGGTGGCCACCGAGAATGCCCCCAAGGGCAAGCGCGGCCTGTTCGGCAGCTTCCCGCAATTGGGTGCCCCCATCGGCCTGTTCTCGGCCAATGCGGTGTTCTTCCTGGTCAGCTATTTCCTCGGGCATGACGCGATGGTGGCCTGGGGCTGGCGCATCCCGTTCCTGTTGTCGGTGGCGCTCGTGGCCGTGGGCCTGTATGTGCGCCTGAACCTGCACGAGAGCCAGGTCTTCCGCCAAGCCGAGGCCCAGGGTCGCAAGCTGCACACGCCGGTGATCAGCGTATTCCGCAAGCACGGTGGCGCTGTCCTGCAAGGCATGCTGGTGATGACGACGACCTACGTGATCTTCTACCTGATGACGGCCTTCGTGCAGGTGTATTCGAAAAGCCCGGTGGCGCTCTCCGCGGCCGGCCATGCAACCGGCCTGGGCATCCCGGCCAACACCTTCACCGGCATCCTGCTGATCGGCGCCATCGTCTTTGGCATCTGCACCAGTATCGGCGGCATCCTGGCCGATCGCTATGGCCGCCGCCACTGGCTGATCGGCGTGACCGTGGCCATCATGGGCTTCGGCCTTGCGATGCCAAGCTTTCTGGGTGGCGCCGATGCCTGGACCGTGCTGGCCTTTATCGTTGTCGGCCTGGGCCTGATGGGCTTCACGTTCGGCCCCATGGCCGCGCTGCTGCCTGAGCTGTTTCCGACCGAGGTGCGCTACTCGGGCGCTTCGCTGGCCTATAACCTCGCGTCCATCGTCGGCGCCTCCGTGCCCACGCTGGTGGCGCTGGACCTGAACAAGGCCTACGGCCTCTGGGGTGTGGGCCTATACCTGGCCTGCAACGGCCTGCTCACGCTGGGCGCGCTATTGTTCACGCGTGAGACGCGGGACCTCGACCTCGCGAACGTATGAGAATTTTGGGCTGACCCCATCGGTCCTCGCGGCGTGGAGAACGTTGAGGACAAAGTGTGCAGTGCACAAGGCCGATCACGATGTTGTTGATCGCTGCCGGCAGCAGGCGCTTGGCGCCGGCCTTGCGGATCGAGGCGATGTGGGTCGTTAGTCCCCGGGCTCCCATGGCCATCGTGAGGAGCAGGGTGTCGACATCGGTTACGGTCGCAGCGATGGACTTGGGCGGCGCGCCGAGCCTGCCGCAGCCAACGGGCTGGGATTCACCTGCCTGCCGGCCGCGACCATGGAAGACTGGATTCTGTTGGGCGTCTGACGCGCGTGCACACCACATTGCCGGGGATGCAGCGTGCGCTGTGGTTGGTGCAGCACCGTGGCAAGACTCTTTCGGCGAGTGTTGGCAGCTTCATTCGCCACTGCCGTGGCGATAGCGCTGAGACCGCGAGCGAAGTGCGGGTAGGGTCGAAACTTATGGATCAGCGAAGTAGCAGATACTCAAGCATGATTTGACTCACCCTGGATGAGCATGGGGATCGGCAAAGCCTGGCTGCTGGCTTGTTGGTGCTTGGCTGCGAGTGCCTCTGCACTGGAGCAGCCGCCTACTTGCGGACCCTACCGCGTGGCGCTGTATGAATACGGATCTCTGGCCTACCAACGTGAGGGGCAGGACGCGGCGGGTATTGATGTCGATATCGTCGACGAGGTGAGCCGTCGCACGGGCTGCCAGCTCGAGACCTTCGTGGACTCGCGGGTGCGGACCTGGAATGATCTGATCAATGGCAGGCTCGACATGACGGTCTCGGCGATTGAGACCGAAGAGCGAGCCAGGTTTGCACAGTTTGCGGTCTATATGAAGGGGCGCAATCGGCTGCTGGTGCGTGCAGACCTTGCGCGGCCGGTCCGTTCGCTGCACGAGTTTTCCGAGCAGAGCCATTTGCGACTGGCGGTCGTGAAGGGCTTCAAGCATGGTCCCCGATGGGACGAGTGGATCGACATGCTGCGAAAGCAAAGACGGGTGGACGAATACGTCGATGCCGATATGGCGGCCCGGCTCGTCGCCCTGGGGCGCGACGCGGCCTTCATTTCCGAACCGGTCGTCTGGGGGAGAATTCTTGCGGGCAGCAAGTTGGACGGCAAGGTCACGGTGATCGACGCATTTCCGACCGACAACTACACGGCAGGCCTTGCGATGTCCAGGAAGCGGGTCCGCGATGACGATGTCAGGCGAATCCAGGCAGCCGTCGCCGAGATGCGCAGCGACGGTAGCCTTTACAAGATATTCAGCGTGCATCTGCCGAAGGCCGAGGCCCAGGGTACCGTTCCTTGAGGCCATGCGGCGATTGTGAAGAAATAAAAGTTAGGCGAGGGCTATCGCTTCATCGCAACTAGCCACGGAGACACGGAATGAAGATGCGCAACCGGATTCTTTCGATCGTGGGTGCCGCCATGCTCGGCTTGCTCCTGATCAGCGCCTTCGCGCTTCAGGCGCTTCGCCAGAACATGCTGGAGTCGCGCCAGCAAGAGATTCTCAAGGTCACGCGCCTCGTGGAAGGCGTCTTGCAGCGCTATCAGGCACTTGAAGCGAGCGGAAAGCTGACGCGCGAAGAGGCGCAGGCCCGTGCGACCGAGGCGATTGCCGGATTGCACCACGAGGACGACTACGTTTTCGTGCGCACGATGGAAGGGCGCATGCTGGTCCACGGCGATCCGAAGCGCGTGGGAACGATGGACAAGGGGTCCAAGCTGGCCGACGGCCGCATGACCTCGGACATCTATGTCCAGGACCTGCCGACCCAGGACCATGTCTTCATGACGGCGTTTGTCGCGCGCCCTGGCGACCCGACGCATACGCCGGTGGCCAAGCTGCTCGGCGCCAAGCTGTTCAAGCCCTGGAATTGGGTGCTCGGCAATGGGGTGTTCGTCGACGATATCGACGCGGCATTTTGGTCTTTCGCCTGGCGCTTTCTGCTGATCGGCGGCGCGCTTGTGCTGGTGCTCGGCGCGCTGGGCATTTTGCTGACGCGGGCGATCCTGCGGCAACTCGGCGGCGAGCCGCAACACGCCGCCGAGGTGGTCAACGTGATCGCTTCAGGAGACCTGAGCCACGAGATCCAGGTCGATGGCCCTCCCGACAGCCTGCTCGCGTCGATGCAGCGCATGCAGGGCGGCCTGCGCGAGATGATCAGCCGCGTCCGCGAAGGATCCGAGGCGATCGAGACGGCCACGGCCGAGGTGGCGAGCGGCAACACGGATCTCTCCGACCGGACTGAACAGGCCGCGGCCAGCCTCGAGCAGACCTCGGCGTCCATGGCGCAACTCTCCGACATCGTGCGCCAAAACGTCGAGGCGGCGCGCCAGGCCAACCAGTTCGCCGAGAGTGCATCCGAGGTCGCCAACCGCGGCGGCGCCGTGGTCTCCAACGTCGTGGCGACGATGAGCGAGATCAGCGCGAGCTCGAACAAGATTGCCGACATCATCGGCACCATCGACGCCATCGCCTTCCAGACCAACATCCTTGCGCTGAACGCCGCAGTGGAGGCGGCGAGGGCGGGCGAGCAGGGCCGCGGCTTTGCCGTCGTCGCCGGCGAGGTGCGTGCCCTCGCCCAGCGCAGCGCCCAGGCCGCGCGTGAGATCAAGACGCTGATCTCCGACTCGACCGACCGGGTCGAACAGGGCGCGGCCCTGGTCCAGCAGGCCGGGCAAACGATGCAGGACATCGTGGGCGCAGTGCAGCGCGTGACCAGCACGATTGCTGAAATCTCGGCCTCGACCGAGCATCAGGCGAGCAGCATCGCGGAAGTGGGCGCTGCGATCTCGCACATGGACCAGATGACGCAGCAGAATGCCGCACTCGTAGAACAGAGTGCCGCCGCGGCCAGCAGTCTCAAGGAACAGGCTCTGGGGTTGAGCTCGATCATCAGGAGATTCCAGTTGCCCTGAACGCGTCTGCATCAGGGTGGCGTGGCCAGGGCCTGAGAATGGCGCAAAGTCCATGAAGTTTGCGAGCCCACGATGAGTTACCGCACCACCCTTGCTTCGCAGGTTTTCAGCTTCGACGACCTCAAGCAGGTCATGGCCTGCGCCAGCCCGCCGCGCTCGGGCGACTATCTGGCCGGCGTGGCGGCAGCCTCGGCGCAGCAGCGCGTCGCGGCCAGGCACGTACTGGCGGACACGCCGCTCAAGCGCTTCCTGAACGAAGCGCTTGTGCCGTACGAGGAAGACAACGTCACGCGGCTGATCGTTGACGGCCACAGCGCCGCGGCGTTCGCGCCGGTTTCGCATCTGACCGTGGGCGACTTCCGCAACTGGCTGCTGTCCGAGGCGTGCGATAGCGCCACTCTGGGCGCGCTGGCGCCCGGCCTGACGCCGGAGATGGTGGCCGCTGTGTCCAAGCTCATGCGCAACCAGGACCTGATTTCGGTGGCGCGCAAGTGCGAGGTCGTTACGCGCTTTCGCAATACGCTGGGCCTGCCCGGCCATCTGGCCGTACGGCTGCAGCCCAACCATCCTTCGGACGACCCGCGCGGCGTCGCCGCCTCCGTGATCGACGGCCTGCTCTATGGCGCGGGCGATGCCGTCATCGGCGTGAACCCGGCCTCCGACAGCCTGTCCGTGCTGTCCGGCCTGATGCACATGCTCGACGAAGTCATCCAGCGTTTCGAGATTCCGACGCAGAGCTGCGTGCTGACCCATGTGACGAACACGATCCAGCTCATGGAGGCCGGCGTCCCGGTCGACCTGGTGTTCCAGTCGATCGCCGGCACCGAGCAGGCCAACCTAAGTTTCGGCGTGACCCCGGAACTGCTGGACCAGGCCCATGCCGCGGCCCAGGCGCAGCAGCGCGGCACACTCGGCCGCAACCTGATGTACTTCGAGACCGGCCAGGGCAGCGCGCTATCGGCCAACGCTAACTTCGGCGTCGATCAGCAGACCTGCGAGGCGCGCGCGTACGCGCTGGCTAGACGCTATGAGCCCCTGCTCGTGAACACCGTGGTTGGCTTCATCGGGCCCGAATACCTGTACGACGGCAAGCAGATCATCCGGGCGGGTCTGGAGGATCATTTTTGCGGCAAGCTGCTGGGCTTGCCGATGGGCTGCGACATCTGCTACACGAACCACGCCGAGGCGGACCAGGACGACATGGACACGCTGATGGTCCTGCTCGCGACGGCGGGGCTCAATTTCATGATGGGCGTTCCCGGCGCGGACGACGTGATGCTCGGCTATCAGAGCACTTCTTTTCACGACGCTCTGTTCCTGCGGCAGGTGCTGGATCGCAAGCGCGCGCCGGAGTTCGAGGCCTGGCTGCAGCGCATGGGCATCTGCGCCGGAGAAGGGCGGCTGCCCACGCCTTCGACGGATCGCCTGCTCGCGGCCATGCACAGCCTCAAGGCGCTCGCGTCATGAGCAAGCCGATCGTCACCCCCAACGACTGGCAGGCCCTGCGCGCGGCCACGCCGGCCCGGCTGGCCTTGGGGCGTGCAGGTGCTGGCATGCCGACCGACGAGACCCTGCGCTTCAGCTGGGCCCATGCCATGGCGCGCGACGCGGTCCATGCCTGGCTCGACGCCGAGGCCCTCGAGTTACGCCTGCGCGAGCAGGGCTGGGCGGTGGAGCAGGTGCACAGCCAGGCCACGGACCGGGCGACCTATCTGCGGCGCCCGGACCTCGGGCGCCAGCTCGACGCGGAGGACGCTGCGCGGCTGCGCGCACTGCACCGCGACGTCCCCGCACCTGCCGGGATCTGCTTCGTGATTGGTGACGGGCTCTCCGCGCTCGCAGCCGAACGCCACGCAGTCCCGCTGCTCGCGGCGCTTCGGCCCCTGCTGCCGGCGACGCTGCGCTTCACGCCGGTCGTCATCGCCCGTCAGGCGCGCGTGGCGCTCGCCGATGAAATCGCGGAGGCTCTTGGGGCCGAACTGGTCGTGATGCTGATCGGCGAAAGGCCGGGGCTGAGTTCGCCGGACGGCCTGGGCCTGTATCTGACTTGCGCTCCGCGCCGCGGCCGCCGCGACGCGGAGCGCAATTGCATCTCGAACGTGAGGCCGGAAGGTTTGCCGTATGCCGATGCCGCGTTCAGGCTGTCCTGGCTGATCGGCGAGGCGCTGCGGCGTGGCCTGAGCGGTGTGAAGCTCAAGGATGAGAGTGAGCAGGCATCCCGGCGGCTGCCGTAGCTGAGGGCCGCGCTCGTGCGCCCATCCCTGCCCATCCCTACAAGCCCGCACTGCACAGCATTTGATCCAGTCGATTGCCCAAGTCCTTCAGCAAGGGCTGCCAAGCCATGTTCAAAGCAGCCGTTTTGCAGCGCATCGTCAGGATGCTCATCGCTGGCCCAGCACGGACTCTTCATTGCTGAAGAACGGACTCCAATGTTCGACGCTGATGCTCTCCAAACATGCAAAGTGCGCCAGGCGCACGTCAATGCGTGCCACGGGACGGCTCTTCCAACCTTATGCCGCCCGCGCCGGTGGGTTTACCATGGTCCACACCTTCGGCCGAATTCGCGCAGAATCGGCTTCATCCGAACGGGAGGAGGTCGTTCATGAGAGGCACCCGACTGCGTGGGGCATTGTTTCTCGCGCTAGGCATCGCATTGGGATCCTTTGTCACATGCGCAGCGGCGCAAGACGTGGCGGGGATGGTCAAGAACCTCAAGGGGCAAGCCCAGCTGGATCGCGCAGGAAAGTCGCAACCGGTGCGCGTGGGCGATTCGTTGATGGAGGGCGATCAGGTCAGCACCGGCGCCGATTCCTCCATCGGCATCGTGCTGCGTGATGACACGCTGCTGGCGGCTGGCGCCAAGTCCACCCTGCTGATCAATCGATTTGCCTTCAATGCGACAACGCATGAGGGGCGACTGGATTCCACTGTCAAGAGAGGCACTCTCGCGGTCATCTCCGGCAAGATTGCCCACGCGAATCCGGATGCCGTTCAATTCGGCACGAACACGATGACGCTGGGCGTGCGCGGTACGGAATTCATCATCGATGCGGGCGATCAGCCATGATTGGCCGCTTACTGCTGTTGCTTTCGATCTTGCTGCTCGCAGGGTGCGCTGCTCCGCAACGTGTCATTCTCCTGCCCGCGCCTGACGGCAAAGTCGGTGCCGTCGACGTCACCAGCGCTGCAGGCAAGCAGCGTGTGGACAGTGCCTATGGCGGCGTCAACGTTTCTCAGCAAGGGCAAATCAGTTCGTTTGCCACTGATTCGGCAGGCGTGGAACGCGAATACGGGCCACTTCTGGCGGCGCGTCCGCGCAGGCCGGTGAGCTTCGTCGTGTACTTCCAGAGTGGCTCGTCGAGCGAACTCACGCCTGAATCGACGGCCGTCGTGCAGAGCGTCCTTGCAGAGCTGGAGCAGCGCGCCGCGCCGGAGCTGATCGTCACTGGCCATACGGACGCAGTCGGTACGGACGAGTTCAATGATCGGCTGGCCTTGGAGCGGGCACAGACGGTGGTCGAATTCCTGCGGCACAACGGTATCAACGCCAAACAGATCGAGGCCGTCGGGCGCGGCAAGCGAGAGCCCGCCGTGCGCACCGCGGACAGGGTGGCCGAACAGGCCAACCGCCGCGTCGAGATCACGATCCGATGAGCGCGGCCGGGTCTCGCGCTCGTCAGCCGGCCCGGTCTGCATGAAGCTGAACCTGCCCCGCTCACAGCCCTGGCTCAAGCGGCTCCTCGGGGGTACACGGGGCCGCCCGGTGGCGCTGGTCGTGCTCCTGGTATTCGTTGCCGTGGAGTGCGTCCTCGCTCTGCCACGGCATTGGCAGGTGGCCATGCCTGCCGCTGTCATTGAGGTAGCGAGAGTGCTGGGCAAACCGTTGCAAGCAGCGCAGCTGGGCTTGTTCGATGCCTACGAGTCACTGTCACCGCGCCAGGCCAAGAGCCAGCCCGTGACCATCGTGGCCATCGATGAGAAGAGCCTGGCCTCGGCCGGCCAATGGCCTTGGCCGCGCGACCAATTGGGCGCCCTCGTGTATGCGGTCCAGAAGCATGGGCCGGCGGCGATCGGCCTCGACATCTATATGCCCGAGGCGGACCAGAACTCACCGAACCGGCTTGCCGATCGCCTGCAACCGAATCAGTACGCCCTGAGTGAGCAGCTTCGCGCTCTGCCGACGAGCGACGCGCAACTTGCCAAGACGCTGCATGATGCGCCGACAGTTCTGGGTGCCGCCGGATTCGGTTTTGACACCTACACGACGAGTGACTCCTTGTTGAGCGTTCCCCTGGTCACCCATGGCAAGGACCCGCGGCCCTTCCTGCAGGCCTATCCGCGTGTGCTGGCCAGCCTGCCGATGCTGCAGTCGGCGGCCCATGGACAGGGGCTGCTGAGTGTGGATACGGGCGGCGGCAGCGTGGTGCGGCGCGTGCCCCTGCTGGCGCGCATCAACAACCAGTTGGTGCCCAGCTTCGGGATGGAGATGCTGCGCGTGGCCACCGACTCCTCGGCCATCGAAGTGCAATCCCAGACCCATGGCGTGACCGAGGTCCAAATAGCTGAGCTGAGCGTGCCGACCCAGCCCGAGGGTGATGTCTGGTTGCACTTCGCACCCCTGACGGCGGGCCTGGGTCGCTATGTCTCGGCGTTCGATGTGCTCCACGGCACGGTCGATCCGACGCAGCTTCAGGGCAAGCTGGTGTTGATCGGGCTGACCGGCTCCGGGCTCAATGACATGCGCACCACCGCTTTGCGCGAATTGGTGCCGGGCGTGGAAATCCAGGCTCAGCTCATCGAGTCTCTATTCGACAGATCGCTCCTGCAGCGACCGCTTTCGCTGGCGATGCTGGAGCCCCTGCTGGTGCTGTGCACGGGCTTGGCGCTGATCTGGTACCTGCCGCATTCGGATCGGCCGGTTGCACGGCAGTTCAAGGCGCACCCGCGCTGGGCGATGGGTCTTATCGCCGTCGTTGGCGCGACCTTGCTGGGCCTGGGCATGGCCGCCTTCCGGATTTACGGCGTGCTGTTCGACGCAGCGGGCGTGGTCATTGGCTTCACGCTGGTGTTCGGCACCTTGATCGCAAGCGCGATGCTCGACAGCCTCGGCGATGCGCAGCGCAAGATGGTTCATCTGGTGGAGAGCGGCCTGGCCCTGGGGCGCGAGCATCAGCGCGATGGCCTGTTGCGTGTGACGCTGAACAGCGCGCGCCAAATCAGCGGCTGCGAGGCGGCACTGATCTATTTGAAGACGCCCGCGCAGTCGCTCGCCGTGGCCGCGCAGGTGGGCTTTGACGAGGCATCTCTGGCCGACATTGCGCTGGGCGGCACCACCCCGGTGGCGCCCAGGCCTCCCGCGCTGCGTGCGGTTGAAGAACAGCACACCTTGAATCTCGACTGTGCGCGCGGTGGGCCCGATGGCGAGGGCCTCTCGATTCGCACGGCATCGGGCGCGCCCATACGGTCCGCGTTGACCGTGCCCATCGTGCCGCGCGAGGGCCAGGTGCTCGGCGTGATCCAGCTCGTCAACGCGATCGAGCCGCTCAGCAGAAACCTCGTGGCCTTCGACGATCGGCTGACACCGTTCATCGAGGCCCTGGCTGCGCAGACTGCTGTCGGCCTCGACAACCAGAACCTGATTGAGGCGCAGAACGCACTCATCGAGTCCATCATCAAGATCATTGCCGGCGCCATCGATGCCAAGAGCCCCTACACCGGCGGCCACTGCGAGCGAGTACCCGAGCTGGCCATGATGCTGGCCCGCGCTGCCTGCGATGTACAGGACGGCCCGCTGGCGGACTTTGACTTCAGGACCGACGAGGAATGGCGCGAGTTCAAAATCGGCGCATGGCTGCACGACTGCGGCAAGGTGACCACGCCAGAATACGTGGTCGACAAGGCCACGAAGCTCGAAACGATATACAACCGCATCCACGAGATCCGCACGCGCTTCGAGGTGCTGCTGCGGGACGCGGAGATCGACCGCTTGCGAGACGTTCATGAGCGCGGCGTCTCTCCCGACGAGGCAGACCAACGCTTTGAGAAGCGGCGTGCGCAGCTGCAGGACGATTTCAGCTTTGTGGCCACTACCAATGTGGGCGGCGAGTTCCTCGCGCCGGAGAACATCGAGCGCGTCTTGCAGATCGGCGGCCAGACCTGGCTGAGGCATTTCGACGACCGTCTCGGACTCTCCCATGCAGAGCTGCTGCGCCACGGCGGCAGCGAGCCAAAGCCGCTGCCAGCTCGGGAGTCTCTGCTGGCCGACAAGGCCGAGCACGTCATCCAGCGCACCGTCGCGCATGCAAGCGCCGTGATGCAGAGCTTCAAGCTCGCCGTGCCCGAGCACCTCTACAACCACGGCGAGTTGCACAACCTGCGTGTCAGCCGCGGCACCTTGACGGACGAAGAGCGCTTCAAGATCAACGAGCATGTGATCCAGACCATCATCATGCTCGAGCAACTGCCGCTGCCGCCCAATCTGCGCCGCGTTCCCGAGTACGCGGGCACACATCATGAGACGCTGACCGGCACGGGCTATCCGCGTCAGCTGCGTGCGGAGGATCTGTCCATTCCCGCTCGCATCATGGCCATTGCCGACATCTTCGAGGCGCTGACAGCTTCCGACCGCCCCTACAAGAAGGCCAAGAGCTTGACGGAGTCGATCAAGATCCTGAGCTTCTTTAAGAAGGATCGCCATATCGATCCGGTGCTGTTTGACCTGTTCCTGACTTCTGGGGTCTATCTGGAATACGCGAAGAGGTATTTGCAGCCTGAGCAGATCGATGAGGTCGATATTTCGCGATACCTCACGCCGGCCGATGACGCGGGACGCGAAGGAGTTTGAGCGTCTGCTCATGGTCTTGGCTCTAGGCTGAGTTTCGGCATATCCTGGCGCCCCGTGACAGCCTCGCTCGACCAGCCTCGATAGGAACTCCATGACCGATTTCTCCCCCCAGTGGACCGCGGCCAAGAACAAGGCGATGAAGAGCAGCCCGCCGCCCGAATTGGTCATGTCTTTGTCGCAGGGGGCCGACTTTGGCCCAGCGCTCAAGGCCTTTGCAAAGGCCGACACGCCGGACAAGCGCAGCAAGACATTGCTGGCGGTGCTGAAGGCCAAAGACGTCTACGAGAAGGACTTCAAGCAGGCGATGAAGTCTGCGGGCTCGTCCAAAGAGAAGAAGTGCGTGGAGGCCCTGCTGGCCGATCTGGAATCGATCTGGCGTGCCGTCGAGAAAGAGGGCCAGCCGCTGCGGCCCAGCGGAGTCATGGTGCAGTACGAGGTGCTGCGTGCGTACAACCTGGCCAGCGGGCTCAAGCCCAAGTATCTCGACGTCAAGGCCACCGAGGTGACCGTCTACGTGGAGATCGACAAGGTACTGGACTCGCTGATCAAGGAAGGCAAGGAAAGTTTGAAGCTCCAGCACCTTGGCGATGTGGCCAAGGCCGAGCTGGAGAAGGTCCGGCCCCTGTTCATCAAGACCATCGAGGGGATCGAGGCCAAGATCAGCGCTGACATGAGCCTGCTCAACAGCAAGGCCAAGGAGGCGAACGAGGTCCTCAAGCATTACGCCAAGCTGATCGAGGATCGGGTCAACAAGGCGGTCGGCGACGAGTGGGCCAAGTACCAGGCTCGAGCCAAACACCTCTCGGACTTCAGATTCAAGACCGGCCTGAAGGTCACGCTGGGGGTGATCGGCGTTGGCGTGGCGACGGCCTCTCTGGTGCTGAGCTTTGGCACCGCCTGGATGAACATCTTTGCGATCACCAAGGGCGTGACCGAACTGGTCCAGACCGTGACCAAGGCCTCGCAAGGCGTGGAGAAGATTGCCAAGGGCCTGGAGACCGGCCTGCGCGAGGTCGACAAGCTTAACAAGCAGCGCGAAGAGGCCCGCAAGAAGGAGCAGGGGCAGAAGGCATCCAAGGGCAAGGAGGCCGCCAAGGAGCTGGCCAATGCGCTGTTGCCGATCACCAAGTTGATGACCAAGTCCACCAGCACGGTCGAGGCCGAAGCCAAGCAGCTCTTGGGCCAGGTGTCCAAGATCGAGCAGGCCGCCGACGAGGTCGTGGGCCGCATGAACAAGGCGGTTAAGCAGCTGAGCTCGCTGCCTGATGCGAGCATGAACGCCAAGCAGCTGGCCAAGAGCAAGGAGCTATCGGCTGCCATGGATGAGTTCTTCGGCAAGGTCACCGCCATGCACCAGGAGGCGCAGCGCTATGCGGTCTTCGGCCATCACGCGCTGGACGCGGCCGTGCAGCTCAAGAAGTCAGACAGCTGGAGCGCGGGCCTCACTGCAGACGCTTCCGGGCTCGGCACCAAGGCCACGGCCGTCTACGCGCTGGCCAACTTCGTCCATCAGTGCGTGGTGAATGGTAAGTCCTTGATCCCTCTTTGAGCGTCGGCGGCCTTGCCACGTCAGCTCACCTATGAGAGCAGACGGCGCAGGCAATGGGCGCCGATGGCCGGCCGGAAGCTGTCGCTCGCCAGAGTCCGCTTCAGCCAGATCAGCCTTGTCTGTTGAGTCATTTGCGCGATGGTACAAACCTCGTGGGGATCGCAGAGGCACCGCATGCACGCATTTTGGTCAAGGCTCACGATGGCGCTGCTTCTGTCGACAGCGTGCGCCGCGCATGGGGGTGAGTCCATTCGAATGGCCACGGGCCGCAGCTACGTCGTTGCCAACGGCGTCTCCCTGCTGCGTCAGGCCTATGACAGGCTGGGCATGCAAGTTGAGGAGGTCGACGTACCTGTCGAGCGGGGGCTCCGGATGAGCAATGAGGGCTCGCTGGATGGTGAGGTGGCTCGCGTCGAGGGCCTGGAGCAACATTACCCAAACCTCATACGCGTCCCAGTGGCCGTTCTGGCGACCTCGGTGGAAGCGATTTCAGTCGATCCTTCCATTCGAATATCGGGATGGGAGGATCTGCGCAGGTACTCGCTCTGCATCCCCCATGGCATCAAGGCCATCGAGCTGCCTACGGCTGGGATGAAGACTTACGCCGTCAATACCGCTCAGAACATCATCAAGATGCTGCAAGCCAAGCATTGCCAAGTCGGAGTCATCGCGGGTCCCACCTGGGTCGATTTCGAAAGTCTGGACTGGACTGGCATACGTTCTGCAGGTCGATTGGGAGCCGTTCCTCTGTATCACTACCTGAACAAGCGTCACGCGGACCTGGTGCCTCGTGTTGCCGCTGTTCTGGAGCAGATGCGAGCCGATGGCATCATCGGCAAGGTGCAGAAGGCCGCAGATGATGAGGCCGCTGCCGCGCGCATCCGTGCCCTGCGTCGCGCGCAGATCGAACCGGCAAAGTGAAGGCGGCAACCCGAGAAGACGCGGCGACGTCAACGTGACCGCGCTGTGGTCCGAATTCGATCCGGCGGCGAGACCACCAGACGTCGGTTACAGGAATATCCGCTTCAACCGAGAGGCCGGGCCTACGTCGCGCGGCGGCCGTCAGGCGATCGCGCTGACCGAGCTGCCGACCTCGGCGTTGCTGGACGCGCTGCGGTAGCCGAGGCTCTGCTGTAGAGAGGTCAGGAAGGACTGCAGCGTCACCGGCGCCGCAGTGCCACTACTACTACTACTACTGCTGCTGCTGCTGCCGGCGTTCGCCTGGAGGTCGCCGAGCAGGGTGTTGAAGGCGTCCTGCAGGCCGGCCGGCGCGTTGCCGTTGCTGACCTGCGTGATCAGGGCGGACAGCCCGGCCGAGAAGCGCCCGCCGAAGCCACGCGCCTCGCCGGCACCGGTCGCCGCCGTGTTCGCCGTAATCGCAGCACTCGTATTGGTGGGGCTGCTGCTCGTCTCGGCGTTGGCGTTCTTGACGGCGTTAAACAGGGCCTGAACGAAGTCGCGCAGCGCCGTCACTAGCGAGTTGGCGCCGCCGCTGGCGTCGGTGCTGGTGCCGCTGGTGCCGCTGGTGCCGCTGGTGCCGATCACGTCCATGTCGCCGTCGCGTGCGCCGGTGCAGCCGGAGAGAAAGTCGCCGGTCGGATCGTTGACGGTCGGATCGGTGATCTGCGCCAGGACCGGCGCTGGCGCCCCAAGGTTGCACCGAGCACCGCAGCGAGGATGGCGTACTCGGTCGAATCGCTCCGCGCGTGACGGTGCGTCCGAGACGACCCCGCCTGTCATGGATTCGATTCGATTCGATTCGATTCGATTCGATTCGAGAAATGGTCGGCTCGATCAGCCTGCCGCACGTGATCGCGACGGAAAAACGCCGGGCCTCACGGTGTCGGCGTCACGCTCGACGCCGCCGGCGCGGGCGGGGTCGCGGCCAAGGCCGTGTTGAGCTCTTCCGCAATGGCCGTCAGCGCCCCCTCTCCGTAGCCGACGTGGATGCTAACGATGCGCCCGTCGCGGCCGATGATGACCAAGTGCGGCAGCCCCGTCACGACGTAGGCATGCTGCGAGCGCTTGCCCGGGTCCCAGGCGAAGTTCACGTCGAGCGTGTCCGCGAGCGCGCGCCGAGCGGCGCGGAAGGTGTCGCGGCTCTCCACATTGACGGCCACGACCGCGAGCCGGTCCTTGCCCGCCACGCGCTGGATGTTGTTGAGGATCGGCAATTCCTTGAGGCAGTACGGGCACCAGGTCGCCCAGTACGACACGACCACCGCCCGGCCCGCGAAATCACTGACATGGACGTCGTCCCCATCAATGTTGTGGCCGAGGTAGTCGGGCGGCTGGTCTCCCGGGCGGAGCTTGCCCGCAGCCGCCGAGGACGCTGCCAGCAGGGCCAGACTCAAGGACAGCAGCAGTTGGACCGATCGCTTCATCGCGCACCTTTTTTGAGTCAACACGACCTCGCCACACGCGGAGCACGCACCGGCGCCCAGGGATCAAAAGTTGAATGCCAGCCGCAGCCCGCCCCAATGCTTGCCTCTGAGCGTGATCGGTGCCGATGCTTCCTTCAAGAGCACGAAGCGCCCCCCGCCCATGTCGCGCCGATAGGTCTGAAGCAAAAAGGGCCGTTCGTTGCGCGCCGAAGCCAGGCCGGTGCGATCGTTGAAGATGCGTCGATTCCGGCAGTTGGCCGTGTTCCAGACCACATCGCCGGCGCGCTGCGCCTGGCTGTATTTGCGGTTGTGCGTCGGCACGTAGCCGTTGCGATCAGCAGCCATGCAGAACACGATCTTCGAATCGCTGCCCAGCACACGCTCGAGCACCGCCGGGAACAGCCGGTCGGTCAGGGCCGTGAACGCCGTCTCGAACTGGGCCGGATTGCTGCCGACGATGGCGCGGTAGTTCGAATCGAAGAGCGCCGCCTCGCTGATCGATCCGTTGCGCACGGCATCGTCGAGCAGATGAGCGATCTCGCCGGCGGCTTCCTGTGCGGCACGAATGAACGGCGCGTCTTCAACCTCGACGCCCGAATCGGCAATCTTCTCGATCAACTCCTCGGACAGGCGCAGGAAGCGCTCGCTGCACCCGAAGGCCGTGTCCAGGCCCCGCACGGCCTGCTCGACTTCGCGTCCCAGCATGCCCGCGCGCTCGTTGAGCTGCGCCATGTTCTCGGCGCAATGCCCCGCCGAGGCGGCGATGCGTCGGACGTCCGCGTCGACAGCCTGGAACGCCTCATGCACCGCGCTCTTGCCGCCGGCGTCGTTCGAGAGCTCCCGGCTCGTGCGCTCGACGCGCTCATGCAGCGCGGCGATCGCACCGATGATCGCCTTGGACGAGTGCTCCACCTGCCCCGCCAGGTCCTTGACCGCATCGGCCACCACGCCAAAGCCGCGCCCGGCCTCGCCGGCCCGCTTGGCCTCGACGCTGGCATTGAACGCGACGAGGCGTGTCTGCAGGGCGATCTTGGTGATGTTGCCCGCCGCGTCGGAGACCTCTCGAAGCGTCTGCTTGATGCCGTCCATTTCGGCACCTGCACCGCTCAAGGTGTCACGCGCATGCTGAACGGCGCCGGCGGTGGCCTGCGTGGCCGTGGTGATCTCGTCCTGCGCCGTGCGCAGCGCACTGAGCTCGGTGCCAAGCGCGCCCATGGCCTCGGCCTGGGCATTGACGATCTTCTGGGTGTCCTCGATCGCGCCGCGCACCTCGGCGGCATCCTTGCCGACCGACGACACGGCGCGCGAGACCTGCCTGATCAGCTCGACATGCCCGCCATGGTGGCTTGCCCCACCGGACTCGCCGGACGTGGGCATCGGGTCTGGGGACTTGAACCTCATCATCTCGGCCGCCTCCTTGCTAACCGCCCGTTCGTGCTGACAGGCTGGTGGCGCCGATTCTGGCGCATCCCGCAGGGGCCGTGGGCTACCAGTCGCGCAGTTTGACGCGCAGGCGTGCGATAGCCTGACTGTGCAGTTGGCAAACGCGCGATTCGGTCACCTTGAGCACCGCCGCGATCTCCTTGAGATTCATGTCGTGCTCGTAGTACATGCCCATCACGAACTGCTCGCGCTCGGGCAACTGCTTGATCGCCTCGACCAGGGCCTCGCGCATGCGATGGTCCTGCAGCATGGCCAGCGGGTTCGCTTCCTCGTTGGCGACGTGGCGGTCGAGGTAGTCCTCGTCGCCGTCGTCACCGCTCATGTCTTCGAGGTAGACGAGCTGGGTGCCGCGCAC
>JAFALK010000079.1 GCA_019234295.1 Roseateles sp.
GAAGCCGACGTAGAAGAACAGGCCTTCCATCAGGCAGGCGAAGACGATCAGGCTCTTGAGCAGGGTCTGGTCGTTGGCCGTGGTGCCGGTCTTGAAGTCGGGGTCCATGATCGCCTCGATGAAGGGGATCAGGAACTCGTCCTTGTCACGGATCGACTTCACCTCGTTATAGGCGTTGAAGATCTCACTCTCGTCCAGGCCCAGCGATTCGACGATGTACTGGTAGGCGTGCGTGTGGATGGCCTCCTCGAAAGCCTGGCGCAGTAGAAACTGGCGAGCTTCGGGCGCCGTGATGTGGCGATAGGTACCCAGCACGATGTTGTTGGCGGCCAGCGAGTCAGCGGTGACGAAGAAGCCGAGGTTGCGCTTGATGATGCGGCGCTCGTCTTCGCTCAGGCCGTTCGGGTCCTTCCAGAGCGCGATGTCGCGGCTCATGTTCACTTCCTGCGGCATCCAGTGGTTGGCGCAAGTGGCGAGGTACTTCTCCCAGGCCCACTTGTACTTGAACGGGACGAGCTGGTTGACGTCGGTCTGGCCGTTGATGATGCGCTTGTCAGCCGCCTTGACACGGCGCTGCTCGGCGTTGACGGCGGGGGACGCTGAAACCGCTGCGGGCGTTGCAGCTTGAGCCGGAGTCGCGGGCATTGCCGTCGCCATCATCGGCGCGGGCATCGCGGTGGACCCTTGAGGGTATGCGGCAGGTTTCAGTTCTTCTTCCCAATCCAACATGGTGGACTTCCTATGAATCGAATTATCGGAGTGTTGTGTTCAAACACCAAGGACTTCTTGACATTGCGAACACTTGCACGTTGCGGTGTCGCATCGCATTCGCGCTGAAAAACGTCCTGGTGTTCTCAAGCTTCGATGCATGGATTCGGCCTTTCGAAAAATCCATGCATCGGCGTTTGGGCCGATGGATAAAGGCATCGCAGGCGTTTGACCGTTTCCGCAATGCCTTCATTTCTTACTGACAGGCCTCGCAGTCGGGGTTGTCGATCGAGCAAAACTTCATGTCGGTTGCAGGCAACTCTTCTACCGCCGGAGCCGCAGCCACGGGCGCTGAAATCATCGATGCGCCCGCGTCCGCTGCCACCGCATTGAGCTGACCCGAGCGCGTGACCGTGCTCTTTTCGGCGCTGGTGGCGCTGATCGTGCGCAGGTAGTAGGTCGTCTTGAGGCCACGCTGCCAGGCGAGCTTGTAGGTCTCGTCCAGCTTCTTGCCAGAAGCGCCGGCCATGTACAGATTGAGCGACTGCGCCTGGTCGATCCACTTCTGGCGGCGCGCGCCGGCCTCGATCAGCCATTGCGTGTCGATCTCGAAGGCGGTGGCGTACAGAGCCTTGAGCTCGTCGGGCACGCGGTCGATGCGGCGCAGCGAGCCGTCGAAGTGCTTGAGGTCCATGACCATCACGTCGTCCCACAGACCCAGTTTCTTCAGGTCGCGTACCAGCGATTCGTTGATCACGGTGAACTCGCCGGACAGGTTGGACTTCACCGACAGGTTGCCGAAGCAAGGTTCGATGGAGGCGTCCACGCCGATGATGTTGGAGATCGTGGCCGTCGGGGCGATGGCCACGCAGTTGCTGTTGCGCATGCCGTGCGTGGCGATCTTGGCGCGCAGCGCCGCCCAGTCCATGGTGCTGGAGCGGTCCACTTCGACATAGCCGCCGCGCTCCTGTGCCAGCAGATCGAGCGAGTCGATCGGCAAGATGCCGCGGTCCCACAGCGAGCCGCGATAGCTGCTGTAGCGGCCGCGCTCGGCGGCGAGCTCGGTCGAGGCCTCGTAGGCGTAGTAGCAGATCGCTTCCATCGAGCGGTCGGCGAATTCCACCGCCTCCTGCGAGGCGTAGGGTGTGCGCAGTGCGTACAGCGCATCCTGGAAGCCCATCAGGCCCAGACCCACCGGGCGGTGGCGCAGGTTGGAATCGCGCGCCTTCTTGACGGCGTAGTAGTTGATGTCGATGACGTTGTCGAGCATGCGCATCGCCGTGGCCACGGTCTTCTTCAGCTTGGCATGGTCGATGCCGCCGTCCTTGATGTGCTGGACCAGGTTCACCGAGCCGAGGTTGCACACGGCGATCTCGCTGTCGTTGGTGTTCAGCGTGATCTCGGTGCACAGGTTGGACGAGTGCACCACACCCACGTGCTGCTGGGGCGAGCGCACATTGCAGGCGTCCTTGAAGGTGATCCAGGGGTGGCCGGTCTCGAACAGCATCGAGAGCATCTTGCGCCACAGGTCCTTGGCCGGCATGCGCTTGAAGGGCTTGATCTCGCCGCGATCGGCCTTGGCCTCGTAGGCCACGTAGGCGGTCTCGAAGGCAGCGCCGAAGAGGTCGTGGAGGTCCGTGCAGGACGAGGGCGAGAACAGGGTCCAGTCGCCACCCTCGATCACGCGGCGCATGAAGAGGTCAGGGATCCAGTTGGCCGTGTTCATGTCATGCGTGCGGCGGCGGTCGTCGCCGGTGTTCTTGCGCAACTCCAGGAACTCCTCGATGTCGAGGTGCCAGCTTTCCAGATACGCGCAGACGGCACCCTTGCGCTTGCCGCCCTGGTTCACGGCCACAGCCGTGTCGTTGACGACCTTCAGGAAGGGAACCACGCCCTGCGACTTGCCGTTCGTGCCCTTGATGTGCGAGCCCAGCGCGCGCACCGGAGTCCAGTCATTGCCCAGGCCGCCGGCAAACTTGGACAGCAGCGCGTTTTCCTTCAACGCCTCGTAGATGCCATCCAGGTCGTCCGACACCGTGGTCAGGTAGCAGGAGGACAGCTGCGAGCGGCGCGTGCCGGAGTTGAACAGCGTGGGCGTGCTCGACATGAAGTCGAAGCTGGAGAGCACCTCGTAGAACTCGATGGCACGAGCTTCGCGGTCAATCTCGTTCAGCGCCAGGCCCATGGCCACGCGCATGAAGAAGGCCTGCGGCATCTCGATGCGGACATCGTGGATGTGCAGGAAATAGCGATCGAATAGCGTCTGCAGACCAAGGTAGTCGAACTGCATGTCGCGCTCAGGCTTGAGCGCGGCACCGAGGCGGGCCAGGTCGTACTGGGCCAGCTTCTCATCCAGCAGTTCGGCCTGGATGCCCTTCTTGATGAAGCCGGGGAAGTACTCGGCGTAGCGGGTCTGCATCTGCTCGTGCGTCACGTCCTCGCCCAGGATCTCGCGGCGAACCGTGTGCATCAGCAAGCGGGCGGTGGCGCGCGTGTAGCCCGGATCCTTCTCGATCAGGGTGCGGGCAGCCAGGATGGCGGCCTTGTAGACCTCGTCGATGGGAACGCCGTCGTACAGGTTGCGCTGGGTCTCGGCATAGATGGGCTCGGGCTTCACGTCAGCGCCGAGATTGGCGCAGCTCGAGGAGATCAGGGCCTGCAGAGCGGCCACGTCCAGGGGCACGCGCTGACCCTTGTCGATCACGTGCAGGCTGGCCGTCACGGCGGCTTGCGTTTCGCCCTTGGCGGCGCGCTCCTGGGCACGCCGCTCGCGATACAGCACGTATGCACGCGCCACTTCGTGGTGGCCGCCACGCATCAGGCCCAATTCGACCTGGTCCTGGATGTCTTCAATATGAACGGCGCCGCCGCTCGGGCGCGAGCGCAGCAGCGCGCGCACGACGTTCTCCGTCAAGCCGTCGACCGTTTCGCGCACGCTGGCAGAAGCCGCGCCGCCCGTGCCGTGCACGGCCAGGAATGCCTTCATCAGGGCCACGGCAATCTTGCTGGGCTCGAAGGCCACCACCGCGCCATTGCGGCGAATGATCTGGTAGGCGGCGTAGGCGCCCTGCAAGGACTGCTCTTGCACATTGGCGCCGGTGTGAATCGCGTCCTGCTTGGTACCCGAGACGACTTGCGTTTGCATCGTGAACTTCCTCTCCTGCTCGTGATTCGGAAAAAGAAACCCCGGCGCGCTTCAAATGAGCGCGGTGAAGGTTTCAGTGTTTCTTGGGTTTTCTGGACCCCGGGCGTAGGCGCCGCGCACGGGTTCCAGCGGTTTCGATGGCTTCCTGAGTTTCTGCCGAAACTGCGAAAGCGGCGACCGCCTTGGCGCTGGCATTCACACGGAAAAGAACCGGTGAAAACAGGGCCGCAACATGCATTTGCATGGGCTTGTCGCGAGGTCCGCAGAATAGCATGAAAACACTATATCTGGGGGCGACACCCTCTTCAAGCACTACCGATAGCGTCACGGCCAAGGACTAATTCCCTTGACCTGATGCGCAGGATTGGCTAGCCGTCGCAGCGCGCCGAGAGCTGCGCGTCGATGACCGCGATGGCATCGGCATCGGCGCCTCAGAACCCGCATGAATCGGGCATTAGCAGCTCAAATTCCTCGCCAGGCCGCGCCGTTCGTGGCTTTGCAAAGTGTCAAGAGGATCGGCCTGAGCGCTGCATCCGCTTACATCTCCGAGTCCGCCTAGTGAAGACCCCTAGGACTCGGACACGCCGCTGTCACCGGCCGTGATGTTCAGCCGTGCCATGCGATAGCGGATCTGCCGCAGCGACAGGCCCATGCTCGCCGCTGCGGCCGTGCGGTTGAAGCGGTGTTGCTCCAGCGCACGAAGGAGGATCTGGCGCTCGACTTCGTCGAGATACGCGGCCAGGTCGCTGGGCAGATCGCCGACGACCACGGGCGGCTGAGCTGGCGCAGGCTCCGCGGCACTGTCGAGGGCTCCGAACTGCGAGTCATCGAGCAGTTCTTCGGGCAAGCCCAGATCGCCCGCATCGATCGATTCGCTGCCAGACAGCGCCAGGGCCCGGTGCAACAGGTTCTCCAGCTCACGCACATTGCCGGGGAAGGCGTAGCGCGCCAGCAGCGCCTGTGCGGCCGGCGTGAGCCGCGGCGCGGGCGAGACACCGGCGTCCTCGGCAATGCGCTCGAGCACACGCTCGCTGATCAGTGGCACGTCCTCGATGCGCTCACGCAGCGGCGGCACGCGGATCTGGATCACGTTGAGGCGGTAGAACAAGTCCTGACGGAAGCGCCCGGCCAGCACCTCGGCGCCAAGATCCTTGTGCGTGGCACTGAGGATGCGTACGTTGACTGGCGCCTCGGCCACAGCGCCCACAGGCCGCACCGAGCGCTCCTGGATGGAGCGCAGCAACTTGCTTTGCATGGCCAGCGGCAGGTCGCCGATCTCGTCGAGGAATAACGTGCCGCCATCGGCCGCCTGGAAGAAGCCCTCGCGGTCTTCGTTGGCACCGGTGAACGCGCCTTTGCGATAGCCGAAGAACTCCGCCTCCAGCAATTGCTCGGGAATCGCGCCGCAGTTCACCGCGACGAAACGCTGTCGCGCGCGCGCGCTGCTGTCGTGCACGGCGCGGGCCACGAGCTCCTTGCCGGTGCCCGACTCGCCCTGCAACAGCACGGGCGCCATCGAGCGCGCTACTTTCTCGATCAGTTCGCGCACCTGCTGCATGGCCGCAGACTGGCCGGCCAGCCGCGCCAGCGCGGCCGGTGGCGGCGCAACGGCTGGAGCCGCCACCGTCACAGGCGCCGAGGCGCGCGGTGCCGGCGCCGATGGGGAAGAGGGGGGCGACACGGGCCCGGGCGCCAGCGCCGCGGCGGCCTTGGGCGGCGGTAGCGTGCCCTGAGGCAGCAAGCCCAGCGCCGACGCCACGACCAGGCGGAACTGACGCAGGTCCACCGGCTTGGTCAGGTAGTCGTAGGCACCGGCCTTGAGCGCTTCGACCGCGTTCTCGGCCGAACCGAAGGCGGTGATGACGAGCGTCTTTTCCTTGCGCCCCTGGGCCTCCAGCCAGGCCAAGATGTCCAGACCGCTACCGTCGGGCAGCCGCATATCGGTGATGACGGCGCTGTAGCGGCGCGTCTGCAGCCGCCCGATCGCGTCGGCCACATGGCCCGAAGTCTCTAGCTCATAACCCTCGCGCAGCAGAGTCAGCTCGTAGAGCGTGCGCAGGTCGGGCTCGTCGTCGACGATCAATAGGCTGTGGCGCTGCGCTTGGCTCAATTCGAAACCTCCGTGCGGCGCAAGCGCACCACGAATTCGTTGCCGGAGCGACCGGCCTCGGTGCGGCGCTCGTAGCCGATGCGTGCGCCATAGCGCTCGCACAGCTCCCGGCAAATGTACAAGCCCAGGCCCGTGCCGCGGGACCGGGTGGAGAAGAAGGGCTCAAACAGATGGCGCTCGACCTCGGCCGGCATCGGCCCACCCGCGCTGAACACGCCAAGTACCGCCCATTCCTCGTCCTCCGCAGCCAAGCGCACCCTCACGCTGCCCACCCCGGGCTCGGAGTGGCGCAGCGCGTTGTCGAGCAGATTGATCAGCACTCGGCGAAGGTGCTCGGGCTCGAAGCTCAGCACCAGGGACGACTGAGGCAGCTCGCACAGCAGGGGGCTCAAGGCTGGGTCTTGCAGCAGCCCATTGGTGCGTGCCCATTCAGCGCAGGCCTCGGCCACGAGCTGCGTGCCGTCCAGCGGCACGGCTTCGGGCGTGGTGCCAGGCGCCACTTCCATCACGTCGTCAACGATGCGCTTGAGCCGCAGCACATTGGAGGCCACCATTCGCGTGAGCTGCTGCATCTGCGGATCATGCGCGTCCTCGGCCATCAGCGCATTGGCTTGGGCGATGGCGGTGAGCGGATTGCGGATCTCGTGCGCGATGCCAGCCGACATGCGGCCCATGGCGGCCATCCGCTCTTGCTGGCTGCGCGCCTGCACCTGACGGTTGTCCTCGACGAAGAGCACGCAGAGGTCTTCACTGTCATCGCCCTGGCGTCGGCGCGTGAAGCGCACGCGAAGCCTCAGGCTGCACTGCAGGCCGCTCTCGAACTGCAGCAGCACATCGCGGCCGACTTCGGGCCAGTTCGCCTGGGCAAACGCCTGCTCCACCGCCGCCACCAATCCGGCCCAGGCCGGCGTGCCGCTCAGGGGGAACGGCGCCGCGCGCACCATGCGCATGGGCTGCCCCGGATCCGAGAGCAGCACGCGCGCCGCCGGGTTGGCGGCGCGCACCCGGCCGCCGCGGTCCACCACGAGCACGCCCTCCTGCATCTCATCGATCACAAGCCGGTTCAGCTGCGCCTGCTGCCGCGCTAGCTCCAGGCTGCCGCGCGCCGCGCGCTCCTCGCGGGCCAGACGCAAAGCCAGCTCGCTGGACAGCAAGGTCACCACAAAGAAACCGCTGCCCACCATCCCGGCCTGGGTCATGCGCAAACCGGCTTCCGCCCCGTGCACGACAGCCCAGCCGGCCACACCCAGTACCACGAGGGCCGCGATCGCGGCCGTCGCCAAGGCCAGCAAGCGCGGCGTCATCGCGCCGGCCATCAGCACCGGCAGCACGAACAGCGCGCTGTAGCTGATACCGGCCGTGCCCTCGTACGCATGCAGCATGCCGAACACAGCCAGGTCCACACCGATGCTCGCGAGCCAATGCCAGCCCTGGGGCCGCGCGAACGCGGCGGGCGTAGCACCGCGCTGCAGCGGGGGCAGCAGCCACATGGCCAAGGCCTGCAGTGCGTAGGTCACGCAGATCAGGGTCGTCCAATTTCCGCTGCTCGTCGAGCCCAGCGCGCCGGCCACGACGATTGCCGTGACCAGCACCAAGCCCACCGCTGCGCGTGCGCCCAGGAAAGCGGTATACAGCCGGGCGAAGCCATCGCCGTGCAACTCGTCGATGACCGGATCGGTGGCCGCGGTTCCGCTGTCGATCAACTCGCTCAGCGGTGTCTGCGACTCGCTGTGCAGCCTCGGTCCGAACCAAGAGTTGGCGCTACTCACGCGGCGACCCCGCTCATGCCTGGCCGTTCTCGAACTCGGCCCGGTGTGCGGCACTGCAGAACGCGCCGCCGCGACCGGGGAAGCTTTCGTCCGCCGGCAGGTGCATGCCGCAGCGCGCGCAACGCACCATCTCCTGCGGCGCCTTGGGCGCGGACTCGCGCTCTGCCGGCCGCGCATTGCGCCGGCCCGTGAGCTTGTAGAAGACCACGGCGATGAGAACGATCAGGAGCAGGAATCTCGTCATGCCGGGAAGGAACGATGAAGAATCACTTCGAGCACGAAGCGTGAGCCGGCGTAAGCCAGCAGGAGGAGAACAGCGCCCAGATAGAGCCAGCGCGTGGCCAGCCGGCCTCGCCAGCCAAAGACCCAGCGCCCGAGCAGCAGGCCGCAGAACACGATCCAGCTCAAGACAGTGAGCAGGTTCTTGTGGTCCCAGTGCCATTGCGTCGTGATGGACCAGCCCAGGGCGATGGCCAGGGTCAGCACGCATACGCCCGCGGTGAGGAACTGGAAGGTCAGTCGCTCCAGGCGTAGCAGCGGCATGCCGGCGTTGTCGTCACCCAGCGTCTTCAGCCGCATGACCCGCTCCGCTCGATGGAGCAACGCCGCATGCAGCACGGCCGCGCCGAAGAGCCCATAGGACGCCAGACCCAGCAGCCAATGCAGGGGCGCCCACGGCGAGGCACTCGGATGCGCCACCCCCTGGAAGGCCGCCGCCAGCAACACCACCGCGACGCCCAGTCCGGCGAGCACGCGCTGCGCGCCCCCGAGCGGGAGAAAGCGGCTCTCCACCAGATAAACGGAAGTCACCAGCCACAGCGTGGCCGAGAGCGCCGGCGCGAAGCCGAAGCGAGTGCCTGGGTGATCGAGGCCCACGCCGGCAATGTCCACGAAAAGTGCCACCAAGTGCGCCAGCCAGCCCACGAGCAGCAAGACCCGTGAACGATTGCCCACTTGCGCGGTCAGCGCAACCAGGAGGTAGGCCAACCCCGCCACGGCGCTGGCCACCAGCAGGACGCTACCGGCGGTCGAGGTGAAGTCGGGCGATAAAATCATGATCCACAGTGTACTTTTCGCGCCGAGCCATTTGGCTCTTAGGCCGCGCTCTACCGCTTTCCACATGGCTTCCAATCTGACCGACCGCCTGAGTCGCCTCGTCAAGACGATGCGCGGCCAGGCCCGCATCACCGAGAGCAACGTCCAGGACATGCTGCGCGAAGTGCGCATGGCCCTGCTCGAGGCCGACGTGGCCCTGCCCGTCGTGCGCGACTTCATTGCTCGCGTCAAGGAGAAGGCGCTCGGCACAGAGGTCGTCGGCTCGCTCAACCCGGGCCAGATGCTGGTCTCGGTCGTGCAAAAGGAGCTCGCCGCCACCATGGGCGAAGGGGTGGCCGACATCAACCTGGCCGCCCAGCCGCCCGCCGTCATCCTGATGGCCGGCCTGCAGGGCGCCGGCAAGACGACCACCACGGCCAAGCTGGCCAAGCACCTGATCGAGAAGCGCAAGAAGAAGGTGCTGACCGTCAGCGCCGACGTCTATCGCCCGGCCGCCATCGAGCAGCTCAAGACCGTCACCGCCCAGGCCGGGGCCGAGTGGTTCCCCTCTGCACCCGACCAGAAGCCGCACGACATCGCGCTCGCCGCGATCGACCACGCCAAGCGCCACTACTTCGACGTGTTGCTCGTCGACACGGCCGGCCGGCTAGCCATCGACGAAGTCCTGATGGCCGAGATCCGCGACCTGCACGCGACGCTGAATCCGGTCGAGACGCTCTTCGTCGTCGACGCCATGCAGGGCCAGGACGCGGTCAACACCGCCAAGGCCTTCAAGGAAGCCCTGCCCCTGACCGGCGTCGTGCTGACCAAACTCGACGGCGACTCGCGCGGCGGCGCGGCGCTCTCGGTGCGCCAGATCACTGGCGCGCCGATCAAGTTCGCCGGTGTCTCCGAGAAGATCGACGGCCTCGAGGTCTTCGACGCTGAGCGCCACGCGGGTCGCGTGCTCGGCATGGGCGACATCGTCGCACTCGTCGAGGAAGTGACCAAGAGCGTGGACATGGCGTCTGCACAAAAGCTGGCCGAGAAGATCAAGGCCGGCGACAGCTTCACGCTCGACGACTTCATGGCCCAGCTGGACCAGATGAACAAGATGGGCGGCCTCTCCAGCCTGATGGACAAGCTGCCCACCCAAATGACCGCCAAGGCCGGCGCAGCCGACATGGACCGCGCCGAGCGCGACATGCGCCGCATGCAGGGCATCATGAAATCCATGACCGCCAAAGAACGCGCCCAGCCGAGCCTGCTGCTCGACGGCAAGACCAAGGCCAGCCGCAAGCGCCGCATCGCGGCGGGTGCCGGCGTGCAAGTCCAGGAAGTCAACCGCCTCTTGAATCAGTACGACCAGATGCGCACGATGATGAAGAAGTTCAGCGGCGGCGGGATGATGAAGATGATGAAGAAACTCGGCGGCCTCAAGGGCATGGGCGGGATGATGCCGCCCGGCTTCAAGTAACTGTTATTCCAGCAGCGCCTGCGCGAACTCGCGGGCGCTGAAGGTCTGTAGGTCCTCCAGTTTCTCACCCACACCAATGAAGTAGACCGGCACGGCGCGCTCCCGCGCGATGGCCGCGAGCACGCCCCCCTTGGCCGTGCCGTCGAGCTTGGTCACGATGAGCCCCGTGAGGCCCAGCGCGTCGTCGAAGGCCTTGACCTGAGAGAGCGCGTTCTGCCCCGTGTTGCCGTCCACCACCAGCAGCACCTCGTGCGGCGCCCCCACCTGCGCCTTGCCGATCACGCGCTTGATCTTCTTGAGCTCCTCCATCAGGTGGAGCTGCGTGGGCAGGCGGCCAGCCGTGTCGGCGATCACGACATCGCAGCCTCGCGCGCGCCCCGCCGTCACGGCGTCGAAGGTCACGGCGGAAGGGTCGCCGCCCTCCTGGGCCACGATTTCCACGCTCGTGCGGTCGGCCCACGCACCCAACTGTTCGCGCGCCGCGGCGCGGAAGGTGTCGGCCGCCGCCAGCAGCACTTTCTGCTCGTTCTCCGCTAGATGGCGCGTGAGCTTGCCGATGCTGGTCGTCTTGCCGGCACCGTTGACGCCCACGACCATCATCACGGTCGGCGTGGCATTGCCCACCGCCAAGGGTTTCTCCAAGGGAGCGAGCAAGTCAGAAAGCGCCTCGATGAGTAGACCGCGCACGGCTTGCGGCTCGGTCGCCCTCGCCTCCTTCACGCGGCGTTTGAGATCCTCGAGCAAGAACTCAGTGGCCCTGACGCCGGCATCGGCCATCAGCAGCGCCGCCTCGAGCTCCTCATACAACGCGTCGTCGATCTGCGTACCGGTGAAGACCTGGGCAATGCTGGAGCCGGTCTTGCGCAGGCCGTTGCGCAGTTTGTCCATCCAGCTCTTGCGGGTGGGCTCCACGGCGGTGGGCGTCGCGACCGTGATCGGATCCGGCGTCGCAGTCGGTGTCTGCGCGGTCGCCTGAGTCTGCGCCTCGGGCACCGATTCATCTGCGCCGAAGCCGAGCTTCTTCTTGAGGTACTGGAACATCGAACAAGCTCCGGCCGGTTCTGGCGTCAGCCCGAGCACGCTCCCAGGACGATCCCGGGGCTTCTCAGGGCGATTCGCAAGCCGGCCTAAAATTTTTTGCGAAGTCTTGCATTGTCCCCGAAAACGCCGCTAGAATAGTGGGCTTCACAGGCGCTTTAGCTCAGCCGGTTAGAGCGACGGAATCATAATCCGCAGGTCCGGGGTTCGAATCCCTGAAGCGCCACCAGAACAAGTCCAAGCGCTCCAAGCACTTAGATAGAAAAGCCACCCAAGCGGTGGCTTTTTGCATTCTGGCCTCCGGGTCAGTTGTAGGCAATTCGGTGCGATTGCCGCAGCGCGGACTCAAGAGCAGTTCTTGAGCCGCCCAAGACAGGCCGTCAACCATGAACGGCAACGGCGTTGCGAACGCTTCAATCAATGACGTGCAGACTCCTCTTGCCTGAGCTCCAGGCGATTGGAATGGCGGGTTGGCTCTCGCGTCACTTCTCAAAGAGCCCGAGCCTTGCAGACCCAACGACCTCCACCTTCTGACCAACCATCTGGTGTGTCTCCGCATCTTCAATCCACACCGCAGACTTGCTTTCGCTGAGCTCACCGACGACTGCATAACGACCATTCGCCTTTGGCGTGAATTCGACAATTCCCTTGACCTGATAGACCGTGCCGGTCAGCTCTTGAATAGGGGCTGCGTAGTGAGTACGCCCCCTGATCGAAACTTTGATTGGCTTCTCTGCAATCAGAGGCCTGCTAATGAAGTAAGGCGTCATGCTCATGCCACGACCCTGGTTCCGCCGGACTGTCTCGTTCAAGCTGTTGTCGACACCGGCGCCATCAAGTTGCTCAACAACGAAGAAGTCAGCCCTTGAGCCGCTCTGCGTCTGCGCGGAGTCGTCGAGTTGGGCACGGGGGCCGGTATAGCCCGCCGGCACTGACGGCGCGTATGTGGCGCAGCCAGCAACTGCAATTGATAGACAAAGAATTAGAAAACGCCGAATCACAGATTTCTCCCTGGAAAAGTCATGAATTGTGGAAGACGTTCAAGCGAACGATTGACCGTACACCCTCGCGAAGCATCGTTCGCAAATACGTGTTGGCGGGCAGCGAAGACAGCATCTGATTTTCTGGGTTAGTCGGATCCTCTGGCCCCTATCCTCTTCAACGCCGACCTGCCAAAAAGCTGCCGTCGGTGACAGGCTGTTCCTGGCCGCCAGTGTGAATTCGCGCCGTATGCTGTCAGCGGACGATGGCTGTGGCAACTGCACGGACCGGCGTCCGCGTTGTGAATATTTCCAAGATGTCGCCCTAATGGCCACAGCCCGCGAATCGCCGACCATCGCCATTGCGGCGAGTTTCTGCGTGGTGCTCCCTCCGATGCTCAGTCTCGGATCGTCACCTTTTCCGACTGTCACCGCCCGGCATAGCGGAGCCACGTGATGATCGGTGTATAGGCCACCCGCTGACCGGCGCAATTGAGCCGGGGCGTAACCGCCGTAAAGGAGCCTGTCACGGATCGGCGGAATGGAGCCACTGGCTCTGCAACAGGGCGTTGAACGGCACCCCGAATTGATCGCTGCCATCTCTGCCCTTCGGGCCTTTGCCCAGAAGCTCAGCGATGGCACGCAGGAGATGCGAGATGCATCACTACCGCCAAGCCCTGCTGCGCATTCAAATGGCGATACCAAGCCGATTTTGGTCCGGGTTAGGTCGCTTTTGAATCGTGAGCATCCGGCGGCCTCACCTTTCTTGTTGAGGGTGGGCTCCTACGCCGCGGAAAGGTAGGTGGATTCGCTGTCAGGCGCCTGAATCTTGCCGCGCGGTTCGAGACGCAGGTGGCAGAATGGCCCATGAATCACGCTGCTGCGGCGCGAACGTGTAGCGGCACGCCGGCTTGGGACAATTCGTAGGGACCACGTTGGTCCGGACGTCTGGAATCACGGGAGGCCCTCTCATGAACTTCTTGCGTAACGTGTCCATCGGCCAGCGCCTTTTCTTGGGCTTTGGTGCCATCGTCGTGATGATCCTGATCTTGGCGGGCGTGGCCTGGTCGCTGCTGCGCAGCACGCGCCATGCGGTGGAGCAGGTGGTCGACGATCGATACCCGAAGGTCCAAATGTCGACCTCCTTGCGCGATGGCGTGAACACGCAGACCCGGGCCCTGCTCAATGCAGTGATCGGTGGCACGCTGAACGACAGCGCCATGGTCACCGATTCGCTGGCCATGGTGCAGGCGGCGGTGGATGCGAACGACCAGACCATCGGCAAGTTCAAGGCGCAGATCAATACACCGAAAGGTGAAGAACTGATGCAGGCCATCTCGGATGCGCGGGCGAAGTACGGCAAGGCGCGTGACGATGCGGCGCGAATGTTGCGCGAAGGCAAGGCGGACGACGCCGCGAAGCTGACGGTGGGCGATTTGCGAATCAAGGCGAACGAGTTGTTGGACGCCATCGCGAAGATGGTCGCATTCCAGCAAGGCTTGATGGAAAAGAATGGCACTGCAGCCAAGGAGGAGGTCGAGCAGGTGATCCAGATCACGCTCAGCGTCGCAGCCCTCGTCATGGTGCTGGCGCTTGTGGGTGCGTGGACGATCACCCGCTCCATCACGCAACCTGTGGGTGACGCGGTGAAGGTGGCCAAGGCGGTGGCCTCCGGCGATCTGACCGTTCACGTGGAAACAGCGTCGAAGGACGAAACCGGGCAGCTGCTGACCGCGCTCAAAGAGATGACGGTGAACCTCTCACGCATTGTGGGCATCGTGCGCAGCGGCAGCAGCAGCGTGGCCACCGCCAGCGCCCAGATCGCGCAGGCAAACCAGGACTTGTCCGGCCGCACCGAGGAGCAGGCCAGTGCCTTGGAGGAAACAGCGGCCACGATGGAAGAATTGGGAAGTACGGTTCGGGCCAATGCCGACAATGCCAAGCAGGCCAATCAAATGGCACAAGCCGCCGCAGGTGTGGCCACTAGGGGCGGTACCGTGGTGGGTCAGGTGGTCAGCACCATGCAGGGCATCAGCGATTCGAGCCGCAAGATCGGGGACATCATCGGCGTGATCGACGGCATCGCCTTCCAGACGAACATCCTCGCCCTCAATGCGGCGGTAGAAGCTGCCCGCGCTGGCGAGCAGGGGCGTGGCTTCGCGGTCGTTGCAGCCGAAGTGCGCTCCTTGGCGCAGCGCAGTGCCGAGGCGGCCAAGGAGATCAAGAGTCTGATCACGCACAACGTCGAGCAGGTCGAACAGGGCTCGGTGCTTGTCGACCAGGCCGGCAAGACCATGAATGAGATCGTGGGTTCGATCAAAAGCGTGAGCGACATCGTGGGCGAGATCAGCTCGGCCAGCTCGGAACAGAGTAATGGCATTCAGCAGGTGGGCGACACGGTGGGGCAGATGGATCAGGTCACCCAGCAGAACGCGGCCCTGGTCGAGGAAGGCGCTGCTGCCGCGGAAAGCCTCAAGCACCAGGCTCAGCAATTGGTGGAGGCGGTGGCAGTCTTCAAGCTGTCCGACGCCCGAGGGGGCTTGCATTTGCAATGAAGTTCTGACGCCGCGGCAACCCGCCACTGGCTTTCGCATGGCGGCCAGACGTCATGAGCTGCCGGATTCGGTCCGTGGTCGACGGATGCATATCGCTGGCGGCCCCTTGTCGCCCCAACAGGATGTCGTGGCCGTCCTCGAAGAGCAGGCAGACAGTCTCGATCGCAGCGCGCGCTCGGCCGTGTTGTGATGGGCATCGATGCGCCCATCGCCGGCGAAGTTCGTCAGCGCCGTCCAATTTCTTAAGGAATAGCCGATCGCCAGCGCCTGCGGCGACTTCGACTCATGGTCGAACTGAGAACATTCTCAGCGCGCGCCAAGCAGACGTCGGCGATGAGGACCAGGCTCAGGCGGAGCGCAGTTCAAGCAAGCGCGCAGCAATCTCTCGCTTGCCGAGACCACGTAGCGCCGCGATGGCGGCCAGGTACTTCGCACTCGGGTGGGCTTTGCCGCTTTCCCAAGCGTAGATCGACTGGCCGGTCGTGCCGACGAGCAGCGCGAAGTCTGCCGCCGACAGTCCCAAGCGCTGTCGATTGTTCGCTAGACCCTTGGCGCTGAAGCGCAATCCCGTGGCCGCGCCATCCACTGAGGGCTGCACAGCGTGAACCGTCTGGGTCAGGGTGCGCTTGTGAGCCTTCATCAAAGCCTTGACCACCCTTTCGAGTTCGCGGACCTGACGCTTGAGCGCTGCAATCTCACCTCTGCTCGCGGTAGCGGACCTCTTCAGAGCTTCGACTTCGGAACGAGATTCCTTGCGAGCAATTCGCGAAATCTCGGCTTTGAGCATTTGGGCGATGTTTGGCATGACCAGAATTGTGCGCCAGTCGCATCCGGCCGGTGTGACGTTTCACGCTTTGGCTGAAATATTGGAGCGGCCCCACGTCAAACTGCTTTGGTCGAGTCTTGCTGCCCCAGCATGAAGACTGAGGCGCTAGACCTCCAGACGGCTTAAATCTCGGTTTGCTTGGAAGCTTCGAGGGCGTCAGCCTTGGGCATCACCTGCTGCGTGAAGAACCCCTGGCCGACTCGCCGATCGAGCGCTATGGATGCGCAGCCTGGCAGTTCCTCACCGAACTCTATGGCAGCGATGAAGTGGCTCTCTGTGATTTTGCTGACGCCGACATCATCAGCTTCGCACAACGGCAACGGGCGTCTGTCACCGGGCGGTGATAGCCTTCGGACCACGGAACTTCCAGCCCGACGTCCGGCTGAACCACGATGACGCGCCACGCCCTGCCCTTGATGATCACGGCCGCCCTGTTGGCCGCGGGATGCACCACGACACCTCCGCTGTCGGCCCCTGCGGCCGTGCATTCCGTCTACCCGGTCGACCAAGATGCGGCCTGGCTCGATCGCCTGAGCTGGGGCGCGAGCAGCGCCAGCCTCGCCGAGCTGCGCCGAGTCGGCCGTAGCGCCTGGCTGGATGCCCAGCTCTCCGCCCGTGCCCCGCTAACGCCAGATTTGCAGGCGCAGCTGAGCACCCTCACCATCAGCCAGCAAAATCTCGCTGCCCTGGTCTACGCGATGGAGGCGCAGCGTAAAAGCGCCGACGCCCTCACCGACGATGCCGCCAAGGCCGCGGCCCAACAGGCCTATCAGCAAGCGCTGAACAAGCTCTCGCGCGAAGCGGCCACGCGTGCGCTGCTCCTCGCGGCCTACTCGCCCAACCAGATCCAGGAGCAGCTGACCTGGTTCTGGTTCAACCACTTCAACGTTCACCAGTACAAGCACAACCTGCGCGCCATGGTGGGCGACTACGAGCAAGGCCTGCGCGTGCGAGCTCTCGGCCACTTCCGCGAGCTGCTCGGCTACACGGCCCATCACCCGGCCATGCTGAGGTACCTGGACAACGAGCAAAACGCCGCCGGCCACATCAACGAAAACTACGCCCGAGAGCTCCTAGAGCTGCACACGCTCGGCGTGGACGCCGGCTACAGCCAGCGAGATGTGCAGGAGCTTGCGCGCGTGCTCACCGGGCTGGGCGTGAACCTCAGCGGGACCGAGCCCAAGCTCAAACCCGCGCTGCAGACCCTGTACGTGCACCGAGGGCTGATGGAGTTCAATCCGGCGCGGCACGACTTCGGTGACAAGCAGCTGCTGGGGCTCAGCGTGAGGGGCCGCGGCCTAGGCGAGCTCGATCAGGTGCTTGATCTACTGGCCCGCCATCCGGCCACGGCGCGCTTCGTGTCGCGTCAGCTCGCCCAGGCCTTCGTCGCCGACGTGCCGCCTCCGGCCCTGGTCGAGCGCATGGTGCAGCGCTGGAACCAGACCGACGGAGACATGGCCGAGGTGATGCGCGCCATGATCGGTTCGCCCGAGTTCGACGCATCGCTGGGCCACAAGTTCAAGGACCCGCAACACTTCGTCGTCTCGGCCGTACGACTCGCCTACAACACCAAGCTCGTCCTCAACACCGGGCCGATGGTCAGCTGGCTGTACCGGCTCGGCCAGGCGCCCTACAACCGCCAGACACCCGACGGCTACGCGCTCGACGAATCCGCGTGGGCTGGGCCAGGTCAGCTCAATACACGTTTCGAGATCGCTCGCGCCATTGGCAGTGGCAGCGCCGGCCTCTTCCGTGTTGAAGGGGAAAAGGTGGATCGCCCAGCGTTTCCGCAGCTGGCCAATCCCCTCTATTACGAGGGCATCGCACCGCGTCTCGCCGTGGCCACACAGCAAACGCTCGATCAGGCGGCGTCACCGCAGGAATGGGCCACCTTGCTGCTCGCCTCGCCTGAATTCATGCTCCGCTGAATATCTCTCCATCAAGGACGCCGCCATGCACCGCCGTCAGATCCTGCAAACCCTTGCCGCCACACCGCTCGCGCTGAGCTCGACCCGTTTGTGGGCGGCCGACGCACCCGCCTCTGCCGGCACACCGCGCTTCCTGCTCGTGTTCCTGCGCGGCGCCTACGACGCAGCCAACCTGCTCGTGCCCTATTCGAACCCGTTCTATTACGAAGCGCGGCCCAATATCGCCGTCCCGGCGCCGGGCAAGGCCGCACAGGCCGCCACAGCGCTCGACGACACCTGGGCACTCGCCCCTGCAGTCGCGACGAGCCTGGGCCCGCTCTGGGACAAGGGCCAACTCTCCTTCGTGCCATTTGCAGGCTGCGCCGACACCTCGCGCAGCCACTTCGAGACGCAGGACCGCATCGAGCTCGGCCAGGCCGACGGTGGCACGCGCGACTTCCGCAGTGGCTTCATGAATCGCCTGGCGGCGGCGCTGGGCGGCAACGCCAAGCCCTCGCGGCTGGAGGCCATGGCCTTCACCGACCAGGTGCCGCTCACGCTTCGCGGCCCGCTGCCCGTGGCCAACCAGGCCTTGCGCGATCTTGGTAAGCCTGGCATCAGCGCCTCGCAGGCCCAGGCCATCGAGCACATGTACGCCGACACGCGCTTCGCCGCCATGGTGAGCGGCGGATTCGAGGTGCGTGACGAAGTGACGCGCGAGATGGCCGGCGAAATGGAAGCCGCCAGCCGCAATGCGATCGGCACCAAGGGCTTTGCGCTCGAGGCTCGCCGTGTGGCCCGCCTGATGCGCGAACGCGTGACGCTGGGGTTCATTGACGTCGGAGGCTGGGACACCCACGTGGGCCAAGGCGGCGCCAGCGGCGCCCTGGCGGGCAAGCTCACCGAGCTGAGCCAGGGTCTTGCCACCTTCGCCGACGAGATGGGGCCGCAATGGTCCAACACGACCGTCGTGGTGCTGAGCGAGTTCGGCCGCACGTTTCGCGAGAACGGCAACCGCGGCACCGACCATGGCCATGGCAGCGCCTACTGGGTGCTCGGCGGCGGACTGCGTGGAGCGCGCATTGCCGGCGAGCAGATCACCCTCGCGCCGGGCACGCTCTTCCAGAATCGCGACTGGCCCGTGCTCAATGATTACCGAGCACTCCTGGGCGGCCTGTTTGCGCGCCAGTGGGGCCTCAGCACCGCACAGCTGGATGCCGTCTTTCCCGGAGCCCGGGCACGCGACCTCGGCCTGCTCTAAGCTGCAATGGCGCGACGGCAACGCTGACGCCAAGTTGTCATGAGCTCGGCAAGCCTGCGCACTTCGGCAGCCATGACAGCAAAGCCCTTGCCATGCTGGCGCGCCCGCGAGGCCGCGATCGCGGCATTCAGTGCCAGCAGATTGGTCTGGTATCCGTTCGTACCAAGGTCGGGCGTGCTGGCATTGAAGGCGTGCGGAGTTGCCGCTCTGCCAATCAGTTTCCGATCGACTGAGCGTATGCAGCGACCTCGACGATCTGCCGCTCGTCCAGCTTATGCGCAACGTTTTTCATGATCTCTCCTGTGGGCATCGTCGTCGGGTTGGAACGCTGTTCGGTGCGCTGGAACACCTGGAGCTGCTTGACCAGATAGTCCATGTGCTGGCCAGCCAACCGGGGAAAGATGCTGTTCCCCAAGCCACCGGAGCCGTGGCAGCTCGCGCAGGCGGGGACATCGTTCGCGGCGACGCCCTGCTCGAAGACCCGCTTGCCGGCCGCGATCTGGCCTGCCTCACCTTCGACTGGCTGACGCCCGAGTGGGGATGCCGAGAAGTAGGCAGCCAGCCCGTCGATCTGGCTGTCGGTCAACGAGCGCGTGAGTCCCCACATGTATTCGTAGCCAGGCGGGTCGCTGCGGTCATGACTGCGGAAGTACTTGAGCTGGCTGACAAGGTAGGGCCCTGTCTGGCTGGCCAAATTCGGGAAGTTCGGCGAAGCGGCCGAGCCGCCCGCGCCGTGGCAGTTGGCGCAGACCTGCTGCGCCAGCACCGCGCCGGGCACAGCGGGGTTCGACACATCGCGCGAGCGCTCGAGATTGGCGCAGCCGGTGACCGCCGAGACAAGGGCAAATGCCGTCAAGGGAGCCAGGAATCGGGTTCGGATCATGATTGCCTCCCGCGCCTCAGTAGGACATCCACATATAGAGGAAGAGCGAGTTGTTGTCGCTCGCGTTGCGGCCGAAGCCGTCGTAATTTGTGGACGCGCCGTTGTAGCGTGTGTAGATCGTGTACTGGGCACCGACGCGAATGTTTTGCACCGGCATCCAGAAGGCCTCCAGCGTCCCCCCTCGTGCACCGGGATTGCCTGTCAGGTTTCCGTTGACCGGCAGCGACGGGGCCGTAGCGTTGGGATCGGCCGTGATCGTCATCGTGCCCGGATCGAATCCCGACGAGATGTTCGCCGTGTTCGTCGTGCCGCCAAGACTGAACAGGCTGATGCTGCCACCGTAGCGCGCCTGGTAGACATAGCTCAGCTTGGCGCGCAGGAGGTGCGACCGGTCCTTGAAGTTGCTCGGCAGTAATGCATTGCCGGACGCGTCGACGAAAGCGGGGACCTGTCCTCCTTGCGCATTCGGGTAGCCGTGTCGATTGGTGGCAAAGACCAGTTGTGCCGTCACCGCATGAGGGTCGAGCAGGTACTGGTACTGGGCGTCGACGCTCCAGTCGAGAAAGCGGTCGATGGTCGTGGGATCACTCGGATCCTGGTAGACACGTGCATACATCCCGCCTGATCCGATCATGAGGCTGTTGGCCCCCCACTCACGGTTCCAGGCCAGCCGCCAGTAGGGATTGAGTCCGCGCAGCGTCGTGCGAGGTGCGATCCCGGCCGTCATGAATGACAACGGGCCGCGGGCCGTGCCATAGAACCCGAGCTCGCCATACCAAGTCCGATCGAGGAAAGCGTAGGTCGTCAGGCCCGCGATGTTGCCGCCAGACGAGTAGCCGGGATAGGGCGTCGTGCCGTCGATGAACTGGCTGCTACCCGGGCTCGGCACCGGCACATACTGCATCCACGCCGGTGAGGTGTTCCAGGGATCCGAGACGGAAGGGTTGTTGTTCAGGCTGACGCCGACGATCAGGTCGCGCTGCGCGTCGACGAAGCGATCGGCCCAGCGCAGGTCCATGTTGTCGGCATTCGAATGACCCGAGTAACTGCCGTCGCTGTTCTGCACGGCGTAGGGGTTGTACGTCACCTGAACGAACGCGCCGATGTTGTCGGTGATCTTCCCGCCGGCGAACACACTGGCCGTCGCCAGGATCACGTCGCTTTGCTTGAAGAAGTCCGTACTCGGACTCAGGCTCTTGCTCGTGTTGGCGACCTTGGAGTCGGACACGACGGCCATCGCCGACAGCGGCACGGCTGTGCGCTGCCCCAGGGTATAGCCGGTCATCTTGAACAGGCGGCCATAGGGTGTCAGTTCGGGGAACTGACCGCCAGCGTGGCAGGCCATGCAGTTCTGGCCCGTCTGGCGGTTGAACAATGGCAAGGCCTGGGCGGACTGCACGGCGCCCAGCAGCGCTGCGACCATCGCCAGCCAGCGGATCCCGATCCGCACGCCACGGCGCGAAACCGCTACAGGGTTGTACCGGCCCGATTGCTTCATGCTTCTCTCCCGACCGTTTGAGTGAGATCATTCTTCTGGCGTATTGATCTCAATGCTTGATATTCATCAAACGGTGAGAGTCGCAGACGTTCGGTCGACCGTGGGCGCGTGCCTGTCGATGCTCAGAGGTTGATCTCCCAGATCCCGCGACCGCCTGCGCCCAGGTCCTGCGGTTCAACCACAGACAGCTCGCGGGTCTTGCCGGTCCTGTTCCTGGTCGGGCTGTACCTGGCACACCCGTAGCCTGCCGTGCCTTGCCCAGACGTGCTGCGTACGCACGGCAGCGCGATGCGGCCATCGTCTCGCGCTGTACCGTGCGCTTTCGGTGGGTTTCTTCGGAAGCGCACTTGCGTATCACCGCCGCCGCGAAGGTGAATCTCCCCGGGTTCTCTGGACACCTTTGAGCCATTGCGAACGGCGTCGTTTGAACTCTCCGATCTGGGCTGTGAAATCTCCCCAAGGGAGTCATCTGAACTGCTCTTTTTGGACGAATTCTGAACCTGTGATTTGCGGCCAAGATTTGGCACAGTTCAGTCGGAAAGCGAGGTGTTGATCATGAGTCCGATCCGGTACGTGCGAATGGTGTTGTGGAGCTTCATCGGCATTGGCGGCGGTGGCGCGAGGCGCATGGACCTGTCCGAGGTCCGACCTCTCGCGCTGATCGGTGTCGCCGTCACGCTGGCTGGGGTGTTCGGCCTGACGGTCTGGGGCCTGGCGAACGTCGCGGTCCAGGCACTCGGGCACTAAGCCGTCATGACGCGTTTCATCCTCGCCGGACTTCGCGCCCAGCACGCCAGCGAGTCCGCAGCCCTTCGGCGCCCCCCCGTTCAAGCAGGTGCTTAGCAATGAGGGTGTCGCCGAAGTGGCGACGTTGATTCGGCCGTCGTGAGGAAATTCAGCCCGAACGGTGTCGGCGTGAGGTGCGATCCAGACCTAACGAGTCTGGCATCACGGGCAGCAGGTGTGATGCACCTGAAGCAAAAAGTGCGGCGAGCACTGAGGCTCAGCGATTTGAGTCTCGGGGCTTCAGATTGATGGCTGCTCTACTGCGTTTTGAGGTGGTGCACCTCAGGACAGATCGTGTCAAGTAATAGCCTGGAAATACTCAAAATGATGGATTGGTTCCCTGTAGTCTTCATTACGTTCAAGGTTCTCGTGTTCGGCACGGGCATGTTCTTCGCCATCAAGTGGCATTACGATAAAAAAAAGAAGAAGTAACCAGCGAACGGGCGGAGGCGCAGTACACGGCGTATTGCTCCTGCCCGGCTGGAAGTGGTAAACGGGAATGTTCAGGCACGCCTCCTGGGCCAAGTGGCTGAGTTCGAGCTTCCACAGGCGTACGCGATGCCCGTTGCCACCACTTCCGTTGGCATTGATCAGGAGTTCGCGGGCGTTGTGACGACGCGGCCAACCTATCGTGTACAACCAGCACCTGATCTTCTGCTCGGCAATCGGGGCTGTGTCGTGGTCCGTCTCGACGCCCACCCCACCCCCTTCGGCACCGATGTCGTAGACCTCGTAGGGGCTGGTGCGGTCATGGGAGCAACGCGCTCTCGCACGCATTGGAGCTTGAGCGATTCGGGCTGGAAGTGGTGTTCCACCGGAAGCAGAACCTCAAGCTGGCGAACCTCAAGGCACACGCTGCAATCCATGCGATCGTTGAGAATCAGTTGGCCGAAGGTGTCGAATCCTGAGTCAGAGCGATGAGTCGACTGAGCGCCGAGGGGCTATCAAGTCACGACGCTCTTCACTCGATTGGGGCGGTACTTGCAGGGGAACTGTACGAGCTGACGACTGCCAGGGCCGACGATTCGCCAGAATTGGCTCAGTCGCGGTACGAGGCGACGGTCGAAAGGCTGTCAGCCGCTGAGTGGCGCCGCCGTACGGAAAGGCGTAAGGGCAAGGCCTACTGCCACCCCTCGTCAATTGCACCGACTTGGGGGTTGCCGGCCAAGCAGCCCGTCGCAAGCGACTGGTTTCCAGAGCGCCAAATAGGCCACAAGCAATGGTTGTCAGGGACAGGCGGCTTCAGGGGAAGGCTGTCGGCTCACCGCCTTTGCTGACGTCACCTCAGGCAGGTTCGGTGCTCCCTCGCGAGGCCGCGGCTATCCCACGGTCTAGGGTCACCGTGAGTGCCGCTGAAGTCTCGATGATCAATGCCGTACGGCCCGCGGCCATTCTTTGATTCCCCCGCCGCTCGCAAGCGACGTCGTTCAGACGTGGGTGGGCTCCTTTACAACTCGCAACACAAAGCCCGTCATCGCCGACACAGATCACACCGTTGTCACGTCAGCCGGCGACAAACCCGCAGGCATCGCAACAGACACCTGTCGATCCAACCCTCACATCCAAGGAGATGCGAATCATGAAGAAGACTCTGATCACTGCCGCCTTCCTGTCTCTGGTGACCGTGGGCGCTTTCGCCCAAGGCACCGCAGCCTCCGCACCGCACAGCTGGGCCAAGGAACATCCCCGCCGCGCCGAGGTCAACAAGCGCTTGGCCAATCAGAACGATCGCATCAAGGACGAGGTCAAGGAAGGCGAGATGAGCAAGGCCAAGGCGGCCAAGCTTCATAAGGAAGATCGCCAGATTCGC
>JAFALK010000045.1 GCA_019234295.1 Roseateles sp.
GTTGATCGTGTCGCCGCCAGCGTTGGCCAGGCCCAGGATCTGCGCGCCGCTGCCTTGGGCCTGCAGCAAGAAGGAGGAGAAGTCGCTGGCGTTGAGCGGGTGCTTGACGGCGCCGAGCACCTTGCCGCCGGCCTTCTGGAGAACCTCGCTGGCATCGGCCTGCAAGGAGGCGCCGAAGGCGTAGTCGGCCGTCAGGAAGTACCAGCTCTTGCCGCCGGCCTTGACCATCGGATTGACCGTGCCGCGGGCCAGCGCCACAGTGTCGTAGGCGTAGTGGATGGAGTAGGGCGTGCAGGCCTCGTTCGTCAGGCGGGCCGAGCCGGCGCCGATGACGATGAAGGGCTTGTGCTTCTCGGCCGCGATGGTGGCCATGGCCAGGGCCGTGCCGGAGTTGGTGCCGCCGATCAGCAGGTCCAGGCCCTGGGTGTCGAACCACTCGCGCGCCTTGGCCGAGGCCACGTCGGCCTTGTTCTGGTGGTCGGCGTAGACGAACTCGATCTTCTTGCCGGCCACCATGCCCTTCATGTCGGCAATGGCCATCTTGACGGCCTCCACGCCGCCGGCGCCGTCGATGTCTGCGTAGACGCTGGACATGTCGGTGAGCATGCCGATCCGCACCACGTCGCCCGAGATCTGGGCCTGGGCTGCACCCGCGAAGCCGCAGGCGGCCAGGGCGGCCATTGCGATGTTTTTCAGTTTCATGACGGTCTCCATCGTTGATTCAGACACTGAGCAATTCGTCGAGCAAGGCCTTCTTGGCGGGCAGCTCGGCAGCGGCGAACTGCTCCACCACCTGTCCGTGCTCGATGACGTAGAAATGGTCGGCCAGGGGGGCCGCGAAGCGGAAGTTCTGTTCCACCATGACGATGGTGAAGCCCTGGGATTTCAGCGCCGTGATCATGCGCGCCAAGGCCTGGACGATGACCGGGGCCAGGCCCTCGGAGATCTCGTCCAGCAGCAGGATGTCGGCCCCCGTTCTGAGGATGCGCGCCACGGCCAGCATCTGCTGTTCGCCGCCCGAGAGCCGAGTGCCGGGGCTGGCGCGCCGCTCGGCCAGGTTGGGGAACATGGCGTAGATCTCAGCCTCGCTCATGGGCTTGCCGCGCCCGCTCTTGAGCGGCGGCGGCAGGCGCAGGTTCTCCTCCGTCGAGAGGCTGGCGAAGATGCCGCGCTCCTCCGGGCAGTAGCCAAGGCCCAGGTGGGCGATGCGGTGCGTGGGCAGGGCGATGCATTCCTGGCCGTGGACCTTGACCGAGCCCTTGCGTGAGCCCGTGAGGCCCATGATGGCGCGCAGCGTGCTCGTGCGGCCGGCGCCGTTGCGCCCCAGCAGCGTGACCACCTGGCCCGGTTCGACCTTGAAGCTCAAGCCATGCAGAATGTGGCTCTCGCCGTACCAGGCGTGCAGGTCCGTGACCTCCAGTGCAGCCGTCATCAATGAGCTCCTTCGAGCGCGGCGCTTTCGCTGCCCATATATGCCTGCAGCACATCGGGATGCCTGGAGACCGTGTCGTAATCGCCTTCGGCGAGCACGGCGCCGCGCGCCAGCACCGTGATGCGGTCCGCAATGCGCGAGACGACCTTCATGTTGTGCTCGACCATCAGTACCGTGCGACCCTCGGCCACGCGCTTGATCAGTGCCGTCACGCGCTCAACGTCCTCGTGTCCCATGCCCTGTGTGGGCTCGTCCAGCAGCATGAGCTTGGGCTCCATGGCCATGGTGCTCGCGATCTCCAGCGCACGCTTGCGGCCGTAGGGCAACTCGCCGGCCTTGAGGTGTGCCATGCCGTGCAGATCGACGAACTCGAGCAACTCCATCACGCGCGCATCCAGCCGGCTCAGCCCGCCCAAGCCGCGCCAGAAATGAAAGCTCGTGCCCGTGAAGCGCTGCAGGCCAATGCGCACGTTCTCCAACACCGTGAGATTGGGGAAGACGGCCGAGATCTGGAAGCTGCGGATCACGCCGCGGCGGGCGATCTGCGCCGGCCGCTCCTTCGTAATGTCGTGGCCTTCGAAGTGGATGCTGCCGCGCGTGGGTTCAAGGAACTTGGTCAGCAGGTTGAAGCAAGTGGTCTTGCCGGCGCCGTTGGGGCCGATCAAGGCATGGATGTGGCCGCGCCGGACCTGCAGGTCTACACCATCCACGGCGGTGAAGCCCTTGAAGTCCTTGCTCAGGCCGCGGGTCTCGAGGATCAGCTCACTCATTCGCTGCACTTTAGGGCCTGCCCAGGGAGGGGCGGGCGAGGGGATCTACTGAAAGAGATTCAGACAAGTCGGCCTCAACTGTCTGCCCGGCGGACGTTGGGCAGCTTCGGCGCGGGTGCCGCTGTCGCCATGTCTCGGCCGTCACGCCGTAGACCGCGCAGTCCATGTCGTACCAACGCTCCACACCACGATATTCCATGCCAAGCTTTTCCATCACGTGAGACGAGGCGGTATTGGCCGGCTGGCAAACGGCCACGAGCTGAGGCGCTTGGACCGTCTCGAAGGCGAAGGCGGCCATCGCCTGTGCAGCCTCGGAGGCATAGCCTTTGCCCCAGCGGTCGCGCCGCAGTCGCCAACCGGTCTCGTGCGGATTGGCCCTGTCGCGTCCCAGGTGCTGGACACAGCCCGCGCCGACGATCCGGCCCGACTCCAGCTCGAAGAAGCTCCACCACGAATAGCCCCATTCCGCCCAGCGCGCCTTCACGCGCTGGATGGTTTCCTTCGTGTACTCGGGCGCTTCGGGCTTGCCGGTGATGTAGCGCATGACCTCGGGGTCGCGGTTCATCTCGTACAGGCCTTCGAAGTGTTCGTCGGCAAAGGGCACGAGGCGCAAACGCTCTGTCGTCAGGATGGTCATCAGGGCACACTCCAGCGGATGAGCGAACACCATAGCACCCTGCACTGGCGCCGCCCGATGCTCGCGCGCTCGCGCGACGAGCACCACCGCGCTTCCACGCCGCTGGAGGCGATGTTCGACCTTGTCGTGGTGGTGGCCGTGGCGCAGGCCGCCGCCAGCCTGCATCACGGCCTCGCTGCGGGCGACCCGGCGAACGCAGTGCGCAGCTACTTCGCGGCCTTCTTTGGCCTGTGGTGGGCCTGGATGAACTTCACCTGGTTCGCCTCGGCCTACGACAACGACGACGTGCCTTACCGGCTCACCGTCTTCGTGCTGATGGCCGGAGCCCTGGTCTTCGCCGCCGGCATGCCGGACTTCGCCCGGGGCGATCTGCGTCTGCCCGTGGCCGGCTATGTCTTGATGCGCGTGGCCATGATCGCGCTATGGCTGCGCGCTGCCCGCCATGATGCCAAGGGCCGCGACAGCGCGCGGCGCTATGCGCTGGGCATCTTCTTCTGCCAGTGCGCCTGGGTCGCGCTGATCCAGGTGCCGGCCGGACTGCTCTGGCCCGGTTTCATGACGCTGGCGCTGCTTGAGGTGATGGTGCCGGTCTGGGCCGAACGCAAGGGCCAGACGAGCTGGCATCCGGGCCATATCGCCGAGCGCTATGGATTGCTGACCCTGATCGTGCTGGGCGAGGCGGTGACTTCGCTCGCGCTGGGTGTGGCCGCGGCCCACGAAGGCGGCGGCTGGGACGGCGCGCGCCTGGCCAGCGTCGCCGGCGGGTTGCTGATTCTGCTCTGCATGTGGTGGCTCTACTTCGACCGGCCCAGCCAGCATCTGCTTCACCGCTTCCGCACGGCGGTGGTCTGGGGCTACGGCCACTACTTCATCTTTGGCGCGGCGGCGGCCGTTGGCGCGGGGCTGGGGGCCCAGATCGAGCATCCGCAGGCGACGATCGATGCCTGGATCGTGGCGGTGCCGGCCGCCGTTTATCTCAGCGTGCTGTGGATCCTGTTCGTCATTGCCCGTTGCGTGCCGCGTTACGAGTTCTGGCTGACGCCGCTGGCCGTCGTGGCGCTGTTGCTTTGCCCGCTGCTGGGCAGTGCCTGGGCGACGCCAGCGGCCGGCGCGGTGTTGGTGCTGATGCTGGTGATCAAGGGCTGGCTGCGGGCGAGGACAATCGGGCCATGAACAAAGTGCCCGCCAAGCCGCTGAACGAGAAGGATCTCGCTCGGCTCGAAGAACTGCTCGATGCCGTACCGGCGCCACTGGAGCCGCTGGACGTGTCCATGCTCGACGGGTTCCTCACGGGCGTGCTTCTCCAGCCAAAGGCCGTCTCCAACCATCTGTGGACACCTTACGTGCTCGACGCGGAAGAGGGCCGCAAGCCGCCTGATGGTTTCGATGCCAAGCCGCTGCTGGAGCTGGTGAAGCGCCGCTACCAGGAGCTCAACGCGGCCATCGCTGGCCGCCAATGGTTCGATCCCTTGGTCTTCGAGCTCGAGGACACGGACAACCCTTCCGAGATCCTCTTGCCTTGGGTTGCCGGCTTTGCGCTGGCCACCGAGATCTTCCCTGATCTGATGCGTCAGGACGCGGCCAGCCTGCTGGAGCCGCTGGCCTCGATCTTCATGCACCTGGACCCCGAGGACCTCGAGGACGCCGACGAGCTGCTCGAGGAAATCGAAAGCCTGGAGCCGCCCAAGGACCTGGAAGAAGCGGTCGAGGGCGTGGTCAGCGCCTGCCTGATGCTGGCCGACGTGACGCGCCCACTGAAGGAGGCGCCGTCTTCAGGCAAACAGCCGCGCCGCGTGCAGCCCAAGCCCCGTCGCCACTGAGGCGAAGCGGTCGCCGCGCACGGCCTGCGCCTTCGAAAACTGTGCGGCAATTCGCTCTGACAGCAGGCGCAAGCCCGTGGAGCCGCCGGTGAAGTAAAGCGCGTCGATCCGCTCGGGCGCCAGGCCGGCCTGGCGCACCGTGTCGCGCGCGGCCTGCACGATGCGCTCCAGGTCGGCGTCGAGCGCCTCCACGGCCGTGGCTTCGCTCAGCTCGACGCTGAGACCGCGCTCCACATGGCTGAGGTCAATCTGCGTGTCGCCGCCGCCGGCCACGGCGATCTTGGCGCCTTCGGCCCGCGAGGCCAGCTCGTGGCCCAGGCGCTCCTCCAGCACCGTCATCAGGCGGCGATGGTGGTCGGCGTTGTCGTAGAAGCTGCGCATCTGGCGCAGCTCGGCCATGCGCTGCGGGCTGTAGGCCGTGTTGATCAGGTGCCAGGTCGCGAGGTCGAAATAGATGCCGCTGGGCACCTCGCGCTGCGTGCCGTCGGCGCGCATGGGGCCCAGGGCGCGATAGCCGAACTCGCGCAGCACGCTAGCCAGCTCGATGTGGCGGTCGAAATCGGTGCCGGCAATGTGCACGCCATGGTTGGCGAGGATGTCGTCGCGGCGGTCCAGCCGCTGCATGCGCGCGGGTCCCACGCGCACGATGGAGAAGTCGGAGGTGCCGCCGCCGATGTCGGCCACCAGGACCAGGCGCTCGCTGTCGATCTGGCTTTCGTAGTCGAAGGCCGCGGCGATCGGCTCGTACTGGAAGTGGACCTCGCTGAATCCGACCGAGCGGGCAGCGGCTTCCAGGGCGGCCTGTGCCTGCGCATCGCGCTCGGGCTCATCGTCCACGAAGAACACGGGCCGGCCCAGCACGGCGCGCTCCGGGTTGCCCGCCAGCCGGCGCAGGCGCTTGAGGTAGCCGGCCACGATGTCTGCGTACTTGGCACCGCGGCCGCCGCCGACGTCGGTCGTCTGGTCGATCAGGCTGGAGCCGAGGATGCTCTTCATCGAGCGCATCAGCCGGCCGTCGATGCCCTCGACATAGGCGGCCAACGCCGCCCGGCCGAAGGCGCGCGGCGGGCCGTCGGCGTCATCGCGCCCCTCGGTGAAATAAAAGACCGCCGTGGGCATGGTGCGCTGGCCGGGCTCGAGCTCGACGAGCTGCATGCCGCCCGCCGCCGCGGGAATGGCGATGGCGGAGTTGGAGGTGCCGAAGTCGATGGCGCAGTAATTCATAGGGGCGCGGATTCTATGCGCGAGCCCGGCGCGGCGATCAGGCGTTGTAGAAGCCGAAATCGATATGCGGCCGGCGTCCCGCCATCAGCTCCGCCACCGCCTTGCCCGAACCCGCGCCGTGGGTCCAGCCCAGGGTGCCATGGCCGGCATTGACCCAGAGGTTCTTCGCCGTCTTGCTGCGGCCGATGTAGGGGATGTTGGAGGGCGTGCTGGGGCGCAGGCCGGTCCAGAAATTGGGCTCGCTGTGGTCGGCCACGCCGGGGAAGAGTTCCTCGTAGCGCTTGACCAGGGACTGGCAGCGCGTGCGCGCGGTGGCACCGTCGAGATCGAGGTTGAATCCCGAGAGCTCGGCCGTGCCGGCGATGCGGACGTGGTCGCCCAGGCGCGAGATGGCGAGCTTGCGCGTGTCGTCGAGCAGGCTCACCACGCTGGCGGCTTGCGGCTTCTTCAGCTTGAGCGTGGCCGAGTAGCCCTTGGCCGGGTAGATGTTGAGGAACTCGCCCAGCGGCTTCATCAGGGCCGGGGCGTAGGAAGCGAGCGCGTTGACGAAGGCATCGGCGTGCAGGGTGCGGAGCTGCTGCGTGAGGCGCGAGCAGATGCGCACCGACTCGATGCCATCGCCGACCTTGTCCAGGCCGATGATGTCGTGCTCGTAGAGGAAGGTCGCGCCGCGCTCTTCGCACAGCGTGGCGAGCTTTTGCGTGAACACGCGCGCGTCGCCGGATTCGTCGCTGGGCGTGTAGGTGCCGCCGTAGACCCGGCCCTGGAAGCCGGCCAGTGCAGGCTCGATCTCGAGCACCTGGTCGTGGTCGAGGATCCGGCGGTCCACGCCGTGGCTCTGCATGATCCGGGCGGCCTCCACGCCGTTGTCGAAGTCCTTCTGGCTCGAGAAGAAGTGCAGGATGCCGCGCTCCAGGCGGTTGTATTCGATGCCGGTCTGGCCCACCACGTCCTTGAGCGCTGCATGGCTGTAGCGGCCCAGCTGCACGAGCTGCTCCACATTGCGCTCGAAGGCTGCCGTCGTGCATTCCTTCAGGAAGGACAGGCCCCAGATCCATTGCGCCGGCTCCAGGCGCGGGCGAAACAGCAGGGGCGAGTCATCGCGCAGCAGCCATTTGGCGACCTTGAGGGGCGCGCCGGCATTGGCCCAGGGTTCGCAGAAGCACACCGAGATCTGGGCGCCGTTGGCGAAGCTGGTCTCCAGGGCTGCGTCCTTCTGACGGTCGACCACGGTCACCTCATGGCCCTGCTCCAGCAGATGCCAGGCGGTGGCCACGCCGATGATGCCGGCGCCGAGGACGATGACTTTCATGCGGCTTCCTTTGAACTTCTGTGCAACCGCGAATTGTCGGCAGCCGGCCGCGAACGAAGAAGATGCATTTGTATTTCTCGGAATACATTAGCAATGCTTATGAAGGACCTCGACCCCGCCGCACTCGACTGCCTGGCCGCCTTGGCCGACGAGCGCGCCTTCGAGCGCGCGGCGCAGCGGCTCACCATCACCCAGAGCGCCGTGTCCCAGCGGCTGCGCAGCCTGGAAGCCCAGGTGGGCCAGTTGCTGGTGGTGCGCTCGCGCCCGCTGCGGCTGACCGAGCCGGGGAAGGTGTTGCTACGCTACGCGCGTCAGTTGCAGGCCCTGCGCCTGGACGCGGCACGCGAGCTGGGCAGCGCCGCGGCCCAGGGCGAGCGCATCGCCATCGCCGTCAACGCCGACAGCCTGGCCACCTGGGTGCTACCTGCCCTGGACCCGGTCGTGCAGCTCGGGCTGAGGCAGGGCTTTGGTCTCGAGCTCGTTGTCGACGACCAGGATTTCACCCATGACCGCCTGCGCCAGGGTGAGGTGCTGGGCTGCGTGTCGACAGTCAGCCAGGCGCTGCGGGGCTGCGGCGTCCAGCCCCTGGGCCTGATGCGCTATGTGGCGGTGGCCAGTCCGGGCTTCATGGCCGCGCACCTGCCCGATGGCCTCAATGCCGCCAACTTCGCGAGCACGCCCTTCATCGTCTTCAACCGCAAGGACGATGCCCAGGCTCAGTGGGTGTCCAGCGCCTTTGGGGTCCGCGCACCGCGGCTGATGGAGCGCTACGTGCCTGCCAGTGAGGCCTATGCGCGCGCCGTGCGAGCTGGTTGGGGTATCGGTGTTGCGCCGGAGCTACTAGTGCGGGCGCAAATTGCAAGCGGCGAACTCGTGGCGCTGCGGCCCGAACTGAGCGTGGATGTGGCGCTTTATTGGCATCAATGGAAGCTGGTTTCCGAGACCCTGGATGCGCCCAAAGCCCCGCCACGCGGGACTTTGCTCGATTTGATCGGCCAGGCGTTGGTGCAGGGCGCGCTCCAAGCACTGACGCCGCTGAAGCCGGCGAGACAGTCTCGAAAGCGGGGCTGACTTACATCGAGGCACTTTTTTACAAATATGTCCGGATTTCCCCTGAGTCCGAGGGTGTAGTTGTCATGCAATTGGTCGACACTACAAACATGGTGTAACCCCCGATTCCCTGCTTCACGCCCTGCGCGAGGTTCGATATGCGATTCGCTTCTGCCCTGAATTTCTTCCGTCGCTCCGTCCCTCCCGTGCAGCAGGATCCGGCGGATCTGGGCACTTGCTTCGGCATGGAAGCGAGTCTGGAGGACGGCGATTACCGCAGCTCGGCCCCGCTGCCGCTGGAATCGGAATCGCCGGCCGTCGAGTCGCCGCTGGCCTGGCTTTCGCGCCGCGCTAACTGAAGACTTCGATCAGTTCCCGCGGCTGGAAATGCGCGGGTTCTCCCTTGTGGGCGTGTCCACGCGCATTGCACATCACCCTCGTTTGCCCGAGCCAATAGTCGAACTGGCAATGCAGATGTCCGTGCAGCCATAGCCGCGCGCCGGGCATCAGCGCTTCGTCGTCGTTGCAAAAGCTCGCCGTGGTCGGTTGCCTGCCGTAGCGTGGGTCCGCGCTCTTGATGCTGGGTGCGAAGTGAGTGATTGCCACGGTGGCATCCCAGTCCTTGCCAGATTCACCGAGCGCCAATTCGTGCTCCAGCCAGGCGCGAGACTGCAGGCTCAATTCACGCACCGCTTCGGCGTCGAAGACCTTCTGGTGGCGTGTTGCGGCCATCACCTTCTGGAAGTAGCCGGCGGCACGCAAGGCCTTGGCCCGGCCCGCCTCTCCGAACAGATCGAAATCGCTCCAACGCGTGCTGCCCAGAAAGCGCACGCGGCGGCCCTGCGCGTCGGCGCGGATCACGCTGGAGTCATCGAGCAGCGTGAAGCCAAGATCTCGGCTCAACTGCTTCAGGCCGGCTCGCGCAGCTTCCACGTCTCGTCGGTCGAACTCGTGGTTGCCCGGCACGAACAAGACCGGCGCCGGCCAGTTGGCAAACCGCCGCAGGCCTTCCCAGTTGCTGTCGATATCGCCGGCCAGGATCAGCAGCTCCGCACCGGGGGCGGGCTCGGGTTCGTAGGCCTCGGTCTCCAGGTGGAGGTCCGACAGGAGCTGGAGCTTCAATTAGCGCCGTGGCACTGCTTGTACTTCTTGCCGGAGCCGCAATGGCAGGGGTCGTTGCGGCCAAGCTTCGGGGTTTCGCGGCGCAGGGTCTCGACCCTGTAGCGCTCAGCCTCGGTGAGGTCGGCGATGTCGGCCACGGAGACGACGAGCTCCTCGATCGCATCATCCAGGTCCTTGAGCGGATGCTCGCGGTCCAGGGTCGCGACGATCTCCTTCTCTTCGTCTGTGTCGGCCGGCAGATGGCGGTACAGGCGCGCCATGGCGGCGTGAACGGCATCGTCGGTGAGTTCGGACAGCTCGGGGAAGCACAGGGCGGCGTGCTGAAAGCCGGCCACCCAGGGCATCAGGGTCTTGGAGACATGGGGCAGCGCTTCGTAGCTCTCACGAGCGGCCTTGTCTTCGGCGCTCTCGCCGGCGAGCGGGGCCTCGGGCTTGTCGTCTTCGTCCAGGTCCAGCACCACGGGGTCGAACCAGCCGTCCTCGACCAGCTGGCGGTTCAGCGCGCCATGGCGGCGCACAACCAGCTCCTTCAGCCGCTCGAACCAGGTCGTGTTGACATCCTCGGGCAGCTCGCCGCCGTCGTAGTCGAAGATATTGGGCAGCCACTCGTCCACTTCGATCAATCGAGGCTGGCAGATCACGCCGCAGAGATACCCATCCAGCATGGAGGCATCCAGGGGCGAGAGGGGCTTGGGCGTGGTGGCGAGGAGTTCGTCCAGTTCGGCGATCTCGGTGTCGTTCAGGTCGGCAATCGTGCTCATCGCGCGATTGTCGCCGCTGCGGCCGAGTTGCGGCCAATTTGCGGCCGACTAGCGGCCTTCTTGCGGCCTACTTCCGACGCGCGGCCTCGACGATCCTCTCGCGCAGCCAGCCGTCGGCGCGCCGGCCCTCGCTGCGCAAATGCCAGAGCATGTCCACCTGGATGCGGCCCACGACCAGGGGCAGGGGCCGGGCAACGAGTTCGCTCTGGTAGCCGGTGACTTCCAAGAAGGCTCGTGGCAGCACGGTCAGGAGGCCGGAACCTGCCACGATCCGTCCCGCCGTGAAAAACTGGTTCACGGTCAGCATGATGCGCCGGCCGCGCTGCAGGGCCGCCAGCGCCTCGTCCACGAAGCCGAAAGGCCTGCCCGAGAAGCTCACCAGCAGGTGCTGGGCGCTGCAGAACGCGTCCAGCGTCAGCGCGCCCTCGGCCGCCAGCGGGTGATCCTTGCGCATGACGCAGACGTACTCGGAGTCGTAGAGCCGCTGCTGCAGGATGGCGGCCTGCGTGCCCTGACCGCGCAGCGTGGCCGCGGCGGCCGGGAAATAGCCAACCGCAATGTCGGCCTCGCCCTGCTCGAGCAGGCTGCGCGGGTCGCGGGTCGTCAGCGGCAGCACCTGCACATTGGCCAGGGCGCGGAGTTCCTCGAACTGGGCCACGAGGCCCGGCAGCAGCAGGGCGGCCGTGGCGTCGGCCATGGCGATGCGGAACACATGCTCCTGCTCGGACGCGCGATATTCATCGAAGGCCAGCAACTGCTCCAGGCCGGCCAGGGCCGAGCGAACTTCGGGCCAAAGCGTCTCGGCCTTGAGCGTGGGCCGTACGCCAAAGGCCTGGCGCACGAACAGCTCCTCGCCCAGCATCTCGCGCAGGCGCTTGAGCGCATGGCTGACCGCGGGTTGCGTCATGGCCAGCCGGTCCGCGGCCCGGGTCAGGTTGCGCTCGGCCATGACGGCGTCGAAGACCTTGAGCAGGTTGAGGTCGAACTGACGGAAATTCATAGACAGCATTCATATCACACATGAGAACAATTCATTGGCGTGATACAAAGGGTTTACCCCATACTTCGTCCTGTCGTTACCAAGATTCCTTTCAGGAGGACCCCATGAGCGTTGCATCCCAAACCTTTGGCCTGCCCCTGAGCCGCACCGGCAATGGTTCGTTCGCAGCCATCGGCCTGCGCCTCTGGAAGCATGCCGTCGCTACGATCCAGGCGCGCCGTCGCGCGGCCGCCGAAGCCCGCGCCGAGCGTGAGTTGCTGTCCCTCGCTGCTGCCTACGAAAACAGCATGCCCTCGTTTGCGGCCGATCTCCGCGCAGCCAGCGCCCGTCGCATAGCGGTGCGGTGAAGTAAGCACTCGCTGCCCACAAGACAAGAGCCCGCACACTGCGGGCTTTTTCAATTGAGGCCTGCGATCAGAGTGCCGCCAGGCGCTCCTCGATACGGGCCTTGGTCGCCGGCAACTCGGCCGGCAGATGATGCGCCAGCTGGTTGAAGAGCTGGGCATGCAGGTCCAGCTCGGCGGTCCAGGCGGCCTTGTCGACATGCGTGACCTGCTGGAACTGCTCGGGCGTGAAGCCGAGGCCTTCCCAGTTGATGTCCTCATACCTCGGTGTCACGCCAAAAACGTTCTCCTCGCCCTCGCCACGGCCCTCCACGCGGTCCAGCATCCACTTGAGAACGCGCATGTTGTCGCCGTAGCCCGGCCAAACGAACTTGTCGTCCGGGCCCTTGCGAAACCAGTTGACGCAGAAGATCTTGGGCAGCTTGGCGCCCGAGGCCTGAAGCTGGGCGCCCATGTCCAGCCAGTGCCTGAAGTAGTCACTCATGTTGTAGCCCATGAAGGGCAGCATGGCGAAGGGATCGCGGCGCACCACGCCTTGCTGGCCGGCAGCCGCGGCGGTGGTTTCGGAGCCCATGGTGGCAGCCATGTAGACGCCTTCGGTCCAGTCGCGCGCTTCGGTGACGAGGGGCACGGTCGTGGAGCGGCGGCCGCCGAAGATGAAGGCGTCGATCGGCACGCCGGCGGGGTTGTCCCACTCGGGGTCCAGGGCCGGATTGTTGGTGGCGGCGACCGTGAAGCGGGCATTCGGATGGGCCGCCTTGGCGCCGGTCTGCTTGGCGATCTCGGGAGTCCAGTCCTTGCCTTGCCAGTCGATCAGGTGCGCAGGCAGGGTGCCGGTGTCCTTCTCCATGCCTTCCCACCAGACGTCACCGTCGTCGGTCAGGGCGACGTTGGTGAAGATGACGTTCTTGTCCAACGAGCGCATGCAGTTGGGATTGGTCTGCAAATTCGTGCCTGGGGCCACGCCGAAGTAGCCAGCTTCGGGGTTGATGGCGTAGAGCTTGCCGTCCGCGTGCGGCTTGATCCAGGCGATGTCGTCGCCAATGGTCGTGACCTTCCAGCCTTCGAAGCCAGCGGGCGGCACGAGCATGGAGAAATTGGTTTTGCCGCAGGCGCTGGGGAAGGCGGCGGCGATGTGGGACTTCTTGCCCTCGGGGCTTTGCACACCCAGGATCAACATGTGCTCGGCCAGCCAGCCCTGATCGCGACCCATGGTCGAGGCGATGCGCAGGGCGAAGCACTTCTTGCCCAGCAGGGCGTTGCCGCCGTAGCCCGAGCCGTAGGACCAGATCTCGCGCGTCTCGGGGTAATGGACGATGTATTTGGTGGCGTTGCAGGGCCATTTCACGTCGGCCTGGCCGGCCTGCAGCGGCGCACCTACGGTGTGCACGCAGGGCACGAACTCGCCATCGCTGCCCAGCACGTCGAGCACGGCACGGCCCATGCGCGTCATGGTGCGCATGTTGACGGCGACATACGGGCTGTCAGACAGCTCCACCCCGATGTGCGCGATGGGCGAGCCCAGCGGGCCCATGCTGAAGGGCACGACATAGAGCGTCCGGCCGCGCATGGCGCCGCGGAACAGGGCCTTGCTGCCGGTCTGCAGCAACTCGCGCATCTCGGCCGGTGCCTTCCAGTTGTTGGTGGGGCCGGCGTCTTCCTGGCGAGCGGAGCAGATGAAGGTTCGGTCCTCGACTCGGGCCACGTCGCTAGGGTCCGAGCAGGCCAGGTAGCTGTTGGGGCGCAGGGCCGGGTTGAGTTTCTTGAAGGTACCGGCCGCGACCAGCTGGGCGCAGAGCCGGTCGTACTCTTCGGTGCTGCCGTCACACCAGTGGACGTCGCGGGCCTCGGTCAAGGCGGCGATCTCGGCTACCCAGCTGATCAGCCGCGCGTGCTTTACAGAGGCCGGCACGTTGAGGCGCAGGCCTTCCATCACGGGTTGGTTCATGGTCAAAGTCCCAAAGCAAAGAAACTGGATTGGGTCAATCGACCTGGGTGCGATTCACCCAATACAGCTGCTCATCCCGATTCATGGAATTGTCGGATCAATGTAACCTCGTCGTAACTGCCTACTTGGGTGGGTCGATGCAAAACAGTCATGACTTCATGCGCTGCTGATTCGGGACAAAACTCAGTCGTCCGGGACAAGAAGTCGCCTCGATCTGGTGTCGAAAACCATTCATTTCTGAAATTTGTGTCGAAGTTCACTGAATTCTGAACTTTGTTCATTCAATTCTGAATTTCATATGCAGTCCAGCGAGCGCCGGCGGATGGCTTGCCCTACGAAGGCAGGGGGTTGTTGGTTCGATCCCAACCAGGTGCTCCATAAGCATCAATGACATGGGCCACCTTCGGGTGGCTTTTGTTGTGGTGCCAGGAAAAGTAGGAAAGGGCTGGGGGCACGAATGGGCACTCCTAAGGCCTGAGCGAACCTCATCCGCGCCTTTCAGCGACGAGAGAGCGATCGGCAACGGCAGAAACAAAGAAGCCCGCTTGACGCGGGCTCCTGAGGCAAGCTGGGGAAGGTTTACCGTGTGGCGGCAAACGCCAGCGCCAGTTCATCCTCACGCGACTCGAAGGTACGTCGCTGGGCCAAGTAGCTCTCTGCTTGTTCATTAGACAAGCCACCGATCTTGGAGCCGGCGATTCGACGAGCTTGAATCGCAGCTTCGTAGTCGGACTTCAAAGAATCACGCGTGACCACCTCCTGGCGAGGTGCGCTCCGACGGTCTGAAAGAAATGCCATAAGTGCCTCTCTAGTTGCGCTGTAAGCGATTGAGATAACGCGGGTTCAATGCAGGATCGAAGTACAACTTCCGCTTGATCCAAACCAGTCCTTCGGACTTGGTGATCACGGCCACATCAATGGGACCGCCGACAGATTGGGTTCTAGAGGTGACTTTTTCCTTCAAAGATTCTAGCAATACTAGCGTTTCCGCCAATTCGGCCAGCTCTTCGACGTTCAGGCTCGCCACCGAGGACCAAAGCGGCACATAGTGCGCCTGCAACGTTGCGTTGGTCCATTCATCCTTGAACGCTCCGGCACGCGCTTGGACTTCAGCCGCAATCTGCGCCACGTCGGGAGCCGCAATGCCCCCGGCGACGCAGGCTGCCTCGGCGACCGCTGCGGCATGCGTTCTGAATGCTTGTGCAACGGCCTTCCAGACACCCGGACTCGCGCCCTGGCTGAAAGTCTCAACCATGTCCGCCTTGGCGAAAGCCTCAATAAGAGACCGCGTCGTGGAGTAATCCACGCTTCCCTTTTTGTCATCCTTCCACGCCACGGATTCGCCTACAAAGCCGAAAACCTCTTTGCTCAGGTAGCCAGGAAGGTACTCGTCCTCACCGAAGCCGGCGATCACAATTCCAGTGCTGGCGAGGATCACGTCAGGACGCTTGAAAGCGAGGTCCGCCGCCGCCGCGAGGAGATCCGCGACCTGAATGTGCGGCTTGAGGTGAGGCCAGTCTTCGGCAAGGTAGGCGTCGACAGATGTGGTCAGTGCTGCGTGATGGCTGGCCAGCAGTTGTGCTTGGTCCGCTTGATTGACGCCATTGAACGTCGGCGCATTGTTCAGGTGCTGTGCGGTCAGATCGGCGAACCCCTGCTGCCAGTCCTGCGCCAATGTCGCGGGCGGCACCGTTGTGTCCCGGAGCGTCGGCTTCGCATCAACCACCTCAGTGATGATTTGTACCGCCGCTAGTCCGATGGCCCGCTTTCCACCGGCATCACGCACCGCTGATGGGAGCACGCCTTGTGCGGGATCGTTCAGGAAGGCGAGGAAGTTGTCCCAGTAGCCGTGCAGCGTTGGGAATGTGCCCTTACCGAGCTTGCTGCGATAGACCTTGATGATCAGTTCCCAGGGGACACCGCCCAGCGTACTGCTGTTGTTGATCATGACGGCCACCGGCGCATCGCAGGCCAACTGGAAAATTTTGTTGGCGCCGGAGGAGTAGGTGGTCTTCCCTTGCTCCGTATACGTCACCGCGCTGTCCGCAGCCAGGGCAATCGCCAGTCGATTGGCGACCGCAACCTCACACGTCATATCCGCTCCCCATTTGATGCTTGTTTGGCGCGAAGTGTTGCCAGCCGAGGCCACGGCGAGAAGAGGGTAAACGCGAGGCTGTGACCTGGACCTCGTCAATGAGAACTACCTGATGGTGCCCCTCTGTACAGGACGGTCTGGCAGGTGTCGTATTACGAAAAATAGTCGGATCGAATGCTCGCCGTCTACTGCGCGTGTCAAGCGAACTCGATCTTCGGGAGCGCAGACCTAGGGCTGGATGCCACGGAACCTAGCGCCTTCACGCTGACGTCAAACACGGGAATGCGCGATTCACTTGAGAGAGACTACGAGGCAACGGCCGGCCGACATTCGGGCAGACGGCGACCGAGGGCCGGCGCAGTATCAATTGCGGATTCGAGAACTACACCAGGTGAGCTGGGTATTGTCCGGACTGGGTCCAATCAGGGAGCTGCGATGGCGAATAAACGGGAGATCGTGGGCTTTCCCGATCTGGCGAATGCTGATCTGCTTATCGACGCGACTTATCAAGGTGGCAGAGCCGGCAACTCGGGCGATGACCCTCTCAACCCGCTGCTGAAAGTCAGTCTGATGGGCGGCTTCCGGTATCGGGGTTCGCTCGATGCTCTCAAGCTGGTCGTTCTCACGACCACCATGAGCGACCCCGACTGGCCAGATGAGATCGATCGGGAGACGGGGATCTTCACCTACTACGGGGACAACAAAAAGCCGGGAAGGGCGTTGCACGAAACGCCACGGAACGGTAACAAGATTCTGAAGCAGCTCTTCGACATGGCGCACGGCACTGCGCCATGTCTGCCACTGACACGCTCGGTGTCGACGGTGAATTGCGTGATGGCGGGGGCGGGCTGGAGGCGCGGGACGACGACGATGGCGAGTCTGACGATGGTGGAGTCGGCGCCGGAGGCGCCATTGACGATGACTTCGAGGTGTCGGGTGGCTCCGTCAGGCGTCCTGCAACGATGGGCATCTCGTTCTTTGTGGAGTTGGCGACGGAGGGCGCGCTGGAAATCGAGCTGCCCGCGATGCACCGGTTTGAATGGCCGATATCAGCGGGCCTATAAGGGACAGCCGTTCATGTTCCGCGGCGGCGCTGATGACGGTTTTCACGAAGCAATCGGCGACTCGATCGCACTGGCCGTCACGCCGGACTATCTCAAGGAGATTGGCCTCATAGACACCGTGCCACCGGCCGAGGCCGATATCCCGCTGCAACTGCGCACAGCGCTCGACAAGATCGCCTTCCTACCTTTCGCTCTGCTGATCGACAAATGGCGCTGGCAGGTCTTTTCAGGCCAGATCAAACCGGCCGACTACAACAAGGCTTGGTGGGCCCTGCGCGAGCAATACCAAGGCGTGGCCCCGCCGGTTGCGCGCAGCGAAGCCGATTTTGATCCCGGAGCCAAGTACCACATCGCCGGCAACGTGCCCTACGCACGCTACTTCCTCGCGGCCATCTACCAATTCCAGTTCTACAAGGCCATGTGCGCGGCGAGTGGCTACCAAGGCGCGCTCAACCGCTGTACCTTCTACGGCAGCAGGGCCGCGGGCGACAAATTGAAGACGATGCTCGAAGCCGGCCAATCGCAGCCTGCGCAGGCCACGCTCAAGGAGATGACCGGTACTGATCATCTGGACGCCGAGCCCATGCAGGAATACTTCCGCCCTTTGTACGTGTGGCTCAAGCAGCAGAATGAAATCAACCATGCCCAAACCGGGTGGAAGAGCGAATGACGCGGCTCGGTGTGGGCGACCTGCGGGTTGGCTGATTTGATTTGCCTTGTCGAAGGTGCCGAGCCAACGGGAATCCGTACGACGGCCACATGCTGGCCTGGAAGATCGAGCCCACCACCACGCTGCTGTAGACATCGGTCAAACCCAAGGTGGCCGTGGTCGAGCTGGGCGACGCCTTGCACGCTGTGCCGTGTGCCGCAGGATTCAACCCGCTTTTAGCCCGAATGCATGCAGGTCCGTCCAATTCGTCAGAGTGACTGAGAGATGCCAAAGAGGAATCCACGGCGCGGCCCGAACTGCGGCGCGCCCACGCGCACACCCGTGCCATTGCGGATCTCGTACACCCGGTCAAACGCGTTCACGCCGTCGAGGCGCAGTGCCACATCGCCAGGACTTCCCAGCTGGAACGGATGGCTTGCGGCGAGGTTGACCTGCGTGTAGGTGGGCAGATGCGCCCCGTTGGGAATGCTGCTGCCGTCCGCCAACGCCTCGTTGGCACGTAGACCTGATCCGAGGATGGCAGCAACGCCCCCATGCATACAGTCACCGAGCGTCAGTTCGAGGGCTCGACGTTCGCGACGAGTCCACACGAGACGCTGCGATGATCGAGCCTGCATTCTGCAGCGAGGTCCCCCATGAAGCTCGGCTACACCATCCTCTACGTCGCAGACGTTGCCCAGTCCTTGGCCTTCTATGAGGGGGCATTCGGCCTGTCGCGGCGCTTCCTGCACGAGTCCGGCGCCTATGGCGAGCTGGACACCGGAGCGACCGTCGTCGGCTTCGCCGCGCTGGAACTGGCCAATGCCAACTTCGAGGGCGGCGTGCAGCCGCTCGATGCCCAGGCCCGCCCGCCGGCCTTCGAACTTGGCTTCGTGACCGAGGACGTGGGCGCCGCCCACGCCAAAGCGCTGGCTGCCGGTGCCGTTGAGCTGCAGCCGCCTACGGCCAAGCCCTGGGGCCAGACGGTCTCCTACCTGCGCTGCCCCGACGGCAGTCTGGTCGAAATCTGCACGCCCATGGGTTGAGGGCATGAAGCTTGTCTCGCTGAACACGGCGCTCGCCGCCACGTTGCTGACCAATCGGGGCACCGTGCAGAGCGGTATTCGAAAGACTCCGCGCCAGGGGCCGGTCGCTGTCCAGCCGCTCGGCCTGGAGGGTGACGAGCAGGCCGACCCGAGTGTCCATGGCGGGATTACCAAAGCCGTCTATGCCTACCCACAGGAGCATTACGCGTTCTGGCAGACCGTGCGCGCCCAGGCCGGGGCGCAGACCTGGGGCGAGACGTTGGCCCCTGGCGCGCTGGGAGAGAACCTGACGATCACGGGTCTTATTGAGGCCAAGGCCTGGATCGGCGACTTGCTGCGCTTCCCCGATTGCGAGCTGGCCGTGAGCGAGCCTCGCTATCCCTGCTTCAAATTCAACGCCGTGATGGGCTTCAAGCAGGCCGCCAAGATGATGGTCAAGAGCGGATGGTGCGGGTTCTACCTGGCCGTGCGCAGCCCCGGAACGATAGAGGCCGGGCAGAGCTTCGAGCTCGTGCCCGGCCCCCGCGAAGTCAATATTCGCGAGCTGTTCTACGCCAAGGCAGGGTAGTCGGTGTAACCATGGGCGCTGCCGCCGTAGAGCGTGGCGCGATCGACTTGGGCCAGCTCGGCATTCAGGCGCAGGCGGCGCACGAGGTCCGGGTTGGCGATGAAGGGGCGGCCGAAGGAGATCGCGTCGGCCCGGTTCTCGGCAATGGCCTGCACGGCCATCTCGCGCGAATAGCCGTTGTTGGCAATCCAGGGGCCCTTGAAGTGCGAGCGCATTTGCGCGAAGTCGAAGGGCGCGATATCGCGCGCGCCGCCAGTCTGGCCTTCCACGACCTCGAGGAAGGCGAGTCCGAGAGGCGCCAGCTGCGTGGCGACATGGTTGAACAGCGCCTGGGCATCGCTGTCCTGGCCAGCATCGTTGGACGGCGTGACCGGCGAGAGGCGCAGGCCGGTGCGGCCCTTGCCGATGGCCGTCGCGATCGCCGTCATCACCTCGACGAGCAGCCGGGCGCGGTTCTCGATGGAGCCACCATACTGGTCCTGGCGATCATTGATGCTGTCGCGCAGGAACTGGTCAATCAGGTAGCCGTTGGCACCGTGAACCTCGATGGCGTCGAAGCCGGCGTCCATGGCACAGCGCGCCGCGTGGACGAAGCTGGTCACCACGCCGGGGATTTCAGCCGTGGCCAGCGCGCGCGGAGCAGAGACGTCCACGAAGCCCTCGGCCGAGAAGGTCTTACCTGCCGCGGAGCGGGACGTTGAGGAGACCGGGGCCGCGCCGCCGGGCTGGAACTGCGTGTGCGAGATGCGTCCCACATGCCAGAGCTGCACGGCGATCTTGCCGCCCTCGGCGTGCACGGCGTCGGTCACGCGCTTCCAAGCTGCGACCTGCTCCTTGCTGTGGATGCCCGGCGTGTCCAGGTAGCCCTGGCCTTCCAGTGCGATCTGCGTGCCCTCGCTGATGATGAGACCGGCGCTGGCGCGCTGGCGGTAGTACTCGATGGCCATGGGGCCGGGGGCCAGGCCGACCGAGCGGCTGCGGGTCAGCGGGGCCATCACGATGCGGTTGGCGAGCTGGATGTCCCCGAATTGGACGGGGTCGAAAAGACTGGGCATGGGGCAAGATGTGGGAATGAACAATGCGCCGCATTCTCGTCGCCTGCTGCTGCAGGCGGGCCTCGCCTTGGCATTGCCCGCAGCGCGGGCAGGCACATTGAGGGTGGGGCCCGGCCAGCCGATCAAGACCCTGGTAGAGGCCTCACGGCGCGCGCGCGACGGCGAGGTGGTCGAGGTCGAGGCTGGCGAGTACGTGGCCGATGTCGCCATCTGGACCCAAAAGGACCTCACCCTGCGCGCCGTCGGCGGGCGCGTGCGCGTGATGGCGGCAGGCTCCTCGGCCGAAGGCAAGGCCATCTTCGTCTGTCGCGGCGAGGGCCAGAGCATCGAGGGTTTCGACTTCATCGGCTGCCGCGTGCCCGACCAGAACGGCGCCGGCGTCCGCTTCGAGCGCGGATCGCTGCGGCTTCGCGACTGCGGCTTTCACGACAACGAGAACGGCATCCTCGCCGGCAACGAGGGCGACGCGCGGCTGGAGATCGAGGACTGCGAGTTCGGCGCCATCGTGCGGCACGAGGGCCAGAACCACAATCTCTACGTGGGCCGCATCGGCCGCTTCAGCATCAGCGGCTGCTGGTTTCATCATGGCCAGGCCGGCCATCTGCTGAAGAGCCGCGCCGCCATCAATCGCGTCGTTGCCAACCGCATCAGCGATGCGGGCGGGCATGCCAGCGTCGAGCTCGAGTTTCCGAACGGCGGCTTCTGCCAGGTCATTGGCAACTACGTGGAGAAGGGCCGCGCACCCGAGAACCCCCACCTTGTGTCCTACGGCGTGGAGGGCCAGGCCTGGCCGCGCAACGAGTTGCACCTGGTGCACAATACCTTGCTGGCGCCGGGTTCGGCGATCTGGCTGCGAGCGGCGCCCTGGTGCGGGCGTGTGCAGTTGCTCAACAATTTGCTGATGGGCAACCCCTATGTGGGCGACCAGGCGCTGTGGACGCTGTGGAACGAGAAGTATGGCAACTACGTCGTCGACGCTGCCTCCGTGACGCCCGATCTGGCTCTGCTGCCGCGGTCCTCGCTGCGCGGCAAGGCCGTGCCCGTGGACGACCCGGAACTCCGGCAGACCCGCCAATACCGGGTGCCGCAGGGCACGGTGTCCGTCAACGGCCGCGCCCGCAATCCCGGCGCTGCCCAATAATCGCGGTCATGCTCGCCTACCGCCACGCCTTTCATGCCGGCAACCATGCCGACGTGCTCAAGCACATCGTGCTTGCCGAAGTTCTCCGCTACATGGGCGAGAAGGACAAGCCTTACACCCTCGTCGACACCCACGCCGGTGCAGGCGGTTACGCCATCGAAGGCCGCTATGCGCAGAAGAAGGCCGAGTACGCGGCCGGCGTGGCGCGGCTGTGGGACGAGAAATCCCTGCCGCCGCTCGTCGAGCGCTACCTGGCCCTGGTCAAGCAGTTCAACCCGGACGGCCAGCTGCGCCAGTACCCGGGCTCGCCGGCCATTGCCAACCTCGTGATGCGCGAGACCGACCGCCTGCGCTGCTACGAGCTCCACCCGACCGACCACCGCATCCTCGCGAGCTATCTCGAACACCGGCCGCAAACCCAGGTGGCCGACACCGACGGCTTCGCGGCCCTCAAGGCCGAGTTGCCGCCGCCCTCCAAGCGCGGCGCCGTGCTGATGGACCCGCCCTACGAGATCAAGACCGACTACGCCAAGGTGCTCGCCGCCCTGCGCGAAGGCCTGCAGCGCTTCGCCGACGGCGTGTTCATGGTCTGGTACCCTCAGCTGCAGCTGCTCGAATCGAGCCACCTGCCCCAGCGCATGAAGGCCGCCGCCGATGCCGCGGCAAAGAAGGGCTGGCTCCACGTGCGCCTCACTGTGCAGCAGCAAGACAACGACCGCGGCTTCGGCATGCTGGGCTCGGGCATGTTCATCGCCAATCCGCCCTTCACGCTGCACGACGAGCTGCAGGATGCCCTGCCCCTGCTTGTCGATAAGCTCGGCCAGTACGAGGGCGCCAACTACGTGCTCGAGCGCAAGGCCGCCTGATGCTGACCGGCTTCTCCGCGGCGGCGCGTGCCCGCGTCCTGCCCTTCGTGCTCTTCATGCTGCTGCTGGGCCTGCGGGGCGCGCTGAGCGCAGGAAATGCGCTTGGATTGGACGGGCGCTGGATCTACGGACTGAGCCTCGTGAGCGTAGGCGGCCTGCTGATCTGGTTCCGCCACGAGTACGGCGAGCTCGTGCGTCAGAACTTTCCGGACCCGCGCGAGGCCTTGCTCGCCGCGGCCGTGGGCCTGGCCGTCTTCGGCCTGTGGATTTACCTGGACGCGCCGTGGATGACGATCGGTGAGGGCACCGCCAGCTTTGTGCCCATCGACGACGCCGGCCGCATCGAGTGGCCGCTCGTCGCGCTGCGCTGGTGCGGCGCGGCCCTGCTCGTGCCGGTCATGGAAGAGCTGTTCTGGCGCAGCTTCCTGATGCGCTGGATCGAGAACCCGCGCTTCGAGGCCGTCAGCCCCCAAGCCGTGGGCCTGCGTGCGGTGCTGGTCTCCACCTTCATCTTCGTGCTCGCCCACACCCTGTGGCTGGCCGCGGCCCTCGCCGGTTTGGCCTATGCGTGGCTCTACGTCCGCACCGGCAAGCTCTGGACGGCGGTGATCGCGCATGCCGTCACCAATGGCGTGCTCGGGGCGTGGGTGGTGATGACTGGGCGCTGGGCGTTCTGGTGACGCCTTAGCGCTGCAGGTAGCGGAAGCGCTCGAACAGCCAATGCCGCAGCCCCAGAACGAGCGTGAAGCCGTGCTTCTCCTCGTCGGGTAGCTTCTGCTCGGCCATGTGCTGGCGCGCGAAATCCTCGGCCACGCGTTGCAGGCGGACGGCGAGCTCGCGGGCCATGGGGCGGCCGAGCTGGCCGTGCACGAGCATCAGGAGTTCGCCGTCGCCGTCGAAGCCACCCGAGAAATAGTCCTGCACCACGTCTTCGCGGAAGAACTGCATCACCGGCCCCTGCGCGTGCCAGCGAAAGGTCTTGGCCAGGCGCAGCTTGTAGCGATTGCCCGGGCGCAGCTCGATGACGCCAAGGCGGTCCAGCTGCACGAGGGCCGCCGTCGTCTCGGCCTCCGTGACGCGGTAGGCGGCGATGATCTGCTCGAAGCTCCACTGGCTCAGGCAGCAGATCGCCACGAGCAGCAGCTTGGGATCGGCCACCACGGCCCGCTCCTGCTCGAGCGTGAGCTCGAGGCGTTCCGTGGCCGGCTGCGCCAGCTTGGCCGTGAGCTCGGCGAAATCGCAATGCAGCACGCGGCAGATCTCGTCCAGGCGTGACAGCGGCATCTCACCGCCGCTGGCGAACATGCGCTTGATGCTCGACTCGGAGAGATCAAGCTCGCGGGCCAGGTCGGCATAGCTGATGCCGGCGCTCCTGAGCTCGGACTTGATCAGCTCGATCAGGGTCTGTGTGCTTGCCATAGCCCAAACCATAGCCCAAACCACAGCCCAGACCACGGCCCAATCCACAACCCAAACGGTATCGCCAAACGCCACCGCTCGGGCCGCACGCCGCTACGCGGCGTCGTCAAACGAGACGGCAAAGGGGTGCATCTGCATCATCGCGCCACCTTCACTTGCGCAGCCCACTCCATGTCCTCTCCTGCGATACGACGTGACACCGCCGCTTGGCGCCACCAGGTCTGGCTCTCCTTTGGCCTCAGCGTCGTGGCCTGCGGCACAGCCCAGGCCCACCAGAGCGACCTGTCCGAGGCCTGCGCCTTCTCGGCCTTGCCAGTGGCGGTCTCGGTGGCGGCGCCTGCGGCGCTGCTGAGGGGCGTGGTCACGCTGACGGTGGTCTCCGTCACCGCCGTGTCCGACGGCACGGTGTGGGTGCTCGAACGCGCCTCGGACGGCGCTCGCATGAGCGTTCGCTTCGTTGGCAATGTGGCGGTGGCCGTGGGCGCGGTCTGCACGCTGAGCGTGATCGCCACCGGCACCATCCTTTCGGCCGCGGGCCAGGCCGTGGCGTTCATCCCGAACGAGCTCGGCAAGTCGCTGCTCTACAGCGAGCGGGTGACGCGATGAGGCGCTGGATCGCCGCCCTGCTGCTGGTGCTCCCGCTGTCCGCTCTGGCCGGGCAGACCTGCAGCCACGAGCCGCCGACCGTGGCCGAGATCGAGCGCGGCATGGCGTTGGCACAGGCCACGGCCATCCGGCTCGACGCCAGCGGCGCTCGGGTCGTGCTGCTGGCGCGCGCCGGGCAGGACCTCTCCGAGTACGGGCTGCGCTGGTCGCATTTTGGCTTCGTCTACAAGACGCGGGAAGGTTCGTGGCGGGTGCTGCACAAGCTCAACGAATGTGGCTCCGCCAATAGCGCCCTCTACCGCCAGGGCCTGGGCGAGTTCTTCATGGACAAGCCCTGGCGCTACGAGGCCGCCTTCGTGGTCCCCAAGCCGGAGTTGCAGGAGGCGCTGCTGCCCCTGCTGAGCGCACAGCGGGGTGCAAATCTGGGTGCAAAGCTGGATGGAAATGACCGCGTGGACCTGCTCAACGAGCCGCGCTACAGCATGGTGGCCTATGCCTGGGGGACGCGCTACCAGCAAAGCAACCAGTGGGCGCTCGAGACCTTGGCGATGGCGGCGAGCCCCGAGGTGCGGAGTCGCCAGACGGCTCAGGACTGGCTGCGTGCCCACGGCTACCGCCCCGGCGTGCTGCATCTCTCCGCGCTCAAGCGCCTTGGTGCAGAGACTACGCGGGCCAACGTTTCCTTCAGCGACCATCCGAGCGGTGAGCGTTTCGCCGGCCGCATCGCGACGGTCACGGCGGACTCTGTCTTCAGCTGGATGCCGCGGGCCGGCCTGTCCTCGTCGGTGGAGCTCGTGCCGTGATGAACCGCCGTCGCTTCCTGTGCTGCGGCGCCGCCGCCGCCGGCCTGTTCAGCAGCCTGACCGCGGAAGGCGCCCCGCCACGCCAGCTCTGCGATCACGAGTTGATCGCGCAGTGCTGGCAGGGCCTGGACGCCCACCAGCTGTGGGACGTGCACTGCCACCTGCTCGGCACCGGCGACAGCGGCTCGGGCTGCCGCACCAACGTCAACATGAGCCAGTGGTGGCATCCCGTCGAAATGCTGCGCCGCCGCTTCATCCTTCAAGCCGCCGACGTGCCGGCCGACTCGACCAGCGTGGATCGAGCCTACGTGGCACGCCTGACCCGGCTCACGCAAGACTTTCCCGTCGGCGCGAAATGGATGCTGTTCGCCTTCGACGAAGCCATCGACGCGCAGGGCCGTATCCGCCCCGAGTGGACGACCTTCGCCGTGCCCGATGCCTATGCGCGTGGCATCGCCTGCGCCAACGCGGGGCGTTATGCCTGGGTCTCGTCCATCCACCCCTACCGAGAGGACGCGCTGCAGCGGCTGGACACCGCCATCGCCGCCGGCGCGGTGGCCGTCAAGTGGCTGCCCTCGGCCATGAACATCGACCTGCGCGAGCGGCGGTTGCGGCCCTTTTACGCACGCCTGGCCGCTACGCGCGTGCCGCTGATTGTGCACTGCGGCGACGAGAAGGCCGTACCCGGCGCCGGCCGCGACGAGCTCGGCAACCCGCTGCTCGTGCGCGCGGCGCTGGAGCAGGGCGTGCGTATCATCGTCGCGCACTGCGCCTCCTCAGGTCGTGCGCTGGACCTCGACCAGAAACGGCCGCGCGAGACCTCCGCATTTGGCCTCTTCGCGCGGCTGATGGACGAACCGGCCTGGAAGCCGCTGCTCCTCGGCGATGTGTCTGCAGTCTTCCAGGCCAACCGTGATGCGGACGTCTGGCGCGCCCTGCTCACACGCACCGACTGGCACAACCGGCTGCTGCATGGCTCGGACTATCCCCTGCCCGGCGTCGGGCCGCTGTACCGTCTGGGCAGTCTTGTCAGGGCAAACCTGCTGCAGGAGCGTCACGTGCCCGTGCTAGAAACCGTGCGCGAGCACAACCCGCTGCTGTTTGATTTCATGCTCAGGCGTCTGGTGCAGTGGCAGGGCCAGGGCTTCGACGCAGCGGTGTTCGCAACCGCGCGCCACTTTCATGGAGGAGTTAGCACATGAGCCAGAACGGCCACGGAAACCAATTTGCGCTAATGGGCCAGCGGCGCTTTGCGCCCTTTTTCTGGACCCAGTTCCTCGGGGCCGGCAACGACAACCTCTTCAAGTTTGCCTTCACCGTGATGGTGACCTACCAGCTCGAGGTGAGCTGGCTCAAGCCGGAGCAGGCGGGTCTCATGATCGGCGCGCTCTTCATCCTGCCCTTCGTACTGTTCTCTGCCACCTCGGGCCAGCTGGCGGACAAGTACGACAAGGCGAGGGTGATGCGGCTGGTGAAGTCGCTGGAGATCCTCATCATGGCGCTGGCGGCATGGGGCTTCATGAGCGCCAATGTGCCGGCCCTGCTGGCCAGCGTGTTCGGCATGGGCCTGCACTCCACGCTGTTCGGCCCCGTCAAGTACGCCTACTTGCCCGCCCACCTCGACGAGCATGAGCTGACCGGTGGCAACGGCATGGTGGAGATGGGCACCTTCGTGTCCATCCTGCTTGGCAATGTGGCCGGCGGCATCCTGATCGCCATTCCTGGCGAGGGGCCGCGCTACGCGGCGCTCGGCTGCCTGGCCATGGCCGCGCTTGGCCGTCTCGTGGCCCAGTTCATTCCGGCCACGCCGTCCACCGATTCTGCTCTGCGGATCAACTGGAATCCGATCACGGAGACCTGGGACAACCTCAAGCTCGCGCACCGCTACCTGGCCGTGTTCCGCTCGCTGCTGGGCATCTCGTGGATGTGGTTTTTCGGTGCCGTCTTCCTCGCCAACTTCCCCGCTTTCGCCAAGCAGGTGCTGCACGGCGACGAGCATGTGGCCTCGCTGCTGCTCGTGGTCTTCTCGGCCGGCATCGGCATCGGCTCGCTGATGTGCGAGAAGCTCTCGCGCGGCCAGGTCGAGATCGGCCTCGTGCCCCTGGGCGCGATCGGCATGAGCGTGTTCGCGGTGGATCTCTATTTCGCCTCGCGCGGCCTGGGCGACACCGGCGTGAAGACGATCAGCGAGTTCATGGCCGTCCACGCCCACTGGCGCGTGCTTGCCGACCTTGCCTTGCTCGCCTTCTTCGCCGGCCTCTACAGCGTGCCCATGTACGCGCTGATCCAGCTGCGCGCCCCTGGCACGCACCGGGCCCGGATCATCGCCGCGAACAACATCCTCAATGCCCTCTTCATGATCGCCAGCAGCCTCATGGCCTGGGCCTTGCTGGCTGCGCACTTCACGATCCCCGAGATCTTCCTGACCGTTGGCCTGCTGAACCTGCTCGTGGCAGGCTACATCTTCTTGATCGTGCCCGAGTACCTGATGCGCTTCCTCGCCTTCGTGCTCACGCGTGTCGTCTACGTCATGCGGGTGCGCGGCGCAGAGAACATCCCGAACAAAGGTGCGGCTGTGCTGATCTGCAACCATGTCTCCTTCATTGACCCGGTGCTGATGATGGCGGCTTCCCCGCGGCCGATCCGCTTCATCATGGACCACCAGATCTTCCGCTCGCCGGTGCTGGGCTGGCTGTTCCGGCTCGTGAAGGCCATCCCCATCGCGCCGCAGAAGGAGGACCCGCGCACGTATGAGGCCGCCTTCGAGCAGGCCCGCGCGGTGCTCGACGACGACGAGCTTCTGTGCATCTTCCCCGAGGGTGGCATCACCCGCGATGGCTCGCTGCAACCCTTCAAGGGCGGCGTGATGAAGCTGCTTGAAGGCCGCGAGCATGTGCCGGTCGTACCCATGGCGCTGCAGAACCTCTGGGGCTCCTACTTCTCGCGCGTCGAGGGCGCGGCCATGAGCAGACCCTTCCGGCGCGGCCTGCGCAACGAGGTGGGCCTGCAGGTCGGTACGCCGCTGGCCGGACCGGAGCTCAGCCCCCAGACCATGCAGGACCGCGTGGCCGGCTTGCTGGCTCGGGCCTGAATCAGCGGCGTGCGATGGCGCGTCGCAACGCCCTGCGCACCCAGGCCTTGATCGCGCGCGCCGTTCGCCACACGCCGCTGGCGCGCACCCAGGCGAGCAGGCCTTCTTTCCAGACGGTCCAGCGCGCGTGCAGCGGCGCGAACCAGGGCAGCTGCATCAGCGCCGGATGGATGAGTTGGTAGATGCGCGCCACAAGCGCCGTGCCCACCACTTTGGCGATCAAGATCACGGAGATGCCATAGATCGCGCGGCCCTTGCCGATCAGCCACAGGGCCAGGATCTTCACCGGCAGCAGCAGCAAGCCTGGCAGCACCAGCATCACGAGCGCGCCATAGGGCGGCAGCTCCGAGATCCAGCGCTCGATGCGTCGCAGCACCGGCAGCCGCCCGATCAGGCCCATGATGCCCGCGAACCAGGCCCAGCCCCATTCCTCGAACAGGACGATCAGGGCCACAACGAAGCGCAGCAGGCCTCGCAGGCCCTTCCAGATCCAGCCCAGCAGCGTCTTCACTGGACGCCGCGGGCGCGGTCGGCGGCGAACTGGGTGCGCCAAGCCTCGAAGCGGCCAGCATCCAGCGCCTCGCGCACTTCGCGCATCAGGTTCAGGTAGTAGTGCAGGTTGTGCACGCTGGTCAGCATCGGCCCCAGCATCTCGCCGCAGCGGTCGAGGTGGTGCAGATAGGCGCGGCTGAAGGTCTGGCAGCAGTAGCAGCTGCAGGTCGGATCGACCGGCGTCTGGTCGACCTTGTAGCGCGCATTGCGCAGGCGCAGGTCGCCGAAACGGGTGAACAGGTGGCCGTTGCGCGCATTGCGGGTGGGCATCACGCAGTCGAACATGTCGATGCCCTGGCGCACACCTTCGACAAGATCCTCCGGCGTGCCCACGCCCATCAGGTAGCGCGGCTTGTCCGCCGGCAACTGGTGGCCGATGTGGTCGAGCACGCGCAGCATGTCCTCCTTGGGCTCGCCGACGGAAAGGCCGCCGATGGCGTAGCCGGGCAGGTCCAGGGCGGCCAGGCCGGCCAGTGAGTGGTCGCGCAGGTTCTCGAACATGCCGCCCTGCACGATGCCGAACAGCGCATTGGGGTTCTCCAGCCGCGCGAACTCGTCCTGGCAGCGTTTGGCCCAGCGCAAGCTCATCTCCATGGACTTGCGCGCCTCGACCTCGGTCGTGATCCGGCCCTTGGTCTCGTAGGGTGTGCACTCGTCGAACTGCATGACGATGTCGGAATTGAGCACCGCCTGTATCTGCATGGAGATCTCGGGCGTGAGGAAGAGCTTGTCGCCGTTGACGGGCGAGGCAAACTTGACGCCTTCCTCGCTGATCTTGCGCATGTCGCCCAGGCTCCAGACCTGGAAGCCGCCGCTGTCGGTCAGGATGGGCTTGTGCCAGGACTCGAAGCGATGCAGGCCGCCGAACTGGCCCATGATGTCCAGCCCCGGCCGCATCCACAGATGGAAGGTGTTGCCCAGGATGATCTGCGCGCCCATCTCTTCCAGCGAGCGCGGCATCACGCCCTTGACCGTGCCGTAGGTGCCTACGGGCATGAAGATGGGGGTCTCGACCACGCCATGATTGAGCGTCATGCGGCCGCGGCGGGCGCGGCCATCAAGCTTGAGCAGTTCGAACTTCAGCATGGGCGCAATTGTCGCAGCCCCAGCCGCGGCGCTAGACTCTCCGGCAAAGCGGAGGGCGGGCGATGTTGGGCGTCTTCGTGCAATGCGGGTTGCTGCTGTTTGCGGCGCTGCTGCATGCGCCGGCTTTGGGCTCGCCTCCCGAACCCTGCGGCCCCTTGAAGGTCGGCGTGCGCGACTTTCCGCGTCTCTACGAACGCGATGCCAAGGGCGAAATAAGAGGCCTGGACAAGGATTTCTTCGATGCCCTGGCGCAGCGCAGCGGCTGCACCATCGTCTTCCAGCCCGATTCGCAGCCGCGCATCTGGCAAGGTTTGCGCAGCGGGCAGCTGGACATGACCAACTGGGTTATCCAGACGGTGGAGCGCGCCCCTATCGTCAACGTGATTCCGCTGTTGCATGTCCGGCCCATGGCCATGACCTGGCGCGATTCGCCGGTGCAGACGCAGGCCGACTTCATGGCCGATGCCACACTCATTGCGGTCAAGATCCGGCAAGCCGCCTATGGGACCGGTTATGACGAACTCTTCGAGCACCTGCGCGAGCAGGGCCGGCTCAGCGAGGTCGCTGACTTCGACGCGGCGCTACGTGTGTTCTCAGCGCGCCGTGTGAGTCTGATGGTGACCTATCCGTGGTCCGTGCTGGACCAGTCCGAGCGGTGGATGAGCCAGGTGCGTTTCTCGGATTGGCACCCTGGCGCGAGCACGGTCCAGTCGGGCCTGGCGATTTCGCGCCGCGTCAGCATCGCCGATGCCAAGCGGCTCGAAGACGCCGTGATCGCCATGCAAAGGGATGGCAGCCTCGCGCAGATCGTGAGCCGGCACCTGCCTGCGGACCTGGCCGCGCTCGTCGCGCCGCCGCGTTAGCGAAAATGCGGCCATGCCCTCCTGCCTGGCCGCGGCCGTCCACAGCCAACTGATCATCAAGAAAAGCCGCTTCATCGGCTGCGTGCAGCCCTGCGCCGGACGCGCTGAAGCGCTGGCCATCGTGGCTTCCCTGCGCAGCGCGCATCCCGGCGCGGTCCATGTGTGCTGGGCCTTGATGGCCGGCGGGCAATCGGCCGCCAATGACGACGGCGAGCCCGGCGGCACTGCCGGCCGGCCGATGCTGGAGGTCTTGCGCCACCAGGATCTGGAAGGCGTCCTGGCCACGGTGGTGCGCTACTGGGGTGGCGTCAAGCTCGGCGCCGGCGGGCTGGTGCGCGCCTACACCGATGCCGTGGCCCAGGCCCTGGTGGGCGCCGAGAAGGTGGCTCTCACGCGCCAGGCGCGCCTGCGCTGCACCTTGCCCTACTCGCTGGAGGGACTGCTTCGGCGCGAGATCGAGCAGGCCGCGGGCGCGGCCCTGCTCGACGTGCAGCACGGAGCCCAGGTCGAGATGCTGCTGAGCCTGCCCGAGACGGCCGCCGCCGAGTTCGCCCGCCGCCTGGACGAATCTGGCCAGGGCCGCATCGGCTGGCTCCGCCCTGACTGAGCTCAGGCCAGGCCGGCCTTGTCGAGGCCATAGGCCTTGTCCATGGAGCCGGGCACCGAGCGAGAGGCGATGCTGGCACGGTTCCAGCCGTTGATGGCCATCACCAGAAAGGTCAGGTCGCCAAGTTCCTTTTCCGAGAACTGCTCGCGCAGCTCGGCATACAGCGCGTCGGATACACCTTCGGGCGCAAGCCGGGTCAGCGCCTCGGTCCAGGCCAGGGCGGCACGCTCGCGCGGCTCGAACAGCGGCGACTCGCGCCAGACCGCCACATGGTGCAGACGCAGCTCGCGCTCGCCCTCGATGCGGGCTTCCTTCACATGCATGTCCACGCAGAAGGCGCAGCCGTTGAGCTGCGAGGCGCGCAGGTCGACCAGGTGGACGAGCGCGGGCTCGATGCTGCTGTGCTTGCAGGCCATGCTGAAGTCCAGGTACTTCCTGAACTGTTCCGGCGACTGCTGGGCGATTTGGGTGCGGGGGTGGTTCACGACAGGCTCCTTGAGAACGGGTTGAGTCATGCCTTGAAGACGTCCGGGCGTCGCGGCTTGTGACGGCCAAGCGAAGAATTTTCTTCAGCGCTGCGCGAAGGCCGCGGCGATGCGCGCGAGCTTGTCGGGGTTGCGCTGCGTGTGCACGCGCAGAATGCGCGCGCCGTCGGTCTCGAAGGCCTGCACCGATTCGAGCCGACCGTCGACGAAGCGCAGCAGGCTCCACTGGCCGTTCACGCGTGCCAGCTCGATGCGCTGCGTGCTGCCCAGGCGCATGTGCACGGCCAGGTAGAGTTGCGCGATGCGCGCGGCACCCCTGAGCACCTTGCCGAAGCTCGGCACTTTGCCGCCGCCGTCGCTGATCAGCTCCGCGTCTTCGGCGAGCAGGGACTGCAGCCGCGCGAAGTCGCCGCTGCGCGCGGCCTCGGCAAAGCCGGCCAGCAGCCGGTAGTGTGCGTCGGCAGAGACGACCTGGCGTGGACGGGCATCCTTGAGCTGCGCCTTGGCGCGCGACACGATCTGGCGACACGCCGCCTCAGTCTTGCCCAGGGTCTTGGCCACCTCGGCGTACTCGGCCTCGAAGACCTCGCGCAGCAAGAAGGCGGCACGTGCCTCGGGCGCCAAGCGCTCCAGCAGGGCGAGAAAGGCCACCGAGATGTCGTCGGCCCGCTCCAGCACCTGCTCAGGGCTTGGCGTCGAGGCGGCCCCGTCCTCATCGAGCTGCGGTTCCGGCAGCCAAAAGCCCGGGTAATGCTCGCGCTGCAGTTTGGCAGCGCGCAGCCGGTCGATCGCCAGCCTCGTGGTCACCGTTACCAGCCAGGCCTCGGGCGTGGCCAGCTCGGCGCGATCCGCCGCGTGCCAGCGCAGCCAGACGTCCTGCACCACCTCCTCGGCCTCGGCCACCGAGCCGAGCATTCGGTAGGCGATGCTTTGCAGCCGCGGGCGCAGGCCTTGGAAGTGCTGGGTGTCGTCCATGCGAGGCTAGACGTTTGGCGCACCCGGTCTGTGACAGCCTCAGCGCCGTTGCAGCAACATCGCGTCGCCGTAGCTGAAGAAGCGGTAGCGCGCCGCGATGGCGTGGTCGTAGAGCGCACGGATGCGTTCGTAGCCGGCAAAGGCGCTGACCAGCATCATCAGCGTGCTGCGGGGCAGGTGGAAGTTCGTCACCAGGCGGTCGACGACCTGGAACTCGAAACCCGGGGTGATGAAGATGTCGGTCTCGCTTGCGCCGGCCCGCAGGCCGCCGCCGCGCGCTGCCGATTCCAGCGCCCGCAGTGTCGTCGTGCCCACCGCCACGACCTTGCCGCCGCGCTCGCGTGTGGCCGCGATCGCATCTACCGTCGCCTGCGACACCTCGAAGCACTCGCTGTGCATCTTGTGCTCCTCGAGTCGCTCCACACGCACCGGCTGGAACGTGCCCGCGCCCACGTGCAGGGTCACATGCGCCTGCTCCACGCCTCGCTCGGACAGCTGGCCGAGCAGGGCCTCGTCGAAATGCAGGGCGGCCGTGGGGGCGGCTACCGCACCGGGCTCGCGGGCGAAGACGGTCTGGTAGCGCCGCACGTCGTCGGCCTCGTCGGCGTGGGTGATGTAGGGCGGCAGTGGCACGTGACCGTGCTGCTCGAGCAACTGGAAGGGGTCGCCCGACAGGCGCAGGTGGAACAGACCGCTGTCGGGTCCGCAGCGGCCCAGGACCTCGGCGTCGAAGGCCTGGGCAAAGCGCACGCGGGCGCCGGGCTTGGGTGACTTGCTGGCGCGCAGATGGGCCCAGACCTCCTGCGTGCCAGGGAGCACTCGCTCGACCAGCGCTTCTACCGCGCCACCACTGGTCTTGGCGCCGTAGAGCCGAGCCTTGATCACCTTGGTGTTGTTGAAGACGAGCAGGTCACCGGCGTCGAGAAGGTCGGGCAGCTCGCGGAACACGCGGTCCACCGGGGGCACCGCGCGGCCGTCAAGCAGGCGCGAGCCGCTGCGCTCGGGCGCGGGGTGCTGGGCGATCAGTTCCTGGGGGAGGTCGAAGTCGAAATCAGCGACCGTGTAAGAGGGGGCAGACATGGTGTCGAGGGCCGGACAGACCCGTACCGGGAGGGTCGGATTCTCCCATGCAGCCTGACCGCTCTGCGCACAAACGTTTGTCGAGGAACTTTACGTTTGGGACTGACAAATGAATTAATGCATTGGTCGATGAAAAAAACACCAGCACCAGCAATGACTTAAATCAACACCATGAACGTGGCATGGCCATTGCTTTCCCCAAAGTAGTGCGCCGCTCTGACGGCGCTTTTTTGAACTGGATAGGGAAGAGAGATTCATGCAAATCAACAAGGTTCTTGGCGCCGTGGTGCTGGCCCTGGGCGCTGCCGCCGTTCAGGCAGCGACGGTCTACGACAGTCTCGGCCCGGCGGTCGGCAATCTGCCGAGCCTGGGTTATCAGGCGACCCAGACGGCCGAGTTCGGCGATCGCATCGCCCTGGGCGGCACGGCGCGCGGCCTGGATTCGGTGACGATCCGCATGAGCAGCTGGGCTCTGGCTTCGACCTACGGCAGCCAGGCCGCCGGCTACAACCATGACCTGACGCTCAATGTCTACGGGGCAGGCTCGGGCGCCTTTGCCGGCTCGCTGCTGGGCAGCGTCACCCTGGATGCCTTCATCCCGTGGCGTCCCGAGGCCAGCGACAGCTGCACCAACGGCCGCTGGTCCGACGGCGCCGGCAACTGCTTCAGCGGCAAGGCATTCGACGTCACCTTCGACTTCGGTTCGCTGGGACTGGTGCTGCCCGACAGCGTCGTGGTCGGCCTGGCCTTCAACACCCAGAGCTGGGGCGCGCAGCCGATCGGCATTGACGGCCCCTACGACTCGCTGAACTTCGGCCTCGCCTCCGGCGCGCCGACGATCGGCACCGACGTCAATCCCGACGGCGTGTTCTGGAACACCGCGACAGCGGGCAACCTGAGCAACCCCGCGAACGTGAACCTGTTTGCCGAAGACACGAACTGGACGGGCTACGTGCCCGCCATTGCAGTGGACGCGCACGACGTCCCCGAGCCCGCCTCCCTCGCCCTGGTCGGCGTGGCCCTGGCCGGCGTGGGCTTTGCCCGCCGCCGCAAGGCCTGAGGCTCCTGCTACAGAGCACGGCCCGCTTCGGCGGGCCTTTTTCATGGGCGCGCGGACTGCACAATCGCGCCCATGCCCGAGGCCAAGCCGCCAGTCCCGAACAAGCCCAAGTCCGCGCCGCAGAAGGCCATGGAGAAGCTGGGCCTGCTGCGCGACATCGACCTGGCCCTGCACCTTCCGCTGCGCTACGAAGACGAGACCCGCATCGATCCGATCGCGGCCGCGCGCGAAGGGCAGACAGTGCAGATCGAAGGCGTGGTCACCGAGAGCCGTGTGGAACTGCGCAACCGCCGCCAGCTGCTGGTCACGGTCGAAGATGCGAGTGGCGAATTGCTGCTGCGCTTTCTGAATTTCTACCCCTCGCAGCAAAAGCAGATGGCGCCGGGCCAGCGCCTGCGTGTGCGTGGCGAGCTGCGTGGAGGCTTCTTCGGGCGCGAGATGGTGCACCCCACCGTCAAGCCGGTGAACGAAGACACGCCGCTGGCGACCTCGCTGACGCCGGTCTACCCTGCCAGCGCCGGTCTGCCCCAGGCCTATCTGCGCAAGGCCGTGGCAGCAGGCCTGGCGCGCGCGCCGCTGGCCGAGGTGTTGCCCGTGGGCAGCCTGCCCCCCGGCCTGCCCACGCTGCGCGAGGCGCTGAACTTCCTCCATCACCCGCCACCGCGCGTGGCCCTGGCAACGCTCGAGGACCACAGCCATCCGGCTTGGCAGCGGCTCAAGTTTGAGGAGCTGCTGGCCCAGCAGATCAGCCAGCTGCGCGCGCGTCGCGAGCGGGCCGACCTGTGCGCGCCGGCCCTGCGCGCCGCGCCCGGCGGCCTTCACGAGAAGCTGCTTGCCGTGCTGCCCTTTGGCCTGACCCGTGCGCAGCAGCGCGTCTGCGAGGAGATCGCGCAGGACCTGGCCAAGCCCGCGCCCATGCACCGCCTGCTCCAGGGCGACGTGGGCTCGGGCAAAACCGTCGTCGCGGCGCTGGCCGCGGCCGTGGCCATCGACGCCGGTTGGCAATGCGCGCTGATGGCGCCCACCGAGATCTTGGCCGAGCAGCATTTCCGCAAGCTCGTGCAATGGCTGGAGCCGCTGGGGGTGAAGGTGGCCTGGCTGACCGGCAGCGTCAAGGGCAAAACGCGGCAGAAGATGCTCGACGCGGCGGCCGATGGCTCCGCCCAGCTCGTACTCGGCACCCACGCGGTCATCGAGGACAAGGTGCAGTTCGCCCGCCTGGGCCTGGCCATCATCGACGAGCAGCATCGCTTCGGCGTGGCGCAGCGGCTGGCCTTGCGCAAGAAGCTCGCCTCGCAAGCCTTGGAGCCGCATCTGCTGATGATGAGCGCCACGCCGATCCCGCGCACCTTGGCGATGACGTATTTCGCGGACCTGGAGGTCAGCACCATCGACGAGCTGCCGCCCGGGCGCTCGCCCATCGTCACCAAGGTCTTCGCCGACGACAAGCGCGCCAGCGTCATCGCGCGCATCCGCGACGAGGTGGAGAAGGGCGCCCAGGTCTACTGGGTCTGCCCGCTGATCGAGGAGAGTGAGGCGCTCGACCTCAAGAACGCGACCGAGACGCATGCGGAGCTGACGGCGCATTTGAGCGGCCACAGGGTGGGCCTGCTGCATGGCCGCATGCCCGCGGCCGAAAAAGCCGCGGTGATGTCGTTGTTCAGCCAGAACCAGATGAGCGTGCTCGTCGCGACCACTGTGATCGAGGTTGGCGTGGACGTGCCCAATGCGAGCCTGATGGTGATCGAGCATGCCGAGCGCTTCGGCCTGGCCCAGCTGCACCAGCTGCGCGGCCGCGTGGGCCGCGGCGCCAAGGCCAGCGTGTGCGTGCTGGTCTACACCGGCCCGCTCTCGCCCACGGGCAAGGACCGGCTGCGTGCCATGGCCGAGACGACCGACGGCTTCGAGATCGCCCGCCGCGACCTCGAGATTCGCGGTCCTGGCGAGTTCATGGGCGCGCGCCAAAGCGGCGCGGAGCTGCTGCGCTTCGCCGACCTGCAGGAGGACTCGGCCCTGCTCAAGGCCGCGCGCGATCTAGCGCCCCGCCTGCTGGAGCGGGATGCGGGGGCGGCCGAGCGGCATGTCGAGCGCTGGCTCGGGACGAAGGCGGAGTTCTTGAAAGCCTAGCGGCAAGCTTCAACGGGAGGCCGGCCGCGCGCATAGCCGTCGTTGAGGGTGGCTAGGAAGCAAGCGACGTCGTGCAGGTCCTGCGCGCTCAGGCCCGGTGCCAGCGGGATGACGTTGCTGCGGTAGGCGGCCGGCAGGTCGTCGAACTTTTCTGCGGGATACCAGCGCGCCGACTCGCTGTCGCGCGAGGCATAGAAATCAAGCACCTGCGCCAGGCTCGTCATCTTGCCGTTGTGGAAGTAGACGGGCCGGCGCGCGATGTTGCGCAGGCTCGGCGTGCGGAACAAGCCGCAGAGCTCGGTGCGCGCGGCGAGCTCGGGCCGTTGGCACAGGCCAAGGTCGAAGGACTGCGGATTGGCATTGGCCGGGATGGCGGCATTGCGCGCCACGCCCACAGCGGCGTAGCCGAAGTCGGTGAATAGCGGCGGCTTGCCATCGGCCCCGGGCCGGCTCGTGTGGCAGCTTGCGCAGTTGCCGCGCTTGGGGTCCTCGAAGGCCTGGAGGCCGCGCGCTTCCGCGGCGCTGAGACGCTCGTGGCCGGCGAGCACCGCGTCGTACTTGCTGTCGTAGGGATGGAAGCGCGGATCTTCAAGCTGGAAGGCCTGCAGGGCCTCGGCGATCTGCTGCACCGTGGTGGCCGCATCGGACTCGCCGTAGACGGCCTTGAACTCGCTGGCGTAGACGCCCTGGTGCACCTTGCGGGCGACGGTCTCGGCATCGCCGGCGTCGAGCTCGCGCGCGCCGAACAGGGGCAGCAGGGCCTGGGCGGCGAGGGTGTCGGCGCGGCCGTCGAGCATGAGGCCGCCGCGCAGGCGCACGGCGTCGAAAGGGGGCTGCCGTTCGAGGTAGCGGATCGACGGGGCGGCGCGCAGGCCGAAGAGCTGCTCGAAGGCGCCGCCGACCTGTACCGGCTGTGCGTTCGGCGGGCCATGGCTGAAGGCGGGATCGTGGCATGTGGCGCAGGACATGCGGCCCGAGCCCGAGAGCGTGCGGTCCTCGAAGATGCGCGCGCCCAGGGCTGCCTGCGGGCTCAGCGGCGAGACGGGCGCGCGCGCACTGCCTCCGCCACAAGAAACATTGAGAAGCAATAGCAGGAGGACAAGGGCCAAGCGCAACATCAGCCGGCGATGCTACGCTGGCTTTCATCGACCACGGATGCCCACGATTCATGACGACTCGACGTGACCTGCTGCGCTATGGCGTGCCGATCCTTCTGACGGGCTGCGGAGGCGGCGGTGCGCCGAGCCCGGCGCCCTCGCCTGCACCCGCGCCTGCACCGGTCCCCACGCCCGTCCCCGGTCCACCGCTGTGGAGCGGCTACGCGGGCAGCGCCCAGCACCAGGCGATCAGCGGCGTGGCCACGCAGGCACTGGCGCGCGTGCTCTGGACCACGCCCGTCGACCTGGCTCCGCCCTATCGTGCCGGCGGTGAGCTGCTGATCCATTACGGCTCGCCGGCCATCACGGCCACGGGCACGGTGTTGCTGCCCGTGCGCACGGGCTCGGGCAATGGCGTTCGCCTCGAGGCGCGCGTCGGCACCACGGGCGCACTTCTGTGGCAGCAGGACAGCGCCTATGTGCTGCCGACCTCGAGCTGGACGCCATCCTGCAGCGTGGCAGTGGACGCGAACAACCGCGTCTACTTCCCCGAATCCGGCGGCCGACTCCTGCGCCGCGATGCGGCCGACAGTGCCACGGGCACGCTGGTGCGCCTATGCTTCTACGGTGACGCGGTCTACGCCGCCGATGCCGCCGGGCTCGATGCCGCCGTCCAGGTCTGCACGCCGCTGACGGTTGGCGCCGACGGGTCCGTGTATTTCGGTTTCATGGCGACGCCGACCAACTCGGCCAACGTGCGCAGCGGCTTCGTGCGCATCGCAGCCGACGGCAGTGGCACGTGGGTCGGCGCCACTGCCGTGGCCGCGCCCATAGGCGCCTTCGACAAGCCCGCCATGAACGCGGCGCCCGCGCTGTCCGCGGACGGCCTCACGCTGTACGTGGCCGTCAACACGCAGCCCGACGGTACAGGCCTGCAGAACGGCGCCATCCTCGCGCTGGACGCCGCCACCCTGGCCTTGAAGCAGGGCCGCACCCTGCGCGAGCCCAGCGCGGGTGCGCTGGCCTACGTGACCGACAGCTCCACCGCCTCGCCCCTGGTCGGACCCGACGGAGACGTCTACTACGGCGTGCTCCAGAACGTGCGCAACGATCACAACGGCCGCGGCTGGCTGCTGCATTTCGATGCCGGCCTGACGATGGACAAGACGCCCGGCTCCTTCGGCTGGGATGACACGCCCTCGGTGGTGGCCGCGTCGCTGGTCTCTTCGTACACAGGCAGCTCGAGCTACTTGCTGCTGTCCAAGTACAACAACTACTACGGCGCGGGCACCGGCGACGGCCAGAACAAAATGGCCGTGCTCGACCCGAATGCGGCGCAGCCCGACTTCATCACGCCGGGCGTGCAGGTCATGAAAGAGGTGATCACGGTCCTTGGCCCCACGCCCGACCCGACCACGCCGGGAGGCGTGCACGAATGGTGCGTGAATACGGCCGCGGTGGATCCGGCCACTGCCTCCGTGCTGATGAACAGCGAGGACGGGGTGCTGTATGGCTGGGACTTGCGCGCGAACCGCCTGAGTGAGAGCCTGCGCCTGAACGCCGGCCTCGGGCAGGCCTACACGCCGACGGTGGTCGGCCGGGGCGGCATCGTCTATGCGATCAACAACGCCACCCTGAACGCTGCGGGATCCTAGCCTTACTTCATCCGCTTGGCCCAGTACAGCAGGACCTCAGTGGCCGGCGTGTCGGCCACGCCGCTGAGCTCGGGCTCGACGTTGATCTTGGCGATGGTGTTCAGGCTCGTTGTCGTGATGACCTTGCCGAACACGGCGTAGCCGGGGTTGGCCGCGTTGACGTAGTCGAGGCTCGTGTTGTCCACGGTGTTGAAGTAGAACTGGCTGGTGGCCGAGTTCGGATCGCTCGTGCGCGCCATGGCGATGGTGCCGCGCAGATTGCTCAGGCCGTTGTTGCTCTCCAGCGCGATAGCCGCGTAGGACGGGTTCTTGGCCACGGAGCCGGTGATGTAGCCGCCGCCTTGCACGACGAAGTTGTAGACCACGCGGTGGAAGATCGTGTTGCTGTAGAAGCCGTCGTCCACGTACTTCATGAAGTTGGCCACCGTGGCTGGGGCCTTGCTTGCGTACAGCTCGACGACGAGCTCGCCGTCCGAGGTCAGCATGCACACGACGTTGCTGGCGGTGCTCGCCGCGGCCGCAGCCGTGCCCTCAGCCGAGCAGGAGTTGGTGGGAGCCGTTGTGACGGGATTGGGCTTGGCCGTCGCGGTTGTGCTGGTACCGCTCGACGAATTGTCGGAGGAGCTGCCGCCGCCGCCGCAGGCGCTCAGGGACAGGGAGGCCGCCACCAGGATCGGGAGTGCGGCGAAAGAGGGCTTCGTAGACTTCATGGCAAGGGAGACTCGTGGCCGAAAAAGCCGCAAGACTACAGCAAGCCTGTGAAGTTGCTCATTACGCTTGAAACCGTAGATTGCTACAGCTCGAAATTGTCGATCAGCCGCGTCTTGCCCAGCTTGGCGGCGCCCAGGGCCACGAGGGCGTCGCCCTCGACCGCCGGGCCCAGGTCGTGCTGCCGGCGCAGGGTCATGTAGTCGACCTGCCAGCCGTGATCTGCGAGCCGCTGGGCGGCCACGGCCTCGAGCGCGGCGAGATCGCGCTGGCCGGCCTGCCAGCCGGCAATCAGCTGCCTGAGCGTGCGCGGAAGGCGCAGCGCCTCTTCTTTCTCCTCGGCCGAGAGATAGCCGTTGCGTGAGGAGAGGGCCAGGCCCTCGGGGCTGCGCGTGGTCTCGCCGCCGAGGATGGTGATGGGCAGGCCCATCTGCACCACCATGCGGCGGATCACCATCAGCTGCTGGTAGTCCTTCTTGCCGAAGGCGGCCACGGCGGGCTGGACGATGTTGAAGAGCTTGTGCACCACCGTGCTCACGCCGATGAAGAAGCCGGGCCGGAAGTGCCCCTCCAGGATGTCGGCCAGCTCCGCCGGTGGGTGGACCTTGAAGCCCTGAGGCTCAGGGTAGAGCTCGCCCTCAGAGGGCGCGAAGACGATGTCGCAGCCCGCGCCCTCGAGCAGCTCGCAATCGCGGGTCAGCGTGCGCGGGTACTGGTTGAAGTCCTCGTGCGGCAGGAATTGCAGGCGGTTGACGAAGATGCTGGAGACGACCGGCCCGTTCGTGGCCTGCTTGACCTGGCGGACCAGGGTCAGGTGCCCGTCATGCAGATTGCCCATGGTGGGCACGAAGCCCACGCCGCTCTTGCCCGCGAGGGCGGCGCGCAGCTCGGCGACGGTGTGGAGGACCTGCATCGTCAGAAGCCGTGGACGGCGTCAACGGGGAAGGTGCCGGCTTTGACCTCTTGCACATAGCGGGCCACGGCCTCCTGGATGCTGGCGCTGCCTTGCATGAAGTTGCGCACGAAGCGCGGATGGCGGCCGTGGCTGATGCCCAGCATGTCGTGCAGCACCAGCACCTGTCCCGAGCAGCCGACGCCCGCACCGATGCCGATCACGGGGACGGACAGGCTCTCCGTGATTTCCTTGGCCAGCGCGGACGGCACCATCTCGAGCACGAGCATCTGCGCGCCGGCTTCCACCAGTTCCTTGGCATGGCGCTTGAGCAGAGCCGCGCCGGCCTCGCTGCGACCCTGCACCTTGAAGCCGCCCAGGGCCGTGACCGTCTGGGGCGTGAAGCCCAGATGGCCGCACACGGGAATGCCGCGCTCGGTCAAGAAGTGCACGGTCTCGTTGACCCAGCCGCCGCCCTCGAGCTTGACCATGTGGGCGCCGAGCTTGAAGAGCTGGGCCGCGTTGCGCCAGGCCTCTTCCTTGGAGGCGTGATAGCTGTCGAAGGGCAGGTCGCCGACGATCCAGGCGTGGGTATTGCCGCGTGCCACGCTGCGTGTGTGATAGAGCATGGAGTCCATGGACACGGCCACGGTGGACTCAGCGCCGTGCAGCACGTTGCCCAGCGAATCGCCGATCAGCATCACATCGACACCGGCCTCGTCCAGCACATGGGCGAAGCTCGCGTCATAGCAGGTGAGCATGGCGATCTTCTCGCGGCGCGCGTGCATGTCGAGCAGGCGCTGCAGGTTCATGGGCTTGCGTTCAGTCATGGCGGTCTCCAAGGCGGCCGAAGTTTAGCCCCGGGCCCATTTCAGTGATTCATGGCGGATGAATCGGGGGGCTTCCTGGCCGCACCCCCTGGCCGCGCCCCCGGGCCTCTCCCAAGCCGGCCCGCTCCCGGCGCAGGCCGGTCCATCCGGCTTGTGTCCTCGTCCCCTCTGGGACCCGAAGCAGCCCGAAGCAGCCCGAAGCAACCCACTAGCGTCCAGCGCGGCGGGATTGGGCGAGGGGTTTCACGCCAGGGACGTAGAGTCGGGGTCATGACCCTGACCGAGTTGCGCTACATCATCGCCCTGGCCCGCGAACGCCATTTCGGCCGCGCGGCGGAGGCCTGCCACGTCTCCCAGCCCACGCTGTCGCAGGCGATCAAGAAGCTGGAGGAGGAGCTCGACGTCAAGCTCTTCGAGCGCGGCGGCAGCGAGGTCAGCACCACACCGCTGGGCGAGGAGATCGTGCGCCAGGCCGGCCGCGTGCTGGAGGAGGCCGGCACGATCAAGGAGATCGCCCGACGCGGCAAGGACCCGCTGGCCGGTCCGCTGCGCCTGGGCGTGATCTACACCATCGGCCCCTACCTGCTGCCGGCTCTCGTGAAGCGCTGCATCGAGCAGGTGCCGCAGATGCCTCTGATCCTGCAGGAGAACTTCACCGCCCGGCTGCTGGAGATGCTGCGCGTGGGCGAGATCGACTGCGCCATCCTGGCCGATCCCTTCCCCGATATGGGGCTGGCGCGCGCCGAGCTCTACGACGAGCCCTTCGTGGTGGCCATGCCCTCCGGCCATGCGCTCGCTGCGCACGAACGCATCAACAGCGCCGAGCTCAAGAACGAGACCCTGCTGCTGCTCGGCACCGGTCACTGCTTTCGTGACCACGTGCTCGAGGTCTGCCCCGAGTACGCCCGCTTCGCGCCCGACGCCGAGGGCCTGCGCAAGAGCTTTGAGGGCAGCTCGCTGGAGACCATCAAACACATGGTGGCGGCCGGCATGGGCGTGACGGTGCTGCCCACCCTGGCCGTACCCTCGGCGCCGCAGGAGCATCTGCGCTTCCTGCCCATGGCCGACCCGGTGCCGACCCGGCGCGTGGTGCTGGTCTGGCGCCGCAGCTTCACGCGCTACGAGGCCATCGCAGCTCTGCGCAACGTGATCTTCGGCTGCGATCTGCCGGGCGTGAGCTGGGTCGAGGCGGGCTGAGCACGCCCGTGCCGTTTCAAGCGCCTTAGAGCACCGCCAGCAGCCCGATCACGCCCAGCGTGAGTGCCGCCAGCGCGTCGCCGGCAATCATGCCGCCGCCCACCAGCGATGTGGCGCTCATGTCCGAGGGCAGGTCGGCCTCGCCGCCCTGGGCCTTGGGCTTGAGCGTGTTGATCAGGCTGGAGATCACACCACCCGCGCCGAACCACAGCGCAGGCGGCAGGTTCACGAAGCCGCCGAAAGACGAGGCGTAGGGGCTGGGGATGACCATGGTGTCGAGCACGAAGTCCAGCGCGTAAGCACCTTTGCTGGTGCGCTTGTAGGCGTGCCAGCTGCTGCTCTGCAGCACGAACTTGCGCAGCAGCTCGGTGACAAAGCCGATCGCCATGCCGATAAGGATTGCGTCGGTCTGGTAGGGCTTGGGCTCGGTGATCGAGCGCAGCGCCCCGACGAACTTGTAGGTCATCGCCGAGGACCATTGCGCCGGCGCGGCGTCCTTGGACAGCATGGTTTGGTCGATCTTGAGGATCGGGTAGGCCGTCATGAACAGGTGCGCGGCGGCCACCGCCAGCACGGCGCCCAGGACCAGGCCCGCGGCCTGGAAGCGGAACTGCAGGGTGCGGTTGGAGCCCAGGCGCCAGCCGGTGGAGCGGTCCTGTTGCATGTCGCCGGCCACGCTGCACGAGACGAAGACCACGGTGGCGCCCATCAGAGCGAGGATCGGGTCCTTCAAGCCGGTGGCGGCGAGGATCAGCACCGTGACGACGAAGGCCGAGGAGATCGGGTTCCAGTCCGTCAGGCCCAGCGAGATGCCGTTCACGAGCGCGAACAGCACGACCAGCACGATGGCCAGCACCATGTGGCCGGGCGCGACGCCGAAGAATTGCACGCCGCTGACGCCCGTGGCCACGGCCCAGAAGGCCACCCAGGCGAACAGGCGCGGCATGCTGGCGCGCGGGCCGGTTCGCTGTTCCTCAGGCACTTGCACGGGCGCGCCCTCGGGCGCGGTCGTGAGCTGCTTGAGGGCGCGCCAGAGGATCAGGGCCATGTCGATGACGGCGGCGCCCAGGATCATGCCCAGGGCGATCAGGAAGGCGATCTTGCGGAAGGGCTCGCCGTCCTTGAGCCAGCCAATGCTGACAAAGTAGGGCGTGAGCGACCAGAACGTGAGGCCGCCCACGATGGCCGGCACGCCGACGCGTGCGCCGACGATCAGACCGGCGCCGAAGGTCGAGGTCGAGAACTCGATGGCGCTCAAGAAGGCCACCTTGGTGCCGGCGAAGCCGCCCAGCAGGCCCACGCCCATGCCGCCGAACAGCCGACCCACCGAGCGCTTGAGCAGCTCGGGGTCAGTCAGGGCGCGCAGGATGTTGGCCACGGCCAGGCCGGAGGGGAAGGTCAGCTGCATCTTCTCCACGAGGATGGGCGTGTAGAGCATGCCCACGCCCGCAGCCATCATGCTGATGCACAGCATGTACACGATCAGCTGCCAGGCCGGTACGGCCGGCATGTTCATCCAGACCATGGCCTGGATCAGCGCGCTCATGGCCATCATGCCGGCCACGGAGGCGGCCGTGGTTTGGATGTAGTTGGCGCCGTGGCGGCCCTCGGAGCCATAACCGTAGGTGACCACGGAGCCGAGGATGCCGGCCAGCACCTGGCCGCCGACGAAGAATCCAATCGAGAAGTTCATGAAGGCGGCCGTGATGCCGCCCAGCGGGCCCAGCACCAGCATGCCGATGGCGCCCAGCAGCAGGTAGTAGCCCTTGGAGCCCACGGGCGGCAGCCATTGCCAGCGGCGGGTGTCGGGCACGGAAACGGGCATGGAATCAGAGAGGACAGCGGAGTTCATGCTTGTCTAGGCAAGTGTCAGTGCCGGGACTTTAGCTGCTGGGCATGGGCATCATGCGCGGGTACACCCTGGGCCGGGGATAATCGCCGGTTGCCCGATCTGCAGCCGCCATCATGTCCACCGCCACCCCGTCTCCCATCGAAAGCGAAGTCCGCCGCCGCCGCACCTTCGCCATCATCAGCCACCCCGACGCGGGCAAGACCACGCTGACGGAGAAGCTGCTGCTGTTCTCCGGCGCCATCCAGATCGCCGGCTCGGTGAAGGCGCGCAAGGCCAGCCGCCATGCGACCTCGGATTGGATGGAGATCGAGAAGCAGCGCGGCATCTCGGTCGCGTCCTCCGTCATGCAGATGGAATACCGCGATTGCGTGATCAACCTGCTCGACACGCCTGGCCACCAGGACTTTTCGGAAGACACCTATCGCGTGCTGACCGCCGTGGACGCGGCCCTCATGGTCATCGACGCGGCCAACGGCGTGGAGCCGCAGACCCGCCGCCTGCTCCAGGTCTGCCGCGCGCGCAACACGCCCATCCTCACCTTTGTCAACAAGATGGACCGCGAGGTGCAGGAGCCGCTGGCGCTGATGGACGAGATTGAGCGCGAGCTGGGTATGACGGTCGTGCCCTTCACCTGGCCCGTGGGCATGGGCAAGCATTTCCATGGCGTGATGGACCTGCGCGAGGAGCGCATGCGGGTGTTCTCGCCTGGCGAGGACCGCGTGGCCGGCACCGAGGAAGTGCTCGATGGCCTGGACAACCCGGCCTACGCCGAGCGCTTCGGCATGCAGTACGACAACGCCCAGGGCGAGATCGAACTGGTGCGTGAGGCCGCGCCCGAGTTCGACCTCGAGCAGTTCCTGACTGGCAAGCAGACGCCCATGTTCTTCGGCTCGGCCGTCAACAACTTCGGCGTGCAAGAAGTGCTCGACGCCCTCGTAGCCCTCGCACCCGCCCCGGCCGAGCGCGCCGCCCTGCAGCGCGTGGTCCAGCCCGAGGAGCCCAGGTTCACCGGCGTGGTCTTCAAGATCCAGGCGAACATGGATCCGGCCCACCGCGACCGCATCGCCTTCGTGCGCGTGGCCTCAGGTCATTTCGAGCGCGGCATGCGATTGAAGGTCGTGCGCTCGGGCAAGGAGCTTCGGCCCAACACGGTCGTGAGCTTCCTGTCGCAGCGCCGCGAGCTGCTCGACGAGGCCTTCGCCGGCGACATCATCGGCATCCCGAACCATGGCGTTCTCCAGCTCGGCGACACCATCACCGAAGGCGAGGCTCTGCAGTACACGGGCCTGCCCTTCTTCGCGCCCGAGATGTTCCGATCGGTCGAGGTGGCCGATCCGCTGCGCACCAAGCAGCTGCGCGAAGGCCTGCGCCAGCTCGGCGAGGAGGGCGCGATCCAGGTCTTCCGCCCCGAAGCGGGCAGTGTGCTGCTGCTCGGCGCCGTGGGCCAGCTGCAGTTCGAGGTCGTGGCCCACCGCCTGGAGCATGAGTACGGCGTCAAGGCCCGCGTCATGCCGGCGCGCTACAACGTGGCGCGCTGGGTGACCTGCGATGAGGCGGATGGCGGCGAGAAGGAGCTGCGCCGCTTCATCGACCACAACGCCCACCGCGTGGCCTGGGACGCCGTGAACGCCCCGACCGTGCTGCTGGAGTACGCGGGCGAGCTGCGCGCCATGCAGGAGAACTGGCCAAAGATCAAGTTCCACGCGCTGCGGGAGCATGCGGGGCTTGTGTTCCAGAAGCAGCTGGACGCTTAGATCCCCGTTAGCAGGGGGTAGGCGAGGCGGCTGCCCATCCCTAACATCGCGCCCTTGCAAAAATACAAGAGAATGTCCCGCATGAACTCGCAAGTCCTTGCCGCCTTTCTTGCCCTGGGCCTGTGCACCGGCGCCGCACATGCCGACACCAACTTGCTCGGCGACGGCAACTTCGAGAGCTTCAGCGCGCAGGTGGCCAATGGCACCTACACCGCCTTCTACGGCGGCACGATCGGTGCCTGGACCGTGACTGGCAGCGTGGACCTGATCCGCAACGCCTACGGTGCCATCGACGACATCAGCGTGGATCTGGCCGGCACGCCAGGTCCGGGCTGGATTTCGCAGACCTTCAACGCCGTCGCCGGCCAGACCTACACACTCAGCTGGGACCTGTCCAAGAACGGCCCGGGCACCCAGCTCGACGTGAGTTTCGGCGGCGTCACCACCAGTTATGCGCCGGTGGCCTCCGTCGCGAACGAGACCCTGAGCTGGACGGCCACCGTCAGCGGCCTGCAAACGGTGAGCTTCGGCACCGCCGTGGCAAGCTACCAGGGTCCGGTCGTGGACAACATCAGCCTCACCACCGTGAGTGCCGTTCCGGAGCCCGCGAGCTACACCCTGATGCTGGCCGGCCTGGCCACCGTGGGTTTGATCGCCGGCCGCCGCAAGCAGCGCTGATCACACCTCGTGGCAGGCAACCTGCCTGCCATCGACTTCCCTGAGCAGCGGCGCGTCCTCCGCGCAGCGCTTCGTCGCCAGCGGGCAGCGCTTGTGGAAAGCGCAGCCCATGGGCGGGTTCAGCGGGCTGGGCAGCTCGCCGTGGATGCGGATGCGCTCGCGCCGGTCTGCCGCGTGCAGCGCCGGCGTCGCGCTCATCAGCGCCTTCGTGTACGGGTGCAGGGGCATCGCGAAGATGCGCTTCTTGTCGCCGACCTCGACGGCGCGGCCGAGGTACATGACCATCACCTCGTCGGCCACATGCTCGACCACGCTGAGGTTGTGCGAGATGAACACATAGCCTGTGCCGTTTTCGACCTGCAGGTCCATGAAGAGATTCAGGATCTGGGCCTGGATGGAGACGTCCAGGGCCGATGTGGGCTCGTCGGCCACGACCACGCCAGGCTGCAGAATCATGGCCCGCGCGATCGCGATGCGCTGGCGCTGGCCGCCCGAGAACATGTGCGGGTAGCGGCGCAGGTGCTCGCTGCGCAGGCCGACCTTGGCGGCCAGCAGCTCGATCTTTTCGCGCCGCTCGGCCTTTGAGAGCCGGGTGTTGATGGCCAGTGGCTCGTCCAGCGTGGCAGCGATGCTCTTGCGCGGGTTCAGCGAGGCGAAGGGGTTCTGGAACACCATCTGCACCTGGCGGCGCATTTCGGGCGTGGCCGTGGCGGCCTTGCCGTTCAGCAGCAGCGCGCCGCTCGTGGGCGGCTCGATCAGCGTCAGCTGGCGCGCCAGCGTGGACTTGCCGCAGCCCGATTCACCGACGACGGCGATGGTGCGGCCGGCCTCGAGCTTGAAACTCACGCCATCGAGCGCCTTGACCGTGGCTTTGGGCTTGAAGAAGCCTTGGGCGACGCGATAGTGCCGCGCCAGGTCGCGCGCTTCGAGCAGGGGCGCCTTCATGACAGACCTCGGGGGAAGAAGCAGCGCACGCCCTGCACCAGCGCCGGCTGCTCGCGGCGGCAGCGCTCCTGCACGTGCGGGCAGCGCGGCGCGAGCAGGCAGCCCTGTGGGCGGTCGTAGGCGCCGGGCACGATGCCGGGCAAGGCGTTGAGCCGCTTCATCCCGGCGTTGTGTTCGGGGATCGCGGCCAGCAGGGCCTCGGTGTACGGGTGGCGCGGCCGCTCAAAGAGGCCGGGCACGGCGCCGAGCTCGACGAGCTGGCCGCCGTACATGACCGCCACGCGCTGCGCCATCTCGGCGATCACGGCGAGGTCGTGCGTGATCATCACGAGGCCCATGCCGCGCTCCTTCTGCAGCTTGAGCAGCAGGTCCATGATCTGGGCCTGGATGGTCACGTCCAGCGCCGTGGTGGGCTCGTCGGCGATCAGCAGCTTGGGCTCGCAGGCGATGGCCATGGCGATCATCACGCGCTGGTTCATGCCGCCAGAGAGCTGGTGCGGATAGGCGCTGGCGCGGCGAACCGGGTCGGGGATCTCGACGAGCTCGAGCAGCTCGATCACGCGCCGCTCCAACGCGGCGCCGCGCAGACCCAGGTGGATCTTCAGGACCTCGGCGATCTGCGCGCCCACGGTGTAGCTCGGGTTCAGGCTGGACAGCGCGTCCTGGAACACCATGGCGATGTCGCGGCCGATCAGCTGGCGGCGGCGCGCGGGGCTGACCTGAAGCAGGTCTTCGCCCATGAACTCCAGCGCGTCGGCCGTGACCACGCCGGGCGCGTCGATCAGACCCATCAGCGCCAGCATCGTGACCGATTTGCCCGAGCCCGATTCGCCCACGATGCCCAGCAGCTCGCCGGGCTCCACGTCCAGGTCCACGCCGTCGACGGCCGGGAAGTTGCCGAATCGGACGCGCAGGTTGCGGATGCGAAGAAGGCTGCTCATGCTGACCTCTGGTCTGCGGAGTACCGCAGCCTCTCTCCCGAGGGGACGCGAGCTTGCTTGGGGTGGCCCGGCGCTGCGATCATCAGGACACCTTCTTCAGCTTCGGATCGAGCGCATCGCGCAGGCCGTCGCCCATCAGGTTGACAGCCAGTACGCTGACCAGGATGGTCAGGCCCGGCAGGGTCACGACCCAGGGCGCGCGCTCCATGTAGTCGCGGGCGGAGGAAAGCATGGTGCCCCACTCGGCTGTCGGCGCCTGCACACCCAGGCCCAAGAAGCCAAGGCCCGCCGTTTCCAGAATCGCGGAGGAGAAGGAGAGCGTGGCGTTCACGATCAGCGGTGCCATGCAGTTGGGCAGGACCGCCGAGAACATCAGGCGCAGGGTGCCGGCGCCAGCGACGCGGCTGGCGGTCACGTAGTCGCGGCCGATCTCGGCCAGGGCTGCAGCGCGGGTGAGCCGCGTGTAGCCGGGCAGCGCGCCGATGGCGATGGCGATCACGGTGTTGACCAGACCCGGGCCCAGCACCGTGATCACGCAGATCGCAAGCAGCAGGCCCGGCAGGGCGAGCATCACGTCCATCACGCGCATGATGGCCGGCGAGAGCGTCGACTGATAGAAGGCCGCGAGCAGGCCGAGGATCACGCCGGGCAGCAGGCTCATCAGCACTGATGCCAAGCCGATGCCCAGCGAGATGCGGCCGCCGTGGAGCAGGCGTGAGAGCATGTCGCGACCGAGTTCGTCGGTGCCGAGCAGGAACTGGGAGCTGCCGCCATCGCCCCAGACCGGGGCCTGCAGCATGTGGCTGCGGAACTGCTGCACGGGATCGTGCGGTGCCACCCAGGGCGCGAGAAGGGCGGCCAGGGCGAGCAGCGCGAACACCATCAGCGCCGCCAGCGCGCCGCGGTTGGCGCAGAAACCGCTCCAGAATTCCTGCAGCGGCGAGAGCGGGGCCGAAGGAGCCGAAGAGGCGGGGGGAGTCAAAGGCTTTGCGTCCATCAGTGCTGCGACCTGATGCGCGGGTTGACCACGCCGTAGAGGAGGTCGACGATCAGGTTGACGCCGATGAAGGTGAGGGCCGAGATCAGGATGCCGGCCTGCACCACGGGATAGTCGCGCCGCGCGATCGAGTCGATCAGCCACTTGCCGATACCGGGCCAGGAAAAGATGGTCTCGGTCAGCACGGCGCCGGCCAGCAGGCTGCCGGTCTGCATGCCGATGACGGTGAGCACCGGGATCAGGGCATTGCGCAGCGCATGGACGACGACGATGCGCCGCGGCGAGAGGCCCTTGGCGCGGGCAGTGCGGATGTAGTCCTCGCGCAGTACCTCGAGCATGCTGGAACGCGTCATGCGCGCCACCACGGCCATGGTGCTGGTGCCCAGCACCAGGCCCGGCAGCAGCAGGTGCAGCACGCTCGAGGCGAAGGCCCCGCGCTCGCCCGAGAGCAGGCTGTCGATCAGCATGAAGCCGGTGACGCGATCGACCTCATATTCCACGCTGATGCGGCCTGAGATCGGCGTCCAGCCCAGCTGTACCGAGAAGAACATGATGAGGATGAGGCCCCACCAGAACACGGGCATTGAGTAGCCGATGGTGGCCGTGCCCATCACGCCCTGGTCGAGCACGGAGCCGCGCTTGAGCGCCGCAAGCATGCCTAAAGTGAGGCCCAGGCTGACGGCCAGGAGCAGGGCCATGAAGGCCAGCTCCACCGTCGCCGGGAACAGAGCCTTGAATTCATCCACCACGGGCAGGTGGCTCACGAGCGACTGGCCCAGGTCCCCGTGCAGCAGATTGCCGACGTAGGCGAGGTACTGCTGGTACAGGGGCTGGTCCAGGCCCAGGCGATGTGCCATCTCTGCATGCGTGGCTTCGTCCATGCCGCGCTCGCCCATCATGACCTCGATGGGGTCACCCGGCACCAGGCGGATCAGGCCGAAGGCGACGATGGTGACGCCCACGAGCGTGGGTAGCAGCGTGGCGAGCTTGCGGAGCAGGAAACCGAACACGAGGGGCTACTTCTTGGCGGGTTCGGCCTGGGGCGCCATCAGCATGCCACCCTTGGTCGTGGCCACGTCGATCAGTGCGGCAGTCTCGGCGTCGAGAGCGCCGTCGTACTTCGCGGGCCGATACTTCATCTGGAAGGTCTGGATCACATCGCGCGTGCCATCGTCCCATTGCCCGCTGTGGCTGATGTTGTAGCCGAAGCGGGCGAGCTTGTCCTGCGCCCAGGCTGCGTCGGGCAGGCCGTTGGCTTCGAAGAAGGTCTTCTTCTCGGCCACCTGCGCGGCATCGGGCCAGGGGATGATGCCGGCGTCAAAGAGCTGCTTCCACGGGAACATCGGGCCCGGGTCCTGCTTGCGGCCGGGGGCGATGTCGGCATGCCCCAGCACGCGCTCGGGCAGGATCTTGTGGCGGGCCTGGATGTCCTTGGCCAGCCGGATCACTTCGTCGATCTGGGCCTGCGGGAAGGGCGCGTAGACGCGGCCCTCGGGCGCGTCCTTCCAGCCGAGGTTGACGATCTCGATGCCGATGGAGGCGGAGTTCAGGTTCTGGTTGCCGGCCCAGTAGCTGTTGCCCGCATGCCAGGAGCGGCGGTTCTCGTCCACGAGCTGGTAGACGAGCGCGGGCTCGTCGCGCACCAGGTAGTGGGCACTGACGCCACGCCCGGCCTGGGTGAGCGCACGCACCGAGCCCGGGTAGTCCAGCACCGTGTAGTGCAGGATCAGGAACTGCGCGCGGCTGTCTTGGTTGGCCGAAGGGAAATGTTCGAGCGAGGCGCCCTTCATGCCGACGGGGCCAGTGGCGCAGCCGGCGAGAACGAGGGCGCTGGCCGCGCAAAGCAGAATCTTCTTCATGGAGGGCTTACCTTAAGCGCCGGCCCGCGAGCCGGCAAATGGTTTTGCGGGCTCGCAACATAACTTTTGAGAATGCCGGGTTAACCCGGCATTGTCCTAGTTCAGGGCCTTGCCGTCGGCCATGCGCATGCCGCCCGGGGTCGTGGCCACGTCGATCAGCGCGGCGGTCTCGGCGTCGAGTTCGCCATCGTATTTCGCAGGCCGGTACTTCATCTGGAAGGCCGAGATGACGTTGCGCGTGTGCTCGTCGAGCTTACCCGTCACCGGGATCAAGTAGCCGTATTTGCCGAGCTTGGTCTGAGCCCATTCGACGCTCGGCAGCGCGGTCGCGAACTCCGCCGTCTTCGTCCCGACCTGCGCCGCGTCGGGCCAGGCGATCACGCCCGCCTCGTACAGGCGATGCCAGGGGAAAAACGGCCCCGGATCGCGACGGCGGTCAGGGGCGATGTCCTCGTGGCCGACGACGCGGTCGGGCTTGATGTGGTGGCGCGCGACGATGTCCTTGACCAGGGCGACCACCGCGTCCAGCTGCATCGCCGGGTAAGGCGCGTACTGGCCGTTGCGGACTCCGGTGGCGAGGTTCTTGTCGCCCGGATTCACGATCTCGATGCCGATCGAGGCCGAGTTCAGGTTTTGCGTGCCTTGCCAGTAACTCGCTCCGGCCTGCCAAGCACGACGGTTCTCGTCGACGAGCTGATAGACCTTCACGGGATCGTCGCGCACGAGGTAATGCGCGCTGACCGTGCCGCCGCCGGCTGCCCTGTCGCGCGCCAGCAGTCGCAGCGAGTCGTCCCAGCTTTCCTCGGTGTAGTGCAGCACGAGGAAGAGCACGCGGCTGTCCTCGTTGGCCGAGGGGTAGTAGTCGAGCTGCGCGCCCTTCATGCCCATGGGTGCGGTGCAGGCTGCGAGCAAAGTGGAGGCGAGTAGAGGGAGGAGCGACTTTTTCATGGCTGCACTTGTACGGGGCTATGGACTCGGCCGCCAATGGCTTTGCGGGGGTCGGCCATAACTTGTCGAAGCGCATGGCAACCGCTCACTCGATCAAAGACCTGGCTCAGTGATTCATTGAAGCTGCGCAGTGTTGCACTTCAATTTTGAGGCACAAGACGGGGGTGTGCGGCCTGATTGCGAGCAGCGTGACTTGCATCGTCTTGATGATCGGCGACAGGCGACAGGCGACAGGCGACGGGCGACGGGCGACGGGCGACGGGCGACGGGCGACAGGCGTCATGCGCCAGATCGGCAAAGGTGTTCACCTTGCCGACACGGACGAGTTGAGCCTCAATTTACGGGGGGCGTGCTTCCGCACGAGTCGTCAGTCGTGTCTTGGCGTAGATCAGAGAATTGCTCCCCGACCAAGCCAAGATGCTGGGTGCGGGCTGTGGACCCAGGTCCACTGTGGTGACGGCAAGATTTGCTGCCCCCGCCAGGCGTGCCGCTTCATTTCAGAAGCGATGTCGAGGTCCTCTGATTCGGAGTGCAGGTGTCCGTGATCGGGGCAGCACCTTGGCTGGACGAACCGCGCCGGTCCGTCGCGAGCGAGCCGAGCCGCATCGGCAACCAAGGGCCGAAGGCGCGCTCAGGCTTGGAAAGCGAGCCGGCCGGGCTTGAGATCAAGCAGCTGACCCACGACGCAAGCCTGCTCGAATCCTGCGGCGCGGAAGGTCTTCAGCACCTGCTCGGCTGCCTCGGTCGAGCAGCTGACGAGCAGTCCGCCGCTGGTCTGCGGATCGGTCACCAGCGTCTTCTGGGCTGCACTGCCGTTTTCGGGCCAATCCACGTCTTTGCCGTATGCAGCCCAGTTGCGGCCGGAGGCCCCGGTGGCGATGCCTTGCTCGGCAAACGCCTGGGCCGATTCGATGATCGGCAAGTCCGCCAGCCGCACCGTCGCACCGAGCCTCGAGCCGCGGCAGATCTCCAGCAGATGCCCCGCCAGGCCGAAGCCCGTCACGTCGGTGACCGCGTGCACGGCGTCCATCTGCGCCAGCTCCGCACCCACCTTGTTCAGCTGCGTCGTATAACGGACCATTTCAGCGTACCCGTTCGGATCGAGCAGGCCCTTCTTGAGCGCTGCCGACAGGAGACCCACGCCCAGCGGCTTGCCCAGGATCAGCACGTCGCCCGCCTTCGCATCCGCATTGCGGCGCACCCTCTTCGGGTGCACAAGGCCCAGCGCGACGAGACCGTAGATTGGCTCCAGCACATCGATGCTGTGCCCGCCCGCGATCGGGATGCCTGCAGCGCGGCAGACGTCTGCACCACCTTGCAGCACTTTGCCGATGACTTCGGGCGGCAACTTGTCCAGCGGCATGCCGACGATGGCCAGGGCCATGATGGGTGTGCCGCCCATGGCGTACACGTCGGAGATGGCGTTGGTGGCGGCGATGCGGCCGAAGTCGTAAGGGTCGTCGACGATGGGCGTGAAGAAGTCGGTTGTCGCGACGAGGGCCTGCTCCTCGTTGAGCTTATAGACAGCGGCGTCGTCGCTGGTCTCAATGCCCACCAGCAGCTGCGGCGGGATGATGCCCTGCGGCGCTCTCGAGAGAATGTCGGTCAGCACGCCGGGCGCAATCTTGCAGCCGCAGCCGCCGCCGTGGGAGAAGGTGGTGAGACGGATGGGGTCCATGAGATGGCACCATAGCACCATGTCCCATCGCACTCCCGTCCGCCCCGCCGACCTCGCCCGCTTCGACGCCGTGATCGACGTCCGCTCGCCCTCCGAGTTCGCGCTCGACCACATCCCTGGCGCCATCAATTGCCCCGTGCTCGATGACGAGGAGCGCGCCCGAGTGGGCACGATCTACGTCCAGCAGAGCGCCTTCGAGGCGCGGCGCATCGGCGGCCCGCTGGTGGCGATGAACATCGCGCGTGCGATCCAGCAGCGCTTCGCCGACATGCCCGAGCGCTGGCGCCCGGCAGTCTACTGCTGGCGCGGCGGAATGCGCAGCGGCGCGATGGTCACGGTGATGCGCCAGGTCGGCTGGGACGCGCAGCAACTGGCCGGCGGCTACAAGGCCTACCGCCGCCATGTCGTTGACATGCTGGAGCAGCAGGCGCCCAAGCTTGAGCTGCGCGTGCTTTGCGGCCCCACGGGCAGCGCCAAGACGCGCGTGCTGCAGGCGCTGGCCGAGCAGGGCGCGCAGGTGCTGGACCTAGAAGCCTGGGCCTGCCACAAGGGCTCTTTGCTCGGCGAGCTGCCGGGCCAGCCGCAGCCCTCGCAGAAGGCTTTCGAGACACGCCTGGGCACGGCCATCGCCGTGCTCGACCCCGCCCGCCCCGTGTTCATCGAGGCCGAGAGCTCACGCATCGGCCGGCTCTCGGTGCCGCGGCCGCTGTTGGAGCGGCTGCGCGACGCGCCCTGCATCGAGCTGCAGGCGCCGCGCGAGCAGCGCGTGAGCTTCCTGTTGCGCGACTATGCGGAATTGAGCGCTGACGCTGCGCTGCTGGCAGAGCGCCTGGGCGCCCTGCGCGAGCTGCACGGCGCTGCCGTGATCGAGGCGTGGAAAGGCCTGGCCGCTTCAGGGCGCCTGACTGAGCTCGTCGAGGATTTGCTGGCGCGCCACTACGACCCGCATTACTCGCGCTCTCAGGAGAAGCATCTGCGGCGCTGGAACGAGCGCCGTTTCGCGCAGGCGGACGATCTGTCGCAGGCCGGCATCGCCGCGCTCGCGGCGCAGCTGCTCGCCAGCTGATGGTTCCTATGCCAGCGACTTCGCGTGGTGCGCGATGTGCTCGCCGATGAAGCTGGCGATGAAGTAGTAGCTGTGATCGTGGCCCGCTTGCATGCGCAGCGTCAACGGATGGCCTTCGGCAGCGCAGGCAGCCTGCAGCATCTCTGGCCGCAGCTGCGTGGCCAGGAATTCGTCCGCGTCGCCCTGGTCCACGAGCAGCGACAGGCGTTCGCCAGCGGAGGCGATCAGGGCCACTGCGTCGTGCGCCGCCCAGGCGGCTCTGTCTGTGCCAAGGTAAGCGGTTAGCGCCTTCTGCCCCCAGGCCACTTGGCTGCGCGCCACGATGGGCGCGAAGGCCGAGACGCTGGCATAGCGCCCCGGGTGCCGCAGCGCCAGCGTCAGCGCACCGTGGCCGCCCATGCTGTGGCCGAAGATGCCCCGCCGGTCCGAGGCGGGGAAATGCCGCTCGACGATGGCAGGCAGCTCCTGCACCACGTAGTCCTCCATGCGGAAGTGTGCGGCCCAGGGCTCCTGCGTGGCGTTGAGGTAGAAGCTCGCGCCCTGGCCCAGGTCGTAGGCCGCGTCGTTGGGCACGCCGTCTCCGCGCGGGCTTGTGTCCGGCGCGACGAGGATCAGCCCGTGCCGCGCCGCATGTCCCTGCGCGCCAGCCTTGGTGATGAAGTTTTGCTCGGTGCAGGTCAGGCCCGAGAGCCAGTACAGCACGGGGCAGGCTTCACCGCGCAGCGCTGCGGGCGGTAGGTACAGGCCGAAGCGCATCTCGCATCCCAGGGCACTCGACGCATGCCGCCACACCTCCTGCCGGCCGCCGAAGGACGCGTGGGACTCCACGCGCTCCATCAGTAATGCACCACTGTGCGGATCGACTTACCCGCGTGCATCAGCTCGAAGGCTTCGTTGATCTCCGTGAGCGGCAGCGTGTGCGTGACAAAGGGCGCCAGGCGGATATCTCCGCGCATGGCCTCCTCCACCATGCCGGGCAGCTGCGAGCGGCCCTTGACGCCGCCGAAGGCCGTGCCCAGCCAGCGCCGCCCCGTGACGAGCTGGAAGGGGCGCGTGGAAATCTCCTGGCCCGCGCCGGCCACGCCGATGACGACGGACTGGCCCCAGCCGCGATGCGCACACTCTAGCGCCGCGCGCATCACGCCGACATTGCCGATGCACTCGAAGCTGTGGTCCACGCCCCAGCCCGTCATCTCGACGACGACCTGCTGGACGGGCTTGTCGAAATCCTTGGGGTTGATGCAGTCCGTGGCGCCGAACAGGCGCGCCAGTTCGAACTTGCCCGGGTTGGTGTCGATGGCGATGATGCGGCCCGCCTGGGCGCGCTGGGCGCCGTGGATCACCGCCAGGCCGATGCCGCCGAGGCCGAATACGGCCACTGTGTCGCCCCGCTGCACCTTGGCCGCGTTCTTGACGGCGCCCAGGCCCGTGGTCACGCCGCAGCCGAGCAGACAAACCTGCTCCGGGTTGGCGTCTGAGTTGATCTTGGCCAGCGAGACCTCGGCCACCACCGTGTACTCGCTGAAGGTCGAGCAACCCATGTAGTGAAAGACGGGCTTGCCTTGGTAGGAGAAGCGCGTGGTTCCGTCGGGCATCACGCCCTTGCCTTGCGTCGCGCGCACCGCGATGCAGAGATTGGTCTTGCCCGACTTGCAGAACAGGCATTCGCCGCACTCGGCCGTGTAAAGGGGGATCACGTGGTCGCCCGGCTTCACGCTGGTGACACCCTCGCCGACCTCCACGACGATGCCCGCGCCCTCATGGCCCAGCACGGCGGGGAAGAGGCCCTCGGGGTCGTCGCCGCTGAGCGTGAAGGCGTCGGTGTGGCACACGCCCGTGTGGGTGATGCGCACGAGCACCTCGCCCTTGTGCGGGGGCTCGACGTCGATCTCGACGACCTGCAGAGGTTTACCGGGCTCGAAGGCGACAGCGGCGCGGGATTTCATGGCGGGACCTCTTTCCGACAAGCCGGGTTGCGCCGATTGTGACGGCTTGCAGGATGAAGGCGCTGCTCAGTTCGTCCCTTGTTCCGGCACGCGGGCTGCCTGTAGGGAAACCGTCTTCATCCCGCCCGCCACGAGCTGGCGGCCGACTTCCGCAAAGCCGAACTTGGCATGGAAGCGTTCCGAGACCGGGTTGGGCGGCTCCACGTCGAATTCGCAGGTCACCCAGGGCACCTCCTTGGCGGCCGCCCACGCAAACGCATGCCGGTAGAGCGCGGAGCCGGCGCCCTGGGTCTGAAGGCGCCGAGAGACGACGACGCGATCGATGTAGAGGAAGCGCGCGTACCGGCCGGCGAACCATTGGTAGTTGACGCTGTCGTACGCAGCGCCTTCCCGGAAGGCCAGCAGGAACGCAAGGACCTGGCCCTGGTCCTCGAGGACCTGATGCAGAGCAGCCTGTTCGTGCAACCGCGCGAGGCGTGCGCCGGAGAGAGGGCTCAGGAAGTGAACTGATTCTTCGTTGAGCGCGAGTACGGCAGGCAAGTCGTCCGACGTGGCGAGGCGGATGTTCATGGAGCTGGCGCTATCGAAGGCGGTGAACGCGCGAGCGACTCTGCGCTGCGCGCTGGCGCTCTTCGCAGGTCTCGCGTTCGGCCTGGAAGGCCTGCACCTTGCCCACATTGAGTTCGATCCAGTCCGCCAGCCCGCGCACCCGCTTGGCGCCGTCGCGACCCAGCGGCGTGAGGCGGTATTCCACGTGGGGCGGCACCACGTCGTGCACGATGCGCTGCACCAGGCCATCGCCTTCCAGCCATTGCAGGGTCTGGGCCAGCATGCGTTCGCTGACGCCCTGCACGGCGCGGCGCAGCTCGGCGAAACGGTGCGGCCGCAGCTCCAGCGCCATCAGCACGAGCACGCCCCAGCGGCTCGTCACGTGCTTGAGCACATCGCGAGAAGGACAGGCCTCGGCCAACAGATCTCCGCGCCGCAGGCGCTTGGAGAGGCTGGTCTTGGCGTCGGGCAGGGTACTTACATTCATGTGCGTACTTACAAAAAGTAAGTCCAGATCCTACAGTGAAGACACCTTCACCACAACGGGACTCGCATCATGAACATTGCCATCACCGGCGCCACCGGCCAGCTCGGCCGCCTTGTCGTCCAGCAGTTCCTTGCCGGCCGTACCGACGCGAAGCTGATCGCCCTCGTCCGCTCTCCCGCCAAGGCGAGCGGACTGGGGATCGAAGTGCGCGAAGCCGATTACGCCCGACCCGAGACGCTGAGCAAGGCCCTGGCCGGCGTCGAGCAACTGCTGCTGATCTCCTCCAGCGAGCTCGGCCAACGCGCGACCCAACACCGCAACGTCATCGCCGCCGCGAAGGCTGCCGGCGTGAAGCACATCGTCTACACCAGCCTGCTGCACGCCGACCGCTCGCCGCTGAGCCTGGCTGCCGAGCACCTGGACACGGAGGCCGCGCTCAAGGCCTCGGGCCTGAACTACACCATTCTTCGCAACGGCTGGTACACCGAGAACTACACAGGCTCGATTCCGGCCGCCTTGGCCGCTGGCACCTTCATCGGCAGCGCGGGGCACGGGCGCATCGCCTCGGCCGCGCGGGCCGACTACGCCGCGGCCGCCCTGGCCGTGCTGAGCACCGCCGGCCACGAAGGCAAGACCTACGAGCTGGCGGGCGATGCGGCCTGGACCCTGGCTGAGCTGGCCGCCGAGGTCTCCAGGCAGACTCGCCGCGACATCCCCTACGCCGATCTGCCTGAGGCCGAATACGCCAAGGCCCTGGCTGGCTTCGGCCTGCCCGAGGCGCTGGCCGCGGCCATTGCCAGCTGGGACGTGGGCGCCGGCCAGGGCGCCTTGTTCGACGACGGCCGCCGGCTTTCTGCGCTGATCGGCCGGGCGACGACGCCGATGGCTGAGACCGTCAGGCTGGCGTTGAAGGGCTGAGAAGGTTCAATCGACGATGAAGAGCTTGGCGCAGCCCGCTGGAGGCGTTGAAGCCATTGGCCAGCCCTTGCTGGGCTGGCCTCAGCCGGCCAGCCGCCATCCTGCCCGCGGGCCCTCGAGGCCGGAGCGACCCAGTCGCGCCGCAACCACGGCCGTGAGGCCGGCCCCTTCCGCCTCGACGACGGCGCCGCGCCGCAGCTCCCAGCCATCGCCGCGCTGCAGCCACACGGCGCAGTCGCCGTCGAAGCTCAGGCGCAGCCGCGTGCCGACCGTGCTGGCACTCAGTGTCGGAGCATTCGCCGGGGCATCGCCGCGCCAGGGCATGGCGGGCGTCAACGCTGCTTGCGCATACGCCCCGGCCTTGAGCGCATCCCCCAGGCCGCGGCGGTTCTGCTGCAAGGCGATCATGCTGAAGTGCACATGGCCCATGCCGGGCGCGATCTCGCGTTGCAGGGCGATCTGGCCCGTGATCTCGTCCACCGGCCAGCTGTCGTCGCGCGTCGTCACCTTGCTCGTGAACATGCCAGCGTAGATGTGGCGTTCGCGCGGGTTGTGGGTGCGCCAGGCTTGCAGCAGCGGGCCGAAGGCCTGGGCTTTTTGTTCGCGCTTCCAGTAGAGCTGGGGCACGAGGTAGTCCAGCCAGCCCTGTTCGAGCCAATGCTCTACGTCGGCGTAGAGCTTGTCGTACTGGCTGTAGCCGCTGATGCCCTCGGGCCGAAGCGCGGGCTTGGGTAGGCCGAAGGGGCTGATGCCGAAGCGCAGATGCGGCTTGATCTCGCGCGAGGCCTCGTAGAGCCGCGCGATCAGTGCGTCCACATTGCTGCGGCGCCAGTCGGCGCGGGTCAGCGTCCCGCCCGAGGCGGTGTAGCGCTGCCAGCTCGGGTCGTCGGGGAAGTCGATGTCCTGCTTGGTGTCCTTGTCGCTGATGGCGTAGGGATAAAAGTAGTCGTCGATGTGGATGGCGTCGATGTCGTAGCGGCTGATGATGTCGCGCACCACGGCGAGGGTGTGGTCAGCGGCGCCGGGCTCGCCGGGGTCGATCCAGAGCTGGTCGCCGTAGGTCTTGACCCAATCGGGATGGGTCTTGCTGATGTGGCTCGCGGCTTCAGCACTCTTGGCAGCGCTCTGGCGGGCGCGAAAGGGGTTGAGCCAGGCGTGGAGCTCGAGGCCGCGCGCATGGGCCTCGGCCACCCAGAAGGCGAGCGGGTCGTAAAAGGGCTCGGGCGACTGGCCTTGCGTGCCGCTCAGGTACTCGCTCCAGGGCTCGAGCTTGGAGTCGTAGAGCGCGTCGGCGCCGGTGCGGACCTGGAAGACGATGGCGTTGAGCTTGAGTGCCACGGCGGCGTCGAGCAAGGCGCGCGCCTCGGCCTGCTGCTCGGCGCTGCCGAGGCCGCGCCGACTGGGCCAGTCGATATTGGCCACCGTCGCCACCCAGGCGCCACGAAACTCGCGCGGTGCGGCCGGGGCTGCACTGGCCAGCTCGAGAGCGGGTGTGAGCCGCGGGCCGAAGCCGGGCAGTTCGGCACAGGCTGTGAGCGCGAGAGAGGAGGCGAGGAGGCTGCGGCGTTTCATGACTCAGACCTTGAAGAACCAGCGCTTCTTGAACAGGACCCAGGCGACGGCGTACATCACCGCGACGAAGCCGATCGCGAAGATCAGCGAGGCGTTCACGGGCTCGATGGGCAAGGCCGTGATCGGGGCATAGGCCAATGCCTTGAGGCTCTGGCCCTGGGCGTTCTTGATCAGTCCCATCAGCCGGCCGACCAGGCCCGACAGGGCGAACATGAATAGCGCGTTCATGCCGAAGACCACGAGCGGGTGGGCCAGGCGGGCCCAGCGCGCTCGCCACAACGGCAGCGGCATGGCGTCGAGCAGCCAGTAGAAGATGCCGAAGAGGAAAGAGGCCCAACCGGCCATTAGCAGCACATAGGGCGGCGTCCACAGGCTTTTGTTGATGGGCATGAGCCAGGCGTCGCCGATCTGCGCCAGCCACAGCAAGGGCAGGCTCGCGAGCATGAAGCCCATGGCCTTCTCGCGCGGGTCGCGCTTTGCTCCCAGCCAGTGGCCTGCCAGCACGCCGGCCAGCAGGGTGCCCACGGCGGGCAGGGTGGAGAGCAGGCCTTCCGGGTCCCAGGTCTTGGACTGCACCCAGAGATGGCCGCTCATCAGCTGGCGGTCTAGCCAGGCGCCCACGTCCTGCCCGGCCACGAGCGCGCCCTGGTGAATCACGCCCTGCGCATCGGGCACCGGCACGCCGAGCTGGATCGCGCTGTAGCCCGCTAGCAGAATGAGCAAGGCCGCGAGCTGCGCGCGCCAGGAGAGCCAGATCACCAGTGGCGCCGCCAGCATGGTGCACAGCCCGATGCGCTGCAGCACGCCGGGGATGCGGATGGTGTCCAGGCTCGAATGGCCGATGGCGTTGAGCGCCAGGCCGATGGCGATGATGGCCAGACCCCGCCGCCAGGTCGTCAGCAGCAGTTTCAGGCGGTCAGCGCCTTCGCCGGCGCGGCGTGCCAGGCTCATGGTCATGGCCATGCCGCTCATGAAGAGAAAGAAGGGGAAGACGCCGTCGGTGAAGGTCCAGCCGTTCCACTCGGCGTGCTCGAGCGGGCCGTAGATGTGGCCCCAGTCGCCCGGGTCGTTGACCAGCAGCATGGCGGCCACAGTGAAGCCGCGCAGAGCGTCGAGGGACAGGAGTCTTTGCTTCATGCCTTCTTTCCGAAGTGCTCAGGGATCTTGATCAGCGCCGCCATCACGAGCGAGGGCAGCGTGCATAGCAGTACCCAGGCGAAGAAATGGAAATAGCCCAGCTGCTGCTGCAGCCAGCCGCTCCACAGGCCCGGCAGCATCATGCCCAGGGCCATGAAGCCCGTGCAGATGGCATAGTGCGCCGTCTTGTGCGCCCCTTCGGCCACCAGCACCATGTACATCATGTAGGCCGTGAAGCCCAGGCCATAACCGAACTGCTCGACGGCGAGCGCCGTGCAGATCAGGGGCAGGCTGGTCGTCTGCGACTGCGCCAGCAGTACGAAGACCACATTGGGCACGTGCATCACCAGCACCAGCGGCCACAGCACGCGGCGCAGGCCCAGCCGGCTCACGACCCAGCCGCCGAGCAGGCCGCCCAGCGTCAGGGCCGCTACACCCACCGTGCCGTAGGCCAGGCCCACCTGCGCGGTCGCCAGGCCCAGGCCGCCGGTCTCGGGCTTGTCCAGCAGGAAGGGCACGGCCAGCTTGAGCAGCTGCGCCTCCGGGAAGCGGTACAGCAGCAAGAAGCCGAGCGTCACCAGGATGCCGGGTTTCTTGAAATACAAGGCGAAGACCGCTAGGAAGCCGCGCCAGAAGTCGCCCTGACGCGCTGCGGGTCGATCCTGGCCAGGCCGTGGCAGCACGCGCCAATGCCAAGCCCCCAGCAGCGCGAAGGCGCCGGCCAGGGTCCAGAACACCACCGACCAGGCCACGGCCGTGCTGCCCATCGTCTTTTGCAGATGGCCAGCGATGGCCACGAGCCCGCCCTGCACGCAGATGTTGGCGAGCCGGTAGCAGGTCGAGCGCACGCCGATGAAGGCGGCCTGGCTGCCCACGTCCTGGGCCAGCAGGTAGAAGCCGTCGGCCGCGATGTCGTGCGAGGCCGAGGCGAAGGCCATCAGCCACAGCACGGCCAGGCTCAGCCGGAAGAACTCGGAGCCGGGCAGGGTCAGCGCTACCAGGGCCAGTGCCACGGCCACGCAGAATTGCAGCGCCCAGATCCAGCCGCGCTTGGTGCCGATCAGCTCGGCCAGCGGCGACCACAAGGGCTTGAGCACCCAGGGCAGGTACAGCCAGCTTGTGTAGAAGGCGATCTCGGCATTGGAGATGCCCATGTTCTTGTACATGACGACTGCCAGGGCCATCACGACCGCATAGGGGATGCCTTGCGCGAAGTACAGGCTCGGGATCCAGATCCATGGATTGCGCTGATCGGTGTGCGAGCTGCGGAGAGTTTCGGTCGTGGGCATGTACTTTTCGGGAGACAGCCGGGCACTCTAGAGGCCGGTCCAAGACCCTGCCAATGCCCAGGCCCATTGCCCCCATAACCGGCGGTAATCAGAATATGCGAGCCGGAGTGTAAGGACTGCCCCCCGCAGCCCGACACAAGCCGGCAAGCCGAGTACAAGGCTTGTTTCCACAGTTCTCAAACTCAACTTCCGGAGACCGAGATGAACCAATCGTTGAAGACCGGCATCAGCGTTGCCGCTGCTGCTGCTGCCCTGTTTGCCATGACCGCACCGCTGGGCACCGCTAGCGCCGCGGACGCGGCCACCGTCAAGTGCACGGGCGCCAACAGCTGCAAGGGCTCGTCCGAGTGCAAAACCGCCAAAAACGACTGCAAGGGCAAGAACAGCTGCAAGGGCCAGGGCTGGGTCAGCAAGAAGGACGAGAAGGAATGCAAGGCCGCCGGCGGCAGCGTCGCCAAGTAAGTTGAGGGGGCCTAGGCCCCCTTCTTTGTGATCATGACAACAAGCGTCAATGGCTTCGGCCTGGGCCTGCGCAGCGAGCATTACGCGGCCTTTGCCGAGCCTCTTTCTTCCAGTTTCACGTCCGGTCTCGCGCCCGACTGGCTCGAGATCATCAGCGAGAACTACATGGTTCCCGGCGGCGCGCCGCTGGCCCATCTGGACCGCATCCGCCGCGACTACCCCATGGTCATGCACGGTGTCTCGCTGTCCATCGGCAGCGCCGATGCGCTGGACCTCGACTATCTGCGTGAGCTGAAGACGCTCGCGCAGCGCGTGCAGCCAGCGTGGATTTCCGACCACCTGTGCTGGACCGGTGTGGACCACCGCAATCTGCACGACCTTCTGCCCCTGCCCTGCACTGAGGCCACGCTGCGCCACCTGGAGCCGCGCATCGCGCAGGTGCAAGATCTGCTGCAGCGGCCCCTGGTGCTGGAGAACGTCTCCAGCTATGTGCGCTTCGAGGCTGACGAGATGGGCGAGGCCGAGTTCATCGCCGAGCTGCTGCGCCGCAGCGGCTGCCGGCTGCTGCTCGACGTCAACAACGTCTACGTCTCCAGCCGCAATCACGGCTTCGATGCGCGTGCCTACATCGACCTCATGCCCGCCGAGCGCGTCGTGCAGATCCACCTCGCCGGCCATGAGGACCGTGGCGATCTCGTGATTGACACGCATGACCACCCCATCTGCGAGGCCGTCTGGGATCTTTACGCATACACGCTGGACCGCATCGGCTTCAAGCCAACGATGATCGAGCGGGACGATCACATCCCGCCGCTCGCCGAGCTGCTCACCGAACTTCACCACGCAAGGCAGATGGTCCATGAGCTTGCTTGAACAGCAGCGTGCCTTGCAAGGCGCGATCTTGGGCAGTGCCGCAAGCGGCGTGAGCCCGCCGAATGGCCTCGAGGTCTATCGCCAGGCCGTGCCCGCTCGGCTGGTCGACGCGCTGCGCGACAACCACCTCGTGCTGCACCGAGCCATGGGCGATGAGGCCTTTGATGCCCTGGCCGAAGCCTATCTGCAATTCCACCCTTCGCGCACGCGCTCGATCCGCTGGTTCGGCGCGCAACTGGGCAGCTTCATGGATGCATGGCCGGCGCTCTCTCATCCGGCCTTGGCAGACATGGCCCGCATGGACTGGGCCCTGCGCGATGCCTTCGACGCGGCCGATGTCACGCCGCTGCAGGCGCTGGCCGGCCTCGACGCCGAAACTCGCCTGCGCCTGCACCCCGGCGTGCGCCTGGTGCGGCTGAACTGGGCCGTGGAGCCTGCCTGGCGTGCGCTGCGCCTGGCGATCACCGAGGAGCTCGCCGACCCCGAGCTGCCCGAGCCCGAGGCGCGCGAGCACACCTTGCTGGCCTGGCGCCTGGGCCTGGACGTGCGCTGGCGCTCGCTCGAGGCGCCCGAAGCCGCGCTGCTGGCGCAGCTGCAGCAGGGGGCCTCCTTCGCGCAGCTCGGCCAATGTGCGGCCGCCGAGGTGGGCGTCGATGTCGCGCCGACCCTGCTCGTCCAGGCCTTGCAGACCTGGCTCGCCGACGGCTTGCTACAAGCTTGAGGCCTCGTCGCCGGGCCCGGCCACACAGCCCGGGCCCATGGCCTTCCAGCCGCGATGGATCACGAGTGCCGCGCCGCGGTGGCAAAGCTCGATGCGCTCGGCCTGCGGATAGCGCAGTCGCGCAAACGCCTCCAGCGAGCTTGGCAGACTCACGCGATAACGGCCATGCTCGACGTCATCGGAGTCGCGGTCGTCGCCATGCAGGAAAGGGCTCATCGAAGCGATCCAGGCCAGCGGCCGCCAGGGCGATAAGACCACGGGCTCGTAGCCCGAGGCGCGCAGCCAGTCCTGGGCCGCGGCGCGATCGGGCGCATCGCCCCAGGCCGAGGCCATCAGCTCCGCCAGCCACTGGTTGCAGTTTTGGTAGCGCAAGCTGAAGGCGTCCGCATTCGCGCTGTAGCGCCCATTCAGCAGGGCCAGGGCGCGCCGCTTGTCGAGCGCAGTCTCGTGGAGCTCGGGGCTGGGCAGCAACACCAGGGACACATGGCCCTCCTGCGTGTCGTGCATGCCCATGACGAAGCCGGCCAGGCCCTGGTCGAAGATGCGCGGCCGGCCCTCGTCGCAGGCGAAGTACAGCTGGCGCACGGCCCAGGGCCCGGCCTCGCTGTCGATGACGGCCAGCCCGGCGTGCGAGTAGCGCTGGCCCAGTAGCGACAGATCGAGGCCCGAGCGCGAGATCAGGGCCACGCTGCTGCCCGCATGCGCCAGCTCGGCGCGAACGGCAGCGGCGAAGCGCAGCACCAGGTCCTGCTCGACGGGGCCGGGCTCATGCCCGGTGTCGCAGGACTGCAGCGAGGCGGCACCGGCAGCCAGGCTCCAGCCCAGCGCCAAGGCCGCGAAGAGCGGCTTCAAGGTGTGTTCAGAGCGCCACCGCGCGCGGCTGCAGCTCGCGGTGCCAGGCGTCTTCGAGCACGAGGAAGAAGGCCTGGCGCGTGTCGGCCGCGGCGAACTCCCAGCCATAAGGCCGCTCGCTGACCAGCACGCGCCGGCCGGCGGCGAGCTGGCCTCGCTCTGCGGCGGCCTGCGGCAGCAACAGGTGCAACTCGTTGCCGTCGTCGGTGCGCAGCAGCACGCGCTGCTGGCCCGGCTTGTCGGCGGCCGCGGCCATCTCGATCACGCGGTAGTCGCCGGCGGCGACCTTGCGGTCCCCGCCCGAGGAGCTCTTGCTCGAGTCCTCGAAGGAATCCGAGACCTTGCTGGTGGCGCTGGAGGCGCTGTCCGATATGGACGAAGAGGCTGAGCTTTCGGCCCGCGCAGGCGCGGCCAGCAGGCTCGTGAGGAGGGTGAGGGCGAGCAGGGGCTTGTTCATGGATCACTTCCTGGTCAGACGCAGGGTGATTGTGCGGGAGAAGGTGGGGGCGAAGATCCATAATCGCAGGTTATGGTTCAGCCCGACCTTCTCACTTGTTGAGGCCCTGGGTGCTTTCAACAATGGGCCCTCAACATGCCCGAGTTTTGCCCCTGATGACGCGAGCCCTGTCCGCCCTGATCCGCGCCGTGCCCGCCTTGCTGCTGGCCTTGGCCGCGCAGGCGCGCCCCCTGGTGTACTGCGCCGACTCCAGCCCCGAGGGCTTCGACCCGGGCATGTGGGACAGCCAGGGCACGAACACCATCTCCAAGCAGATGTTCCAGGGTCTGCTGGCCTTCACGCGCGGCACGACCGCCCTGGAGCCCAACCTGGCCGAGAGTTATGAGCTCTCGCCCGACGCCCGCACGATCACGTTCCACCTGCGCCGGGGCGTGCGCTTTCAGACGACGAGCTACTTCAAACCCACGCGCGAGTTCAATGCCGATGACGTGATCTTCACGTTCACGCGCTTCATCGACCCCAAGACCGCGTTCAACAAGGCATTTCCGGTCAACTTCGTCTATCCGAACAACCTAGGCCTGGCCAAGCTGCTCGAAGGCATCGACAAGCTCGACGACTACACGGTGCGCTTTCGCCTCAAGGCGCCCAACGTCGCCTTCGTCGCCAACTTCGCCATGGCCTGGAGCGTGATCGAGTCCGCCGAGTATGCGGATCAGCTTCTGGCCCGCGGCCGTGCGGCCGATATCAACAACTTTCCCGTGGGCACCGGCCCCTACCAGTTCCGCTCCTATGCCAAGGACGACGTGCTGCGCATGGACCCCAATCCCAGCTATTGGCGCGCGGTGCAGAAGGGCAAGCTGATCTTCAGCTTCGCCCGCGAGCCCAATGTGCGCGTGCAAAAGTTGCTGGCCGGCGAATGCCAGATCGCCGCGGCCCTGCGCGACGTGGACGTCACCACCCTGGCCAGGCGCCGCGACGTGATCATCGAGAAGATCGCGGCGCTGAACATTTCATACCTCTCGTTCAACATGCGCAAGGCGCCGACGGACAAGCGCCTCGTGCGCACCGCGCTCGACATCGCAGTGGACCGCGACGCCATCTTCAAGGCTCTGTTCCCGCGCGGCGATGCCCAGCAGGCCGTCAGCGCCTTCCCGCCGGCCATCCCAGGTTATGACCAGAGCCTGCGCAACGAGTACGACCCCGAGCGCGCGAAGAAGCTGCTGGCCGAGGCCGGCTTCCCCAACGGCTTCGAGATCGACCTCTGGGCCCTGCCCGTGGCGCGGCCCACCAACCCCAACGGCCAGCTCATGGCGCAGCTGATCCAGCAGGACTGGGCCCGCATCGGCGTCACCGCCCACATCAAGACCTACGAGTGGGGCGAGTACCTCAAGCGCGCCAACCGCGGCGAGCACAGCGTCTACATGAGCGGGTGGTCCGGCGAGACCGGCGACGCCGACGAATTCCTCACGCCCAATCTCTCCTGCGCGGCCAACAAGACCGGCATCAAGTTCTGCAACAAGGACTTCGAGGCCCTGATCGACGAAGCCCGCGCCACGCCCGACATGGCGCGGCGCAAGGAGCTGTACGAGAAGGCGCAGAGGATCTTCAAGTTCGAGCGGCCCTGGATCACCATGGCGCACTCGACCGTCTACATCGCGAGGCGCCCGGACGTGCATGGCTTCATCATGTCGCCCAACGGCTCCGTCGATTTCGAAAACGTCTATCGGGACTGAACCGCGCATGAGACTCAGGCACATCGAGGTCTTCCACGCCATCATGCAGGCCGGCACCATCAGCGGCGCGGCCCAGCTGCTGCACATCTCGCAGCCGGCCGTGACCAAGGTGCTCCAGCACTGCGAGCTGCAGCTGGGCATGCCGCTGTTTGACCGCGTGCGCGGCAAGCTTTACCCGACGCCCGAGGCGCAGCGGCTCTTCGTGGAGATCGACAAGCTCAACCGCGACCTGGTCTCGATCCGGCGCCTGGCGGCAAACCTGCGCAGCGGCGAGTCCGAACAGGTGCGCCTCGTGGCCACGCCCACGCTGGCCGGCACCCTCGTGCCGCCGGCCATGACCCGCTGGTGCCGCGCCTACCCGCTCTCGCGCTGCTCACTGGCGACCAACCACACCCGCGAGATCGTCTCGGCCCTGCTGCTTGGCGAGGCCGATATGGCCCTGTCGCTGCAGGACCCGCACCATCCCGGCATCAAGGCCGAGCCGCTGGCTTCGGGCGCCATGATGGCCGTCTGCGCCATCGACAGCCCCGAAGGCCGCGGCAATGGGCCGCTGACCATTGGCGAGATCGAGAGCGAGGTCATCGGACTGGCCAGCGACGACCCGCTGGCCAATGTGCTGCACAACGCCTCCGAGGCGCAGGGCGCCGTGCTGCACACGCGCCTGACCGTGCAGACCTACGGCCTGGCGCGGGCGCTGGTGGAGGCCGGCGTGGGCATGACCGTGGTCGACCCCTTCACGGCCGCCAGCGCCGACCGCAGCAAGGTCCACGTGCGGCCGCTCGTGCCGGCCATGCCGGTGCAGGCCTTCTTGCTCACCGCGGCCAGCGCGCCCCTGGCGCAGACGGCACGCAAGCTCGTCAAATACCTCGGCGAAGCAGCCAAGGACAAGCTGGCCAGCCTCGAATCGAATTGATCATGATTTCCTGCGAAGACGTCCCCGGGCATCCGGACTTCCGCTCCTTGCTGAGCATCGCTGGTGTGAGCGTGGACCTGCGCTACGCCACGCCCGACAACTTTGTCGGTCACCCCGTCTATGGCGGCCTGGATTGCAACTACCTGCGCCGCGAGGCCGGTGACGCACTCGAGAAGGCCGCTGCGTGGCTGGCCGCGCATCGCCCCGGCTACAGCCTGCTCGTGCTCGACGCCCTGCGCCCGCAGCGCGTGCAGGAGTTGCTGTGGAGCGAGCTGGCCGGCACGCCGCTGACCCTGTACCTGGCCAATCCCGAACGTGGTTCCATCCACAGCTTCGGCATGGCCGTGGACGTGACCCTGCTCGATGCGCAAGGCCGCGAGGTCGACATGGGCACGGGCTTCGACGAGATGACGCTGGCCTCGCATCCCGAGTACGAGGTGGAGCTGATGGCGCAAGGCCAGCTGAGCGCCGCGCACCTGGCCGAGCGCGGCTGGCTGCGCGCCGCGATGCGGCAGGCCGGCTTCCACGGCATCAGCACCGAGTGGTGGCATTTCGACTTCGGCGACCGCGTGGCGGTGCGCCGTGACCTTCCGAGAGTGATGTGAACCCCATGAACACGAATCGACGCGTCTTTGCTCAGTCCTTGGCCGGATCCCTGGCCGGATCCCTGGCCGTCAGCGGCCTGGCGGTGGCTTCCGCCACTGCGGCGGCTGCCGTGGAAGCACCTCCGGCGCGCCTGCCGACCTTGCTGCCGCGCCGCCTCCAGCCCGGCGACACCGTGGGCATCGTCAGCCCCGCCAACGCCACCTACGAGCGCGACCCGATGGACTTCGCCGTCGAGACGCTCCAGGCCCTGGGCTTCAAGGTCAAGCTCGCGCCGCATGCGCGCGCACGTTGGGGCCAGTTCGCGGGCCAGGACGTCGACCGCGCTGGCGACATCAACGCCATGTTCGCCGACGACTCGATTGCCGGCATCTTCGCCATGACCGGCGGCTCGGGCTGCAACCGCATCGTTGACAAGCTCGACTACGCCCTCATCCGCCGCAAGCCCAAGTATTTCGGCGGCTACTCGGACCTGACCTGCCTCGTCAATGCGATGCAGCGCAAGACGGGCCTCGTGACCTTCCATGCCCCCGTGGCCAGCTCGGAGTGGAACGGCTTCTCAGCCGACCATTTCAAGGCGCTCGTGATGAACGGCGAGACGGCGCTGCTGCAAAACCCGAGCGGTGAGCGTGGCGACAACCTGATCCAGCGCGAGGACCGCACGGTCATGATCCGGCCGGGCAAGGCGCGCGGCGTGCTGGTCGGCGGCAACCTGGCAGTGCTGACCTCGCTGGCCGGCACGCCTTACTTCCCCGACTGCCGTGGCGCGATCCTCTTCATCGAAGAAGTCAACGAGTACCTCTATCGCTGCGACCGCATGCTCTCCACGCTGCGGCTGCTGGGCGTGCTCGATCAGGTCGCCGGCGTCGTGATCGGCAAGTTCACCCATTGCGAGCCCGGCGAGGGCTACGGCGTGCTGACGCTCGATGAAATCTTCGAAGACTACTTCGGCGGCCTCAAGGTGCCGGTCTACCGCGGCGCCATGATCGGCCACATCAAGCGCAAGTTCACCCTGCCGGTGGGCGGCATGGTGGAGATGGATGCCGATGCCGGCACCCTTCAGGTGTTGAGCCCGGCTGTCCGGGCCTGAGGCACCCTACGGCCTCTGGGCGCGGACCCAGAGCGCGACCGCATCCAGCACTGGCCGGCCGCGACCGGCCTGAGGCGCGTTGACCATGGCCGCCACGACCCAAAGGCGGCCCGAGGCGTCGGGCACATAGCCGGCCAGGCCGATGGCGTTGTTCAGCGTGCCGGTCTTCATTCGCGCCAGGCCTTCGGCGGGCGTGCCCTTCATGCGGTGCGAGAGCGTTCCGTCCACGCCGGCCACGGGCAGGGTGCTCAGCAGCTCCGGCCCGTGCAGGCCATCGTGCGAGGCGGCCAGCAGGCCGGCCAGTTGCGTGGCGGTGACGCGCTCGCTGCGCGACAGGCCCGAGCCGTTCTCCAGCACCAGGCCTTCGGTCGGGATGTTCTTGGAGGCGAACCACTGGCGCACCAGGCGATCGGCGACCGCGGCGGTGGCTTCCCCGGGCTGCGCCTCGCTGGCACCGAGCTGCAAGAAGGCCAGGCGGGTGAGCGCGTTGTCCGATTCCTTCAATACGCCGCGCAGCTCCTCGGCCAGCGGGCGGCCGCGGTGTGTGGCGAGTACGCGGGCGGTGGCGGGCGTGGTGCCTTCGGTGTCGGGGCCGGTGATGGTGCCGCCGAGTTCGCGCCACATCATGCGCAGGGCCTGGGTCGCCAGCCACTGGCGGTCGATGACGTTGAGCTCTTGGCGCACCTTGCAGTTGCGCGGGAACTGGCCGTGCAGGTGCACGGTCAGGGCCTCGGTGCTCGGGATCTGCCAGCCGTTTTCCCAGTCCTTGCAAGGGGTGTCCGCGAGCTTGATGTCGCCCACGTCCACGGTGACACCGGGCAGGGCCGGCGTGGCGCGCGCGTGCAGTGTGGTGGCATCGCTCTCGAGCACGAACTCCAGCAGGTTGCCGTTGAACATCAGCGCGTCGGGGATGACGTTGTAGGGGAACTCGGGTTGCTCGTCGAAGGGCGGCGCCCCGATGTCGCGGCGCGCCGGATTGAAGAGATTGCGGTCCACGACGAGGCCGCCGCGGATCTCGCGCACGCCCTGGTCGCGCAATTCGCGCAGCATCGTGTGCAGCGCGCCCCAGCCGAGGTCCGGGTCGGCGCCGCCGCGCAGGTAGAGCGGGCCGGCCAGCGCGCCGTCCTGCATGCCGGATATCGCGGGCGCGTCGGCCAGCAGCTCAGTCTGCGCCCGGGCGTTGGGGCCGAGCTTGTCCAGCGAGACGGCGGCGGTGATGAGCTTCATCGCCGAGCCCGGCTGCATGGGGCGGTCGGCCTGGATGCGCAGGCCGGAGCCCCGGGCGTCGAGCGGAAAGGCGACCACGCCCAGTTGCTCGCTTGTCAGCCCGGCCTTGTCCAGCGCGGCCTGCACGCTCTGCGGCGGCTGGCTCGAGGGCAGGCTGGCGCAGGCCGAGAGCAGCAGCGCGGCGGTAAGAGGCAGGAGACGACGCATGGGGTCAGGCCTTCAGTTGCTGATGGATCCAGTGGGCGATGGCCAGGTCCTCGAGACCGATGCCCACGCTCTTGTAGACGATGATGTCCTGCGGGTTGCGCGGCCGCGGCGCGGCCAGCAAGCTGCCCAGCTCGGCCACGCGCTCGGGGGTGATCACGCCGGGGCCGGCGCGGCGGAACTCGCCGGCCTCGGTCTCCGCGGCCGTTTTCCATTCCACGGCGATCAACGCGGCGCGGGAGAGCAGGGTGTCGTCAAGCTCGCGGGCCACGGGCTTGCTGGAGCCCACGGCGGCCACGAAGGCGCCGGGCTTGACCAGCGTGCCGTCGAACAGCGGCTCGTTGGAGCGGGTGGCCGTGACGATCACGTCGGCCTCGCGGGCGGCGGTGGCCGCGTCCGCCACTTCGGCGCCAATGCTGGCGGCGAACTCCGCCGCACCCGAGCGGGCGCAGACCAGCACGCGATCGAATTTGCGGACCAACTGGAGTGCTTCGACGTGGGCGCGCGCCTGCGTGCCGGCGCCGAACACAGCCAGCACCTTGGCGTCAGTGCTGGCCAGCGCGTCTGCGGCCACGGCCGTGGCCGCAGAGGTGCGCAGACGCGTCAGCTCGTTGGCCTCCAGCGTCGCCAGTGGCAGGCCCGTGACGGCCGAGAACAAGGTGACGACGAACTGGAACTGGCCGTTGCGCGTCGAGTAGACCTTGGTGCCCATCACGCCGGCGGCCGGCAGAACGGCGCCCATGGCCGAGAGGGCCAGCGCGGCGCCGTCGAGCTCGGCCGCAGCGCGGTGGCGCGCCAGCACGCTGGCTTGGCCGCGGCCCATTTGCATAAAGGCTTCGTAAAGGGCCTGGCGGGCTGCGGTGGGCGTGAGAAGGGCGGCGACCTGGGATTCGGTGATGAGCTGCATAACGGACACGTCGGTGGATTGCAGGCTGCCACTCTAGCCGTCGCAAACCACGCCGTGGCGCTGCCCCTGGGTTCGCAAAGCGCCGCTTGCCCGAAAGGTATTTCCGCAGGTTATGCAAGAGGCCCAAGCATTCATCGTGTGTAACGCAACACTTCAGGAGCTCTCCTCTGTGATGCCTTCGCCACCTGAATGATGATCAACCGATCACTGTCCAGCAGTATCAAGTCTCGTCGCCCGCTTGATGCTTGAAGCTTCCGGCGTCCGATTCAGTAACAGGAGAACTTCATGAAGTTGAACACCCTTGCACGCAGCCTGATGCTGCTTGGACTGGGTACCTCGCTGGGCGCTGTCGCTCAGGCGCAAGACGCGGCATCCGCGCAGGCACCGCAAAAGATTGAACGCGTCGAAGTGACGGGTTCGAGCATCAAGCGCGTTTCTGATGAAGGCGCGCTGCCGCTGGAGACGATCACCGCCGATCAGATTCGCCAACAAGGCCTGAACAGCGCCGAAGACGTGCTGCGCATGCTCTCGTCCAACGCGGCCAACGCCAACAACGCGGTGTCGAGCAATAGCGTGTTCGGCCAGGAGGGCGACCGCCTTGCCGGCGGTGGCGCCTACGCCAACCTGCGCGGCCTCGGCCCCACCGGCACGCTGGTGCTGCTGAACGGCCGCCGCCTGTCAAACCAGGGGACGTCGGGCGGCTCGGTCGACCTCAACGCCATCCCGATCGAGGCGATCGAGCGCATCGAGGTGCTGAAGGACGGCGCATCGGCCGTGTACGGCACGGACGCGATCGGCGGCGTGATCAACTTCATCCTGAAGAGGGAAGTGCACGGCGCCACCGTGGGGGCCACCTACAGCACGCCCAAGGCTCCGGGTGGCGGCCAGCAGCGCAAGGTCAACCTCACGGCGGGCTTCGGCGACCTCGGCCAGCAGGGTTTCAACGTGATGGGCAGCATCACCCGCAGCAGCACGGCCATCCTGCGCGGCGACGACCGCTCCTGGGCGGCCGGCTACCAGCCCGCCATGGGCTTGGCGCCTGATACGACTAGCTCGCCCATGTTCGCGAACATCATCACCCAGGCCAACAGCGCGCTGGTCAGCCCCGGTACCACCGTCGGCGCGACGGACCCGACCAAGTACACCGTGCTGAACGCCCTGGCTCTGACCAACCAGTGCTCCTCCGCGCCTTACGGCGTGAGCCAGCTGGCCAATCCGACCGTGCTCTCGGGCCTGGGCTACACCGTGAACACCAGCACCTACCGCTGCGGCACCGACTACGGCCGACAGTACATGCTGGTGACGCCGAGCACCAACACCAGTGGCGTGCTGCGCGCCACCTTCAACGTTGGCGCCAACGCCACCGGCTTCGCCGAGTTCGTCGGTTCGCGCTACTACTCGCTTGGCGAATTCACGCCTTACCAGTTCAGCACGACCAGCTCGCCGCTCACCTTCAACTCGACGACCAGCCCAGCGCTCGTCGCCGCCTTCAATGCCCTGGGGGTGCCGCTGCCCTCGGCGACCAACAATACCTCGGTGGCCGACTACCCGGTCAATGGCCCGTACTACGTGAACATGAAGGCGCTGTACGGTGCGAACAGCTTCAACGCGGCCAAGCCCATCGCCTACCGCCTGCGCATGAGCGACTGGGGCAATCGCACGATCGGCAATGAATCCACCAACGATCGCCTCGCTGTGGGCGTCGACGGCTTCGTGGGCGACTACGACTACAAGCTCTCGCTCTCGCACGGCGAGGCCAAGGGTTACCAGGAGATGGTGAACGGCTACGCCGATACCGCCAAGCTCGTGGCCTTGCTCGCCAGCGGCATCTACAACCCCTTCCGGATGCCTGGCCAGTCGCAGTCTCCGGCGGCCTTGGCGGCCATTCAGGCCACCGAGGTGCACGGGCGCCTCGCCAGCGGCTCGACCAAGGTGGACGAGTTCATCGCCAACATTTCCGGTCCCCTGATGAAGTTGCCGGCCGGCGACCTCTCCTTCGCGGTCGGCACGGACCTGCGCCGCGAGTTCTACGGCTACAGCGGAACACAGACCTACAACTGCATCAGCTCGTTCACGCTGGCCAGCGCCAATCTGCCGAACTCGGTGATGGGATGCCCGGGCAATGCGTCTGCGCCAGACATGTCGCGCAGCGTCGACGCTGTCTACGGCGAACTGTTGGTGCCGGTGTTCAAGAGCCTGGAGCTGGATCTGGCCGCACGCTACGACCGCTACCAGCAGATCGGCGGCACCACGAACCCGAAGATCGCCTTCAAGTTCACGCCGGTGAAGGACCTGCTGTTCCGTGGCTCCTACAACACGGGCTTCCGCGCACCCACGCCGCAGCAGGTCAACCTGGGCGTCGTGCAGCTCGCGACCGTCGGTACCTTCGCCGACCCGGTGAAGTGCCCGAACCCCGTGGGCAACAACGATCCGTCCTGCCAGCTCACGAGCATCCCCTACACCGCGGGCGGCAACCACAACCTGAAGCCCGAGAAGTCGCGCCAGGGTTCGCTGGGCGTGGTGTTCTCTCCGATTCAGGACATGTCCTTGTCGGTTGACTACTGGCAGATCAAGATGATCGACCGGATCCACAACCTGACGCCAACCCAGGAGCTGCAGTACTACCCGGTCTTCGCCAACAACTTCCAGCGTGACGCGAACGGCAACATCACCAGCATTCAGGCCGGCTGGATCAACGCTGGCGGCAGCATGACCAAGGGCCTGGACTTCACCGGCGCCTGGACGACCGCGCTGCCCTCCGGCAACAAGCTGATCTCGACGCTCTCGGCGACCAAGATGATCAGCGACAAGGAGCAGCTGATCACTGGCACGCCGATGGTGCAGTACGTGGGCAACTGGAGCAACACGACGCTGTACCTGCCCTGGAAGGTCGCGGTCGCCAGCACCTACAAGACCTCGACCCTTGCGACGACGCTGTCGGTGAACTACTCCTCGGGCTACTGGGATGAAGATCACACGACCTTCACCACGATCCCGCAGTTCCAGACCCGCAAGATCGCCAGCTACACGACCATGAATCTGGTGAGCAGCTACACCGGCTTCAAGGACCTGACCCTGACCGCCGGCATCATCAACCTGGCCGACCATGCGCCGGCCTTCACCTGGCACGACGTCGACAACGCCATCGGCACCGGCTGGGATCCGCGTGTCGCCGACCCGCGTGGCCGCACCTACCAAGTCAGCGCCAAGTACACCTTCTTCTGATCGGAAGGCGCAAAGACAAAGCCCCGCCAGCGCGAGCCGGCGGGGCTTTTTTTCAATGCACCTGGGCGCACTTGCTTGGAGGTCAGAGTCTCCCCTGCCGGCCCGCCAAGGGAAGGCTTGGAGGCCCTGCCGCTTCCCTGCTGTTTTCCTGCCGCCCGAACGCCTTGCCAGCATGGGTCTGGTCTCGCTGGTGGATGTCCACGAGAGACCCAAGCGGTTGACATGAACTGCCGGACGAGGACCCGCACGTCGGGCGGTGTGAGAGGGCTGAAGGGGCGACCTCTCCCTTCGTCAAATCGAGGAAGTGGACTTGAGCTTCTCAGCGCAGCGTGAGTCGTCGGCCGGCCACGTCCATCTCCACCTCCACGCCCAGCGGCAGGGGCGTGTGCGGGCTGCAGTGGCCGCTGGGCCAGCCGGCCAGCACGGGCTTGCCCGTGGCGTGCAGCAAGTCGGCCAGCACGGCCTGCGGATAGTCCTCGTCGGTGAAGCTGCCGACGAGGAAGCCGGCCGCGTCATCGAGCAGGCCGGCCAGGCGCAACTGCGTCAGCATGCGGTCCACTCGGTAGGGGGCTTCACCCACGTCTTCGAGGTAGAGGATGGAGTCTTCGATCCGCGGCTGCCAGGGCGTGCCGAGCAGGGCGGCGTAGACGGCAAGATTGCCACCTACGAGCCGGCCGCGGGCACTGACGCCGCGATTCAGCGCATGCGCCTGCATCGCAGGTGCGATGACCTGGCCGCTGCGCGTGCCGCCTTGCAAGGCCTCCCGCAAGGCGTGAATGTCGCGCGCTCCGCCTTCGGTCAGCAAGTCGCTGGCCGGCATGGGCGCATGCCAGCCCGGCTGGCCCAGGGCGTCGCGCAGGGCGTGCAGGGTGGTGATGTCGCTGTAGCCGATCAGGGGCTTGGGGTGGGCCCGCAGCAGGCTTGTGTCGATGCGGTCCAGCAGCCGCGCGCATCCGTAGCCGCCGCGCAGGGTGTAGACGGCGTCCACCTGTGGGTCGGCAAAGGCCGCGTGCAGATCCGTCAGGCGCACGTCGTCGTCGGCCGAGAGGAAGTCCAGCGTCGAGCCGCCGCTCACGCCAGGCATGAGCTTGCAGCGCCAGCCCATGGACTCGAGCAGCCTGGGCACCTGCTCGATCCGCTCCGGGCTAGACGCTCCAGCGGGCGCGACGAGGGCAAGCGTGCTGCCCTCGGGCAGCGCAGGGATATGGGCCATCAGATTTCCAGAAAGTCTTTCATGATGCGGTCGATGGCGGCGCCCAGTGCGGGCAGCTTCCAGGTCGTTGCGCAAGCCGGGTCCGGCGCGTAGCGGCTGCCCAGATTGCTGATCAGGGCTACGACGTAATGGCGACCGCCGGCCTTCTTGGACTGCACGATGCCGGCGTTGGCACTGCAGTTCTCGGTATTGCCGGTCTTGTGCAGGAAGCGCACCTCGCCTCGGCCCGCGCTGTCGTCGGCGGCGCCGGGCAGATGGGCCGGGATGCCGCGAACGAAGCCGCGCAGGCCCGCGAGGGCGCCGCTGGAGAGGGTGTCGTGCAGGCGCTGCTCGCGCAGGCAGTGGAGCACGTGCTCACGGCTCTCACCGAGCAGGCTTGGACTGCCCTCAGGCATCCAGGGCGCTGGCGGTGCGTCGGGGTCGATCAGCCAGAGCAGCCGGGCCGTGTCCCAGGCCGTCATCTGCAGCTGGCCCACGCCGGCGCCGGCGGCGTTGTTCCAGCCGCCGTCGGCGCGCGTACCGGCCACGCGCAGGCCGGCCAGGCCCTGGGCGGTGAACAGTCGATGCAGGGCGTGCGGGCCGCGGTCCTCGGTCCCGAGCATGCCGCAGGCATGCAGGTGCGCGATCAGCACGGTGGTGGCTTCATCGCTGGAGTCCTTGGTCATCTCCAGTGCCCACTCGGCGAGGCTGCGGGTGCCGCAGTTGGCCGAGATGCGGGTTTCCCACTGGCTGCGCCCGGCGTCGACGATGCGGCCACAGGCCACGAGCACCAGCAGCTTGAACAGGGAGGCCGGGTAGGGCGCGACGAAGCGACATGCGCCCTGGCCCATCAGCGGGCGCCAGGGCAGGCGGCGCCAGTCGCTGCCGGGCTGCCAGGCAATGGAGACGCCAAACTGGTCTTGTAGGTCGGCGACAAAACGGATATTTCGCACGGGGCCGTCGGTGATGTCGACCTCCCCGACCACGCCCGCGGGGAAATCGCGCGAGAACAGGACGTTGGCATGCACGGGTGCGCCATGGCGTGGGAAGGCCACGACGGCAAGGTCGATACTGGGATGGACGCCGACCGGACTCCCGCCTTGAAGTGCGTCAGGCGTTTCTTCGAAGCGCTGCGCCCGCACCGCTTCGAGCAGTGCCTGCGCAAGCTGCTCGTTTGTCATCCGGCGAACTGTAGCCCGTCCAGTGGCAGGGGGCTCGCGTGCCCGCTGATCAATTCGGCCACGATGTCCGCGGCCCCGAAGGAGAAGGTGAACCCCAGGGCACCGTGACCGACGTTGAGCCACAGGCCTTCGAAGGGTGTGGCGCCGAGCATGGGCGCGCCGGTCGGCGTGGCCGGGCGCAGGCCGGTCCAGATGCTGGCGTGATCGTAGTCCGCCGCCTGGGGGAAGGTGTCGCGCACCGCGCGCTTGAGCGAATCCACGCGCTTGGGATCCAGACGCAGGTCCTCGCCCACCAAGTCGACCATGGCGGCCACGCGCAACTGGCTGCCGATGCGTGCGTAGAGGATCTTGCGCTCGAAGTCGGTCACGCTGACCTCGGGCGGGCGGTGCTGCGCCTCGATGGGTGCGGTGAGGCTGTATCCCTTGAGCGGGTACAGCGGCAGGCTCAGGCCCAGATCGCGCGCCAGGTCGCGACTTTGCAGGCCGGCGGCGATCACGAAGCCGTCTGCATCGAGCTCGCCCTCGCTGGTCTTGAGCGCCACCACGCGCCGGCCTGCGCGGCGCAAGCCCTGGACGCTGGCCCGGTGAATGCCTTGGAAGCTCGCATGCTCGCGCAGTCGGGCCGCGAGTTGTCGGCAGACCTCGTAGCAGTCGGCCACGGCCTCACCCTCGGTGAAGATGCCGCCGGCGAAGAGCACGTCGTTGTCCTTCAGCGAGGGCTCGACGGCCACGCATTCGTCGTGCGAGAGTGCCCGCTCGGGGCCCTTCGGGCCTGCCTTCAGGCGCCGCGCCACACGCTCGAACTCGGCCGGCTTGCGGTAGACCACGAGCTTGCCCGGAGCGCGCAAAGCGATCTCGCCGAGCCGGGCCTCGCGATGCAATCTGGCGAAGGCCGTCTGGCTGTGCGCGCCCAGCGCAAGCAGCCGGGCCGTGGTGCGCCGATTGACGGGTCCGCTGCACGCGCGCAGGAAGGACAGCATCCAGGACCATTGGCTCCAGCTTGCCTCGGGCTTGAAGCGTAGCGGGCCGTCGGGATCGAGGAGCCAGCGCAGGGCCTTGATGGGCACACCGGCATCTGCCAGGGGCGAAACATAGCGGTAGCTCAGCTGGCCGCCATTGGCATGGCTGGCACCCATGCCAACCTCGGCCTCGCGCTCGACCACGGTGACCTTGTGGCCGCGCTCCAAGAGCGCCCAGGCGGTCGTCAAGCCGACGATGCCGCCGCCAATCACCACAATGTGCTTCATCCAGTCCCTGTCAGGCTTCCCTTATCGTCTGCGGCAGCGTAAGGACAAGGGCGCGTACGGGCCAATGAAAGCGCGAGCGCCGCCCATAACCGGCGGTAATTTTTCGGGGGCTTACATCACCTTGGCGAAGGCTTCGGCCGTGGCCTCCACATTGCGGGTGTTGAGACCGGCCACGCACATGCGGCCCGAGCGGATCAGGTAGACGCCGAACTCCTCGCGCAGCCGGTCAACCTGTTCGGGCTTCATGCCGGTGTAGCTGAACATGCCGCGCTGGGTCAGGAAGTAGGCAAGGTCTCTGCCCGGCAGACGGGCCGAAAGCACCTCGTGCAGGCTCTTGCGCATGGCCTGGATGCGGGTGCGCATCTCGATCACCTCAGCCTCCCAGCGCGCGCGCAGGGCCGGATCGGTGAGCACCTTGGCGACGATCTGGCCGCCGTGGGCCGGCGGGTTGGAGTAGTTGCGCCGGATCGTCGCCTTCAACTGGCCCAGCACATGCGCGGCCTGGGTGGCGTCGGGGCAGACGACCGAAAGCGCGCCGCAGCGTTCGCCATACAGGCTCATGTTCTTGGAGAAGCTGTTGGCCACGAAGAAGGACAGCCCGGCGGCGGCCATGGCGCGCACCGAGTAGGCGTCCTCCACGAGGCCGTCGCCATAGCCCTGGTAGGCCATGTCGAGGAAGGGAAGCAGCTCACGCTCGCGAAGGACTGGGATCAGCGCATCCCACTGCGCCTTCGTCAGGTCTACGCCCGTGGGGTTGTGGCAGCAAGCGTGCAGCAGGACCACGCTGCGGGCGGGCAGGCCCTTGAACGCCTCCAGCATGGCGTCGAAGCGCAGGCCACCCGTGGCCGGGTCGTAGTAGGGGTAGCTGAGGACGGTGAGGCCCGAGCCCTCGAAGACGGCCTTGTGGTTGTCCCAGGTCGGGTCGGAGACGAAGAGCTTGGAGTCCGGGAAGTAGCGCTTGATGAAGTCCGCCCCCACCTTCAGGCCGCCCGAAGAGCCCACGGCCTGGATGGTCACGGTGCGGTCGGCCGCCGCGTGGCCCGCGCCAAAGAGCAGATCTTGCACCGCAGCGCGGAAGTTGGCGGCGCCCTCCATGGGCAGGTAGGGCCGGGCGCCGGCGCTGTTCACCACCGCGAGCTCGGCCTCGCGCACCGAGGCCAGCATGGGGATGCGACCTTCGTCGTCGAAATAGATGCCGATGGACAGATTGATCTTGGCCGTGCGCGGGTCCTTCTGGAAGGCCTCGTTGAGACTCAGGATGGGATCGCCTGCATAGGCGTCGACGTGTTGGAACATGCTCGGAACTCCAATGGGGATGCGGGGATTATTTCAGCCATTCGAGCCAGCGCCCGTGGCCATGGGACCAGGCGAGCGCGTGCACGCCCTCGCGCGACTGCAGGGTCCAAAGCGTGGGCGTTTGGGGGTCGGGCACGGTGCACGCAGGTGGGGGTGCGAGCCCAGCCGGCGCCAGCTCGATCACCTCGGCGCTGATTTCGATGAGACCCCGCTCATGCACCATGGCAGCCACGCGCTCGCGGTGGCGCCTGAAATCGGCAGCGCAGAGGTAGGCCAGCACCCAGCTGTTGAACAGCACGGGCTGGGCGCCGCCGGGCAGTGCGTCGAGCCAGGCCGCCAGCACCGAGAGACCGTCCTGGGCCTGGCGCACGCGGTCGCCGCTGGCGCGCGCCAGGGCCACCGCAGCCTGCAGGCGTGCGGCGCGCTCCAGATCGTGCGGCCACAGGCAGGCGCGCAGCCAGTTCACGGCCTCCTCGTCGTCCACATCCACGGGCTTGGGGTCCACGCCGAGACGCTGGACGATGCGCCAGGGCGTGGCCGGAGGCGGTGCCGCGCCATGCCAGCGCGAATGCACGACGGGACCTTGCGCGGCGCCGAGCTGCAGGCTGCCATAGTCGAAGCAGTAGCGATCCACGCCCAGGTTGAGCCCGGCGCTCGATCCGAAGTCGAACAGGGCCAGCTCGGTCTTGCCGCTGAGTCTGGCCACCTCGGTCAGCGCCGGCCAGAGCACGGCACAGCGGCCGATTTCGTTCGTCTGGGTGCTGCGCCGGGCCAGGATGTCGGCGATGCGCGACTGATGCGCCTGGACGAAGCCGCTGAGCAGCGGGGCCAGGCTGGCGTCGGGCCGCCGGGTGCCGCCCACGCTCGGGTAGTAGTCCCGCAGTCCCTGGCCGCTACCGGTCAGCACGCGCTCGTGCAGAGCCGCCAGCAGCAGATTGGGCCGCGCCTGCGTGGTCGGCGTGTGGCGCATCAGGCCGAGCAGGGCGGGGGCCTCGGCGATGGCGTGGCACAGGGCGACGTAGAGCGGATCCTCGGTGCACTCCTGGTCCGCGAAGCGGCGGAACTGTTCGGCGAGATCGTTCATGGCCGGCAGGGTAGACGAGCACCGGCCGCCGCGGGATGCCGATTCGGCATCCGGTGATTCGGGCGCTGGGTTCAGACCGCCAGGGCGGCCTCAATGTCGGCGCGCAGCTTTTCCGGCGCGTCCAGGGGGGCGTAGCGCTTGAGCACCTGTCCGTCGCGGCCGATCAAAAATTTGGTGAAGTTCCACTTGATCGCCTCGGTACCGAGCACCCCGCGCTTCTCGCCCTTGAGCCATTGCCACAGCGGGTCGGCATCGCTGCCGTTGACCTTGATCTTGGCCATCATCGGGAAGCTCACGCCATAGTTCAGCTGACAGAACGACTGGATCTCCTCGTTTGTGCCCGGGTCCTGTCCGCCGAACTCGTTGGACGGGAAGCCGATCACGACCAGGCCACGGGCCGAATAGTCCTTCCAGAGCTGCTCGAGCCCGGCGAACTGGGGCGTGAAGCCGCAGGCGCTGGCGGTGTTCACGATCAGCAGCACCTTGCCCGCCTGGGTGGACAGGTCGACCGGCTGCCCGGCGATCGACGTCGCCCGGAAATCGAAGGCACTCTTGGCTTGGCTCACGGCATCTCCCTCGCGGTGGCGGTCCCGCATTATGTTGCGGATGTGTCGCAGCTTAGCGGCTCTTCGGTTGGCTACAACCGGGCAATATGCGCTACGCTCGCGCACCAAACGCGCCCCTGGCGCAGCAACTGCCCCCGGGAGAGTCTGTGCATCACTTGGTCACCTTCACCCCAGCCGATCTGCAGTCAGGCCGTGCGGCCGCACTGGCCGATCCCGAGGCGTTTCGCTGGCGCTTGCTGGCTCAGGGCGACTCTTGGTTCGCTGCGGGGGAAGATCTGGCCCATGGCAGCCTCTTGTCTGAGCTGGTCTTCGAGGCACCGGCCGCGGCCGTCAACTGTGCCGTGGGCGGCGAGGCGCAGCGCCATATGGTCGACCTGGAGTCGGCCCCTGACTTCGTACGCCTCCTGACCGGCGCCGATGCCCCGGTCTGGGACGGCATCTTGCTCTCCTGCGGCGGCAACGACCTGATCGCCGCCGCGTCCACCGCCGCCCAGCGCCCGGACGGCACTGAAGTGCCCCTGAAACTGCGCCTGCTGCGCCGCCAGACCGAATGGGGCGCTCCCTCGGCCGGGGTGGCGCGCTACTTCTCCGAAGAGGGCTGGGCCACCTATGCCGAGTACCTGCGCGCCAATGTGCGCCACCTGCTGAGCCTGCGCGACCAAGGTCCCTCGGCCGGCAAGCCCGTGTTCATGCATTGCTATGCCGTGCCCATGCCGCGCCCGGCCGGCGCCGAATCCGGTGCGCCCGTCTTGGGCAGCCGGGGCCCCTGGCTCTATCCGGCGGTGAAGGCCTACGCCCTGCCGCAGGCGGACTGGGCCGCGATCAGCCGGCTGATGGTCTTCCGTCTGGCTCAGGCGCTCAAGGCCATGGCCGCCGACCAGGCGAATTTCCCGGGCCTGCAGGTCTTCGATTCCACCCTCGTGCCGCTGGCCCTGGCCAACCCGGCCTCGGTCGGCTCCAGCGGCGACTGGCACAACGAGATCCAGCTCAACCACAGCGGCAGCTTCAAGATCGCGCGGGCGTGGTCGGAGCACATCCGCACGGTGTTCAATCCCCCGCCAGTGACGAGCGGCCGCAAGTCCCGCTGAACTGGGGATGCGGAGCCAAGTCGTCCGTCGGCCCGCTCCCGAGGACGGCTTGAGCTGATGTCATGTCTGGCCGATCCGGACATGATCGGGGTCCCTTCTGCGAACCGACCCAAGTACTCCTTGGGCGAGGGGCCTTCTAGTGTCCGCCGCAGTCGTCGCGGGCGGTGAGAAGAAGCCGCTCGATCTCTTCGGGGTACTTGCGGCAGTTGCTCTCGTGCCAGCGCATGACCGCCCACATGGTGGTGGCCACCAGCAGGCCGAAGAGCGTGATGGCCGTGAAGGCGGACAAGCCGATACGGGTCATGCCCACGTAGAGCGCGCCCAGGCCCAGAATGCTGGCCTGCTCGTTGAAATTTTGTACGGCGATCGAACGGCCCGAGCCCATGAGGTTGGCGCCGCGGTGCTGGAGCAGCGCGTTCATGGGCACGACGAGATAGCCGCAGACCAGGCCCATGATCATCAGGTACGGCATGGCCAGGCGAATGTCGTGCACGGCGACCATGCCGATGAGCATCAGGCCCATGACGATGCCCAGGGGGATCAGCCTGGTGGCGCGATCCAGGCGCGAAAGGAAGGAAGCCGCCACCGCACCCAGCGCCGTGCCCAGAGCCACCACACCGCCGAGGTTGGAGGCCTGAGTCGTGTTGTAGGCCAGGGCCGCCGCTGCCCAGGGGAAGAGGATGATGCGCAGATTGCCCGAGGCGCCCCAGAACAGCGTGGTCGTGCCCAGCGAAATCTGGCCCAGCTTGTCGGCCCACAGGCGCGAGTTGCAGGCCGCGAAGTCGCGCACCAGGGCGAAGGGGCCGTGCGCGGCCGGCTGCAGCGGCACGCTGGTGCGCGGGATGTACAGGTTGAATCCGGCGGCGATGACGTAGAGGAAGACGATGGCCGCGACTGCCGCCTCGGGTGGGGTGTCGATGCCCGTGTCGATGTAGGGAATGTCGATGGCCAGCAGCTTGGCCGACAGGTGCGGGCCCACCAGCTGGCCGCCCAGCACGATGCCCAGAATGATGGAGGCGATGGTCAGGCCCTCGATCCAGCCATTGGCCTTGACCAGTTGCGAGGGTGGCAGCAACTCGGTCAGGATGCCGTACTTGGCCGGCGAGTAGGCCGCCGCGCCCAGGCCGACGATGGCGTAGGAAAGCAGCGGATGCGCGCCGAACAGCATCATCAGGCAGCCGATCACCTTGATGAGGTTCGAATAGAACATCACCTTGCCCTTGGGCACCGCGTCGGCGAATGCGCCCAGGAAGGGGGCCAGCACGACGTAGAAGAGCGCGAACATGGGCCCCAGGGCCGGGATCTGCCAGGCAGGCGCCTGATTGCTTTTGAGCAACTCGACGGCCGCGACGAGCAAGGCCTGATCTGCCAGCGAGCTGAAGAACTGCGCTGACATGATGGTATAGAAACCTTTTTTCACTCGTCTCTCGTGGTAACCGGGAAGCCGCCGGGTTTATAGCACGGGGGCTTGAGAGGGCTGCAGGGCCGCAAGCTGGCAGACAATGCCGCCATGCCCCGCCCCATCGAAGCCCTGATCCATCAACCTGCCCTGGCCCACAATTTGGCGAGGGCCCGCAAGGCCGCCCCCGATGCCCAGGTCTGGGCGGTCATCAAGGCCAATGCCTACGGGCACGGCATCGAAAACGCCTATCCGGGGCTGCGCGCCGCAGACGGCTTCGCCATGATCGATCTGGATGAGGCTGTGCGCCTGCGCGCGCTCGACTGGCGCGGCCCCATCTTGCTGCTGGAGGGCTGCTTCGAGACCCGCGACCTGGAGCTGTGTTCGCGCCTCAGGCTCTGGCACGCCGTGCACTGCGAGGAGCAGATCGACTGGCTGGCCGTGCACAAGACCCACGAGCCGCACCGCGTCTTCCTCAAGCTCAACAGCGGCATGAACCGGCTCGGCTTTACGCCCACCGCCTTTCGCGCGGCCTGGACGCGGCTGAACGCCCTGCCGCAGGTGGACGAAATCTCGCTGATGACGCACTTCTCCGATGCTGACGCCCAGCGCTTCGGCGCCGACGGCATTGCCCACCAACTGGCGGCCTTCGAGACCGCCACGCGCGACCTTCCCGGTGAGCGCTCGGTCTGCAACAGCGCCGCGACGCTGCGCCACGCCGCGCGCGCCGGCGGCGACTGGGTGCGCGCCGGCATCATGTGCTACGGAGGCGTGCCCGACTATCCAGAACATGACGCCGCGCACTGGGATCTTCAACCCGCTATGACTCTGCGCTCCCGCCTGATCGGCATCCAACAGCTGCAGGCCGGCGATACCGTGGGCTACGGCAGCACGTTCCAGGCCGAGGCGCCGCTGCGCGTCGGCATGGTGGCCTGCGGCTATGCGGACGGCTACCCGCGTCACGCGCCGAGCGGCACGCCTGTGCTCATCAACGGGCGGCGCAGCCGCACCGTTGGCCGCGTGTCCATGGACATGCTGGCCGTCGACCTGACGGGCTTCCCGGAGGCCGGCGTGGGCACCGAGATCACGCTCTGGGGCCGTGGCCCGCACGGCAGCGTGCTTCCCATCGACGAGGTGGCCCATGCGGCCGGCACCATTGGCTACGAGTTGATGTGCGCGCTGGCGCGCCGAGTGCCGGTGAGCGTGGAAAGTGTCTGACTGGACGCCGCCCGAGGACGAACTCGAGTTCAGCTTCGTCCGCGCCCAAGGCGCCGGCGGCCAGAACGTCAACAAGGTCGCCAGCGCAGCACATCTGCGCTTCGACGTGCGGACCTCCAGCCTGCCCGAGCCGGTCAAGGAGCGCCTGCTGGCCTTGAACGATCAGCGCATTAACGCCGAAGGCGTGCTCGTCATCAAGGCCCAGGAGCACCGCAGCCAGGAGATGAACCGGGCAGCGGCGGTGCAGCGCCTGATCGAGCTGGTGGCCAGTGTGGCCAAGCCGCCGAAGAAGCGCCGGCCGACGAAGCCGACCCTGGCCTCCAAGCAGCGGCGGCTCACCGGCAAGGCGGTGCGCAGCGGCATCAAGGCCGGGCGCGGCAAGGTCAGCGAGTAGCGACCCACAGGCTCGCCAGGCACAGCGACATGCCTGCCACCGACAGCATGCTCGGCTGCCAGCCTTCCAGCAGGGCCGAGATCAGCAGCGCGATCACCGGGATCACCACGCTGGTCAGCGCCGCGCCGGCCGGGCCGCGGGCCTGGGCCAGCTTGAAATACAACACGAAGGCCACGACCGAGCCGAACACGGCCAGGTAGGCCAGGCTCAGCACGTAGCTGGGCGTGAACGCGAAATGCAGGCCCGCACCGCTGGCGAGCGAGAGCCCCACAAGGAAGAGCGATCCATAGCCCATGCTCCAGGCCAGGATGGGCATCAGCGCAAAGCCGCGACCGGTGAGCTTGAGGGTCAGCACATTGCCGATCACGGCGGCGAGCACGGCCGCCAGGCCGATCAGCAGGCCCCAGTGCGCTGTGGGCCGCGCGCCGGTGGCGGCGATCTCTGGCCAGAAGATCATCACCACGCCGGCCACGCCGCCACAGGCGGCGACGAGGAAGCGCCGGCCCACGCGCCGCCCGAAGAACAGCCAGCCCGTGAGCGCATTGCCGAAGACCATGAGGCTGAACAGCACCGACACCAGGCCCGAAGGGATGTGCCGCTCGGCCTCGTAGACCGACCAGTAGTTGCCGCCGTACTGCACGATGCCAGTGGCGAGCATCAGCGCGTGCGCACCGATCGGCATGCGCAGGCTCTGGCCCTGGCGAACCGCCAGCGCGGCCAGGATCAGCGCCGCCAGCCCGAAGCGCCAGGCCACCGAGTTGAGCACCGGCGCCCCCGAGTCGAGCTGATAGAGGATCACATGCCAGGTGCTGGCCCAGATCAGCGTCGGGCCCCAGAACAGCCAACGCTTCATTCAGGCGGCGTTCTTGAAGCTGGCGAGCAGGGCAGCGGCGCCGATGAACAGCGAGCCGAAGACCCGGTTGAGCGTCTTCAAGTGCCCCTCGGAGCGCAGGGCCGAGAGCAGGCGCGCGGCCAGCAGGGTGTAGCCGGCCATGACCACGGCATCTGTGAAGGCCAGGGTGGCGGCGATGGTGGCGTACTGCGGCGCCAGCGCGGCATGCAGGTCCAGGAACTGGGGCACCACGGCCAGGAGGAAGACCGTGCCCTTGGGGTTGACTGCATTGATGCCCCAGCCGCGCAGCACGAGCTGGCGGCGGGTGGCCGTGCCGCCGTCGCTGCTGGCCACCATGGGCTTGGCCGGCGCGCGCCACTGTTGCAGGCCCAGCCAGGCGAGATAGGCCACGCCGGCCCACTTGACGGCTGCGAATGCGATGCTGGAGGCCGCGATCAGCGCGCCCAGACCCAGGCTCACGACGACGATCTGTGTGAGGATGCCCAGGATCAGCCCCAGGCTGACGAAGTAGCCGCGCCTGAAGCCATAGCTCAGCCCCGAGCTCATGGCAGCGACCGCTCCCGCACCGGGCGAAACGCTGATCGCCCAGGAGGCGGCGAAGAAGGTGAGCCAGACTGAGAGATGCATCGCAGGGGCCTGAATGAAGCGGACCCCAGCCGGGGCGAAAAAAAGGAAGGCACCCTGCGCGGGTGCCTGGGCCTTGATTTTAGCCAAATACCTTGCGGACAAAGACAAGCGGCGGGTCTTGCCCGCCGCCATGAGATCCGAAAGAAGAGCCGGCGGGTCTTACTTGCCGATTTCCTTGCTGACCTTGTTCTCTTGCTGGTTCAACACCTTCTGCTCGGACTTGGTGATGTGGCCACCGTTTTGTGCAGCCATGTCACGCTCTTCCTGGCGAATCTGGCGATCTTCCTTATGAAGCTTGGCCGCCTTGGCCTTGCTCATCTCGCCTTCCTTGACCTCGTCCTTGATGCGATC
>JAFALK010000082.1 GCA_019234295.1 Roseateles sp.
ACCGTGGTGGGCACCATCGTGCGCATCAACGAGCGTACCGCCAGCATTGATCCAGGAGACGGCACCAAGTGGCGCGTAGGCTTCGCGCTCTTGCGCCACGTCGTGGACGTCTGAGCCCAGTCAACAGGGCCTTCAGGCCACGCTTACTCATCTCCGAATGCTGCCGGTCGAGCTAGTCGCGTCGGAACGATAGGTCTTCGAAACGGTGAGGGCCCCAAAGGCTCCGCGTAGGCTATCAACTTTGTCGACGAACGCGGTGACCGTTACAAGTGCAAATTCACTTGCCGCAGCGTACAGCGCCGACAAGCGTGCGGTGTCAGTTTCCGGGCCGAAGCAAGATCGAGGCGCTCAGTGCGCAGACTGCCAGGAGGGCAGTGCAAACTATCGGCGCCCAAAAGAAGAACAGAAAATTCACCGCCGTCGCAGCCAGATAGAACGCCCCAAACACCGCGGTAATGAACCTGGTACTTCTCGGCTCGCTCTCGGAGAGGGAGCCCAAGCGCCACAACACCATTGCCTGAGCGAAAAACACCAGGCTGAGGGTCAGGCCGAACCCGACATGGAAATCCCAATAGCTTCTACTGAATCCCTGGATCTCTGTCGCGGCCGAATTGGCCGCGATGATCTGGCTTAGCTGCTGTTCGGTCACATTGCCAACCCATGGATATCCTGCGGTGTGGCCGATTGTCAGCAGCAATGCGACAACGGATGCGCCTCTCAGCAGTGTTTTCGCTTTCATGGTTGGCCTCCAAGCGGGATCAAATCGCTGTCTTGAACCGCCCCGGGTTTTGAGGAGGCTCCTTCGATTGAGAGAATGGAGCCAAGATGAAGAAGTCCCCGAAGTTTTCCCCCGAAGTCCGTGAGCGTGCCGTGCGCATGGTGCTCGAGCACCGCGGCGAGCACCCATCCCAGTGGGCTGCAATCGAGTCCATCGCCGGCAAGATTGGCTGCGTACCCCAGACCTTGAACACCTGGGTGCGGCAGCACGAAGTCGATGCTGGTCAGCGCGCAGGTGTCTCAACGTCCGAGGCCCAGCGCATCAAGGACCTCGAACGCGAGAACCGCGAGCTGCGCAAGGCCAATGAGATCCTGAAGCTGGCCAGCGCGTTTTTCGCCCAGGCGGAGCTCGACCGCCGCATCAAGTCCTGAAGGCCTTCGTCGACCAGCATCGAGCTCAGTTCGGGGTCGAGTCGATCTGCCGCGTCTTGCAGATTGCCCCATCGGCGTATTGGCGTCATGCAGCACGTCAACGCAGTCCAGCTCTTTGTTCTCGCCGTGCCCAGCGCGACACAAGCCTGGTGCCACAGATCCAACGGGTGTGGCACTTCAACAAGCAGGTGTATGGCGCAGACAAGGTCTGGAAGCAGCTCAACCGCGAAGGCGTCGCAGTGGCGCGCTGCACGGTCGAGCGGTTGATGCGCCATCTGGGTCTGCAAGGCGTGCTGCGAGGCAAGGCTGCACGCACCACAGTTGCCGATCCCAAGGCGCCATGCCCGTTGGATCGCGTCAATCGACAGTTCAAGGCCGAGCGGCCCAACCAGCTCTGGGTCTCGGATTTCACCTATGTCTCGACCTGGCAGGGATGGGTCTACGTGGCGTTCGTCATCGATGTGTTCAGCCGACGCATCGTGGGCTGGCGCCAGAGTAGTTCGATGCATACCGAGTTCGTGCTCGACGCGCTGGAGCAGGCGCTGTACGACCGCAGGCCGTCCGAAGACGACGGCCTGGTGCATCACTCCGATAGAGGATCGCAATACCTGTCGATTCGCTACAGCGAGCGGCTGGCCGAGGCCGGCATCGAGCCTTCAGTGGGCTCCAAAGGCGATAGCTACGATAACGCGCTGGCCGAGACGATCAACGGGCTCTACAAGGCCGAGGTCATTCATCGACGCGGGTCGTGGAAGACCAAGCAAGCGGTCGAGCTGGCCACGCTGGAATGGGTCGCCTGGTTCAACCATCACCGGCTGATGGGGCCGTTGGGCTATGTGCCGCCGGCAGAGTTCGAAGCCAATTACCATCGACAACGCGCTGGTCAGGCCGCGACCGTCTGACTTAAACCAACTGGCCTCCGCAGAAGCCGGGGCGGTTCATACAGCCACTGCGCGGTCTTCTTGGGCCGTATATTGCAAGTTACCTCTGACGCGCATTTCTGGTGCCGATTGGCGAAACACTTGGGGAACTAGTTGAATAGAGCGACTTGCTTCGTACTTGGTGCTCTTGTGACCGCTGCCGTTACAGCCGCCGCTCATGAGGGCTTAACGCTTTCAGCGAAAGATGCCCCAAATAGCGACGTGAAAACACTCGCCCGTGAGCTGGCGGCAATGAGCGGCCGAGTGTCCAGCTTGGAGGCTCGGGTTAAGGAATTGGAAACGTCACGGCTTCAGCCAGCCAAACCATAGGTCCGATTTCGGACCAAGCAGCCGCTGCATCGCGAGCGATGACTGTCGGCAACTGTTAAGGCTTGTGTGACGTTCCACGAAATTTGGCGCTCGGGATCACCTGCGACCGTTCGGATAAGGTCACGTCAACGTCATCGTCCGTGAACCTCAGCCTGAACAGATAGGTATTGATGCCTCCGACATCGTTGTACTCGATGAAGAAGGTGTTCTCGCGTTCCCAGGCCCCCGTCACAGCAATAGGTAGACCTGACGGGCCGCCAGAAGACAAACGTGGGACTCCATTCAGCCCAATGGGCCGTGGCCCGTCACGCAGGCCCTCACCCTCGAGCTCAAGCTGCGGGCCAGATATGTCCGAGAAAGTGAGTACGAAGGATTTCAGGTTCAGCGGATTTGCGGCGAGGGTATATCGCCTGCCCGACACCTTCATTGCCAGCGGCGACACATACGACGCCGGAAGCCGAGGCATTGCGGCCTCCCTGACTGCAGTGGCAAGGCGAGCCGTCCCCGACGGGTTCTCCGGCAAGGGCTGGTCCGCCTTGAGGGCGCGACCGATGAATGCGCCGACCTCACCAGGCTCGAACTCGCCGCCCGTGAACACGACGACAATGTTCTTCTCCGGAACAATGGTGATCCGCTGTCCGCCACGGCCGACCGCCTCGAACTCCGGGGGCCGCCGGCTCGTATGAAGCCAGAAGCCATATCCATACTTCTGATCCGTGTACGGCGGGCTGGCCTGAGGTTGGATGGCTTCCTCCATCCAGCCCTTCGGAATGATTTGTCGGTCTTCCCAGCGACCATTGTTCAGCCATAGGTAACCCAACTTGGCCATGTCGCGGGGCTCAAGCCGTAGGTCACCCCACCCAAAGGAGACGCCCTGGGTATCGGCTGGCCAAGTCACGTTGACGATGCCCAGTTGGGAGAACAGCTCCCGCTTCGCAAAATCGAACGAGCTGAAGCCTGTCGCCTTCGTGATCGCCGCAGACAGCAGATGCATGCCACCCGAGCAATACTCGAAGCGGCTTCCGGGTTCATCGCTCATCGAACGATCCAGCATGAACTGCGTCCAGTCGCTGCTTCTCCTCATCTGCCCTAGCGTGATCTCTCCGGGTGCGGCGTGACAGTCCAGCCCCGAGGTCATCGACATGAGATGTCTGAGGCTCAGCCGCTGCTTGCGGTCGTCCAGGTTGGCAATTGCGCGTCCGCTGAATATCGAGGCCAGTGGCTGCGAGAGTCCAGCGAAGGCGCCTTGACCGGTCGCGATCCCGGCAAGCGTCGTGGTAACGCTCTTCGTCACTGAGGCCACGTCATGCAACTGCCCGTTCTGAAATGGCCAGAAATAGGCATCCAGCACGATATTGCCGTTGCGGACAATGGTGAGGCTGTGGATTCGCGTGTCGTGGTCGCGAACATAGTCAAACGCATCTGCGAGTACATCGGAATCGAGCCCTTGAGCTTCCGGAGACGAGTGGCGCCACCCAAGGGTCGGCCAGGGCGCATCTTCTGCACTTGCTGCGAGAGCGCCCCCGCCGAACAGCGCGGCCGCCGCAACGAAGAACGCCGCGCTGAATCGTGCGGAATTCCGCATGAAAGCCTCCTTGAATCCTTCTTGCTACTCGCTTCAGGGTCGACAGCACCTGGTCGGCTCGGCAATCTTCACTTCCCGAAAGCCATCCATCGCCAGCATCCGCTCCTGGCCGTCAGGTTGGACATGCATATCGAGCCAAAGCAGCCTCCGGCGGCAACGCCACCGCCCCTTCACTAGTTCAGCACGCGCGTGGCGCGCTGATCGTTCCCATTCTGGTGGAGCACCACCGCAATCACCTTGCCCCGAACGTCGCGCTCGAAGTCCAGCTGCGCGTCGACGATCTTGTAGAAGAAACGGTCCCTTGCGCTCGCATAGATCGGAAACGCTGACTGGGCACCGAGACGCGCCTCGAGTTGACCGTCATGCAGGATCACCTCGAACGGCGCGCCAGAATCAAACCGGTACGCGCCGATGTAGTCGGGCAGCGTCGCCGGGTCGAGCGCGATCGCCTTGGGTTCGGGGGGCAGCTCGGCGGCACTCAGCTTGGGCGCTGGGTGGTCGCCACCCTGGTGCAGCACGAGCCCGCTCACCTGGCCCTGCGCATTGCGCGTGAACGTCATCGACGCGGGAACGACTTTGATGAAGAACTCGTCGGGGCCGGAGGGATAGACCGGAACTGCGCCTTGCCCGCTCGCCTGCGTCATCAACTGATCGCCGGCGCGAAACACCTTGAGCAGGAACTTCTCGGCGAGTTTGTAGGTCCCTACGTATTGATCGAGCGCCACCGCCGGGAGCGCGACCACCTTGTGCGCGGGCTCCAGCGTTGCTGCGGCGTCCAGCACAGCGAAGCCGAAGTCGTCGACGCTGACCAGTGAATTGGTCAGCACGACCACGCCATGCCGCCGGTCGGCCGACCAGCCGATGAAGCTGCGGTAGCCGCCGGTACCGCCGTTGTGCCAGACGATGCCCTTGTCGGTCGTCATCCAGGCCAGTCCAATCCGGCCGCCCGTCTCCCTGGCGTCCAGGCGCGGCGTCTGCGCGAGGCGCATCGCGGCGCTGGCCGGGCTTTGGGCGACGCCCATATTGGCCTTGAGGTAGCGCAGCATGTCATTGGCGGTCGAACGCAGCGATCCTGCGCCCGACAGCGCATCAAAATCCCAGTTCGCGACGGGATGTCCGCCGATGTCGTGCCCGATTGCGAGGTGCGTCCGCATGGGCTCAGTCAGGCTCGTGCCGCTCGACCTCATGCCAAGCGGCCTGAGCAACTCGCGCGCGGCCAGGTCGTCGTAGCTGGTGTGCGCGGAGGCCGCGAGCGCGTAGCCGAGCAGGCCGAATCCGAGGTTCGAGTATTCGTAGGATTGGCCAGGGTCGCGCGGCAGTTCGTAGCTCGCGAGAAAGGCGCCAAGCTGGGTTTCACCATAGTCGACGTAGGGATTGGCCGGGTCCTTGGGCCGGAAGTTGTACGGCATCCGAGGCAGACCTGAATGCTGGGATGCGAGAAGCCCGAGCGTGATCGGCTTGCCGTCGCGCTCGGGGATCTTGAAGCCGGGCACCAGCCACTGCACCGGGGTGTCGAGCGTGACGCGGCCCGCGAGCACGGCCTCGGCGAGCAGTGTCGCCGTGAAGGTCTTGGTGATGGAGCCGATCTCGTACACGGTGTCGCCGTCGGGTGCTTGGCCACTGTCGCGCGTACCGAATGCGCGCACCGCGCTCTTGTCGCCATCAACGATGCCGAAGACCAGGGTCGGGTAGGTGCCGGATGCGACCCGTTCCTTCGCGATGACCTCGACCCGCTCGGGCAGGGCCGCGGGCTGCGCGAAGGCAGCAGCGGCGGCACTGGCCAGGATCATCGAGGCCGCGAACTTGATCGAACCCGTCTTGAAGCCCATGTCACGTCCTTGGCAGGTGCGGATATCCGCGGAGGATATCGTCGTTTAAGTACGTACCGCCGTCGGCGCGAACGTCAAACCTGGCTGGACGCCAGCTGGGAATGCACATCGGCTATTGACTGGAAGTGTCCGGCTGAAAACATTCCGGCCGCGCGCAAAGCCGACGTCGTCGATGAGGAGCAAGCTCAGGTCGAGCGCAATTCAAGCAGGCGCGCAGCAATCTCTCGCTTGCCGAGACCACGTAGCGCAGCGATGGCTGCCAGGTACTTCGCACTCGGGTGGGCTTTGCCGCTCTCCCATGCGTAGATCGACTGGCCGGTCGTGCCAACAAGGAGCGCGAAGTCCGCCGCGGACAGTCCCAAGCGCCGCCGATTGTTCGCCAGACCCTTGGAACTGAAACGCAATCCCGTGGCTGCTCCATCCTCTGAGGGCTGCGCAGCTTTAACCGTCTGGGTCAGGGTGCGCTTCTGAGCCTTCATCAAAGCCTTGACCAACCTTTCGAGTTCACGGACCTGACGCTTGAGTGCCGCGATCTCACCTCGGCTGGCGGTGGCGGACCTCTTCAGAGTTTCGACCTCGGTACGAGATTCCTTGCGAGCAATTCGCGAAATCTCGGCTTTGAGCATTTGGGCAATGTTTGGCATGACCAGAATTGTGCGCCAGCCGCATCCGGCAGATGTGACGATTCACGTTTTGGCTGAAATGTTGGCCCGGCCCCACGTCAAATTGCTTTGATCGAGCCTTGCCGCCCCAGCATGAAGACCGGGGCGGTAGACCGCCAGATGGCTTAAATCTCGGTTTGCTCGGAAATTTCGAGGGCGTCATCCACCTCGATGCCGAGGTATCGCACCGTCGACTCCAGCTTCGTGTGGCCGAGTAGCAGTTGCACGGCCCTCAGGTTCTTCGTGCGACGGTAGATCAGCGTCGCCTTGGTTCGCCGCATCGAATGCGTTCCGTAGTCTGCGGGGTCAAGGCCCAGCTCTCTGACCCACTTTCCAAGGATTCGCGCATATTGGCGTGTACCGAGGTGCGGAGAGTCGTGAAGCCGGCTTGGGAACAGATAGTCGTCGGACCTCAGGCCAGCATGCTTGATCCACTTTTGCACGGCCTCGCGGGCAGCGCCGGTGATCTCGAACTGAACCGGGCGTTGTGTTTTGTTCTGCATCACGACGGCTCGGGACGCGATCTGGTCTCCATGACAAACGTCTCGGACTCTGAGGCCGACCAGGTCGCAGCCTCGCAGCTTGCTGTCGATGCCTAGATTGAGTAGCGCGAGCTCGCGGACCCGGTTCTCCATCTGGAGACGGACTCGCAGGGCCCAGATATCCTTGGGCTTGAACGGCGCCTTTTGCCCAACGATCTTGCCCTTGTTCCACGGCGCGCGGTGGCGTTCATTGGCAACGGATTCCATGATGGTCTCCCATCGAGTTGAGGGCCTACAAGAATGCGCTGGCGTCCCTGACGTCGCCATCGGACAGGCAATCCGGTAGTCTGCACACGCGTGTGTCGCGCTTTCATCCCTGCCGTAGCATCCGCAGGCGGCCAGTTCCTGACTTCCGCGAACGACAGCAATCGGGCGGCCTAATTCGACGACGGCAGACTACCGCTGGAGCCATGTGACCGGCGTCTTCGCCCCTGCGTCGAAGGCCTTGGACCGCCCTGTTGTCGGATTTGACAACACAAAAGTGTGTTGGCATACTCGACAACATGAAGGCCGAATTGATCACCCGATTCAAGGATGTGACGCCCGAGGGCGGAGTGATCGAGCTAGTGGTCTGGCGCGTGCCGCAGCCGGTGCCGCCGACCCAGCATGGCTTCAAGTACCGCGCGGCCTATGCCCTCAATGGCGTACGCTTGGTTGGCTTCGACAACGAGCGCGGCAAAGGCGACCATTGCCACGTTGGCGGGCGCGAGCACGCCTATGTGTTCGTTTCCGTCGAACAGCTGGTCGAAGACTTCATTGCGGCCGTCGAGGCCGCCAGGAGAGAGCCATGAACCATCGAATGCTGACGATCACACTGCAGCCAGACTGGAAGGCCGCTCTGCGACAGGCGGGTCGTCGGGCGACCAAGTCGTCTTACCAAGGCGAAGTGCTGAACTTCGAAAGTCCGGGGGCATTTTTCGGTCGCATGACCGAGCGGCGATGGGCCATCGTGCGCGCGCTCCAGGGCCAAGGCGTAGTCGGCGTGCGCGAGCTCGCGCGACGCGTTCAGCGCGATGTCAAGCGAGTCCATGAAGACGTCGTTGAGTTGCTGGCGCTCGGTCTCATCGAGCGCGCGGACGACGGTGGCGTACTGTGCCCGTTCGAGTCCGTGCACATTGACATGGAGCTACGGGTGGCCGCGTAGCCTTTCGATGTGAACTGCTGCGGAGAAATATCCATTGCCGCAGGGGTCGAAGGTCGTGGACCGGCCAAGAGCCGACGGTCGCCAGCGGCGGCTTTCCGGTATTGCATCTGTCGCTAGGGGAACTTGATGCAGCAGCTCAGGTGCGAGGTCGCATGCAGACTTTCGATTGACGGCCAAGAGATGGCAGGCTCATCAGCGCCGCAGCGCGGCGCAGTTCAGCAATTGGCTGCCAGTACATGGCGGGGGGCGGCGGCGCACCGCATCTTGACTATTACGGCAGATTGCCGTAAAATTTGCTCAGGAGGTCTATCATGGCAACAGAACAGATTGCACGCCTTGAAGCGCGCCTACCGGCCAGCGTTTACGCCTTGCTCAAGCGCGCGGCGGAGCTGAAGGGCCGGAGCATCTCGGACTTCGTCGTCAACGCGGCGCAGGACGCAGCCCAGCGCGCCATTGAGGACGAGGGCATCATCCGGCTGTCGGCCGAGGATCAGCAGCGCTTTGCCGCGGCGCTCATCAAGCCGCCGGCCCCGAACGCGGCGTTGAAACGTGCGATGCGCCGTCACGCCAAGAATGTTGATGTGCGGTGACGGGCTTCTATTCCGAAGCACTCCGCAACCACGACCGATCGGCGTTCGCGAGTGGCAATGAGCGCATCGACGCCTACTTTCGCCATACCGTATCGCAGGACGTAAAGCGCGGCTACGCCGCCTGCTTCGTGCTGGTCGAGAAGGTTAGCGGCAACCTCGCTGGGTTCTACACCCTCGCGTCGCACAGCATTGCGCTCACCGAGCTGGCCGCCGACGTGGCGAAGAAGCTTCCGCGCTACCCGAGCGTCCCTGCGGCGCTGATCGGCTGGCTCGGCCGTGACGAGAGCTTTCGCGGCCAGCATGTCGGGGCGATGCTGCTGGCCGACGCGATCACGCGCCTGGCGACGGCCCCGATCGGTGTTCACGCGATCTGTGCCGATGCGATCGACGTTGCCGCGGCGGCCTTCTATCGCGAGCATCAGTTTCAGCCCTTCGCCAGCCGCTCCAACAGCTTTTACCTGCCGATGAAGACGGCCCTGGCACTGACAACAGGCAGTTCCAGTGAGGGAAAAGCATAGTCGCCTGAGGGACAACGTCCGGGGGCCTGCGCGAACTCGTATGCCCGCTGGGCAGGCGCGATCGGCCATCTGCGGCCATTCACGACCGGCAGCAACGAGGCGGTTCATTTCGCTTGCCCCTCCCATCGACCAGACTTCGCCTCGTCCCGTCTTGAAATTGTGTACACATTGATGCACAATGCTCTGCGCGCAAGATGCGCATGGAGTTCAACATGGAAAGCGCAAAGGTCGGTATTCGTGAGTTTCGCGCGGGCCTTGCCGAGTTCATCGCGTCGGACACACCGGTTGCGGTCACCAGGCATGGCCAAACGGTGGGCTACTTCATCCCGACACATCGCCAGTCCGAGGCCGATGTCGTTGCGTTGAAGAATGCCGCAGCCGAGCTAGATCGCCTCTTGGCTAGCAAGGCGGTCGATATCGGCGAGGTTGCTGCGGAGTTCAAGGCCGCGCGCAAGGCCGGAGCAAAGCAGCAGAGCAAGAAGGTCGTTCGTTCGAAGCTCGCATGATCAGGCGATGACGCAGCGCGCCATCGTCCTCGATGCGAACATACTGATCCGCGCCGTCCTGGGGCGGCGTGTGCGCGAGCTGATCGTGGAGTCCCCGGCTGACGTGAGTTTTTTCGCTCCGGATGCCGCCTTCGACGAAGCGCGCAAATACCTCCCCGAGTTGTTGGAGAAGCGCGGTGTCGACGGCGTGGCTGCCCTCGCCACGCTCGACGCACTTGAAGCCGTGGTACGACCTCTGGATTCAGATCTGTACCGGTCATTTGAGCAACCCGCCCTCGCGCGCATTGGGGAACGCGATGCCGACGATTGGCCGGCTCTGGCCTGTGCGTTGATGTTGGATTGCCCCGTTTGGACCGAAGACACCGACTTCTTCGGCACGGGTGTGGCCACCTGGACTACCAGCCGGGTCAAGTTGTTTCTGTCGCCTGATGAGCCCCCCTCGCCCGATGAGCCTGCTGGGTGAACCCGATGAGCCGGTACGCAGGGTGAGCCCCAGGGATGCCGGCTTCCGAACAGAGCCATTGGTGGCGCCTTGATTGACAGTGTCGATGCCACGCTCAGAGTGGCGGCCACCTCTCGACAGCTCGAACGTCAGCAAACTGGCGTCCAAATCGGGAAGACCTATGACGGCAATGGGTCGCCA
>JAFALK010000014.1 GCA_019234295.1 Roseateles sp.
TCATTGTGATGAAGATGGGCGCACTACTGCATCGAGATGCAGCCAGGGGCATTTCGGCTGACGGGCGCATAGCGTACACCAGCAAGACGCGGCGAAAGTCCGCAATGCAAGCTCGCAAGATTGCCGAAAGAGGCCAGCAGCGCCACATCGAAAGGCGTGAGGATCGACCCTCTGCGCGGAATGCGCGTCGGGACCCAATTCTTGCTCGTGGGCCTGGTCTTCTTTGCAGCCGTCCTGCTGCAGCCCAGGCTTGATTTCAGGGCGGCCTGGCAGGAACATCTTCAAGCTCAGCAAGAAGACGCTCACGCGCGCTGCGGCGCACGCGCGAGAGGGGCCAGTGCCAGTTCAGCGGGCCTGACGGGCGTCGAGGCTGTAACGCCCAGCGCCGTTGACCATCAGCATCAGGAAGGCTCCCGTGATCGACACGTTCTTCAAGAACATGATCATCTGGATCTGGTCTGCGAAGTTGTTGTGGAAGACCAGCGCCGACACCAGCGTGAAGCCCGCCAACAGGAAGGCCGTGATGCGGGTCTTCCAGCCGGTCATGATGGCGATGGCGCCGCCCACTTCGGTCAGGATGACGAGCGGCAGCAGCGCGCTGGGCAGGCCGGCGGCCGCCATGTAGGCAGCCGTGCCGGCATAGGCACCGATCTTGCCCAGGCCGGACGCCAGGAACAGCAGGGAGAGCAGGATGCGGCCGGTCAGCTCGGTGGCGCTCTTGAGCACGCTGTCCTGCCTGAGCGAAGCAGCGGAAGCAGACGGCTCGATGGGCGCTTGGGCGAGGGTCGACATGAATATCTCCTAGGTGGGGTGGTCGATGGCCTGAAATTTAGGAGCCGTGGCGCAACCTCACTAGAGGGTTCAATCGGATTTCATTGATCCAAAATCAACCCCAATCCCGCGTTCGCGCTGTCGGCTATTCGTCCCCCTGCGGTTCGCGCAAGACGTCGAACAGATGGCCCATGCGATGGGCCTTGGTGTCCAGGTAGGCGCCGTTGCGCCGGTTGCGCCCGACCTGCAATGGGACCCGCTCGACCACTTCAATGCCATGGACCGCGAGCCCGTTCACCTTGCCGGGGTTGTTGGTCATGAGCTTGACTTCGCGCACACCCAGCTCACCCAGCATGAGGGCCGCGAAGCGGTAGCTGCGCGCATCGGCGGGCAGGCCCAGCAATCGATTCGCGTCAAGCGTGTCTGCCCCCTTCTCCTGGAGCGCATAGGCGCGAATCTTGTTCACCAGGCCGATGCCACGCCCTTCCTGGCGCAGATAGAGCAGCACGCCGCGGCCCTCCTTGGCGATGGCCTTCAGGGCGCTGCGCAGCTGCGGGCCGCAATCGCAATGACAGCTGCTGAAGGTGTCGCCGGTCAGGCACTCGGAATGCAGGCGGACGAGGACCGGCGCCCCGTCGCCGAAATCGCCATGGCACAGCGCCGCGTGCTCCAGCCCGGTCTCCGGCTCCTTGAAGCCGTAGAGCTGGAACTCGCCGTTGGCGGTGCTCAGGCGGCAGCTGGCTTGTTCAATGTCTTCGCGCATGGCTCACTCGGGGGCAATCCTGGGTTTTCGAGGTTCCCAGTGTCGCCCTGTTCGAGCTCAAAGGCGAGATAGCCAGGGTCGACCTCGCCATTGGTTTCCCAAATGAAAAGGCCCGCCTCACTTTTCAGCGAGGCGGGCCGTGCGAGCTGATGCCCCGAGGGGCATCAGGCCGGCATCACAAGCTTAGAACTCGTACTGAGCCGTGAAGCGCACTGCGCGCGGTGCCGAGTAGGAAATCGGCATGCCGTAGCTCGACAGCAGCGAGGTCGGGTCGCCGTCGTTCTCGTGCGTTTCGTTGATCGCCTGGACGGTCTGCTTGTTGAACACGTTGAAGACGTCGGCGCGCAGCGACAGGCCCTTGAACTGGGCCGGACGATAGACCGCGTTGATGTCGAAGTTCACATCCCAGGGCAGACGACCTTGCGAGCCGCGCGGGGCGAACACCAGCGTGCCACTCGTGCCCGTCGAGCAATAGAAGAATGCCGAGCCGTAGCCAGGATCACCATCCGGGTTCGTGCCACCGTAGTTGCCGAAGCAGTTCTTCGGACGGCCCGACTGCGCCGTCATGTTGCCGCCGACCATCAGCTCGGGGCTGACTTGGAAGTAACCGAAGGCGTGGATCTGATGCGTACGGTCGTTCGGCAAGAAGCCATTGGCGCCTTCCATCAGCTGCGGGAAGTCCCAGGTCTCCGTGGCCGACACGTCGGTCTGACCGATGTCAGACTTGGTCTGGCCTTCGGTGTTGCCCTTGTTCTGCGACCAGGTGTAGGTGATCTTGCCGTACCAGCCGTTCGAGAACGGATGCTCCAGCGAGAAGTCCAGGGCCAGGAAGGTGCGCTTGGGCTTTTCCGGGAAATTGATGTCCTGCGGCGTCAGCGTGACCGTCGTGTAGTTCGAGCGGGTGCCGGCATAGTCCACCAGGAAGGTGTTGTTGCGGCCCGGGTTGATCAGGAAGCAACCACCTTCGCCCGCGTAGTTCGTACGATCGATGTGGTGCGCATCGGCGTAGTTGTCGAAGGCCGTACCGCAGTAGTCGTCCAGCGTCGCGCCGAGCTTGCGGTAGGTCAGCATGAAGCTGCCAACCAGGGTCGGGCTGAGCGCCTTGTCGAAGCCCAGGCGGAGTTCATCCTGGTAGCTGGGCTTCAGGTCGTGAGCTGCGTAGGTGAGCGAATCCTTGACCTGGCCGGTCTCGCCGTCAGGCGAGAAGGGTGCTGGGGTCAGGGCTGTCAGGCCGGTCGGCTGGCCGTTGGCGTCGATGCCGGTGTAGCGGTAGTACTGATAGGTCAGCGTCGACACACCGGCGCCGCGGACGGCCAGGTGGGTCGGGGTCTGGATGCTGTAGCGACCCAGGCTGCCCTTCAGCGTCAGGCCGCTGTCGCCATAGACGTCGTAGGCACCAGCCAGACGCGGGCTGATGAAGTTCTTCGACTTCAGGTAGGTGGCACCGGCGCCGCTGGCACCCGAGAAGCCTTCGTCACGCAGACCCATCTGCAGGAACAGCTTCTTGGTGACTTGCCACTTGTCTTCGATGTACTCGGCGTCCTGGTCGGACGTGGCGTTGGTCACGTCGCTGAAGACGTGCTTGCGGACGTAGTAACCCTGCGAAGCCAGCGATCCGGCAACGCCGTCAGACACCTGGAAGGTGTAAGGGCCGGCCGTGAGGGTCGACGTCGGCTTGCCGGTCTTGCGGAAGCTCCAGGTACCGCCGCCAGCTTCGACTTGGCCGGCACTGTCCGAGCTCAGCTTGACCTTGTCGATACCGGCACGCACGGTGTGCGAGCCCAGCGTCCATTCAACGTCCAGGCGACCCGACTTGGTCGTGTCCTGGGCGAAGCCGGTGGGCAGGTCCTGGGCAGTCAGCGGGTTCGGGCTGTTGTAGTTCAGGCCAGGCGCTGCGCCGGCGCCGGAGACCACGGAGCCGGGGACGTTCAGATTGATGCCGGAGGCAAAATTGCCATAGCGCTGAACGTGGGTGGACTTGGCTTCGCCGAGCACGGCAGTCAGCACCAGGTTCTCGGTCAGGTTGCCGGTGTAGCGCAGCAGCGAGGCATAGCCACCGACTGCCGGCGAGACGTTCGGCTGGTTGACGTAATGGCCGGAGTAGTTGGAGGTCGTACCCGGTTGCAGCGTTGCGTAGTTGAACGAGTAGTAGTTGGCGTCGGTCGAGTAGTTGTCGCCGAAGTTCATCAGCGTCACGCGATGATCGTCGTTGATCTGCCAATCGAGCTTGGCCAGCCAGCGGTTGTTCGTCGTCTCGGACGTGGTCCAGCCGTTCAGGCCGAGCGTCGACGAGTTCGTGGTGCCACCGATGCCGGTTTCGCGGTCGCGGGTCTGGTCAACGGCCGCGAACAGGAACAGCTTGTCCTGGACGATCGGACCACCGAGGTAGCCGCCGTACTTGTACTGGCTCTTGGTGTTGGCAGCGTTGTAGGTGTTCAGCGTGCCGTCAAAGGGCTTGCCGGTCTTGCTGTTGATCACGCCGGTGTTGGCGTAATAGATGTTGCTGTACGTGGAGCGCAGGGCGTCCGGCTCCATGTAGGCGAAGGCGCCGCCTTCCCACTTGTTGCCGCCGCTCTTGGTGACGATGTTCATCACGCCGCCGGTCGAACGGCCGAACTCGGCGCCGAAGCCACCGGTCAGCACGTTGGCTTGCGAGATCGCGCCGAAGGGCAGCTCGATGGAGCCCAGCTGCGACAGTGCGTTCGTGACGGGGAAGCCGTCGATGTAGTAGGAGTTCTCCGAAGGAGCGCCGCCACCGATGGAGGCGCCACCGGCGTAACGCGGGTCGGCCTTCACGGTGTCAGGAGCCAGCAGGATGATCGAGGTCAGGTCCTGGCCGATAGGCAGGTTGGCCAGTTGCTTGGCGGTGAAGGTCGAGACGCTGTTGGTGGCTTGCGCGTCGATCAGGCGGCGCGTACCCGTCACTTGCACGGTCTCAAGCGTGTTGCCGGCGCTGGCGAACGTGGCCTCCGCACCCGCACCGATCAGCACTTCGACGTTCTGGGTGCCGATGAGGGCGTCGCCCTTCATCAGGCTGACCTTGTAGTTACCCGGAGGCAGGGCGGTCAGCTGGTAGTGGCCCGAGGCGTCGGGCGTCGCGGTGCGCTTGGCACCGGTCGACAGGTTCTCGACGACCACCACGCTGCCGGGAGCAGCTGCCGTCACCGTACCGTAGACGTTACCGGTGGCGTTCGACTGAGCGTAGACGCCCGACGAAGCCACGGCCAAACCGGCCGCGACCGCCATGGCGGTCCTACGCAAGATCTTCAGTTCGCTTTTGCAAAGCATCAAGATACTCCGAAAAAAAGGGATGGAGGTCGCTGCGGATATCGCAGATTCCGCATGACTAGCGGCAGACCAAGTGGCAGCGAGTCTAAAATTCGGACCCCTTGAGATTTGTAACGCGAACGCAAAGTTTACAAATCAGACACATACGCATCAGTGCTGCGACTTCCAAGTCAAGCGCTAAGGCGTTGATTTATCACAGACATTTGAAAATCAAGGTAAGCAGTCGTGGCGGACCCTGCTGAAACTACCTGTCGGGTCTAGGCAACGGAATCCATACTGATCGCTAGGGTTTACCAGGGCTCCCGCCGTACCGGTCTTGCTCGGCCGCCTGCAGCACGGCTTCGCGCCAGAGCTTGCCCGGCAGGAACGTACGCAGCTGCTCCATGGCCTTGTCCACCAGCCGCGGATCGATCGCGTGCCCGATGCCGGGCAGCACGTCGGCCGTGACGTCGGCACCTAGGGAAACCAGCTCGCGCGCGGCGCTGACGATGGGCTGATAGGGCAGCACTTCGTCCTGCATGCCGTGCAGCAAGTGCACGCAGACGTCCTGCGGCGCGGCCTCGGGCAGCCAGGCATAGGCACCCGAGAGGCCGATCACGCGGCCGGCGAGACGGGCTTGTGCCTGCACGGCCTCGAGCGACATGATGGCGCCCTGGGAGTAGCCGACCAGGGCGACCAGGGGCCAGTCGAGCTCGAAATGTCCGGCCCATTGGCGGACCCGGGCGACGAACCCGGGCAGGGCCTGCTTCACCTGCGCTGCGATGACCGCGGGGCTGCGGTCCAGCATGGAGAACCATTGCCAGCCGGGGCCGCACTGCGGGTCGTCACAGCGTTCGGGCCCGTTGAGGGAAACGATGGCAGCCTGCGGATACTGGGCGCGCAGGGCGGCGGCCAGTGGCGCCATCTGTGCGCCGTCGCCGCCCACGCCGTGGCAGAGCAGGAACAGCAGCTCGGTCTTGCCGGTGGCGGGCAGCTCGACCAGGGCGTGGGAGTCGGGGAATGCGCTCATGGGCGCATTGTCTCAGCGGCGGATAACCACGGTCCCGGCAATCTTGTCATGCCAGCCCTGCTTGCGGGAATCGAAAGCCACCCAAATCAGGCCCAGGCCCAGCGGGACCGTGGAGACGTAGTAGCCGACGTAACGCAGCAGTGCCTGGCCGGTGCTCAGCCGCTTGAGGGTCTTGGCGTCGACGACCTCGGCGCCGATCACGCGCTTGCCTGGCGTGGCGCCGAACTTGAGCCAGCAAAACACCACGGCCACGGCGGGCAGCAGGTGGTTGACGAGCAGCTCGGGGCCGCTGGGAAGGCTCCAGCCCAGGGCGGACTGGCCGAGAGAGACGGTGGCGTGCACGCCCAGCAGCGCGCCCAGCAGGCCAAACACCACCAAGACCACGATGGTGTCGATGAGGGCTGCGCCGACTCGGGCCCAGAAGCCCACGTACTTGATATTGGCAGTGGTGCTGCTGTCATCCATGCGAAGACTCTCCTTCAGGAACGGTTCGACCGATCAGCCGCACCAGCGTCTGGCGCAGCTTCGGCGCATCCACGGGCTTGGTGAGGAAGTCATTCATACCGGCGGCCAGGGCCTCCTCGCGCTCGGAGACCAGCGCCGCGGCCGTGAGCGCGACGATGGGCAGTTCCCGGGGGCCGAAGCGCTTGCGCAGTTCGCGGGCCGTTTGGTGGCCGCCCATGACGGGCATCTGCACATCCATGAGCACGGCATCGAAGGGCCGGCCGGTGTCGGCCGCTCGCATCACGGCCTCGATGGCCTGGCGGCCGTCGTGGGCCTGGCCGACCACGACGCCCCATTGTTCGAGCTGGGCCACGGCAATCATCATGTTGACCGGATGATCCTCGACCATCAAGACGCGCAGCCCGCGAAGCTCCTTGGCCGGGGCGCTCGGGCCGGGCTCGAGGGCGGACACGGGGCGAAGGGGCGCCGCCGTGGGCAAGGGCAGTTCGGCCCAGAAGCTTGCGCCCTCGCCGAGCACGCTGCGCACGCCGACCTCGCCCTTCATCAAGCTGGCCAGTTCGCGGCAGATCGACAGGCCCAGGCCGGTGCCGCCGTAGCGCCGCGTGGTGGAGCTGTCCGCCTGCGTGAACGGCGTGAAGAGTTGCGGCTGGAGCTCCGCGGCGATGCCCGGGCCGGTGTCGCTGACCTCCAGCCGCACTCGGCCCGGCGCCGGGCATGTGACGCGCAGCACGACGCGGCCAGACTCGGTGAACTTCAGTGCGTTGCCCAGATAGTTGGAGAGGATCTGGCGCACGCGTGTCGGGTCGCCCACGACGCGCCCCGGCACCGCGGGGTCGACCTCGACGCAGAACTCCAACCCTCGCGCGTGTGCCAGCGTGGCGTAGGCGAGGCGGATTGTGGTGAGCATGTCCGCCAGCGAGAAGGGCAGGCTCTCCAGCGAGAGACGGCCGGCCTCGACCTTGGAGAGGTCCAGAATGTCGGAGATCAGGCTGGTCAGGCCTTCGGCGCTCTCGAGGAGCTGGTCCACGTATTCGGCGCGGGTGTCTTCGGACAGGCCGCGCTGCTGGAGCATCCGCGCCAAGCCCAGCATGCCGTTGAGCGGTGTGCGCAGTTCGTGGCTCGTGTTGGCCAGAAAGGCGCTCTTGGCGCGGCTGGCGGCCTGGGCGTCGTCCTTGGCCTGGGCGAGGGCGGCCTCGGTGCGGCGCCGCTCAGTCACGTCCTCCATGATCCAGATGGTGCCGTCCTCGAGCTTTCCGGGATACACGCTACGCCCGAGCAGCCGGCATAGGAACGGTGTGCCGTCCTGCCGCTGCATCTCGATCTCGAGCTCGACCCGTTCGCCGGCGTGCAGCCTGGGCCGGACCCGCTCGGCGACGGCTTTGTAGTCGTCCACGCCGGGCCAGATCGCGCTCAGGTGCTTGCCGGCCAGCGAGCCCGCGTCCAGGCCCAGCATTTCGTCCACGAGCCGGTTGGCCAGCACGAAATGCTGGTCGCGCGTGAGCGCGATGCCGATGGAAGCATTGGCCAGGATGGCCTCTTGCACGAGCCGCGTGCGCTCGCTTTCGGTGACGTCGCGTGTGTTGGTCACCGTGTAGTGCTTGCCATCGGCTTCAAAGATCGCCGCCGACATCACGGCGCTGATGGTCTTCCCGTTCTTGCCCACGAACTCGCAGGCCCGGTCGACGACGCGGCCCTCGTCGCGCAGGGTGCGCGAAACATCGGCGAGCTCGGCGGGGTTGCGGTAGATGCCAAGTTCGGCCGGTGTGCGCCCAATCACCTCTTCGCGCGAATAGCCGGTCACTTCCTCGTAGGTTTTGTTGACCATGATGTAGCGGCCCGTCTCCAGCTCGTTGAGCGTGACGATGTCGGGACTCACGGCCACCAGGTGCGAAAGCAGGCTCTCCGAGCGGCGCAGCGCCTCCTGAGCTTTGGAAGTCTCCGTCTGGTCCGTGTAAAAGGAGAGCGTGGCCGGACCGTCGGCATTGTTCACGCGCACGCAGGTCTCGGCCACGAGACGGCGGCGTTTGGCCAGGGTCAGCAGGCGGAATTCGTCGACCGGCAGCATGCCGCCCACGGGCATGGCCTCGATGCGGCTGCTGCGCTGGCGCGCACGTTCAGCATCGCCGGGCTCGTAGTGCGAGAACAGGTCCTGGCCGATCATGCTCGAGCGCTGCGTGTAGCCGAACATGGCCATGGCGGCCGGATTGGCGTCGATCACGCGCCCCCAGCGGTGCAGCAGCAGCGGCGAGGGCGAGCGACGAAACAGCTCGCGGTAGCGCGTCTCAGTGATCTGCTTGGTCTGCTCGGCCCGCACCTCGGCTGTCACGTCGCGGCCCACGCCCCAGTAGCCGCGGAAGTTGCCGGCTGCATCGAAGCGCGGCTCGCCGCTGATGGAGACATGGCGGGGCTGGCCGTCCTTGCCCAGGCGCCGGGTCACCAGCCCGTGGAAGGCGCGGTGAGATTCGAGATCGGCGCGGTGGGCGTCCATTTCCTCGTCGCTGAGACCCGGGGCTTCGAGCTCCCAGGGCGTCTTGCCCACGCGCTCGACCAGGTCCAGGCCAGAGCGGCCGGGCAGGTCTTCCGTCACGTGCGTGAAACGGTAATCGCGGTCCATCTCCCAGTAGAAGTCGGCCGCCATCGCCAGCAGCTCACGGAAGCGCACGTTTCGCTCGGCGGCCGCCTGCGTGGCGCGCTGCACCATGCGCAGCACGCTGGCCCCGATCAGCAGACCCATGGCCACGAGGCCGACGTGGGCGGCGAGCCGTGCCGCGCCCGCGGGCTTGCCCAGCAGCGGCACGAGGCCGTTCAACTCGGCCATCCACAAGCCCGTCAGCGCTGCCAGGGACATCAGGGCGAGCGCGACCCCCGCGCGCAGACCCAGCATGCTCGTGCCCAGGGCCACCATGAGGCTCAACATGCCCAGATTGATGGATTGCAGGCCCATGCCGTGGCTCCACGCCACCACCAGGGCCAGCACCATCACCAGCAGCACGCACAAGAGCGCACCCTGGGGGCCGAAGCGGCGCGGCAGCTTCCACAGGAATAGCGGGCCCAGCAGGCCGATCACCGTGGCCAGCACGGGGGCCAGCGTGCCGGCGACGGACTCTTCAGGGCGGCGCAGCAGCCACAGCACCACGGCACTGATCAAGAAGATCACCGAACTGGCCGCAAAGAAGACCTGCACGGCGCGCGCGCGCACCGTGCTCTCCAGCAGGGCTTGCCGTTCGCCCAGGGTCACTTCCGGGGAGACGAGGCTGCTGAGGTCGTCGCTGAAATCCCTTTTCACGATTCCTGTCCGTCAGTGCTGGATCTCGAAGTGTGGGCCCACAGGGGCCTTCTTCAGACATCACCGGGCGTGAGGATTCAACGCTTGGTGCCCCGGGCTTGGTTGAGCGTATCGCGTGTTTGCAACGCCACGCGCCGCGCCTGCGCGGCAAAGTCGTCCGCCGCACTCGCGTAGAGAACGGCCCGCGAGGAGTTGACCATGATGGTGCCCTGGGCGCCCAGGCCCGCGCGGACCGTCGCCTCGGCGTCGCCGCCCTGGGCGCCCACGCCGGGGATCAGCAGCGGCAGCGTCGGCGCCAGTTCGCGCACGCGCGCGATCTCCTCGGGGTAGGTGGCGCCGACCACGAGGCCCAGCTGGCCGTTGCGGTTCCATTCACTCTGGGCCAGGCGGGCCAGGTGCTCGAACAGACGCGGCTGGCCGGGCACGTCGGCCAGGCGCTGCATCTGCCAGTCGTTGCCGCCAGGGTTGGAGGTGCGGCACAGCAAGATGGCGCCCTTGTCCGGGTAGCGCAGATAGGGCTCGATGGAGTCGAAGCCCATGAAGGGGGACAGCGTCACCGCATCGGCCTGGTAGCGCCCGAAGGCCTCCTTGGCGTATTGCTCGGCGGTGGAGCCGATGTCGCCGCGCTTGGCGTCCAGAATCACCGGCACCGAGGGCGCCACGCGCTTGATGTGGGCGATCAGCTGCTCGAGCTGCTCCTCGGCACGGTGAGCGGCGAAGTAGGCAATCTGCGGCTTGAAGCTGGAGACCAGGTCCTTGGTGGCATCGACGATGGCGGCGCAGAAGTCGAAGATGCGACCTGCGTCGCCCTTCCACGCGCCAGGGAATCGGCCAGGCTCGGGGTCCAGGCCCACGCAGAGCAGGGAGTTGTTGAGGTTTTCGGCTTGGCGGAGCTGGTCGATGAAGTTCATGGCGTAGCTTGGCGTGGAGGTTGGCTATTGTCCTATGCTGACTGCATGCACATCCTGACAACGGCAAGGCTCAGCCTGCGCGAATTCACGCCCGCCGATGCGGCTTTCATCCTCGAACTGCTCAGCGACCCCGACTGGCACCGCAATATCAACAACCCCAATGTGCAGGACCAGGCCGGCGCGCTGGCCTGGATGGAGGGCCGGCTCTTCGAGCCGTATCGGCGCCATGGCCACGGCTTCTGGGCCGTTGAGAGGCTCGACTCCGGCGAGCTGATCGGCATGTGCGGGCTCTTCAAGCGCGACGCCCTTCCCCTGCCCGACGTGGGCTACGCCTTCCTGCCACGTGGCCGCGGCCAGGGGTTCGCGCGCGAGGCGGCGGCGGCCTGCCTGAGCCATGGACACGAGAAGCTGGGCATGACAGCCATCTTGGCCATCACGGCGGTCGACAACCCGCCTTCGGTCCGTGTGCTGGAGAGCATCGGCATGGTCGAGCAGGGCGTGGAATTGCTGGCCGGCTACGAGGAGCCGAGCCGGGTCTTCCGTTGGGAGCCCTGATGTCGGGTTTCGAGAAGCTGCCGCTGCAGACCGAGCGCCTGGTCTTGCGTCCGCCCACGCCGGCCGACGCCCAGGCCTTCTACGCCATCTTCAGTGATCCCCAAGGCATGCGGTATTCGTCGACGCCGCCCTGGACCACGATGGAGCAGGCACATGCGTATGTGCAGCGGGCCATCGATGAGTTCGCCAGCGGCACTTCGCTGCGCCTGGTACTCCAGCGGCGCGACGATGGCCAGGTGATCGGCCAATGCGTGTACTACGCGATCTCGGCTCAGAACCGCCGCGCCGAGTTGGGCTACAGCATGGCCGTCAAGGCCTGGGGCCGCGGCTACATGAACGAGGCCTTGCATGCCTTCGTCGACTACGGCTTCGGCGAACTTGACTTCATCCGCATCGAGGCCGACATCGACCCCCGCAACGTGGCCTCGGCCCGCTCGCTCGAGCGCCTGGGCTTCAGCCGGGAGGGGCTGATGCGCGATCGCTGGATCGTGGCCGGCGAGGTCTCGGACACGGGCTTCTACGGCCTGCTGCGCCGCGACTGGCGCAAGACTTAGATCCGCTTGGCCAGCTCTTCGGCCTTGCCCGTGTACGAGCCCGGCGTCATCGCCAACAGGCGCTCCTTATCGGCCGCCGGGATTTCCAGCGTGCCGATGAATTCGCGGATCGACTCGGCCGTGATGGCCTTGCCGCGCGTGAGCTCCTTCAGCCGCTCGTAGGGGTTGGGCAGGGCGTAGCGGCGCATCACGGTCTGGATGGGCTCGGCCAGCACTTCCCATGCGGCGTCGAGGTCGTCGGCCAGGGCGGCCTCGTTGACTTCGAGCTTGTCCAGGCCCTTGAGCAGGGAGTCGTAGCCGAGCACCGCATAGCCCAGGGCCACGCCCATATTGCGCAGCACCGTGGAGTCGGTCAGGTCGCGTTGCCAGCGGCTGATCGGGAGCTTTTGCGAGAGGTGGGCGAGCAGCGCATTGGCCAGGCCGAAGTTACCTTCCGCGTTCTCGAAGTCGATCGGATTGACCTTGTGCGGCATGGTCGAGGAGCCAATCTCGCCGGCCTTGGTACGCTGCTTGAAGTAGCCCACCGACACATAGCCCCACACATCTCGGGCCCAGTCGATCAGGATGGTGTTGGTGCGCGTCACCGCGTCAAACAGTTCGGCCATGTAGTCGTGTGGCTCGATCTGGATCGTGTAGGGATTGAAGCTCAGGCCCAGGCGCTCCTCGACAACCTTGCGGCTGAAGCCTTCCCAGTCGAAGTCGGGCCAGGCCGAGAGGTGGGCGTTGTAGTTGCCAACGGCGCCGTTCATCTTGGCCAGCAGCTTCACGTCGGCGATGCGCGCGCGCGCATGGCGCAGCCGGGCCACGACATTGGCGATCTCCTTGCCCACGGTCGTGGGGCTGGCGGTCTGGCCATGGGTGCGGCTGAGCATCGGCGTGGCCGCCATGGCGCGCGCCATTTCCGTCAACTTGTCGACGATGCGGTCCAGCGTGGGCAGCAGCACCTCGGCGCGCGCCGTCTTGAGCATCAGGCCGTGGCTGGTGTTGTTGATGTCCTCGCTCGTGCAGGCGAAGTGCACGAACTCGCCGGCGGCCTTCAGCTCGGCATTCGATTCAAAGCGCGACTTGATCCAGTACTCGACGGCCTTGACGTCGTGGTTGGTCGTCTTCTCGATCTCCTTGATGGCCTGGGCATCGGTCTCGGAGAAGCGCGCCACCAGGCTGCGCAGCAGGCCGCGCGCGGCTTCGCTCAGGGGCTTGAACTCGTCGAAGCCGGCATCGGACATCGCGATGAACCACTCGACTTCAACCTGTACACGTCGATGCATCAGGCCGAACTCGGACAGCAAGGGGCGCAGGGCGGCCACGCGCCCGGCATAGCGCCCATCCAAAGGTGACAGGGCGCTGATGCTGCTGGGGGCGGTGGAGCTCATGGGGGCGGCAGATTAGGTGAAAACCCGCGAATTCTAGCCAGCCTTCGATCCGCCTTCGAGCGGTCGTCGATGCGCCGCATTACTCCGCATTACGCCGCATGACGCCGCATGACGCCACATGACGCCCCGCTGCGCCGCATTGCGCCCAGCTCCTCTGGCCAGAGGAAGGCAAACGCGGCGCAACATGTTGCTGGCAGCGTCGCCGTTTTGTCCAGCCTCTTGCCGAGGGGTTTTGTGAATCGCACCACAGCCTTGTTTGCAGCGCCGGACCGGCCTCTAGAATGAAATCCCAACGGCACGCAGTCCTCTAAGCCATGAAGCTGATCGGTTCTCTTTCCAGCCCCTATGTCCGCAAGGTTCGGGTCGTGCTGAGCGAGAAGAAGCTCGATTACCAGCTCGTGCTCGAAGACGTGTGGAACAGCGATGCCATCCTCAAGATGAACCCGCTGGGCAAGGTGCCCTGCCTGGTCATGGATGGCCAGGACGCCATCACAGGCGCGGTGTTCGACTCGCGCGTGATCTGCGAATACCTCGATGGCCTCTCGCCGGTGGGCAAGCTCATCCCCGAGCGCGGCCGCGAGCGCACCGAGGTGCGCACCTGGGAGGCGCTGGCCGACGGCCTGATGGATGCCTGCGTGGCCGCGCGCCTGGAACAGACCTGGAGCGGCCGCAAACCCGAGGAGCGCAGCGGTGCCTGGGTGGATCGGCAACTGACCAAGGTGCATGGCACGGTCAAGGCCATGAGCCAGGGCCTGGGCGAGAAGACCTGGTGCTCGGGCAATCACTTCTCGCTGGCCGACGTGGCCGTGGGCTGTGCGCTGGCGTATATCGACTTTCGTTTCCCCGCCATCGACTGGCGCGATGGCCACGCCAATCTCGCCAGGTACTACGAGAAGCTGGCGGCGCGGCCGAGCTTTGCGGACACGGCGCCGCCGGCGGCTTGAATCGGGCCAGCTGCGGCCTCCAGGGGTTCGGCTTCGGACTGCCTCAGCAGCGCATGCAAGCGCCGATAGACGGTGGCGATGCGCCGCTCGATCTCGCTCTCTGGCATGCCCCACGCACGGGCGATCTCGCTGGCCAGCATGCCGCTCGCGAGGAGGCTCAACAGATGCTGCTCGCAGCGCGCCAGACCGGGCGCGCTGCCCAGTGGTGTCTGGTCCCCGGCCGCAGAGTGGGACAGGGCGTCGAAGGATCGGCTGCGCGGCAGACCGAGCAGCGCCAAGCTGCGCTGCGCGATGCCGGGCGACATGTCGGCACGCCAGGCCGTGAGACGGCGCAGGCCCTGCTCAAGCCCCCGTCCGTCGGCCTCCACCAGGCAATAGGCATTGGCACCCAGGCGCAGGGCGTCGAAGACGCGGGCATCGTTCGCGGTTTCCGTCAACAGGAGGATGCGCGGGCGGCGGCGCCAGGCGTGGCAATGCCGGGCCAACTGCTCGACGCGGCCGTCGGCCAGGCGCAGATCACAGGCCAGGATGTCCGGCTCGGCCGTCTGCAAGGCGGCACCGGCCTCGCCGACGTGCTGCGACGCGCCGATCAGCTGCCAGCCGGCCATGCCAGCCACGACATCGCGCGCCTTGGCCAGGGCGGGTTCGCAGGAGCGCAAGAGGTAGACGCAGGGCATCGGGTACGACAGATCGCTTGAACTGTCATGGATTGTGCGTAACCAGTTTCTGTGACAACACCCCGTGAGCAAGGCCCCCGGAATCGCGGGGCCCGGGCTGGCTCCGTGGCCCGAAATCAGGCAAGTGTCATCAAGGGGCCGCTGGGTGCGAAGCTGTGCGCGCTCGCGATCGGCCAGTAGATCTTGAACACATTGCCCGGCAACTCGCCGCCGAGCAGAGCGCCGGGCTTCACGAAGGGCAGCAGGTTGGCCAGCAGCTTGACCTCGTGCCGGCTCGTGCGATGCACGATGTGCACAGCTTGTAGCTCGCTCGGGTGATTGACGCCGGCCGCCTGCAGCAGCTCGCGCAGGGCCTCCAGGGTTTGCTCATGGAAGCGGTAGACGCGCTCGCTCTTGTCGCCCACGACCAGGGCCTGCTGCCGGTGCGGGTCCTGGGTGGTCACGCCGGTCGGGCAACGGCCCGTGTGGCAGGACTGGGCCTGGATGCAGCCAAGGGCGAACATGAAGCCGCGCGCGGCGTTGCAGTAGTCTGCGCCCAGAGCCATCACGCGCGCCATGTCGAAGGCGCTGATGATCTTGCCCGCGCAGCCGATGCGGATCTTCTCGCGCAGGTTCAGGCCCACGAGCGTGTTGTGCACGAGCAGCAGGCCTTCCTGCAGCGGCGCGCCCACGTGGTCGGTGAATTCCAGCGGCGCCGCGCCGGTGCCGCCCTCGGCGCCGTCGACGACGATGAAGTCCGGCGTGATGCCGGTCTCCAACATCGCCTTGGCGATGGCGAACCATTCCCAGGGGTGTCCGATGCACAGCTTGAATCCCACCGGCTTGTCGCCGGAGAGCTCGCGCAGGCGCACGATGAACTGCAGCAGCTCGACGGGCGTGGAGAAGGCGCTGTGTGAGGCGGGCGAGATGCAGTCCTGGCCCACCGGCACGCCGCGCGCTTCGGCGATCTCGGGCGTGACCTTGGCGCCCGGGAGCACGCCGCCATGGCCGGGCTTGGCACCTTGCGAGAGCTTGATCTCGATGAGCTTGACCTGCGGGTCCCTCGCGTTGGCGGCGAACTTCTCGGCGTTGAAAGTGCCGTCGTCATTGCGGCAACCGAAATAGCCCGAGGCGACTTCCCAGATCAGGTCCCCGCCGTTCTTGCGATGGTGCACGCTGATCGAGCCCTCGCCCGTGTCGTGTGCGAAGCCCCCGCGCTTGGCGCCGGCGTTGAGCGCCATGATGGCATTGGCCGAGAGCGCGCCGAAGCTCATCGCCGAGATGTTGAACACGCTCGCCGAGTAGGGCTGGGTCCGCTCGGCCCCGATGGTCACGCGGAAGTCGTGCGAGGGGATCTGTGTTGGGGCCAAGGAATGGTTGATCCACTCGTAACCGCCGACGCCGACATCGAGCTGCGTGCCAAAGGGACGCTTGTCGGGGTCGCCCTTGGCGCGCTGGTAGACGAGCGAGCGCTGGGTGCGTGAGAAGGGCGTGGCCTCATTGTCAGCTTCGAGGAAGTACTGGCGGATCTCTGGCCGGATGAATTCGAGCAAGAAGCGCAGATGGCCGATGACTGGGTAGTTGCGCAGCACTGAGCGTTTGGTCTGGGTGGCGTCGCGCAGGCCTTGCACGGTCAGGCAGGCGAAGAGCAGGGTGGGCAGCATCGCCGCCGAGCCCTTGAGCACCCAAATGATGGCGAAGATCAGAAACAACACCGCGCACAGCAGCCAGGTGCTGTATCGCAGGGGGAAGAAGTGATCTAAACGGCGCAGCCACTGCAGCATGTACAAGCTCCTCGGTGGCCGCGATGCTACGCCTGCGGGGATGACTTCAAGCCCCTCATGTCGCGTCAGCCTCACAATGCACTCATCTCCGGTTCTGGACCGTATCCCATGAAGACGATCTTTTCCTCGATTGGCTGGCTGTTCTCCAAGCTCTGGTGGCTGCTCGACGGTACACGCCGCGCCATCCTCAACCTGCTGCTGCTGCTGTTGATCCTGGCGTTTGTCTGGGGCCTGTTCAGCCGCGGCATCAAGCCGCTGATGGACAAGACTGTGCTCGTCTTGCACCTGGACGGCCAGATCGTCGAGCAGTTCTCGGGAGCGAACCGCAGCCAGGCCCTGGCGCGGCTGCGCGGCCAAGACGGGCCGCATCAGACCCGTCTGCGCGACTTGCTGCGCGGCCTGGATCTGGCCGCCAAGGACGCGAAGATCAGCTCCTTGCTGCTGGACCTCGACGACTTCTCCGCGGCGGGACCCGCCAATCTGCGCGAGGTGGCCGCGGCAATCCAGCGCTTCAAGACCAGCGGCAAGCCCGTGCTGGCTTACGGTGACGCCTACAGCCAGCGGGCCTATTTCCTCGCCGCCCAGGCCAGCGAGATCTATATGCACCCGATGGGCGAGGTCCAGCTGAGCGGCTTCGGCGGCTACCGGATGTACTTCAAGGATGCACTGGACCGGCTGGGCATCAGCGCCAACGTCATCAAGGCCGGCGCCTACAAGAGCTTCGGCGAACCCTACTCGAACAACGCGCCGTCCAAGGAGGCGCTGGACGCCGATCGCTATCTCTACGACGCCCTGTGGGCCCGCTTCACCGGCAGCGTGGAAGAGGCGCGCAAGCTCGAGCCCGGCAGCATCACCAAGGGCATCAACGAGCTGCCGCAGCGCCTGGCGGCCGCCAAGGGCGATTCGGCCGCCCTGGCGCTGTCCTCCAAGCTCGTGGACGGACTCAAGACCCGCGACGAGATGCGTGCCCTGCTGATCAAGAACAATGCCGCGGCGGAGGGCGGCAAGAGCTTTCGCCAGGTGGCCTTTGTCGAGTACCTTGAGCGCCAACACGAGGAGCCGGTGCTTGGCGATCACGTGGCCATCGTGGTGGCGGAGGGCGAGATCGTCGATGGCGATGCCGGCCCGGGCAGCGTGGGTGGCGACTCGACCGCGCGCCTGGTGCGCGACGCCCGCGAGGACGATCACGTGAAGGCCGTGCTGCTGCGGATCAACTCGCCGGGCGGCAGCGCCTTCGCCAGCGAGATCGTGCGACGCGAGCTCGAACTGACACGCAAGGCCGGCAAGCCCGTCGTCGTCTCGATGGGCGATGTGGCGGCCTCTGGTGGTTACTGGATCAGCATGAGCTCTGACCGCGTCTTCGCAGACCCAACGACCATCACCGGCTCCATCGGTGTCTTCGCCATGCTGCCCACAGGCGAGAAGCTGCTCGATAAGCTCTCCGTTCACACGGCCGGGTATGGCACGACGTGGCTGGCCGGCGGCTTCGATGCGCGCCGCGCGCTGGACCCGCGCATGGCCGGCATCGTGCAAGCGGGTGTGCTCCACACATACGACAGCTTCACGGGCCAAGCCGCCAAGGCACGCAAGAAGAGTCAGGCCGAGATCGACGCCGTGGCGCAGGGACGCGTCTGGACCGGCGCCCAAGCCCTGGACCGTGGTCTCGTGGACGAGCTCGGCAGCTTTGCCGATGCGCTGGTGGCCGCCAACAAGCTCGCCAAGCTCAAGGACAATGCGCCTGCCGTTTGGGTCGAGAAGGCGCCGGGCCGCTTGGAACGCCTGCTCGACAGCCTGGACCTCGTGCTTGCTCCGCACATCGCGGCCATGGTGCGCGAGCAACTCGGCTTCACGCCGCCGGCTGTTCTGAAGGACATGACGCGCGAGCTGCAAAGCCTGCAGCAGATGGCCAGAGGCGACAAGCCTTACGAGGCCCTCGTGCACTGTCTGTGCACCGCGCCCTAGCCCTGGCTCGAGCTCGATAACGATCGCGGACGCTCGCATGGGCCAGCAGACGCACCAAGTGCACAACCAGTTCGACGAGCTCGTCGGCTACAACCTGTTCGACACGGACCTCGCGCTGCAGGAGGCGGTGCGCGCCGCGGGCGCCGGGTGGGCCGCGCCCGAGCTGTCGGTCCATGGAGCTGAGGTGGGCAGCGCCCAGAGCTTTGAGGAGGCGGCGCTGGCCAATCGTCACCCCCCCGAGCTGCAGGCCTTCGACGGCCGCGGCCGTCGCATCGACCGGGTGGATTTCCATCCCGCCTGGCATGCGCAGATGGCTCGGCTGCGGGGCGCGGGTCTGGTCTCCAATTCCTTCCGCGGCGAGCGCGCGGGCCGCTGGGTGGCGCATTCGGCCGGTATGTACCTGCAGGGCCAGGTCGAGGCTGGCAGCACCTGCCCCTCGGTCATGACCTGGGCGGCCATCCCGCTGCTGCAGCGCGAGCCGCAACTCTGGGCCGAACTCGGCGAGAAGCTGATGAGCCGCGAGTACGACGCCCGCGACGTTCCGATCGCGAAGAAGTGCTCCATCTACATTGGCATGGGCATGACGGAGAAGCAGGGCGGCTCAGACGTGCGTGCCAACACCACCACGGCCACGCCCGTGGGCGCAGGCGGCCGCGGCCGGCCGTATCTGATCCGCGGCCACAAGTGGTTCTTCTCGGCCCCCATGTGCGACGCTCACCTCGTGGTGGCACAGATCGCCGGCGTGGGCCCCTCCTGTTTCTTCGTGCCGCGCTGGCGGCCGGACGGCAGCAAGAACCCCGTGCTGATCCAGCGCCTCAAGGACAAGCTCGGCAACCAGAGCAACTCCAGCAGCGAGGTGGAGTTCGACGACGCGCTGGGCTTCCTGATGGGCGAGGAGGGCCGCGGCATTCCCACCATCATCGAGATGGCCAATTACACGCGCCTGGCCTGTGTGGTGGGCAGCGCCGCCTTCATCCGCCAGGGCCTGGTGCAGGCGCTGGCCTATGCGCGCCAGCGCAAGGCCTTCGGCCGCGCGCTCGCAGAACAGCCCTTGATGCGCTCCGTGCTGGCCGACATGGTTGTGGAGAGCGAGGCGGCGCTCGTGCTCTCACTGCGCCTCTCGCAGGCCTTCGAGCATGGGGACGAGCCGGCCGAGCGGCTGTGGAAGCGCGTCATCACGCCAGCGGCCAAGTTCTGGATCTGCAAGCGTGCCGTCGAACTCTCGGGCGAGGCCATGGAAGTCTTCGGCGGCAACGGATATGTGGAGACGGGGCCGATGGCGCGCCTGTACCGCGAGACGCCGGTCCACTCGATCTGGGAAGGCTCGGGCAACGTGATGTGCCTGGATGTGATGCGTGCCTTTGCGCGCGAGCCCGAGGGGGTGTTTGCGCTGCTCGCAGAGCTCGGCGAAGCAGCCGGTGGCGACAAGCTCGTTTCGGCCCGGATCGAGCGGCTGCGCGCGCTGCTGGGCGGCGCGCCGGATCTGCTGGAGGCGCGCGGACGTCAGGTCGCCCAAGACCTCGTGCTCGTGACGCAGGCGGCCCTGCTGCGCCGCCAGGCGCCGGCGTTCGTGGCCGATGCCTTCATGGCCACGCGCCTTGGCAATCAGGGCTGGGGTGCCGTGGTCGGCGTCATCGATCCTGGCTCCATCGACGTGCAGGCGCTGCTGGAGCGGGCACTGCCCGATGACGCCTAGGCGAACAGGCTGGCCCCCACCCTCGCGGCGCGCTGGTGGAGGAAGGCCCGCGCCAGGCTCGATTCCGGCTTGACGCGAAGCGCGATGTACAACTCCTTGCGCCGCTCCGCGATCTGCTCGCGCAGCTTGAAGGCCATGAAGCTCATGGGGTCGAGCCCGCGGCTCTCAGCCTGGCTGACCGATTGCCAGAGCTTGCACATGCCCTGGCCGTCGAGGGCGCTCCTGTAGCTGTTGACCAGGCGCAGCCGGGCCTGGACGCGCTCCTCGCAATGCGCAAGCCAGTTGCACAGGGCCTGGATATTGCCCCCGGTGACCTTGGCGGGGTCCTCACCGGCCTCCAGCAGGATGGCTTCCAGGGCCTGGCGGTCGTGGGCGGCAAACGCTGCGTTCACGGCCATCATTCGCTGCTCGCGCTCGTCGCGCTCCGCATCGGCGCCAGCACGGTCGGGGTGTGCGCGCATCGCGGCGCGGCGGTAGAGCATCTTCAGCGTGGGCGGCGCCCATTGACTGATGTCGGCGCCCTGCGGCACGGGCGGCAGAGTATCGGCCGACGGCAAGCCTTCGACGCGCACCATCTGGGTCAGCTGAGGCATCTGTGTCTGGAGCTGGCCGCCTATGGGGGCTGCGGGGGGCTCGGGCAGGCGCAGCTCGATGCCGCGCAGGCGCAGGGTCTTGATCAGCGCGTGCGTGGTCGTCCTGAGCTGGGAGTCGAGATAGCCGAGCTCCTTGTACAAGGGCCCGAACATCGCCTGGTAGCGCTCGGCGAAGGCCTGGACCGCCAGGCGCCGCGCGTTGAACTCCTGCTCCTGCTGCGCGAGGTAGCGGCGCATGTCCAGCAGCCCCGCGTGGCGGCGTTCGAGCTCGCGCCGGCTGATGACGGGGTTTTGGGTGTACATGGAACCGATTCTGACCATTCCGTGGCGAAGTCAAAGCGCAATCAACCCATCGACTCAGGGGTGTTTCAGGGGCAGTTTTCAGTCGAGGGTCAGCCGATAGCGCCGGAGCGCCACCGCGCCGGCCACGAGCAGGAAGATCAGCATAGGCCAGACCTCGGGCCACAGCGTGGCGGCGTCGTTGCCCTTGAGCAAGATGCCGCGCACGATGCGCAGGAAGTGCGTCAGCGGCAGCGCCTCACCCAGGCGCTGCGCCCAGTCGGGCATGCCGCGGAAAGGGAACATGAAGCCCGACAGCAGCATCGAGGGCAGGAAGAAGAAAAAGGTCATCTGCATCGCCTGCAGCTGGTTCTTCGCGAGCGTGGAAAAGGTGAAGCCCACGCCCAGGTTGGCGAGCATGAAAATCCCGATGAGCCCGAGCAGCAGGGGCAGGCTGCCGAGCATGGGCACCTCGAACAGCACCCAGGCCGCGCTCATGATGACGCCGAGCTGGATGTAGCCGATCAGCACATAGGGCAGGATCTTGCCGACCATGACCTCGAAGGGCCGCACCGGCGTGGCCAGCAAGTTCTCCATCGTGCCGCGCTCGCGCTCGCGGGTCATGGCCAGCGAGGTGAGCATCACCATGGTCATGGTCAGGATGGTGCCGATCAGGCCGGGCACGATGTTGTAGCGCGTGAGGCCTTCCGGGTTGTAGCGGCGCTGCAGGCGCAACTCGAAGGGTGGATCCCCGGGGCGCAGTTGGGCGAGCGGGCCGGTGAGCTCGCGCTTGAGTCCGGCCACGCCCAGCTGCGCCAGGGCCGCCAGCGCATTGCCGGCCGCGGAAGGGTCGGTGGCGTCGGCGGCCACGAGCAGGACCGGCTTCTCACCGCGCACGAGGCGGCGCTTGAAGTCGCCGGGGATCACGACGATGAACTGGATCTCGCCGCGCGCGAGCATCAGATCGGCCTCGGACTCGCTGATGCCGCTGGCGTCCAGGCGGAAATAGCCGCTGTTCTGCATGGCGGCGACGAGGCTGCGGCCCACGTCGCTTTGGTCCTGGGCGACCACGGCCGTGGGCAGGCCCTTGGGGTCCATGTTGATGGCGTAGCCGAACAGCACCAGCTGCATGATGGGCACGCCCACCGCCATGGCGAAGGTCATCTTGTCGCGCAGCATCTGCTGCAGCTCCTTGATGAAGATGGCGGCCATGCGGGCCCAGCTCATGCGTTGGCTCCCGCAAAGTTGTCGTGGGCGCGGGCGATGAGGCTGACGCAGGCGTCTTCGAGATTGCCCTCGGTGATGCCGGCGGCCTCGAGTACCGCCTGCTGCGAGCCTTGCGCCAGCACCTCGCCGTAGGCGATGAAGACGAGCTCGTCGCAGCGCTCGGCTTCGTCCATGTAGTGCGTGGCCACGAGCACGGTGATGCCGGCCGCGGCGAGCGTGCGCAGCTGGGCCCAGAACTCGCGCCGCGCCTGCGGATCGACGCCCGCCGTGGGCTCGTCGAGCAAGAGCAGCTGCGGATCGTGCAGCAAGCAAGCGGCCAGAGCCAGGCGCTGCTTCCAGCCGCCCGAAAGACTGCCGGCCAGCTGTTCCTGGCGGCTCGCAAGCCCCAGCTGCTCGAGCGCCTCATCCACGCGCCGCTTGCGGTCGGCCAGCTGGAACAGGCGCGCCACGAAGTCGAGGTTCTGGCGGATGCTCAGGTCCTCGTAGTAGCCGAACTTCTGCGTCATGTAGCCGACCTGGCGCTTGAGCGCGCGCTGCTGGCGGCGAAAGTCCAGGCCCAGGCAGCGGCCCTCGCCGGCGTCGGGCGTGAGCAGGCCGCAGAGCATGCGCATGGTCGTGGTCTTGCCGCTGCCGTTGGGGCCGAGGAAGCCGACGATGCGGCCCTTGGCGACCTGCAGAGTGACGTCCTTGACCACCCTGCGCCCGTCAAAAGACTTGCACAGCCCCTGTACGTCAATCGCGAAGTCACTCATGGGCTCACGTCGAGCGGCTGGCCCGGATGCAGGCGAGGCGCATCCTCGGCCTTGTCTGGCCGCGCCTCGACCATGAAGACGAGCTTGTTGCGCTGCTGGTTGGAGTAGATGACGGGCGGCGTGTACTCGGCTTGCGGTGCGATGTAGCTGACCCTGGCGGTGATGACGCCGCCACAGCCGTCACAGCTCAGGTGCACGGGCTGGCCGAGCTTGAGGCCGCCGACCTGCGTCTCGGGCACGAAGAAGCGCGCCTTGCGATTGGCCGGCGGCAGCAGGGCCAGCACGGGTTGGCCGGCCATCACCCATTCGCCGGGCCGGTAGAACACATCGGTGACCAGGCCCGCTGCGGGCGCTGACTGGGCCGTCTCCCGCAAGCTCCAGTCGGTCTGGGCTCGGCCGCTCTGCGCGGCGGCGGCCAGCGCGCGGGCGGCCGTGCGTTCGTCCTCGCGCGCCGGGAGTCGGGCGGTCTTCAGCGCTGCCTCCAGCTCGGCCACGCGCTCGCGGGCCGTGCGCGCCTGGAGCACGGCATCGTCGACCTGGGCCTGGGCGATGAAGCCCTGGGTCAGCAGTTGCTGGCGGCGCCGGAGCTCGGACTCGGCAAGCTGGGCCTGGGTGCGCGCCTGGCTCAGCTGGGCCTCGTAGATGGCCAGCTCCTCGAGTCGGCGGCCCTTGTCGGTGTCGCTGGCCTGGGCCTGGGCGCTTTGCGCGCGGGCCGCGGCCTCGGCATCGGCGGCGCGTTGCAGGCTGGCATCGAGCGCGAACAGCGGCGCGCCCCGCTCGGTGCTCTGACCCGCTTGCACAGCCAGGGAGCTCAATCGTCCGGCCACCGGCGCGGCCACGTAAAGCGTCTCGCCCTCCGCGTAGCCGCTCCAGGCCGGTGGGGCCTGCCGGTCGCAGGCCGACAGCAGGACAACGGTGGACAGCAGGACGACGGTGGACAGCAGCAGCACTCGGGTCTTCATCTTTGCGCAGGCGGGCCGATGGGGACTCCAGTATCTTCGCAGTGCACGCATAGAATGCCGAGCATCGCGCCGATTTGCTCCGAATTGCGGGCGCGTTAGAAATGCCGCTAAAGAGGATGCCTCGACCGGTATCCGCCAAGCGGTGCCGGTTTTGTTTTTGAAGAGGTGGGTTCATGGCCGAACTTGGACATGTCAGACCGCAGACGATGACGTTCGACGAGCCGCTGCCCTTGCGCAGCGGCAACCGCCTGGGGCCCTACGAGCTCAAGGTCGAGACCTACGGGCAGCTCAACGCCGCCAAGTCCAACGCCGTCCTCGTCTGCCACGCGCTCAACGCCAGCCATCACGTGGCCGGCACCTACGAGGGCGTGGACAAGAGCGAGGGCTGGTGGGACAACTTGATCGGGCCGGGCAAGCCGCTGGACACCGACAAGTTCTTCGTGATCGGCGTCAATAACCCAGGTTCGTGCTTCGGCTCGACCGGGCCCATGCATGCCAACCCGGCCACCGGCCAGGTCTACGGTGCCGACTTCCCCGTCGTGACCGTGCAGGATTGGGTGGATGCGCAATCGCGCGTGGTCGAGCGGCTGGGCATCACCCAGCTGGCCGGCGTGCTCGGTGGCTCGCTCGGCGGCATGCAGGCGCTGGATTGGTCGCTGCGCTATCCCGAGCGGCTGCGCCACTGCCTGGCCATCGCCACGGCGCCGAACCTCTCGGCCCAGAACATCGCCTTCAACGAGGTGGCGCGCCGCGCCATCATCACCGACCCCGATTTCCACGAGGGCCACTTCTACCGCCACGGCGTGATCCCCAAGCGCGGCCTGCGGGTGGCGCGCATGATCGGCCACATCACATATCTCAGCGACGACGTGATGGAGGAGAAGTTCGGCCGCCAGATGCGCGCCGCCGAGCTGGGCTATTCGACCCAGGACATCGAGTTCCAGATCGAGAGCTATCTGCGCTACCAGGGCGACAAGTTCAGCGAGTACTTCGACGCCAACACGTACCTGCTGATCACGCGGGCGCTGGACTATTTCGATCCGGCGCGCGAGCACGGCGGCGACCTGTCGCGCACCTTTGCCGCCGCCCGCTGCAAGTTTTTGATCGCCAGCTTCACGACCGACTGGCGCTTCTCGCCGACCCGCTCGCGCGAGATCGTCAAGGCGCTGGTGGACAACCGGCGCGAGGTGTCCTATGCGGAGATCGATGCGCCCCACGGGCACGACGCCTTCTTGCTCGACGACCCGCGCTATCACGGCGTGCTTCGGGCCTACTTCGAGCGCATGAGCCAGGAGTTCGCGGCATGAGCGCGCCCGGAGTGATGGAGACAATTGCGGCGCTGGTTCCCGAGGGCTCGCGCGTGCTGGACCTCGGCTGCGGCACCGGCGAGCTGCTCGCCTACCTGCAAGAGAAGCGCGGTTGCACGGGCTACGGCGTGGAGTTGTCGGACGCGAACCTGCTCGCCTGCGTGAAGCGGGGCGTGAGCGCCATTCAGCTCAATCTGGAGGACGGGCTGGCCATGTTCGCCGACCAGAGCTTTGACGTCGTGCTGCAGCTGGAGACGCTCCAGCACCTGCGCAACACCGAGGCCATGCTGCGCGAGACGGCGCGCGTGGGACGCATCGGCATCGTGAGCTTCCCCAACTTTGCGCACTGGCCCAACCGGCTGCAGGTCATGATGGGGCGCATGCCCGTCACGCGCGTGCTGCCCTACGAGTGGTACGACACGCCGAACATCCGCGTGGGCACCTACGCTGACTTCGAGGTCCTGGCGCGCAAGAACGCCTTGCGCATCCTCGACAGCTTTGGCATCCAGGACGGTCGCGAGGTTCGCCGCTTCCCCAATTTGCTCTCCAGCATGGCGGTGTTCAAATTCGACCGCGGCTGAACCGCGCACAAGGAGACACACATGATCGGCTACACCACCCTCGGCACCAACGACTTGCCGCGCGCCGCGGCCTTCTACGATGAGCTGTTTGCCGTCATCGGCGTCAAGCGCATCATGGACTTTGGTCGCGGCTACGCCTGGGGCACGGGCATGGACAAGCCCGGCTTCGGCGTCATGAAGCCCTACAACGAGCAGCCCGCGACCGTCGGCAACGGCGTGATGGTGGCCCTGGTCGTGGACAGCAAGGACAAGGTCGACGCCCTGCACGCCAAGGCCACGGCCCTGGGCGGCAGGTGCGAAGGCCCCCCGGGCCCGCGCGGCGAAGGTTTCTACGCGGCCTACTTCCGCGACCTCGACGGCAACAAGCTCAACGCCTTCTACATGGGCTGATACCTGATGCCATTCATCGGACTGCTCCACATCGTCATCGCCATCTTCTTCGCGGTCCATGCCGTTCGCACGGGCCGCCAGATGTACTGGCTCTTCATCCTGTTGGCCTTCCCGCTGCTGGGCAGCCTGGTCTACCTCTTCGCTGAGTTTTTGCCCGAGCAGCGCAACAGCCGCCTGGTGCGCAAGACCGGCGCGGCCTTCAAGGCCATCGTTGATCCGGGGCGCGAGCTGCGCGAGGCCGAGGCGGCGCTGGAGCAGACACCTTCGATGGGCAACCGGCTGCGCCTGGCCCAGGCCCTGCTGGGGGCGGGGCGCGCGGGTGACGCGCTGCCGCATTTCGAGGCCTGCGCCCAAGGCTTTTTCGCCAAGGATCCTGAGGCTTTGCAAGGCCTGGCCCGCGCCCAACTGGCCGTGGGTCGCAAGGACGAAGCCTTCGCCACCCTGAACCGGCTGCTGGAAGCGGCGCCCGAGCGCCAGACCGGCGAGCTGGCCCTGCTGTATGCGCAGGTGACGGCGCAGGCCGCTCCCTTGCAGGCCGAGGCGGCCTTCCGGATCGCGCTGGAGCGTCACAGCGGCATGGCCACGAACAGCGCCTGGGGGCAATGGCTGGCGGCGCAAGGCAGGAAGGACGAGGCGCGGGCCGTGCTCGAGCTGGTGCTCAAGGACGCCCGGCTGGGCAGCGCCCACGCGCGCGGGCTCCATCGAGAGGAGATTGCTGCCGCGCAAGCCGCCCTGAGAGCGCTCGCCTGAGCACCGCGAGCTTCTTGGGGATATTCACCAGCCGGTGCAATCCCCAAGCTTCCCGCAAGGGCCGGTCCCTACACTGCCGGCCATGGAAAATCTGAGCACCCTCGACAAGCTGCCCTTGCATTGCCGCCAGTGGCGGCACCTGGGCGACCGGCCGGCCAAGGGCACGGTGCTGATCGTGCACGGCCTGGGCGAACACATCGGCCGCTACGAGCAAGTGGCGCAGCGCTTGAATGCCTGGGGCTGGAACGTCGTAGGCTTCGACCAGCGCGGCCATGGCGCCTCAGGGGGCACGCGCGGCGACATCGCGCAGAAGGAATCTCTGCTCTGCGACCTGGCCATCGTCATCGACGGCCTTCGCGCCGAGCGTGGCCTCAACACAGGCCGGCTGTTGATGCTGGGCCACAGCCTAGGCGGCTTGATTGCCGCTCGCTTCGTGGCCGGCGGCCTGATGGCGAATACGGCCGGCGCCCTGCCCGAATGGTTCCGCCCGGTGGACGGGTTGATCCTGTCTTCACCGGCGCTGGATCCGGGCCTCTCGGCCTGGCAGCGCTTGCAGCTCTGGCTGGGCATCCGCCTGGCGCCCCATCTCGGAGCGGTCAATGGGCTCAAGCCGGCCTGGATCTCGCGCGATCCCGAGGTCGTTCGTGCCTATGTGCAAGACCCGCTTGTGCACAAGCGGGTCACGCCCATGCTCGCAAACTTCGTCGTCGAAGCCAGCGAACTCGTGCGCCAACACGCCGCGGACTGGGTCGTGCCCACCCTGCTCCTGTGGGCCGGCTCGGACCGCTGTGTTTCTCCAGCGGGCAGCGCCGAGTTCGCATCCTCCGCGCCTGCCGAGGTGCTTCGGTCTCACTGCTTCGAGCGCTTGTTCCACGAGATCTTCAATGAGCCGGAAAAGGAGCAGGTCTTCGCCCGGCTACAGGCCTGGCTGGACGACAAGTTTTAAGATGCAAGGCTTCTCCACGCGTTGGACGGAGCCGAACATGAATGCCCGCGACCCTTCGCTGCCGCTGCAGCGCGATCAAACCACTGCCCTGGGCGAATTCGCCGCCCGCATCTGGGACGAGGAAATCGTCCCCGCCCTGACCGACTACATCGCCATCCCGGCTAAGAGCCCTATGTTCGACGCGGACTGGGCGGCCAACGGCCACATCGAAAAAGTGCTGCGCGATGCCGCTGCCTGGGTCGAGAGCAAGAAAGTGGCCGGCCTGACGCTTGAAGTCGTTCGCATCCCTGGCCGCACGCCGGTGATCTTCTTCGAGGTGCCGGCCACCAAGGCCGGCAGCGAGGACACCATCGTCCTGTACGGCCATCTGGACAAGCAGCCCGAGTTCAGCGGCTGGCGCAACGACCTCGGCCCCTGGACGCCCAAATACGAGAACGGCCTGCTGTACGGTCGCGGCGGCGCGGACGACGGCTACGCCGTCTACGCCTCGCTGACGGCCATCATGGCCCTGGACCAGCAGGGCATCCCGCGCCCGCGCTGCGTCGGCATCATCGAGACCTGCGAGGAGTCGGGCTCCTTCGACCTGCCGGCCTATATCGAGCTGCTCAAGGAGCGCCTGGGCCAGGTGTCCCTGGTCGTCTGCCTGGATTCTGGCGCCGGCAACTACGACCAGCTGTGGCTGACCACGAGCCTGCGCGGCATGGTCAGCGGCGTGCTCAAGGTCGAGGTGCTGACCGAGGGCATTCACTCGGGCGACGCGTCCGGCCTGGTGCCTTCGAGCTTTCGCATCCTGCGCCAGGTGCTGGACCGGCTCGAAGACAGCAAGACCGGCCGCCTGCTGCCCGAGAGCTTTCACTGCGAGATCCCGGCCGCCCGCGTCGAGCAGGCGCGCGCCACGGCCGCCATCCTCAAGGACGAAGTCTGGAAGCGCATGCCCTGGGCCTGCGGCGCCGACGGCGGGCCGGTGCTGCCCACGACCACCGACCCCGTCGAGGGGCTGCTGGCCCGCACCTGGCGGCCCACGCTGAGCGTGGTCGGTGTCGATGGCTTCCCGGAACTCAAGAACGCTGGCAATGTGCTGCGCCCCTACACGGCCTTCAAGCTCTCGCTGCGCCTGCCGCCGGTGGTCGACGGCAATGAGGCCGCCCTCAGGCTCAAGGCCTTGCTGGAGGACAACGCGCCCTACAACGCCAAGGTCAGCTTCGTGCCCGATGGCCGTGCCGGTGCCTACGGCGCCACCGGCTGGAACACGCCCGATCTCTCGCCCTGGCTGTCCAAGGCGCTCAACGATGCCAGCGAGGCCCACTTCGGCCAGCCTGTGGGCTATATCGGCCAGGGCGGCACGATTCCCTTGATGAGCATGCTGCAGAAGGGCTTCCCCAAGGCGCAGATGGTGGTCTGCGGCGTGCTGGGCCCCAAGAGCAATGCCCACGGGCCGAACGAATTCCTGCATGTGCCCTACGGCAAGCGCCTCACGGCCGCCGTGGCGCAGATCATGGCCGCCCATCCCTGAGCGATGGACCAGCTGCGCGCCATGCGGACCTTCGTCCGCGTCATCGACGAGGGCAGCTTCGCGGGTGCGGCCCGGGCTCTGGACCTGGCGCCGGCCATCATCACGCGCTTGGTGGCGGACCTGGAGGAGCACCTGGGCGCGCGCTTGCTCAACCGCACGACGCGCCGCCTCGCGCTGACCGACATCGGCGAGGCCTATCTGGAGCGTGCGCGCCGCATCGTGGCCGAGGTGGACGAGGCCCAGGCCCTGGCCAGCGCCGCCACCAGCGAGCCGCGCGGGCAACTGCGCGTGCTGGTGCCGCCCTCGCTGGCCGTGCACCAGCTGGCCAAGCATCTGCCGCGCTTCCACGCCATGTACCCCAAGGTCACGATGGAGCTGCATTCGCCCGGGCCGGTGGAGGCTGTGGATGAGGCCTTCGACATCTCCATCCTCATGACGAGCAAGCCGCTTGACGGCGACTTCGTGGCACGCAGGCTGGCGCGCACCGAAGTGATCCTTTGCGCCGCGCCCGAGTACCTGACGCAACGCGGTCGACCCGCCCACCCCAGCGAGGTGGCCGGCCACGACGCGCTCGTGCCGCCGATCTCCAGCATCCAGCGCGGCTTCGACCTGCGCCGCGGCAAGGAGGTATTCACGGTGACCCCGGCGAAGACGGCCGTGCTGGCCACGCTGTCGCAGGACACCAATTACGCAGCCGCCCTGCACGGCCTGGGCATTGCGGGTCTGCCGTCCTTCATGATCGAGGATGCCCTGCTCGAGCACGGCCTGGAGCGCGTGCTACCGGCCTGGTACCTGCGCAGCATGACGATCTGGGCCGCCATGCCCACGCGCAAGTACGTGCCCGCACGCACGCGGGTGTTCATCGATTTCCTGATCGAGATCTTCGGCGGCGCGGACCGCGACCCCTGGCTGGCCGCCGCCGGCTGCGAGACCAGCATGGACCAGTGGCTGGGACGCAACGCCGCGAACGAGACGATCAGCGCAGGGTGAAGCCGGTTTCCATGAGACCGCCCTGGATCTCCTGCAGCAAGGCGGCGAGCGGCGACAGGGCCACATAGCGCGTCACCACCTTGACCGCATGGGCCATCAGCAAGTCTTGCGGGCCGGCCTGGCCGAGCAATGTGAGGTGCATCAGCAGGCCGGTCCAGTCGAACTGCTGCCAAAGCTCGCCGAAATCTTCGCCCAGCGGCAGGCCGACCTTGCGGGCAGCCTCCCACCAGCGGATGGCGGCGTCGAGCTCCACCTCCTCTTCATACGCTTGGTCCGGGCCGCGCAGCAGCAGAGCCAGGTCTTGGAGCACCGGACCCATGCGGCCGGCGCGCGTGGCGATCTGGGGCTGGGCCAGCGCATTGGCTACCAGCACCTTGACGCTGTGCTCCCACCAGCCCTGCTGTCGTGCGTCCCAGGCGCGGCCCTCGGCAAAGGCCTCGAGGTCGGCCCGCAGGGCAGCCGCATCGTGGGGCGGGAAACGATCGTCGTTCAGGTGCGCCTGCTGCCAGCTCAGGAGCTCGGCGAGGGCGGGGCGCAGGTCCGGGGGGGTAGGAGTGCTCATGGATAATGAATTCTAAGAACTACGAGCCCCGGCAGTCGCCTTCCGGGCCGCCCCTGTCGTGCCGCTTTCCCCCCGTCCCCTCCTGTCGCCACTCTGGCTAGCCGTCCTGTGCCTGAGCGCGCGTGCCCAGGGCGTAGGCGGCCCGGTGAACCTGGACAGCGAGCCGCTGAAGCTCAAGCCGGCGCGCCAGCTTGGGCTGGGCGTCAAGGCCGAAACGCAGCCCGCACTGCTGATCCAGGCGCAGCGCCTGGAGATCCAGCTCGATCAGACCGCCAAGGCCGAAGGCGATGTGGAGTTGCGCTACGGCGATCTGTTGACGCGCTCCGACCGGCTCGACTATGACCAGCCCAACGACCTGGCCCGCATACGCGGCAAGGTCAGCATCCGCCGCGCGGGCAATACCTTCTCCGGCCCGGAGGCCAGTGTCTATCTGAGCCGCTTCGAGGGCGAGTTCGTCAACCCGACCTACTTCTTTTCGGCCACGGGCGGTTCCGGCAAGGCACGAAGCATCCGCTTTTCCGATTCCAAGCACGTGAGCGCGGACGAGGGCACCTACAGCAGCTGCCCCGCCGTCGAGGGCCAGGAGCCGGACTGGCAACTCAAGGCCCAGCGCCTGACCATGGATTTCGAGAAGAGCGAGGGCGTGGCCTCCGGTGCCGTGCTGCGTTTTCTGGGCGTGCCCATCCTGGCTGCGCCGTCCCTTAGCTTCGCGCTCGACGGGCAGCGCAAATCGGGCTGGCTGCCGCCCACGATCGGTCTGGACAACCGCAGCGGCTTCGAGTTCGGCGTGCCCTACTACTGGAACATCGCGCCGCAGCGCGACGCCACCGTGACGCCGGTGCTGATGACCAAGCGCGGTGCGGCCCTGGACACCGAGTTCCGCTACCTGGAGCCCGGTCACTCCGGCACGCTGGGCCTGGACCTGCTGCCGCACGACCAGGTGGCTGACCGCTCTCGCTGGGAAGCCAGCCTCAAGCAGGACGGCAGCTTCGGCGACAACTGGCACTACACCGTGCGCGCCGAGCGCGTCTCCGACGACGACTACTGGAAGGACATGCCCCAGCGCCTGCAGAGCAAGACCCAGCGCCTGCTCGCCGGCGACGCACTCGTGGAGCGCCGCAAGGAGTTCGGCTGGGGCGAGTGGCAGAGCTATCTGCGCGTGCAGCAATGGCAGGCCCTGCAGGGCACGGACCCGACGGTGCAGTTCGCCGCGCCCTACCAGCGCACGCCCCAGATCGGCATGCGGCTGACCAGTTCGGCCGACGACGCCGTGCTCGACGGCTTCACGCCCTGGGGCCGCAAGGCGCGGCTGGAGGGAGCGCTGGAGGCCGAGTACAACCGCTTCGACCTTTCGCCCGACGCCTTGCCCAGCCAGACCCAGACCGGCCAGCGCGTGCACCTGCTGGGCCACATCAGCTTGCCCACGGGAGGCGCGGGCTGGTGGCTGATTCCGCGCGTCTCCGTCAACGCAGCCAGTTATGACCTCGATCAGCCGCTGGCCGACGGACGCACGCGCCTGGGCCGCACGATTCCCAGCTTCAGCCTGGACAACGGCTGGGTCTTCGAGCGCGACACGAGCCTGCTGGGCCAGTCGATGCGCCAGACCCTGGAGCCGCGCCTGCTGTACGTGCGCACGCCTTACCGCGCCCAGGATCAGGTGCCCAGTTTCGATTCGGCGCCGCGCGACTTCAACTTCGACTCGATCTACGCGGAGAACCAGTTCACCGGCATCGACCGCGTCAACGACGCCAACCAATTGACCTTTGGCGGGATCAGCCGCTGGATCCGGCCCGACTCGGGCGATGAGGTGCTGCGGCTGGGCGCCGTCCAGCAACTCGATTTCACGGCGCAGCGCATCACGACGGACGGCAGTCCGCCCAGCGGCCAGCGTTTTTCCGATCTGCTGCTGCTCAGCGCCGTTCATCTGAGCGAGTTCTGGTGGGCCGACGGCACCATGCAGTACGACACCAAGTCCAACCGCACGCAGCGATCGGTGCTGCGCGCGCGCTACTCGCCGGGCGACTTTCGCACCGTCAGCGTGGCCTACCGCCTGGCACGCGATCAATTGGAGCAGGCCGAAGTGGCCTGGCAATGGCCGCTCTTCGGCGGCAAGCGCAGCGGCGGCAGCAATGGCTGCAGCGGTGCGTGGTACAGCGCCGGCCGCGTCCAGTACAGCCTGCGGGACCGGCGCATCACGGATTCTGTGGCCAGCGTGGAGTACGACGCTGGTTGCTGGGTCATGCGCATGGGCGTGCAGCGCCAGTCCACCGGCTTCACGCAGACCAACACCCGCTTGATGCTGCAGCTCGAACTTGTGGGCCTGTCCCAGCTCGGTTCGAACGCCCTGCACATCTTGAAGGACAATATTCCCGGTTATCGGCCCCTGAGCTCCGAGCGCTCGACTTTCCCGTCCTCATCCAATGACTGATCTTCGTCGTCTAACGGTGCTTGCCGCCGCCCTGCTGATCGCCGGCCTGGCACAGGCGCAGCACGCTGAGCCCATCGTCTCGGCCACCAAATCCACGCTTCAGCCAGGGGACTTCATCGCCGCCGTGGTCAACCAGGACATTGTTGCCGCCAGCGAGGTCACGGCCCGCATGGAGCAGATTCGCCAGCAAGAGCGCGCCAAGAACCAGCCCGTGCCGCTGACCGAGGAGCTGCGCAAGCTGGCACTGGACGCCATGATCGACGATCGCGCCATGGTCACCTTCGCGCGCGAGAACGCCAACCGCGTGGACGAGGCCGAGTTGGACCGCGTGGTGGGCAACGTGGCGGCGCAGAACAAGGTCACGATGGCCGAGCTCGCCGAGCGGCTCAAGGCCGACGGAATGGACATGAAGCGCTTTCGGGAGAACCTGCGCGACCAGATCATGACCGAGCGCGTCCGGGACCATGAGGTCCAGGGCCGCATCCGCATCACCGACACCGAGATCGACGCCTGGCTGGACAAGCGCCGCGAGGCCCTGGCCAACGGCGGCCAGCTCAATATCCAGCAAATCCTCGTCACCGTGCCCGACAACGCACCCGATGCCGTGCTGGCCGAGCGCCGTGCGCGCGCCGAAGCGGCCCTCAAAGCCGTGCAGGCGGGCCAGGACTTCGCCGCGGTCAACAAGGAATACTCGGAAGACGGCAACAAGGCCCAAGGCGGCGTCGTGGGCCTGCGCCCGGTCGAGCGCCTGCCCGACGTCTTCGTGGACGCCGTCAAGGGCCTCAAGAGCGGCGAGCTGCTGCCCAAGCTCGTGCGCTCTGGCGCGGGCTTTCACATCCTGAAGGTGGTCGAGCGCTCGGGTTCCAACTCGCTGACCGAGATCACGCAGACCCACGCCCGCCACATCCTGCTGCGCCCCTCGGCGCAGATGACCATGCAGCAGGCCTCGCAGCGCCTCGCGGAGTTCAAGCGCGAGATCGAGGCCGGCCATGCCAGCTTCGAGAATCTGGCCCGCCAGTTCTCGGAAGACGGCAGCGCCGCGCAGGGCGGTGACCTCGGCTGGGCCTCGCCCGGCAATTTCGTGCCCGAGTTCGAGCAGGCCATGAACGGTCTGGCCATCAACGGCATCTCCGAACCCATCCCGTCGCGCTATGGCGTCCATCTGATCCAGGTCACCGAGCGGCGCCAGGCTCAGATCGACATGAAGCAGCTGCGCGAGCAGGCCCGCTCTGCCCTGCGCGAGCAGAAGTTCGACGCGGCCTACCAGGACTGGGTCAAGGAACTCCGCTCCAAGGCCTATATCGAAACGCGGGAATGGCTGGATTGAGCCAGCACATCGCGCGCAAGCGTTTCGGCCAGCACTTCCTGACCGACCCGCTCATCATCGACGGGATCGTCGACGCCATCGCCCCGGCCGAGGGCGAGGCCCTGGTGGAGATCGGTCCGGGCCTGGGCGCCATGACCCTGCCTCTGCTGGCCCGGCACGGCCGCTTCACCGTGATCGAACTCGACCGAGACCTCGCGGCGCGGCTCAGGAAGCGCGGCGACCTGGACGTGATCGAGTCCGACGTGCTCAAGGTCGATTTCGCGGAGATCGCCAAGGCCCGGGGCCAGAAGTTGCGCGTCGTCGGGAACCTCCCCTACAACATCTCCACGCCCATCCTCTTTCACCTGCTCGGATTCGTGGAGCACATGGTCGACCACCATTTCATGCTGCAGAAGGAAGTCGTCGATCGCATGGCCGCCGGACCGGGTAGCAAGGACTACGGTCGGCTGTCGGTGATGCTGCAATGGCGCTACGACATCGAGAGCGTGCTCGACGTCCCGCCCGAGGCCTTCGATCCGCCGCCGCGCGTGGACTCGGCCATCGTGCGCATGCTGCCGCTGGCCGAGCCGCCCAGACTCGACGAGGCGCTGCTCGGCGAGATGGTCCAGGTCGCCTTCTCGCAGAGGCGCAAGCTGCTGCGGCATTCGCTGGGCAAGTGGCTCGAGGCACGTGGATTCAGCGGCCACTTCGACCTGCAGCGGCGGGCCGAGGAAGTGCCCGTGGCGGAGTTCGTGAACCTGGCCCAGAGTCTCTGAGGCGAAAAAAAGATAAGCGCCCCGTGGGGCGCTTTTTCATGCGAGGGCTCTCGCCCGGCTCATGCGGCGTTGAGCCACATCGAGGTATCGAAAGCGCTGCACATCATCGGCATGTTCATGCCGAAGTTGGCGTTGGCGGCGGCCTTCGAGTTCTTGGTGGCAGGCTTGGCGGCTGCGACGGGTGCCTCTTCTTGAGTAGCCCGCTCCCAGGAAGTTTCCTGTGAGCGGGCTACCGAAAAGAATAGAAGCACCTGAATGCGACTTTCCGGTCTCCCCAGTAGTCGGCCGCCTCTCGGAAGACGTCGAGCAACTGCTCGCGCGCCTCGCGGTCGAAACGGACGTTGTCGGGCAACTGCTCCAGCACCACCACGAAGCCCGGCTGGGAGCCGGATTTGTGGACGAGGTCGGTCATGCAGTCATGCAGTGCGTCGAGGTTCTTGCCGAAATGGGCCGGGAACAAAAAGGCCTGGGCAATGCCCTCCAGCACATCTTGTTTGGACTGGGCGTCCGTCAGGTTGGCGTACAGAAAGTGCTGTCCGGCATCCTGAGCGGCTTGCATCAAGTCCTCCACCCGGTAGGCCCGAATGGCCTGCACGATGTTGGGACGGACGGTCTGCAATTGCATGGTCGCGATCCTCCTACGATGAAGTCAAAGAACGTGGTCCCACCGTCGATCAATCCGCCAGCTGCTTGAAGCTGTTGTAGTGGTCGTCGGTGTAGTAACAAACATCAGGCGTCGTCGGGGGATTGCCGCCGCAGATGAGCCGGCGGGCCCCTCGGGTGCGCTCGCCGGGCGTGCGCACCGTGTACTCGTGGTAATAGCCCCGAGGCTTGGCGGGCAGCAGCCGCTCGCGATTGCCGAACACGATGCCGTCCTGGGAGTGGGGAAACGGCCCACCCGCCAGGATCATCTTGTGCGTTGCCTGGGCCTCGCGCGGGAGTGTGGCGAGCGCCACGACTTCCAGCCGCTGGGCCGAGGATCGCTCGTTCGGCTTTGCCAGCGCCTGCGGGGAGGAGGAGAGCATTGCAGCGCACAAAATCGCTGCCGCCGCCACACCTTTCACCACCGGCCGAGAGAGCAAAGACACGGGTTAACCCTGTTCCTGAAAGGCGAGATGGTACCGACTCCGACCGAAATACTCAAGCCGGGGCCTCCCCTCAAGCCAGGATTTGGGGTTTTGTGAGTTTGCGCTCACATGTTTTGAAGGCTTTACTAATTCCGGAGTCTAGGGGGTAAAAAAGGGCTGGTGAGCTCTTACAAACTTTTGTGAATTCAGCCCCGATTAACGGACGGCATTGGCGTCCGCCACGGTCAGCGCCGTCATGTTGACGATGCGCCGAACGGTGGCCGAAGGCGTCAGCACATGGATCGGTTTGGCAGCGCCCAGCAGGACCGGGCCGATGGCAATGCCACCGCCGGCCGCCGTTTTGAGCAGGTTGTAAGAGATATTGGCGGCATCGATATTGGGCAGGACCAGCAGGTTGGCCTCGCCCGTGAGCGTGCTGCCGGGCATCAGCTCGCGGCGGTAGGCGGCGTCCAGGGCGGCGTCGCCGTGCATCTCGCCGTCCACTTCCAACCAGGGCGCCTGGGTGCGCAGTAGGGCCAGGGTGTCGCGCATCTTCTGGGCCGAGGGGCAGTTGCTCGAGCCGAAATTGCTGTGAGACAGCAGGGCCGCCTTGGGCTGGAGGCCAAAGCGCATCATCTCCTCGGCGGCCATCACGGTGATCTCGGCCAACTGCTCGGCGCTGGGATCGTAGTTGACGTGCGTGTCCACGAGGAAGACCTGGCGGCCCGGCAGGATCAGGCCGTTCATGCAGGCGTAGTTGCGGATGCCCGCGCGCTTGCCGATGACCTGGTCGATGTAGTGCAGGTGGATGCTGGTCGTGCCCCAGGTGCCGCACAGCAGTCCGTCGACTTCACCCTTGTGCAGCAGCATGGAGCCGATCAGGGTCAGGCGGCGGCGCATCTCGATCTTGGCCATCTGCGCCGTGACGCCCTTGCGGTCCGTCAGCGCGTGATAGGTTTGCCAGAAGTCGCGGTAGCGATGGTCCTGCTCCACATTGACGACGTCGTAGTCCAGTCCTTCCTTCAGCCGCAGGCCAAAGCGCTCGCAGCGCTGCGCGATGACGGCCGGGCGGCCGATCAGGGTGGGGCGGGCCAGGTTCTCGTCGACGACGATCTGCACGGCGCGCAGCACTCGCTCCTCCTCGCCCTCGGCAAACGCCACGCGCTTGTTGGCGGCGCGCTTGGCGACGTTGAAGATGGGCTTCATCGTCGTGCCTGAGGCGTAGACAAAGCTCTGCAGCTTCTCCTTGTAGGCCACCATATTGGCGATGGGACGCGCGGCCACGCCGGACTCCGCCGCGGCCAGCGCCACGGCCGGCGCCACCTTCATCATCAGGCGCGGGTCAAAGGGCTTGGGGATCAGATACTCGGGGCCGAAGGAAAGGGTGGCGCCCGCATAGGCTGCGGCCACCACCTCGCTCTGCTCGGCCTCGGCCAGCTCAGCGATGGCGCGCACCGCGGCGATCTCCATCGCGTCGGTGATGGTCGTGGCGCCGCAGTCCAGGGCACCGCGGAAGATGTAGGGGAAGCACAAGACGTTGTTGACCTGGTTCGGGTAGTCCGTGCGGCCCGTGGCCATGATGGCGTCGTCGCGCACGGCCTTCACTTCTTCCGGCAGGATCTCGGGCGTGGGGTTGGCCAGGGCGAAGATCAGCGGGCCCTTGGCCATCTTGGCCACCATCTCGGGCTTGAGCACGCCGCCGGCCGACAGGCCCAGGAACACGTCAGCGCCTTCGATCACCTGGGCCAGCGTGCGCTGCTCGGTCTTCTGCACGAAGACGGCCTTGTCCGGGTCCATCAGCTCGGTGCGGCCTTCATAGACCACGCCCGCCAGGTCCGTCAGCCAGATGTTCTCGCGCGGCAGGCCGAGCTTGACGAGCAGGCCCACGCAGGCCAGGGCCGCCGCGCCGGCACCCGAGGTCACCAGCTTCACCGATCGGATGTCCTTGCCCGTGACCTTGAGGCCGTTCAGAAAGGCCGCGCCCACCACGATGGCGGTGCCGTGCTGGTCGTCGTGGAAGACGGGGATCTTCATGCGCTCGCGCAGCTTGCGCTCCACGTAGAAGCAATCCGGCGCCTTGATGTCCTCGAGGTTGATGCCGCCGAAGCTGGGCTCCAGTGCGGCGATCACGTCCACAAGCTTGTCGAGGTCGCGTTCCTGGATTTCGAGATCGAACACGTCGATGCCGGCGAACTTCTTGAACAGCACGCCCTTGCCTTCCATGACCGGCTTGGCGGCAAGCGGGCCGATGTCGCCCAGTCCCAGCACGGCGGTGCCGTTGGTGACCACGGCGACCAGGTTGCCGCGCGAGGTGTAGCGGAACGCATTGGCCGGGTCGGCCACGATCTCCTCGCAGGCCGCAGCCACGCCGGGCGAGTAGGCCAGAGCAAGGTCGCTCTGGTTCAGCAGTTGCTTGGTGGCGGCGACGGCGATCTTGCCTGGCGTTGGAAACTCGTGATATTCGAGCGCGGCCTGGCGCAATTGGGCGCGCTTTTCTTCGCTGGTGGGCATCTCGTTCCTCGCAAACCTGGGGGGAAGGATTGTAGGAGCGCCATCGGGTTCACGCCTGTGGAAGCTACTAGGTCGGCCTGCAGGGCCTGGCGACATACTGACCGCCCATGAGCCCCGCTCCCGTCCGTGCGCCGTCACGGCTCGATCCCCGCACGCGCGACCGGCGTCGGCCCTGGCTGTGGGCCCTGCTGGTGCTGTTGCTCGCGGTGGCTCAGACTCTGCTGGTTCTCATGACCCAGGCCTACGAGGACAGCCGCCGCCAGCAGCACACGCACGAGCAATCGGCCGAGGTCGCGGCGCGCGTGCACCAGCTCTCCAATCGCGATGTGCAGGCGCTGCAGGGCCTGCTCTGGACGACGACCGACCGGCGCCGCTGGCGCGACGAAGCGGTGGAGCAACTGCGCCGCTTCCGCTCGCTGCTGCGCGTGGAGTCGCGCGACGCCGACTCGCGGCTGCAAGAGGCCGTCTCCTCGCCCTACCGCGCCCCGGTCTTCCTGGATGAGCAGCGCGGTCAGTTCCAGGCCGACACCGACCTCGCCTGCGCCGCGGCCCTGCGGCGCCAGGGCAACCCGCAGTACTCGCGCAGCTATTTCGTGCCGCGCGGCGACGGCGAGGGCGGCGAAGTCGTCGACGTCTGCCAGGCGCGCATGGAAGGCGGCGTCGTGCGCTCCTATCTCGTGGCCACGCTCTCGCTGGCCGCCCTGCTCGACGAGGCCTTGACACCCGAACAGGCCCACGGCTACGAGTTCAGCTTCGTGGATGGCGACGGCTCGCGCCTGGCGCGCGCGGGCCTGGTGCGCGGCCGGGGTGTCTACCGCAGCGAGCGCTTGATCGAGCTGCCGGGCCTGTCGCTGATGTTGCGCGTGGACAGCAGCGCCGGGCCACCCGGCCTGATCCCCTCTTTGTCCACGGCGCTCGTGCTGGGCCTGTCGCTCGCCCTATTGGCCGTCGTGGTCCTGCTCGCCCGTGACGGCCGCCGCCGTGCCCTGGCGGAGCGCCGCCTGGCCCAGTCCCTGGCCTTCCGCCAAGCCATGGAGAACTCGCTGATGGCCGGCCTGCGCGCCCGCGACATGGACGGCAACATCACCTATGTGAACAAGGCCTTCTGCGCCATCGTCGGCTACGAGCCGCGCGAGCTGCTCGGCCAGGACAAGCCCCCTTACTGGCCGCCCGAGTTCGTTGAGACCTACCGCCAGCGCCTGCGCGAGCGCAATGCCCTGGTGGCCGAGAACGAGCGCCGCGGACTGGGCGAGTCGGAAAGCTGGCGCAGCTTTGAGACCGTCTACCTGCGCGCCAGCGGCGAGCGCTTCCCGGTCATGATCTACGAAGCGCCGTTGCGCGATGCAGATGGCAGCCAGACAGGCTGGATGAGCGCCGTTCTCGATATCACCGAGCAGCAGCGCATGGAGGAGTTCTCCCGCGCGCAGGCCGACCGGCTGCAGGCCTCTGCCCGGCTGGCCGCCGTGGGCGAGATGGCCTCGTTGATCAGCCACGAGATCAACCAGCCCCTGGCCGCGATCGCCAGCTACGCGGCGGCGGCGCGCAACTTGCTCGCCGACGGCCATGAGGACGCGCAGTCTCAGGAGATGCTGCGCCGCACGGCGGAGCGCATTGCCGAGCAAGCCGAGCGCGCCGGGCGCGTGATCAAGAGCGTGCACGACTTCGTACGCCGGCGTGAGCGGGCCCATGAAATCGTGCCCGCCGCCGAATTGATCGAGGCGGTGCTGCCGCTCGTGCGCATGCAAGCCAGGAAGGGCGGCATCCGGATCTCGGTGGAGGTCCCAGACCCGAGTCCCGCCGTGCACTGCGACCGCACGCTCGTCGAGCAGGTCCTGCTCAACCTTGCGCGCAATGCCATCCAGGCCATGGAGGGCGGTACGCCGCCGGGACAGCGCCAACTGGTGCTCGGCGTTTCGATGGCGACGCCTCGCTGGGTCGTCTTCACAGTGACCGACTCCGGGCCCGGCATTCCCCCCGAGGTCGGCCGCAAGCTCTTCACGCCCTTCTTCACCACGCGCACCGAAGGCATGGGGCTGGGCCTGTCGCTGTGCCGCACGGTGGTCGAGCAGCACGGCGGCGCGATGGACTTCCGCAGCCATGATTTGGGGCAGGCGAGCGGCTGTGAATTTCGGTTTACGCTTCCGGCCACAACAGGAGGAAATGCCCCGTGAGCCAGGTCCCGATGGTCTATCTCGTCGACGACGAGGACGTGATGCGCGATGCGCTGGGCCTGCTGCTGCGTTCGCGCCGCCTGCTGTCCCAGGGCTTTGCCAGTGCCGAGGCCTTCGAGGCGCACCTGGGCGCCACGCCCGGATTGCCCGCCGAGCCCTCCTGCTTGCTGCTCGATGTGCGCATGCCGGGCAAGAGCGGCCTGGCCCTGTTCGACGAGCTTGTCGAGCGCGGCCTGCACTCCGTGCTGCCGGTGATCTTCCTGACCGGCCACGGCGACGTGCCCACGGCCGTGGCCGCCGTGCAGCGCGGCGCCTTTGACTTCTTCGAGAAGCCCTTCTCAGACAACGCGCTTGTTGACCGCATCGAGCTGGCGCTGCAGGCCAGCAGCCGTGCCATCGAGGCCCGCGCGGAGGCGCGCCGCCGCGAGCAGCGCCTGGCCGAGCTGACAGAACGAGAGCGAGAGGTCATGCAGCTCGTGGTCCAGGGCCTTCCCAACAAGCTGATCGCGGACCAGCTCTCAATCAGCGTGCGTACCGTTGAGGTCCACCGTGCGCGCGTGTTCGAGAAGATGGGCGTGAAGTCGGCCGTCGAGCTGGCCAATCAGCTCAAGTCGGGCTGAAGAACAAGACCTCGGCCCGACTGCGCACCTTGGCCGGGACGCTGCCGGCCAGCGCAAGCGCGGGGCGGCGTTTCAGGGCCTTGACGAAAACCTGTCGCACCTCGTTGGCACTGACCTCCTCGAGCCGCTTCATCCAAGCTGCCTGATCGCGCAGGCGGCCAAAGCAGAACAGGTCCTGCACCGCCGACTCCATACGTCGCGAGGGCTGCTCCAACGCGCGCAGGGCGCGCACGGCCAGCTGGCGGCGAGCGCGCGCGAGCGCCTCAGGCGCGATGGCCCGTGCCTGCTCGCGCAAGAGGCCGTGCACCGTCTCCAGCAGTTCCGCGGCCTGCTCGGGCGAGGTGGCTGCCTCGATGACGAGCTGGCCCATCAGCGGCGAGATGTCGGCCGTGCAGGCCGCGTGATAGGCCAGGCCACGGCGCTCGCGCAGCTCGTCCAGCAGCGGTGAACTCATGCCCTCGCCAAGCACGGCGGCGGCCAGCAGGTGCGGCACATGGGCCAGCTCGCCGGCTCGCGCCGCGACAAGCCCCGGCGCTTCGAAACCCAGCACCACCTGACACTGACCACAGCCGCTCAGGCGCTTGACCTGCAGACCACCCTGCCAGGCTGGCGCGCGCAGCCCGTTTGGCGTGCCTGCGGGCATCGAGGCGAAGGCGCGTTGCACATGGCGCTGCAGGTCCTTGAATGCCCCGGCGTCCATGGGCCCGGCCGCCGCCACGATCACGTTGGAAGCCGTGTACTGGCGTTGCACATAGGCGAGCAGATCCCTGCGCTTGAGGCGGCGCAGCACAGCGCGTCGGCCGATCACGGGGCGGCCTGCGGCATGTGCGTCGCCATAGCAGGCGCGGTCGAAGGCCTGGAAGGCCTGCGTGACCGGGTCGTCCTCGAACTCGTTGAACTCCTGCTCGATCACGCCGCGCTCGAGATCGAGCTCCTCGGCAGGAAAGCTGCCGTGCATGACCAAGTCGGCCAGTTGGGCGATCAACGCGCCAGCGTCCTTGGGCAGGCCTTCCATGTGATAGGCCGTGTGGTCCTTGTCCGTGTGCGCGTTGACCTCGGCGCCGAGCAGCTCGGCGTCCAGGTTGATGCGCTGGCAATCGCGCGTGGCCGTGCCCTTGAAGGCCATGTGCTCGACGACGTGGCTGATGCCGCTTTCCGTCGGCGCCTCGTGGAGGCTGCCGGTGCGCACGAAGACGCTCAGCGAGAGCGTGTTGCGCCAGGGCATCGGGATGGCGAGGAGGCGCAGGCCGTTGGGGAGTGCGCTGCACAGAACAGATTCAGACATCGGAAGCCGCGTGGGTCAGGATCAAAGGTGTCGGCGCAACTCGCCTATGCGGCAGTGGCAGCGCCCGCGGCCGCGGCCGCGGGCGTTGCCGCCTCATGTTGCCTGCGCCCGGCCGTCCACCACAAGGCCAGTGCGCATACGACGCCCGCCGCGCTGGACAGGCCGAAGAACAGCATCATGCCGTCGTAGCCGGCGGGGTTCTGTGCGTTGGCGCCGGCGCGGTCGTTGAGCCAGCCGGCCAGCATGTTGGCGCCGCCGATGCCGGCGTTCTGGATCACCCACATCAAGCCGATGGCAGTGCCAAAGCGTTGCGGGGAGACGAGCTTGCTGGTCAGCGGCCACATGACGGCCGGCACGAGCGAGTAGCTGACGCCGAGCAGGGCCGTGGCCACCCACAGGCTCCAGTGGGTCAGGGCGACGATGGCCAGCGCGACGGGCAGCAGCAGGGCGCCGAAAGCTAGGAAGGGCGCATAGCGCCCCATTCGATCGCACACCCAGCCGAAGAGGGGCGTGGCGAACACCGCGGCCAGGTAGACGTAGCTGTTCATGGTGCCGGCCGCTGCCAAGTCCAGGCCGTGCACATCTTGGAAGTACTTGATCGAGAAAGTGCTGCGGAAGGCGAGGATCACGGAGTACCAGAGCACGCACAGCGCCAGCAAGTACCAATAGGCCTTGCCGAAATGCCAAAGATCGGCGAAGCGGAACTTCTCGGCCACAGGCGCTGCGGCGACGCGCGTACGTGCCGGCTCGCGGTCGATCCACCAGTAGGCGAGGGCCGCGACGAGCGAGAGGGCCGCGGCGACGGCGGCGATCACCAGCGGCGGCTGCCAGCCCTGGGCATAGGCCTGTGCGAACCAGTCCGTCGACTTGTCCACTGAGTAGGAGCCCAGCCGTCCGATCGACAGCCCCAGGCCCATGGCGAAGGCCAGCGGGCCGGTGGAGAAGTAGTCGGTGATGGCGGCGAGCGTCGCAATATTGAAAGTCTCCGCGCCGATGCCAAACAGCAGCCGGCCCGCGGCCATGCCGTAGAAGTCGCTGCTATAGGCCGTGAGCAGCGCGCCGGCCAGGCAGATGGCGCAGGTGAGGACTGTCATGCGCGCCGCGCCGAAGCGGTCCACCAGCACGCCGCCCACGAGGATGAGCACAACATTGGGGAGGTGGTAGATCGCGTCGAGCGCGCCGATCTGCGTGTCGCTGAAGCCGAGTTGCTTTTGCAGCAGATTGGCCACGGGGCCGATCGAGTCGTAGACGTAGAAATTGCCGAACATGGCGGCGGCCGCGAGAGCGCAAACCAGCCATGCCGTGCCTGTGCCCCTACGGGGCGTCTTGTCGATCAGGGTGCTCATGGACGGCGATTGTGGCCTGACACAATCGCGGCCATGGGTGAATTCGATCTGATCGCGCGCTATTTCGAGCGCGCCCAACAGGCTCCGGGCGTGACCGCCGGCGTGGAGCTGGGAATCGGCGACGACTGCGCCGTGCTGGCGCCCCGGCCCGGCATGCAGTGGCTGGTCTCCAGCGACATGCTGGTCGAGGGCCGGCATTTCCTCTCCACCGTGGACCCCGTACGGCTCGGCCACAAGGCCCTGGCCGTGAACCTGTCCGACCTCGCCGCCTGCGCCGCCGCGCCGCGCGCCTTCACGCTGGCACTGGCACTACCGCGTGTGGACGAAGCCTGGCTCGCCGGTTTTGCCCAGGGGCTTTTCGCGCTGGCCGACGAGCACGGCATTGCACTGGTGGGCGGCGACACGACGCAAGGGCCGCTCAATCTCTGCATCACCGTGATGGGCGAGGCGCCGGCCGGTGCGGCCCTGCTGCGCTCGGGCGCGAGAGTGGGCGACGATGTCTATGTCTCCGGCACGCTCGGCGATGCGCGCTTGGCGCTGGAGGTGTTCCGCGGGAAGCTGCGCTTGTCGGGCGATGCCTTCGAACAGGTGCGTCGCGCCATGGAATGCCCGCAGCCGCGCGTGGCGCTGGGCCAGGCGCTGCGCGGTCTCGCGACGAGCGCCATCGACGTCTCCGACGGCTTGCTCGGCGACTTCGGCCACATCTTGCGCCGCTCGCGCGTGGGCGCGACGCTCGATGCCGATGCCCTGCCGCGCAGCGCCGTGCTGGACGCGCAGCCACTGGCCTTTCGCCGAGAGATGGGCCTGGCCGGAGGGGACGATTACGAGCTGGTCTTCACCGCGCCTGTCGCGATGCGCGATGCCGTGGCGCAAGCGGCGCGAGCGGTCCACACGCCGGTCACGCGCATTGGCGTGATCGAGGCCGAACCGGGCCTGCGCCTGGTGGATGGGGCCGGTGCGCCAATGGACACGCGCTATGCCTCCTTCGACCACTTCAAATCATGAATGCTCCCGTGCGCCCCACTTGGCGTTTCATGCTGCGCGACCCCGCGCATTGGATCGCGCTGGGATTCGGCAGTGGCCTCGCGCCCAAGGCGCCTGGCACCTTTGGCACGCTGTGGGCCTGGGCGGTGTATGCCGCACTGAGCTTTGGCTTCGGCGCCTTGCCCTGGGGCTGGATCGTGCTGGTCGGGACCGCCATCGGCATCTGGGCCTGCACAGTCACGGCCCAGCACCTGAACACCCCCGACCCAGGCTCCATAGTCTGGGACGAGGTGCTCGCCTTCTGGCTGGTGCTCTGGCTGACGCCAACAATGTGGTGGATGCAGGCCATCGCCTTCGCCCTGTTCCGCTTCTTCGACGCCGCCAAGCCCGGCCCCGTCGGTTGGGCCGACCGGCTTTTCAAGACGGAGCGTGGCGCGCCCATCACCGTGCGCCAAGGCATCGGCATCCTGATCGACGACTTCGTCGCCGCCGGGTGTACGCTTGTGCCCATCTGGTTTTGGAATGCCTACGATGCTGTTCCCCGATGAGCATGAACTGATCCACCGGATTGCCTTGGCCCTGATCCGGCGCAAGGAGCGGCTGGGCACGGCCGAGTCCTGCACGGGCGGCCTGATCGCCGCGGCCTGCACCGAGCTGCCGGGTTCGAGCCAATGGTTCGAGCGTGGCGTGGTCAGCTACACGAACCAGGCCAAGACCGAGCTGCTGGGCGTGCCGCCGGGCCTGATCGAGACCTGTGGCGCCGTCAGCGGAGAGGTGGCCCAGCACATGGCGCGCGGCCTCATGGCGCATGCGCCGGTGGATTGGGCCGTGGCCGTCACGGGCATTGCGGGTCCCACGGGTGGCAGCAGCGCCAAGCCGGTCGGCACGGTCTGGCTGGCGCTCGCGCACGACGGCAAGCTGCTGCGTGTGTGGCAGGAGTTCTTCGGCGGCGACCGGCACGAGGTGCGCATCGCCACGGTGCGCGCGGTGCTCAGCGCGCTGTGCGAGGCCGTGGAAGACCGCGACGCCTGAGCGTTTGAAGAGCGCCCGAGGCTGCTCAGGCGTCCAGCCTGGCGAAAATCGAGTCGGTCAGCGGCGTGCCATCGGGCAACTGCCAATCGCTGGCCCAGCTCAGCAGCTCTGAGGCCGGCATGGGCTTGGCCATGAAGTAGCCCTGTGCCTCATCGCAACCCAGGCGGGCCAGCAGCTGCCAGGCGCCCGAGGTCTCCACGCCCTCTGCCACGACGGAGAGGCCGAGGTTGTGGGCCAGCTCGATGGTGGAGCGCACGATCTTCGCGTCGTCGAGATCGCGCTCCATGCCCATGACGAAGCTCTTGTCGATCTTGAGTTCGTCCACCGGCAGGCGCTTCAGGTAGGCCAGCGAGGAGTAGCCAGTGCCGAAGTCGTCGATCGAGAGCTTGAAACCCATGTTCGAGAGCTGCTCCAGCGTGCTGAGCGCGCGCTGGGGGTCGTCCATGATGGCGCTCTCGGTGATCTCCAGGCACAGGCTGCCGGGGGGGAGTGCAAATTCACTGACCAGGGCCTGAATCGCGCTCGGCAGGCCCGGGTCCATCAGGTCGCGCGTGGAGAGATTGACCGAGACCTTGAGCGGCATGTCACTCGCGTGGGCCGAGGCCAGGAAGCGCGCGGCCTCGGCGATCACCCAGCTGGTGAGCGTGCGGATGAAGCCGGTCTGCTCGGCAAAGGGGATGAAGGCCATGGGTGGCACCATGCCGCGCTGCGGATGCTGCCAGCGCACGAGGGCCTCTGCGCCAATCACGCGGCCCTCGGCTACGCCGATCTTGGGCTGCATGTACAGGCACAGCTCATTGCGCTCGATGGCCTGGCGCAGCTCCGACAGCAGGGACAGCGAGTCCTGGCTGCCCGCATCGAGCGCGCTGCTGTAGACGAGCTGGCCGCAGCGGCGCTGCTTGGCCGCATACATGGCCAGCTCGGCGCGGGCCAGCAATGCCCGGGCATCCTGCCCGTGCTGAGGCGCGAGCACGATGCCGATGCCGGCACCGAGGTCCACGGTCTGTGCCTCGATGCGCAGCGGGCGTTCGAAGTCGCGCAGGATCTCCTGCGCGGACTCGATGGCGCGGTCCTCGTCCGCGCCCTCGATCATCAGCGCGAATTCGTCGCCGGCCAGGCGTGCCAGCATGCGATGCGGCCCGCTGCACAGCGCCGAGAGCCGCTCGCCCACGCGCTGCAGCAGCGCGTCGCCGAACTCCTGGCCGAGCACGTCGTTGACATGCTTGAAGCGGTCCAAGTCCAGCATCAATACCGCCAGCGGCCGGCCGGCGGCACAACACTCCTCGAGCCGCGCGCGCAGTTGCGCGCCATTGGGCAGGCCGGTCAGTTCATCCCAGTAGGCCAGGCGGTCGACCTTGGCGGTCTGCGCGCGAATGCCTTTGCGCATGGCCTCAAAGGCATCGGCCAGATCGCCCACCTCGTCGCGCGAATGGCGCTGGACCGGCGTTGCGTAGTCGCCGCTGCCCAGTCGCGCGGCCGATTCGCTGAGCGACTTGATCGGCCCGCTGATGGCGCGCGCGAGCAGGACGCTGAGCAGGGCGAAGACCAGGACGCCGAGTGCCGTCAGCCCCAGCAGCGAGAGCTGGAGGTCGCGAAACGGTGCCACTGCCGCATCGAAGGAGCGCAGCAGCACCACGCCGATCTGCGGCTCGCCGGCGCGGCCCAGCGGCACCAGGTGGCCGCGCCATTGCTCGCCTTGGATGTGGACCGCGAAGTTCTCGGGATCGGGCGGCACCTGCGCCGCGATCTGGGCCGAGTCCGCGGCCCCGAAGCGGCTGACGAGCGGCTGCCAGCCCGCCTCGCGCCGCACCACGATGGCCTGCAGCTCCGAGAGCGACTTCAGATCCTCCAGCAAGGAGGCGTCGAGCGCGAATCCCATCAGCACCCAGCCGCGCGGCGCCGGCGTGCGTACGGGCTGGGCCACGACCTGGTAGGGTTTGCCGTCGAGCTGCACGAGTTGCGCGTCGTCCGCGGCGCTGCCGTCCACGCGTTTCTTCAGCAGTTCCTGGAAGCGGCGCGCCTCGGGCCGCGTGGCCGCCACGAGGTTGAGCTCATTGTCGAAGTAGGCCACGACCGTAGCGCCGATGCGCTGGCCCTGGTTGGCCAGGGCATCCTGGATGGTCTCCATCGTGCCGGCCTCGGCCCTGGGCAGTGCGATGGTCTGCTTGAAGCCGTAGTCCTGGGCCAGCAGCGCGGCCGCATCGCGCCGCTTCTCGGCCTGCTGGGCCAGCAAGCGGTGGAAGACCTTCTCGCCCGTCTGCAGCTCGGCCGCGATGTCGTTGTTGGCATTGCGCGTGATCACGCGGTCGATCACCGCGAAGCTGGCCATCTGCACGACCAGCAGCAGGCTCAGGAACACGGCCACGATGCGGCCTTCGAGGCGGCGCACGTTCAAGAAGGCGGGCAGCTGCATTGCGCTTGGCGTGGATCAGCCGGCGGGAACGATGTCGCGCTTCATCGGTGCGAGCTGCTTGAGCAGCTCGTTCTTGGCGCCCGCGCTGACGCCTGCGGCGTCGAACTCCTCGCGCAGCATGTCCACGAGGGCGTCGAACTCGCTGGCACGAATATTCAGGCTCTGGTGCGCCCGGGCCATGGTCTCGCCTTCATACTTGCAGCCGCCGCCCGAGATTGAGCAGATCTGCTGGACGATGCTGGCCTCCACCGTCGCGAGCTTCACGCCGTCGAAGCTGCGCTGGGTGCGCGGGTCATGCGCCGCGCGCTCGATAGTGCGCGTGATCACCTTGCTCACCGTGGGCTCGCCTCCAAGCCGGGCGTAGAGCGTGCTGTCGTCGGGCGGCGCTGCGCCAGCCGCCAGACAGATGCATGCAGCCAACACCGGCAAGCAGACGCTGCGCATTCGTTGCATTTCCATCGAATCTCCTCGCGGCGTGGGATACCGAGCCGGTCGGCACGGACCGGTCAGCACAGAATGGACCACCACATGGTAGTGGCCGACTGTAGCGCCGCGCCTGCTCGTGACTCGGAAAAAGGCCGACAACATGTCTTTCAATGTGCGCTTGATTTCTCGCTCAGCCCTGGGAGTCTGGGCGGCGCTGTTGTGCGCAAGCCAAAGCTTCGCCGGGGACCGCGTGCTGGCCGCCTCGGGCGTGAGCCAGGTCGAGGGTGCGGCTGGCGGCGGCCTCACGCCCTGGGCCGTGATCGGCGGTGAGGGCAGCCGCGATCAGATCGGCGCCTCGGTCTACGCCACTCACCTGCGCACGCGCGGCGGCTACGAGCTCGACGCGCATGGCGTGGCGCTGGGCCTCTACGACACCGTAGAACTCTCGGCTGCGCAGTGGCGTTTCGGCCTCTCAGACACCGTGCCCGGCGCCAGCCTCAAAATGGACGTGCTGGGCCTGAAATGGCGCGTATTCGGCGATGCCGTCTTCGACGCCGATACGCCCTGGCCGCAGATCTCCGTCGGCGCGCAGTACAAGCACAACCGCGACATGTTCGTGCCGAATCTGCTCGGTGCCAAGCATCAAGACGAGATCGATCCCTATGTGGCCGCCACCAAGCTGTGGTTCGGTGCCGCCTGCGGCTTCAACCTCTTGACCAACCTGACGCTGCGCGCCACCCGGGCCAACCAGATGGGCCTGCTGGGCTTCGGCGGAGACCGCCACGACAGCCGGCGCATCGAGCCCGAGGCCAGCATTGCCGTGCTGCCGCGCGACGCTCTCGCCATCGGCGTTGAGTACCGGGCCAAGCCCAGCAATCTGAGCGCTGCGCCTGAAACCCGCGCGGCCGACCTCTTCGTCGCCTGGTGGCCCATGCGCCATCTCAGCGTGACGGTCGCCTGGGTGGACCTGGGCCAGATCGCGAACAAGACATCGCAGCGCAGCAGCTACGTCTCGGTGCAGGCGCAGTTCTAGTCGCCGAGCGTCACGCTGGTCGTTCCACCTTCGTTGCCGACTGTCAGCGGGCGCGACTGCAACTGGTCGGTACGCAATGTGGCGTGCCACACCTGCAGCTCGTGGTCGCCGGGCGGCAGGTCGAGCGTGGCCTGGCCCTTGGCATCGGTGCGAGCGAACAGCGGCGTGTCCACCACGACGATGCGAGCGCTCATGCGGTCGTGGATGTTGCAGCCCAGGGTGGCCACTCCGGGCTTGTCGAAGGTCACCGGGGCGGCCGGCGTACCGGCGTAGAGCCTGATCTCGAAGGATTTGATCGGCGAGAAGGAGTAGACGTGGTGGCGCACCGTGTCGAAGTTCGGGAAGCTCACCGCCGTGCCGGTCTGCACCACGAGCAATTGGGGCGTGAACTGGCGGTCGCGCTGGCCCATCTCGGCCTTGGCACTCGTCGTGTGACTGGGCTTGCCGCGCAGTTCCACTGCCACCACCGCATCGACCAGGGGCTGGCCGGCGGCGTTCTTCACCTGCACGGTCCAGGGCAGTGCCTGAGCCGCAAGGGCGGGGAGCAGCAGCAGTGCAAACAGGGCGGGCTTCTTCATTGCGGGCCTGTCCTCAGGGTTCACAGGGCGCTCAGACTGTAGCGCGGTGCACGCGGGCCGGCGACGGTCTGGGCCAGCATCAGTGCGAGCTTGCGCAGGCCCATCCAGGGCTCGGCGGGCCAGTCGGGGTGGCGCAGGCCTTTGACGAGACCGTCGCAAATCTGTGCTGCCTGCACGAGGGGCGTGAGTGCACCGGCGCTCAGCGTCGGCGCCACGCGCTCAAAGATTTTTTCCTTGGCACCCCAGACGCGCGCCTCGCGCAAGGCCAGGGGCAGCGGCTTGCCGGCATCGAGCGCCTCGCGCACACGGGCCAGGGCGCGGATGTCTTCGGCCAAGGTCCAGTGCACCAGGACGGCGGCTTCGCCTTCGGCCTCCAGGCCGTCGAGCATGCGCAGGGCGCGGGCGAGCTGGCTGGCCAGCACGGCCTCGCTGAGCTTGAAGACGTCGAAGCGGGCCACGTCGAGCACGGCGGCCTCGATCTGCTCGAAGCTCAGCACGCCGGCCGGGTGCAGCAGGGCGAGCTTTTGCAGCTCCTGGTGCGCGGCGAGCAGATTGCCTTCTACGCGATCGGCGAAGAAGTCCAGCGTGCGCTGGCCGGCTTCGCCGTCTTCCACGCGCTGTTGCTGGCGGGCCAGGCGTTGGGCGATCCACTGGGGCAGGGCGCGGCGCTCGATGGGGTCCACGCGCACGGTGACGCCGTGCTGGTCCAGGGCCTGGAACCAGGCGCTGGACATCTGCGTCTTGTCCAGGCGCGGCAGGGTGACCAGCGTAAGCACGTCGGGCGGCAGTCCGTCGCAATAGCGCTGCAAGGCCTCGGAGCCGTCCTTGCCGGGCTTGCCCGAGGGAATGCGGATCTCGATGAACTGGCGCTCGGCGAACAGGCTCATGGCCTGCGAGGCAGCGATCACCGCCGACCAGTCGAAGGCATTGCCGGCGACGGTGAAGACCTGCCGCTCGCCATAGCCGTCTGCCTTGGCGGCGACGCGAATGGCGTCGGCCGCCTCCTGGGCGAGCAGGGGCTCGTCGCCGAAGACGGTGTAGACGGGCCGCAGCCCTTTGGAGAGCTGGGAGCCGAGGGCGTCGGGGCGGATCAGCATCTCAGCTGGGGTGGATGGCGGCGAGGCGGCGCAACAATTGATGGACAACGTCCGACTGCATGGCGCGGTACAGCGAGGCCTCTTCCTGCTCCTTGGCCAGGGCCTGGGTTTCGGTGAAGGTCATTTCGCGGGTGACCAGCACCTCGGCGCGCGGCAGCAGCAGCTCGCCATCGGGGCGGCGCAGCACGTAGTCCAGGTGCAGGCGCAACTCCCATTCGCGGACCTGGCCCGCGCTGGTGGTCACCACGGCCACGCGCTCGCGCTGGTCGCGCTGCGCCTCGATCACGACCTCGGCACGGTTAGCGTCCTCCAGGACCTGCACGTTGCTGCGGCCCAGCTGGCGGCGCAGCTCCGCTGCCAGCGGCGAGTTCGGCGTGAAGCCCGCCAAGCCGATGGTGCGCACATACAGCTCGGGCTCCTTGCGGAGCTGGAAACCGCAGCCGGACAGGGCGGCGAGGCCGAGGAGCAGGGCGCGGCGCTGGATCATGGCTTCAGGCGACGACGTTGACCAGGCGACCTGGCACGACCACGACCTTCTTGGGCGGGCGGCCTTCGCTGAACTTGGCGGTCTCGGGATGGGCCAGTGCCGCCGCCTCGATCGCGGCCTTGTCGGCGTTGGCGGCAACCTTGACCGCTCCGCGCAGCTTGCCGTTGACCTGCAGCATCAACTCGATCTCGTCTTGCACGAGCGCGCCTTCGTCGACCGAGGGCCAGGGCGCGTCGAGCAGCTCACCGTGCTCGGCCGCAAAGCCAAGGTCCTGCCACAGTGCATGGCCGATGTGGGGGCAGGCCGGGTAGAGCACGCGCAGCAGCACGGAGAAGCCTTCGCGAAGAACGGCAGCATGGGCGGCAGTCGCCTCGCCCTTGAAGCCTTCGAGCGCGTTGAGCAGCTTCATCGCGCCGGAGACGACGGTGTTGTACTGCATGCGCTCGTAGTCGTGGCTGACCTGCTTGAGCACGAGGTGCACCTCGCGGCGCAGGGCCTTGGCGTCCTCGCCCAGGGCGCTGAAGTCCTTGCCTGCAGCCTTGATCGCGTCTGCGTTCTTGAACCCGAAGCCCCAGACGCGCTTGAGGAAGCGGTGCGCGCCCTCCACGCCGGCGTCGTTCCACTCGAGCGTCTGCTCGGGCGGAGAGGCGAACATGACGAAGAGACGCGCCGTGTCGGCGCCGTACTCGTCGATCAGGGCCTGCGGATCCACGCCGTTGTTCTTGGACTTGGACATGGTGGTCATCTCGTACTCGACGGGCGTGCCGTCGGACTTGAGTTTGCCTCCCGTCGGTGCGCCGTGCTCGTTGCGGGCGACCTCGACCTCGTGTTCCCAGTAGTAGTTCTTGCCCGCGTCCGCGGGCTTGTGGAAGTAGGCGCCCTTGAGCACCATGCCTTGGGTGAGCAGGCGCTTGAAGGGCTCGTCTGCCTTGACGAGGCCCAGATCGCGCATCACCTTGGTCCAGAAGCGAGCGTACAGCAGGTGGAGGATCGCGTGCTCGATGCCGCCGATGTACTGATCCATGCCGCCATCGCGCATCCAGTACTCGGTGCCGGCGCCGACCATGGCCTCGGCGTTCTTGGCGTCGCAATAGCGCATGAAGTACCACGAGCTATCCACGAAGGTGTCCATCGTGTCCGTCTCGCGCTTCGCCGGCTTGCCGCAGCAGGGGCAGGCAACGTTGAGGAAATCGGCGCGCTTGTTCAGCGGGTTGCCACTGCCGTCGGGGATGCAGTCCTCGGGCAAGACCACGGGCAGGTCCTTCTCGGGGACCGGCACGGTGCCGCAGCTCTCGCAATGGATGATTGGGATCGGCGTGCCCCAGTAGCGCTGGCGGCTGATGCCCCAGTCGCGCAGACGCCAGGTGGTCTTCTTCTCGCCCAGGCCCTTGGCGCCGACGAGTGTGGCCACCTTGTCGACGGCGGCCTTGTAGCCGAGGCCGTCGAGGCCGTCGGACTCGATGCAGACACCGCGCTGCTTGTCGCCGTACCACTCGGCCCAGGCCTCGAGGCTGTAACTCTCGCCTTCGACGGCCACGACCTGCTTGATCGGCAGCTTGTACTTCTTGGCGAACGCGAAATCGCGCTCATCGTGCGCCGGCACGCCCATCACGGCGCCGTCGCCATAGGACATCAGCACGTAGTTGCCGACCCAGACCTCGACCTGCGCGCCAGTCAGCGGGTGCGTGACGAAGAGGCTGGTTGCCATGCCCTTCTTCTCTTGCGTGGCGAGCTCGGCTTCGGTGGTGCCGCCCTGCTTGCATTCCTCGATGAAGGCAGCGAGCGCGGGGTTCGAGGCGGCGGCGTGCGCGGCCAGCGGATGCTCGGGCGCCACGGCGCAGAAGGTCACGCCCATGATGGTGTCGGCGCGCGTCGTGAAGACGTACAGGCGGCCGTCCTGGATCAGGGTGCCGTCGGCGGCCCGGATCTCATGCGTGAAGGCGAAGCGCAAACCTTCGCTCTTGCCAATCCAGTTCTCCTGCATCAGGCGCACGCGTTCGGGCCAGCCGCTCAGGTATTGCGGGTTGGCCGGGTCGGCTACTGAGCCGAGCAGCTCCTCGGCGTACTGCGTGATGTTCAGGTAGTAGCCGGGGATCTCGCGCTTCTCCACCACGGCGCCCGAGCGCCATCCCTTGCCGTCGATGACCTGCTCGTTGGCCAGCACGGTCTGGTCCACCGGGTCCCAGTTGACCACCTGGGTACGGCGCTCGGCGATGCCCTTCTCGAGCATCTTGAGGAACAGCCATTGGTTCCACTTGTAGTACTCGGGCGAGCAGGTGGCGACCTCGCGCGACCAGTCGATGGCCAGGCCCATGGCCTGCATTTGGCCCTTCATGTGGGCGATGTTGGAGTAGGTCCACTGCGCTGGCGGCACCTTGCCCTTCATGGCGGCGTTTTCGGCCGGCAGGCCGAAGGCGTCCCAGCCCATGGGCATGAGCACGTTGTAGCCCTTCATGCGCAGGTGGCGGGCCAGCATGTCGTTGATCGTATAGTTGCGTACATGACCCATGTGCAACTTGCCCGATGGGTAGGGCAGCATGGAACAGGCGTAGTATTTCGGCTTGTTCTTGTCCTCGACGACACGGTAGGCGTTGCGCGCCTGCCAGTGATCCTGGGCGGCGGCTTCGACATCGGCTGGGCGGTAGTGCTCGTGCATATCGGC
>JAFALK010000022.1 GCA_019234295.1 Roseateles sp.
GAGGGGATGTCCGGCGCCTTGAGCACGACGAAGCCCGCCTGCTCGACCTCGTTCTTGTGAAGGCGGCCCACCTGGCCGATCTGGGCGAGCACGGCGCTGCCAAGTTTGAGGCTGTCCTTGACCTGGGCACTGATGCTCATGTCCAGCATTGCTCGCAGCACGTGGCTGTCCTTCACGGCCACGTTCACACCGCCCACGAGGTCGGCGGCGTTCTCCTTGTCAGCCAGCCACTGGGCCTGCACGCTGCTGGCGCCGCGCTCGCTGAGTGCGAAGACCGAGGCGCCGCGCGCCTTGGGTGTCACGAATGCATCGGCGTGGATGGACACGAACAGGTCCGCCTGCACGCGCCGCGCCTTGCGCACGCGGTCCCCAAGGGGCACAAAGTAGTCGGCGTCGCGCGTCATCATCACGCGGATATTGGGCTGCTCCTGCAGTCGCTCGCGTAGGCGCTTGGCGATGGCCAGCACCACGTCCTTTTCTCGAAGGCCCGAGGGGCCGATGGCGCCGGGGTCCTCGCCGCCGTGGCCCGGGTCCAGGGCAATGACGATCAGGCGGTCGAGCTTGGCCTGCTCCTTGGGAGTGAGCTTTTGCGCAGGTGCCGAGGCGGCCTTGGGGGCCGAGGCCGCCTCGGCGATCGCGTCGCGCACCGACTTCGCCGCGTCCCGTTCCTTTTCCAGGATCAGGGCCATCAGCGGATCCTCCTCGACCTTGGGGTAGAGGTCGAAGACCAGCCGGTCCTGGTAGGCCGCGACCGGCGCCAGCGTGAACACCTGGGGCGCGATCGGCTGTTTGAGGTCGAAGACGATGCGCACCGTGCGCGCCGTGTTCTGCCCCACGCGTACGCCTGCAATGAAGGGATCGTCGGGTGCAATCTTGCCGAGTAGCTCGCGCAGGCGCGGGCTCAACTGCAGGTCGTCGATGTCGATGGCCAGGCGATCGGGCGATTCGACCAGGGTGTGGCGGGCCTGCAGGGGTTTGTCGGACTCCAGCGTGACGCGGGTGTATTCAGCCGCCGGCCAGACACGCACGGCGATGATGGTGGGGCCGGTGCCCGCCAGGGCCTGGGGAATGCGCAGCGTGAAGGCGAGGGCGCCCATCGCGCGCAGGGCATGTCGTCGGGATTCAGAGGGTCTCATTCATTCCTGGCCTTCGAGGCCATTCAAGACCTGCACGCCGAGCGAGGTGCCGGCGCGCAGTTCGACCGTGCGTACGTCCTCGGCGCCGGTCGTGATCCAGATCTGTATGTCGGCCACGGGCAGCACGCCCGCAGCCTTCTCGGGCCACTCGCTGAGCTTGAGGCCAGGGGCAGTAAATACGTCGCGAAAACCTGCGTCTTCCCATTCGCGCGGGTCTTCAAAGCGGTAGAAGTCGAAGTGGCTGACCACGCCTTGCGCCAGCTCATAGCTCTCCAGCACTGCGTAGCTGGGGCTCTTGATGCGGCCCTCGACGCCCAGCGCGCGCAACAGGTGGCGCACGAACGTCGTCTTGCCCGCACCCAGGCTGCCGTGCAGCTCGACGCTGCAATCCATCAGGCCCGGGCAGCGCGACAGCTCGCGTGCGAAGGCTTGGCAGGCAGGCTCGTCGGCCCACAGCAGATGACGACTTTCTAAAATACGCAAATGTCGAAGGATCTTGTTTCGGAATTGCAGGGCTGGGCCCTTGAGCTCGGATTCTCACAGATCGGCGTGGCCCCGATCTCGCTCGGTGATGCCGAACAAGGGCTGCTCGACTGGCTGGCCGCCGGCTTCCACGGCTCGATGCACTACATGGCGGCCCACGGCCTCAAGCGTGCACGGCCGGCCGAGTTGGTGCCGGGCACGCTCTCGGTGATCACCGCGCGCATGGATTACCTGCCGCGCGACACGCCCCAGGGGTGGCAGGCGATCGAATTCGACGCGCTGGACGACCCAGCGCGCGGCCAACTGGCGCTGTATGCACGGGGACGCGACTATCACAAGGTGTTGCGCAACCGGCTGCAACAACTGGCCGATCGCCTGGCCGCGGCTGTGGGGCCCATGGGCCATCGTGTCTTCACCGATTCAGCACCCGTGCTCGAAGTGGAACTGGCCTCGCGGTCGGGCATCGGCTGGCGCGGCAAGAACACCCTGACTCTGCACCGCGACGCCGGCTCCATGTTCTTCCTCGGCGAGATCTACGTGGACCTGGCGCTGCCACTGACGAACGCCGTCAGCGACCATTGCGGTCAGTGCCGCGCCTGCCTTGACATCTGCCCGACCCAGGCCATCGTCGCTCCCTACCGGCTGGACGCGCGGCGTTGCGTGTCCTACCTGACCATCGAGCACGACGGCCCGATCCCGCTCGAGCTGCGGCCGCTGATCGGCAACCGCGTCTACGGCTGCGACGACTGCCAGCTCGCCTGCCCCTGGAACAAGTACGCCCAACCGACACGCCTGGCCGACTTTGACGCGCGGCCGCATTTCGAAGGAGGGGATCTGCTGCGCTGGTGGAACTGGAGCGAGGCGGAGTTCCTGCACGCCATGGAAGGCTCAGCCATCCGCCGCATTGGGCATGAACGCTGGCGGCGCAATGTGGCGGTGGTGATGGGGAATGCCTTGCGCGAGCGCGAGCGGCCAGCGTTCCGGCAGGCCCTTCAGCAGGCCTTGCCGCAGGCTTCGCCGCTCGTGGCAGAGCACATCAGCTGGGCCTTAGCAGCAGCCACAGCGGAAGGCTGACCATGCCGGTCAGCGTGGACAGGGTGACGAGCCCGGCCACGAAGTCTGCGCGGCCGCCCATGCGTGCGGCCAACACATAGGCGCTCGATGCGGTCGGAAGGGCCGAGAACATCAGCAAAATCAAGGCCTGCGGCGCCGGCAGGTGGAGCAAGGCGCTCAAGACCAGGGCCACCAGGGGCAGGGCCAGATGCCGGATGGCGATGAAGCCGGTGGCCAGCAGCGGCCAATCGCGCAGGGCGCCGAAGCGCAGGCCCGCGCCGACGGCCATCAGGCCTAGGGGCAGGGCGGCCAGGCTGATGCGGTTGAGCGTTAGGGCCAGAGGCTGCGGAAACTTCAGGCCGGCGATATTGGCCAGCAGGCCAGCGACAGTGGCGATGATGAGCGGGTTGCGCGAGAGCTCGCGCAGATAGCCATGGCCGCCCTGGCGCGCCAGCGGCCACACCGCGGCGACATTGCAGATCGGCACGCACAGGGCCACCAGTAGAGCCACCCAGGCCACGCCTTGCGCGCCTAGCAGGCGCTCTGCCACGGCCAGTGCGATGAAGGAATTGAAACGGAATGCAACCTGGGCCCCGGAGGCGTGGGCGAGCGCGTCAACGCCGGGCAGCCGCTTGAGGTTGTAGGCCAGGAAGATGCCGCAGCCGACCGTGACCACGCCCGCGAGCGCCAGGCTCGCCGTGCTGGCCGGATCCAGAGGCGTTCGCACGATGGAGTGGAACAGCAAGACAGGGAAGAGGAGGTAGTAGACCAGGCGCTCGGCGGCATCCCACACTGGGCGGTCCAGGGCGGTGAAACGGCACAGAACGAAGCCGCAAAGAATCAGCAAAAAATCAGGCAGCAACAGCAACGCGTCGGGCATGTGGCAGAGTGTGCCCGCGAAACCGAAGCCCAATTGGAGGCACCCATGTACAGACACTATTTTCTCAGCGGCCTGCTGGCGCTGTCCCTCATGACCCAGGCCCAGGCCGTCCGCTACCAGGACCAAGACTATGCTGACACGCTCGCGCTCGGCGGAAAGAGCCTCGTGCTTTCGGGCATCGGCGAGCGTGCCGCCTACGGCTTTCATGGCTATTCGGCGGCGCTCTACATGACGAAGAAGGCCGGAACGCCCGACGAGGTCTATGCGGTCACCGGCCCCAAGCGCCTGGAACTGCGCATCACGCTGCCGCTCAAGTCCATCGGGGCGCAGGAGTTCATCAAGGCCATCGACAAGGGCGTGGAGCGCAACTGCACCGAGGCCGAGAAGGCCGCGCTCGGTGACCGCGTCCAGCGCCTCAATGCCAACCTCGCCCTCTTCGGCAGCTTCAAGAAAGGCGACGTGGCCCTGATCGACTTCGTACCGGAGAAGGGCACTACCTTGGTCGTCAACGGCAAGCAATATGGCGATACCGTGCCAGGCGCGGACCTGTATACCGCCTTCCTCAAGGTCTTCCTGGGCGAGAAGGTCAGCGACGAGCGGCTCAAAGCGGGCTTGTTGGGACAAGCCACATTCAAGGGCCAGCCGACCTGAACTAGCATCGGTTCTGTCCATACACACGAAGGAGACAGACCATGCAGAGAAGGTATTGGATCCAGGGGGCGCTGGCGCTCGGTTTGAGCCTCGGTGCTTCGGTGTCCTGGGCCGACGCCTACCCGAGCAAGCCCGTGCGGCTGGTCGTGCCCTTCGCGCCGGGCGGCACGACGGACATCATCGCCCGTGTCGTCGCCGAGCGAACGAGCGGGCCGCTGGGGCAGACCGTGCTCGTCGAGAACAAGGCCGGCGGCGGCGGCGTGGTCGGCGCCACTGACACTGCGCGTGCCACGCCCGACGGCTACACGCTCGGAGTGGCCACGGTCTCCACCACGGCGGCCAATCCGGCCATCAACCCGAAGATTGCCTACAACCCGCTGACGGACTTCACGCCCATCATCAATATGGCGGCCACGCCCAACGTGATTGCCGTGCACCCGAGCTTCCCGGCGCACGACTACAAGGGCTTTCTCGCCGAGCTCAAGAAGCACCCCGGCAAGTACAGCTTCGCCAGTTCTGGCACGGGCGGCATCGGCCATCTTCAGATGGAGCTGTACAAGAGCCTGACAGGGACCTTCGTGCTCCACATTCCCTACCGCGGCGCCGGCCCGGCCCTGACCGACACGGTGTCGGGCGTGGTGCCGATGATCTTCGACAACCTACCTTCGGCCCTGCCATTCATCAAGGACGGACGGCTGATTCCCATCGTGGTGGCCGCGCCCGAGCGTCTGGCCGTGCTGCCGAATGTGCCGACCTTCAAGGAGCTTGGTCTGGAGCCCGTCAATCGCATGGCCTACTACGGCGTCTATGGCCCCAAGGGCCTGCCGCCCGAGGTGGTGGCCAAGCTCAACGCCGCCTTCAAGCAAGCGCTCAACATGCCCGAAGTGAAGAAGCGCATCGACGAGACCGGCTCCATCGTCATCGCCAACACGCCGGAGCAATTCGCGGCCCAGATCAAGGCCGAGTTCGATGTCTACAAGCAAGTCGTCGCCAAACAAAAGCTCAAGCTCGACTGAACTCGCGCAGAGCCTGGCCGGCATCGAGGACTTCGTCCAGGCGCTGTGGCTCGAGGACGGTCTTTCGCGCAACACGCAGCAGGCCTACAAGCGCGACCTGAGCCTGCTGGCCCGATGGCTGGCGGAGCAGGGGCGCACGCTCGATGGTTGCGCGGAGACCGACCTGCTCGGCTATGCGGTTGCGCGCGCTAGCGACAAGACCACCAGCGCCAACCGCCGGCTCTCGGTCTTCAAGCGCTATTTTCGCTGGGCGCTGCGCGAGCGGCGCATCGCGGCTGATCCCTGCCTGCGAATGAGCAGCGCCAAGGCGCCGCAGCGCAACCTCAAGACGCTTTCGCAGGCCCAGGTGGAGGCCCTGCTGTCTGCGCCTGATGTGGACACGGCCCTGGGCCTGCGCGACCGCGCCATGCTGGAGCTGATGTATGCCAGCGGCCTGCGCGTGACCGAGCTCGTCACTCTCAAGAGCGTGCACGTGGGCTTCAAGGAGATGGTGCTGCGCGTCACCGGCAAGGGCTCTAAAGAGCGGCTCGTGCCCTTCGGCGAGCATGCCTCGGGCTGGCTGGGCCGTTATGTGAGCGCAGCCCGCGCCGAGCTGCTGGCCGGGCGAAGCTGCGACGAACTCTTCGTCACCGGCCGCGGCGAGGGCATGACGCGGCAGATGTTCTGGCACCTGGTGAAGAGGTACGCGCTGGAGGCGGGCATCCATGTGCCACTGTCTCCGCACACGCTCAGACACGCCTTCGCCACACATCTGCTCAACCACGGCGCGGATCTGCGCGTGGTCCAGCTGCTGCTCGGCCATGCCGACCTCTCCACGACGCAGATCTACACGCACGTGGCGCGGGCACGGCTCAAGGCCCTGCACGCCGAGCACCACCCGAGGGCGTGAGCGCACTGCCGCTGGGCAGTGGTGGCTTGAATCCAACATAGCGAGCGCTGTCCCGGCCTGGAAGCTTGCCTAGGCGCGCCGGCCTCGGGCAGCATGCACCGTTTATAGGCCGTTTACCCAAACTCATATGTTCAAACCCACCCTGATCGCCAGCGCTGTCGCTCTCTTGAGCTTGCAAGCCCTTGCCCAGCAAGCGGACAACACCGACCACCAGGTGCTCGACACCGTGCTCGTCACCTCGCAGAAGCGCATCGAGGACGTGCGCAAGGTTCCGCTTTCGGTCACGGCGATCAGCGGCGATTCGCTCAAGGACAATCAGATCGTCGACTTCGGCGACCTGACCCGCAACCTGCCCAACGTCTCCTTCAACAGCCAGGGCGGACCGGGCCTGTCCACCATCGAGATCCGCGGCGTGAGCTCGCAGGCCGGCTCGGCCACGGTGGGCGTCTATCTCGACGATGTTTCGCTGACCACCCGCAACCTCTACAGCCAGGGCACGGCCGAGCCGCGCTTCTTCGACATTGAGCGCGTGGAAGTGCTGCGCGGCCCGCAGGGCACGCTGTACGGCGCCGGCTCCATGGGCGGCACGCTGCGCTTCATCAGCAAGCAGCCTGACCTCGTGAACTTTGGCGGCGATGCGCGCGCCGAGGTATCGTCCACGGAGCACGGCGGCACCAGCTACATGGGCCAGGCGGTGTTGAACGTGCCCCTGTCGCGCGACACGGCGGCGATTCGCATCGGCGTGCAGGCTGGGCATCTGGCCGGCTACATCGACCAGGTCAGCCCCCAGACGCTGCAGATCATTGACAAGGGCATCAACAGCGCCGACTGGACCGTGTTCAAGCTCGGCGCCAAGTTCCGCATCGACAAGGACTGGACGGTGCTGCCGGCGCTGTTCTACCAGCACAACAAGACCAAGGACATCGACGCCTATTACTCGCAGGTTGGTGGCTACCAGCAGTACAACGCCGGCGTGCCCCTGCCGCGCTTCGAGACCTCCAAGATCGTGCAAGAGCCCGGTGACGACACGCTGACAGTGCCCTCGGTGACGGTCAACGGCGACGTCGGCTTTGCCGACTTCACCGGTATCGTCAACAGCTACGAGCGCCGCTTCAAGCGCACGCAAGACGGCACCAGCGTCAACTCCAGCTACATCGGCAGCCTGATCGCCAATCCGGCCGTGGCGGCCATCGCCAGCTATCTGCCTTCGGCCGTCTACCTGGACAACAAGATCAGCCAGACCTCGGCCGAACTGCGCCTGGCCTCCAAGGACACGGCCCAGACGGGTAGCCCCTGGACATGGGTCGTTGGCTTCTACAACGCGCAGACCAAGACGGACGTGTCGGACAACGAGCCGGTCTTCGGTCTGACCAAAGCCTTCACCTCCAACGGCGTCAACATCTACGACCCGACGCAGTGGGTGTCCGGCGCGGGCATTTTCAACGGCGCTTTCACCAACGACAACAGCTACTACAGCGCGCGTCACTACAACACCAAGCAAAACTCGGTGTTCGGCGAACTGAGCTACCACGTCAGCCCGGCGCTGCGGCTGACGGCAGGCATGCGCTTTCTGCAGTCCAGCGAGGACTTCCGCCGAGAAGGCGATTTCTACTTCGCCGGCCAAGGCGCGAGCGCCAACCCAACCCACATCACCAGCAATGCCCACAAGGCCACGCCGCGCCTGGCCCTGGACTGGGACATCAACCCGGACAATACCTTCTACGTCAACATCGCCGACGGTTTCCGCCTGGGCGGCGCCAACCGCCCGGTTCCGCTCACCATTCAGGGCAATGTGGACGATCTCGCGGCCCTGGGTCTCAAGGCTGCGCCCGCCACCTTCGGTCCGGACAGCCTGCGCTCCTATGAGGTCGGTACCAAATCGCGCCTGATGGGCGGTAAGGTGAGCCTCAACCTGGCGGCATATCACATCGATTGGAAGGACATCCAGCAGGACATCAACCTGCCGACCGCGGGCTTCGACTTCGAGACCAATGTGGGTAAGGCCACGAGCGACGGCTTCGAGTTCGAGCTCAAGGCCAAGCTGAGCAGCGCCTTCACGATCAGCACCGGCGGCGGGTACAACCGCGCCGTGTTCGCCGAAGACGTACCTTTCCTCGGCACCGACAGCAACGGCCAGCCCAATGTGCGCAAGGGTGACTCCATCATCGGCGTGCCCCGCTACAGCTTCAAGCTCGGCGGCGAGTACCGTTTCTCGATGGGCTTCGCGGAATCGGTGCTGCGCCTGAATGGTCAGTGGACCGGCAGCAGCCACGGCTCGCTGCTGCGCACCGACACCGACTACAAGCGTCCTTCCTACGCCACCTACGACGCCGGCTGGACAATCTCCTTCGAGAAGTGGGACCTTGACCTCAGCGTCAAGAACCTGACGAACAACCACACGGTGCTGCAGCAGCCCAGCATCCAGTACGTGACCCAGGAATTCTCGCTGCGGCCGCGCACCATCGGGCTGGCGGTCAGCACGAGCTTCTGAGCCTGAGGGACTGACTCAAAACAGAGGCCGGCGCTCCGAGAGGACCGCCGGCCTCTGCCGCTCATGGACAATGCCAGCGTGGATCACAACTTTCTCTCTGCCCTCATTCTGCTGCTGCTAGTCCTGGACCCGCTGGGTTCGTTGCCGGTCTTCATCCCCATCATGCGCGGCGTGGCGCCCGAGCGACGCACGCGCGTGGCGCTGCGCGAGGTGGGCATTGCCACCGGCGTGCTGCTGCTCTTCATGTTCTTTGGCAACGGCTTTCTGGAGGTTATGCACCTCTCGGAGCGTTCGCTTGAGGTGGCCGGCGGTGTGATTCTGCTGATCATCGCCATCCGCATGATCTTCGGCGGCGGCGGCGAGACCGCCTACGGCCTGGAGCGCGGCCGCGAGCCGACGATCTTCCCCCTGGCCGTGCCCCTGCTGGCCGGTCCCTCTGCGATGGCCACCGTGCTGCTGCTGGCATCGCGCCAACCTGAGCGCATCTGGTCCTGGATCGGCGCGTTGCTGACGGCGATGTTCATCTCCCTGCTCACGCTGCTGCTGGCCGACCGCATCCGTCGCCTGCTCGGCGACTCCGTCATCTCGGCCCTTGAAAAGCTCATGGGCCTGGTGCTCACGGCCATTGGCGTCGAGATGACGCTGGCCGGCATCAAACACTACTTTTCCTGAACCTGCGCCCGAGCGGCAAACTCGGCGCATCTCGCGATATGGAATGACACTTCCATATTGCGGGGTCATTCATTGCTGCGCTGCGCAATAATTTCCCATGATGGTGTATGTCATTTCGCATACAGAAATATTCATTTCATGTTGTTGATAAATAAGGGAAATTTTTTTAGTCTTATATAAGACATAAGTCATCCATGGAGACCTCTGGGCGACTAGGCTTGAGTCCATTGCAACCCCTGATTCACCAAGGAGCACTTCATGTCCAAACTCACCCGCGAACAGCAGATCGCCGCCCTCGAAAAGGATTGGGCCGAGAACCCCCGTTGGAAGGGCGTCAAGCGCGGCTACATCGCCGAAGACGTGGTGCGTCTGCGCGGCTCCCAGCAGATCGAGCACACCTTGGCCAAGCGCGGCGCCGAGTTGCTCTGGGAGCGCGTCAACGGCGGCGCGAAGAAGGGCTATGTGAACGCCTTCGGTGCCATCAGCGCCGGACAGGCCATGCAGCAGGCCAAGGCCGGCCTTGAGGCCGTCTACCTATCGGGTTGGCAGGTGGCCGCGGACGGCAACACCTCCGAGACCATGTACCCCGATCAGTCGCTCTACGCCTACGACTCGGTGCCCACCATGGTCCGGCGCATCAACAACACCTTCAAGCGCGCTGACGAGATTCAGTGGGGCCGCGGCATCAACCCCGGTGACAAGGAATTCGTCGACTACTTCCTGCCGATCGTGGCCGATGCGGAAGCCGGCTTCGGCGGCGTGCTCAACGCCTTCGAGCTGATGAAGAACATGATCGCCGCGGGCGCCGCGGGCGTGCACTTCGAGGACCAGCTCGCCGCCGTCAAGAAGTGCGGCCACATGGGCGGCAAGGTGCTCGTGCCCACGCAGGAGGCGATCGAGAAGCTGATCGCCGCGCGCTTTGCCGCCGACGTGATGGGCGTCTCCACCATCATCCTGGCCCGCACCGATGCCGAGGCTGCCAACTTGCTGACCAGCGACCACGACGCCAATGACAAGCCCTTCCTGACGGGCGAGCGCACGCAGGAGGGCTTCTACCGCGTGAAGAACGGCCTGGAGCAGGCCATCAGCCGCGGCGTGGCCTACGCGCCCTACGCTGACCTCGTCTGGTGCGAGACCGGCACGCCCGACCTCGGCTTCGCCCGCGAGTTCGCCCAGGCCGTGCATGCCAAGTGCCCGGGCAAGCTGCTCTCCTATAACTGCTCGCCGTCCTTCAACTGGAAGAAGAACCTCGACGACAAGACCATCGCCAAATTCCAGGACGAGCTCTCGGCACTGGGCTACAAGTACCAGTTCATCACGCTGGCTGGCATCCACATCAATTGGTTCAACAGCTTCAAGTTCGCCCACGCCTATGCGCGCGGCGAGGGAATGCGCCACTACGTGGAGATGGTCCAAGAGCCCGAGTTCCAGGCGCGCGAGCAGGGCTACACCTTCGTCTCGCACCAGCAGGAGGTCGGCGCAGGCTACTTCGACGACGTGACCACCGTGATCCAGGGCGGCTCCTCCTCGGTCAAGGCGCTGACCGGCTCGACGGAAGAGGAACAGTTCCACTGAGAGACCTACACTCGCTCGCAATGAGCGAGTTCTTGACCCCACCTTTGACTGCAAGGATGGCGGGCGTGCTCGAGCGGATCCACCGCGCGAACCGCCCGCCTTTTCATTCGATGACGCCGCAGGAGGCCAGAGCGGCCTACCAGCTCGGCGCCGAGATCCTCGACCTGCCGCGTGCGCCGCTGCCGCGCGTGCATGATCTCGAGTTGGCCGGACGGTCTGCACGCCTGTACGCGCCAAGCACCGAGACCGGTCTGCCCGCGCTGCTGTACTTGCATGGCGGCGGCTTCACCATCGGCGGCCTGGAGACGCATGACAGCCTGTGCCGGCAGCTCGCGCTGCGGGGCAACTGTGCCGTGGTCGCGCTCGACTACCGGCTCGCACCCGAACATCGCTTTCCGGCCGCCGTCGACGACTGTTTTTCGGCGCTTCAACACTTGTCGGCCAGGGCAGAAAGCCTTGGCCTGGACGCCTCTCGAATCGCCGTGGGCGGTGACAGCGCAGGCGGCACGCTCGCCGCCGTCAGCGCCATGCAGGCCCGCGATGCTGGCGTGGACCTGAAACTGCAGCTCCTGATCACGCCGGGCACCATCGCCCACGCTGACACGCCCTCGCATTCGCGCTTCGCCAAAGGCTTTCTGCTCGATGCCGAGAACATCCGCTGGTTCTTCGGTCAGTACATCGATGTGGACCAGCGTGAGGACTGGCGCTTCGCACCGCTGCTGGCCGATGACCACTCCGATCTCGCGCCGGCGCTCGTGCTGCTGGCCGAGGCCGATCCGCTCGTCGACGAGGGCCTGGCCTACGCCGATAGACTGCGCAGCAGCGGCGTGACCGTGGAGCTGGAGCTGTTCCGCGGGGTCACGCACGATTTCATCAAGATGGGGCGGATGATCCCCGAGGCCCTGCAGGCGCTGGACGCCTGCGGTGCGCAGCTTAAGAAGGCATTTGAGACATGAAACGAGAAGACTTCCGATATGCCGAACGGCTGCGCGTGCGCTGGTCCGAGGTCGATGCGCAGGGCGTGGTCTTCAACGGCCATTACCTCGACTATTTCGACACCGTCGTCAGCGGCTACTGGCGCGCGCTGGCCTTGCCCTATGCCGAGGCCATGGCACACATCGGCGGCCAGATGTTCATGCGCAAGAGCACGCTCGAATACCTGGCCCCGGCACGTTGCGACGAGATGCTGGAGCTGGCTACGCGTTGTCAGAACATGGGCACGAGTTCGTTGACCCTGCAGTGCGCGCTGTTTCGCGGCGAGGAGCTGCTGGCCCATGGCGAGCTGATCTACGCCCTGGCGGATGCCTTGACAAACCGGCCCATGCCGCTGCCCGCGTCGCTGCGCGAGGTGATCGATGCCTACGAGGCAGGCGAGGCCGTCGTGCGCGTGCACGTGAGCGGCTGGGCCGATCTCGGCAAGGACGCCGGCGCGATCCGCTCTGCCGTCTTTGTCGAGGAACAGAAGATCCCGGTCGAGATGGAATGGGACGAAGCCGACGCCAGCTGCGTGCACGCCGTGGCCTACAACCGCTTCGGCCAGCCGCTGGCCACGGGCCGTCTGCTCGAGCATGTGCCTGGCGTGGCCAAAATCGGCCGCATGGCCGTGGCCCGCGGCATGCGCGGCAGCGGCGTGGGCCGCGAGGTGTTGGAGGCGCTGATGCGCAAAGGCCGCGAACTTGGCTACGCCGAAGTGCTGCTGCACGCCCAGCTCTCGGCCCAGGGCTTCTACCTGCGCGCTGGCTTCACGCAGCGCGGGCCGGTCTTCGAGGAGGCCGGCATCGGGCATGTGGAGATGGTGCGCTCGATCTAGGCGCTGATGGCTGAATCAGGCGGGCTGAATCAGGCGGGCTGAAAACGCTCGACGTGGCGAGGTCCGCTGATCAGCCCGGCCAGCGCTTGGGCCAGCGCGCGTTCACTGGCCTCAGCCTGCGGGCCGATGTGGATTTCCATCCAGGTCGGCGGCTGCGCATCGCCATCCTTGCGCAACAGGCGCACCTCGGGAAAGCGCGCCGCAATCTCGCGCAGGCGGGCGGTGTGCCGGCTTTCGAGCTTGTAGTAGACGTAGAGCTCGGTCACCGCGGCCCGCTCATTGCGGCTCGGTCAGCGGGTAGGGCAGCGGCCGGCTCGTGAGCAGCGGACCATCGGGCGCGCCCAGGTGCAGGCTGCCGTTCGCCAGGGCTGCGATCTTGGTCTCGGCCAGCACGAGGCTGCGCCCGCTGCGCGCGGCTGCATTGGTCACCAGGCCGGCCGGTTGCCCCGGGTCCTCGCTGTGGAAGATCTCCTGGCCCGGGTGGGCCTCGCCAGCCAGCTCGTAGAGATAGGTGCGGCGCTTGAGCGTGCCGCGGTACTGGCTGCGGGCAACGACCTCCTGGCCCGGATAGCAGCCCTTCTGGAAGTTCACACCCCCCAGCAGTTCGAGGTTGAGCATCTGGGGCACGAATTGCTCTGTTGTTGCAGAAAGCACGGTGGGCAGGCCGGCTTCGAGCTGGCTCCAGGCCCAGTCGCCCTCGGCCAGGGCGGTGGCGGGCGCCGGCGCATCGGGGGGCTGAGCGATCAGCCAGCGGCCTTGGGTGCCGTTGTCGGGCAGCCGGATGTGGGCAGCATCACCGTGGCGCTCTAGCGTCCAGGGTGCGCGCGCGTCGTGCGAACCCAAGGCGCCCCACAGAGCCACGCTGGACGAGGCATCGCTGAGCTTGCACTTGGCGCGCAGCACGAACATGCTGAGACGCTTCTGGATCGCGGGCAGCAACTCCAGCGGCAGGGCCAGCAACACGGTGCCGGCATCGGGCTTCCAGGCAATCAGGGTCGCCAGCAGACGGCCCTTGGCCGAACAGAAGCCGGCGAAGCGGGCTTGGTCCGGCCCGAGGAGGGCGAAGTCTTGCGTGAGCTGGCTGTGGAGGAACTTGGCGGCGTCTTCCCCTTCGGCGCGGATGACGCCCCAGTCGAGCAGGCGTGTGGCGCCGGTCAGGTGCTGGGTCATGGCGCCATTATCATCAGCCCCCGATTTCTCCTGTGGTTCCTGCGGTTTTTCGATGAAGCGTCTTCTCCTGCTCGTGCTGATCCTGGCTGCCGCCGTTGGCGGGACCGTGGCTTGGTGGCTGCATGCACCGCTCAGACTCGCGGGCCCCACCGCCGAGCTCTCGATCGAGCCCGGCACCTCGCCGCGCGAAGTGGCTCAGGCCTGGGTCAATGCCGGCGTGCAGGAACCGGCGCTCTGGTTGTATGAGTGGTTTCGCTGGTCTGGCCAATCGCGGCAGATCCGTGCCGGCAGCTATGAGATCCAGGCCGGCGCCACGCCGGTGACGTTGCTGGACAAGATGGTGCGCGGCGACGAGGTGCTGGAGCAGCTGCGCCTGATCGACGGCTGGAACTTCCACCAGCTGCGCGCGGCTCTGGTCAAGGCGCCGTCCCTGAAGCTGACCACGGCCGAGCTCAGCGACGCGCAGCTGATGGAAGCGCTCGGCGCCCCCAGCGTGGCGCCCGAAGGCCGCTTCTTCCCGGACACCTACGCCTACAGCCGTGGCGTCAGCGACCTGACCGTGCTCAAGCGCGCCTACAAGGCCATGCAGCACCGGCTCGAGGCGGCCTGGGCCCAGCGCGCCGAGGGTCTGCCGCTCAAGAACATGGACGAGGCGCTGGTGTTGGCTTCTATCGTCGAGAAGGAGACCGGCGCGGCCGCCGACCGCAGCCTCGTGGCAGCGGTCTTCGTGAACCGCCTGCGCATCGGCATGCCGCTGCAGACCGACCCGACCGTGATCTACGGCTTGGGCGAAGGCTTCAACGGCAACCTGCACAAGCGTGACCTGCAGGCCGACACGGCCTACAACACCTACACGCGCGCCGGCCTGCCGCCCACGCCGATCGCCATGCCCGGCGCAGCCTCCCTGCAAGCGGCCCTGCATCCGGCGGCGAGTCGGGCGCTGTACTTCGTCTCGCGCGGCGACGGCAGCAGCGAATTCAGCGAAGACCTCGCCGCGCATAATCGCGCCGTCAACAAGTACGTTCGCAAGCAGTGACCGGAAGATTCATCACCTTTGAGGGCATCGACGGCGCGGGCAAGTCCACGCACATCGCATCCCTGACCGAGAGGCTCCAGAAGCAGGGCGAGGTGGTTTCCACTCGCGAGCCCGGCGGCACAGAGCTGGCCGAGATCCTGCGCGATCTCTTCCTGCATCGCGCGATGGATGACCTGACCGAGACCCTGCTCGTCTTCGCGGGCCGGCGCGATCATCTGCGCACCGTGATCGAGCCCGCTCTGCGCAGCGGCAAGACCGTGCTGTGCGACCGTTTCGCCGATGCCAGCTTTGCTTACCAGGGCGGCGGCCGCGGCATGAACCTGGAGGTACTGGGTACGCTGGAGCGCTGGGTGCTCGAAGGCCGCCAGCCCGACCTGACCTTGTGGTTCGACCTGCCCGCGGCCCAGGCCGCCGCACGCCGGGCCGCGGCGCGTGATGCCGACCGTTTCGAGCAGCAGGACCTTGAGTTCTTCGAGCGCGTGCGCGGCGGCTATGCGGCCCGCGCGGCAGCCGCCCCGCAGCGCTTTGCCCGCATCGACGCCAGCCAGAGTGTGGCCGAGGTGGCCGCGCAGATCGAGGCCGTCATGAAGGCGCGCGGGTGGTGAGCATGCTGCCCTGGCTGGAGCCCACCCTGCTGAACACGCTGGCAACGTCCCGCTCGCACGCGCTGCTCCTGCAGGGGCCGGCCGGCGTCGGTCAGTTCGAGTTGGCCGTCAACCTGGCGCAGTCCTGGCTCTGCGAATCGCCGCAGGGCGGGGGGCGCGCCTGCGATCACTGCGCGAGCTGCCTGCTCTTCAAGGCGCGCACCCATCCGGATCTCCAGATCCTCGTGCCCGAGGCCCTGCGTGAAGGCCTGGGCCTGGTCGACGAGGCCGAGACGGCCAAGGAAAGCAAGACCAAGCCCAGCCGCGAGATCAAGATCGACGCCGTGCGCGCCATGCTCAGCTTCGCCCAGGCCTCTAGCGCGCGGGGTCAGGCTAAGGTCGTGATCGTGCATCCGGCCGAGGCGCTCAACACGGTGGCGGCCAATGCCTTGCTCAAGACGCTGGAGGAGCCCGCGGGCCGCCTGCGTTTCGTGCTCACGTGCAGCGCGCCGGAGAGCCTGCTGCCCACCATCCGCAGCCGTTGCCAGCCGGTCTCCATGGCCTTGCCCGAAACGGCGCAGGCCCTGGCCTGGCTGCGGGCCCAAGGCCTGCCAGAGGCCGATGCGCAGACCCTGCTTGCCGCCGCCGGCGGCCGGCCGCAGGAGGCGCGCGACTGGTTCGAGTCCGGTCTCAAAGGCAGCCTCTGGAACGCAGTACCCCAGGCGATCGAACGCGGCCAGAGTCTGCTCTTCAACGACTGGCCCGTGCCGCGTGCCATCGACGCGCTGCTGCGCCTGTGCCACGACCTGCTTTGCCAGGCGCACGGCGCCGCGCCACGCTTCTTCGGGGCGGCGTTGCTGCCCAAGCTGCAGTCTGCGCCGCCTTTGCTCGAATGGGAGCAGCGACTGCGCCAGGCCGCCCGCCATGCAGAGCATCCTCTCAATGCTGGATTGCTGATGGCCTCGCTGGTGGCACAAGGCCAACAGGCGCTGCGCGCGGCAAGCCGCCGCGAACTACACTGAAGCGCATGTCGACCGAGCAGCCCAAACCTTTCAACGCACTGCCCACGGCCAGTGTCTCCGGCGCCAGCGCCGCTGGCGGGGCACGGCCCAGTGTTATGCAGTTGGTCTTCAAGGAGAAGGGCGCGCTCTACGCGGCCTACATCCCCGGCTTTCTCGACGGTGGCCTCTTCGTGCCGACCAACCGCGACTACAAGCTTGGCGACGACGTCTACTTGCTGCTTTCGCTGCCCGAAGACAACCAGCGCTATCCGGTGGCCGGCAAAGTCGCCTGGATCACGCCGCCCAACGCGCCGGGTGGCCGAACCCAGGGCGTCGGCGTACGCTTCCCGAACGATGAGAAGACGCGGCTGATCAAGCTGCGCATCGAAGAAATTCTGGGCACGCAGATCTCGTCGAACAAGCCGACCCAGACCTTCTGATTTCGGCTCCCGATGTACATCGATTCGCACTGCCATCTCAGTTTCCCTGAGCTGCGCGAACGCCTTCCCCAGATTCTCGAAGACATGCGCGCGGCGCAGGTCACGCAGGCCATCTGCATCTGCACGAATATGGAAGAGGCCGACGCAGTGCAAAGCCTGGCCGAGGCGCATGCGCAGCTTTGGGCCACGGTGGGCGTGCACCCCGACACGCAAGACATGATCGAGCCCACGCTCGACGAGCTTGTCCAGCGCGCCAGACATCCGAAGATCGTCGCCATCGGCGAGACCGGGCTCGACTACTACCGGCTCAACGGCCGCTCGATCGCCGACATGGAGTGGCAGCGCGAGCGCTTTCGCACCCACATCCGCGCCGCTCGCGCCGCCTCCAAGCCTATGGTGATCCACACCCGCTCCAGCGCTGTCGACACCTTGCGCGTGCTCAACGAGGAGGGCGGCGAGCAAGCCGGCGGCGTCTTCCATTGTTTCACCGAGGACCGCGACGTGGCCATGGCTGCCGTGGACCGCGGCTACTACATCTCCTTCAGCGGCATCCTGACCTTCAAGAATGCGCAGGACCTGCGCGACGTGGCGGCCCTGGTCCCGATAGATCGTTTGCTGATCGAAACCGATAGCCCCTACCTTGCCCCAGTACCCTATCGCGGCAAGACCAACAGTCCGGCCTATGTGCCGCATGTGGCCACCGTGCTGGCCCAGGTCAAGGGCATGAGCGTGCAAGCGCTGGCAGCTGCCACCACAGCCAACACCTGCCGTCTCTTCGGCCTGCCAGCCTGAGCCGTCCCGCGAATGCGCCGATTCGCGGCGCGCCGCGAGCAAGGTGTTTGCGGCGCAACGCTCGCGGCGGCCGAAATTCGTGACGAATTGCAGAGGCTGTTGCGCACCCGGCTTCGCTGTTCGTGTAGGAATTGGCCCTACAGGACTTTTGGCGCGCCAACCACTTTTTTTGCGAACTGGCGACCACTAGAGTGCATCCATGTGATCACTCCTGGTGGAGCCTCCCATGTTGAATCCCGCACTGACCAGCCCCTTCTCCATGCTGCTCGACCTCGACAGCGTGGTGGCCGAAGTGGAACGTTCCGAGCGCCTGCAAAGGCTCTCGAGCCGCGTCTATCACCCGCTGGACAAGCCGCAGATTCCGCGCAAGGGTGGCGTCATTGGCGACGAGTTCGATGATTTCGGCGAAGCCGACCACTGAGCATTCAATCCCGCGGCTCGCCACACGCCTGCACGGCGTCGAGCCGCCGCCCGACGAGCTGAGACGGGCGCCGGACATCGGATAATCATTCCTTTGTACCGGAGTTGCGATGGCCGTTTATGCCCTGGGCGAGTTTGAGCCCGATATTGCCGGTTCGGCCTGGGTGGCCGAGAGTGCTGACGTCATCGGCCGCGTCACGCTCGCCGAGGACGTGAGCATCTGGTTCGGCGCCGTGCTGCGCGGCGATTCCGAGCATCTGAGAATCGGCCGCGGCAGCAATATTCAAGATGGTTCCGTCTGTCATGCCGACCACGGCTTTCCCCTGGTCGTTGGCGAGGGCGTGACCGTGGGGCACAAGGTGATGCTGCATGGCTGCACGGTCGGCGATGGCTCGCTGATCGGCATCGGCGCCGTGATCCTCAACGGCGCGAAGATCGGCCGCCACTGCGTGGTCGGCGCGGGTGCCCTGGTGACCGAGGGCAAGGAATTCCCCGAAGGATCGCTGATCATCGGTGCGCCCGCCAAGGTGGCGCGGCAACTCACCCCCGAGCAACTGGCCGGCCTCAAGATGAGCGCCGCGCACTACACCGCCAATTCACAGCGTTATGCGGCGGAGCTGAAGAAGATTCGATGAGCGAACTCCATAAATTCCTGTTCGAAGGCCTGCCGGTTCGCGGCATGCTGGTGCGATTGACTGAAAGTTGGAAGGAAGTGCTGCGCCGCCGCGCCGAGGCCGGCGAGCACCCCCCCGAATTGCGCGCACTGCTTGGCGAGATGGCGGCGGCCGGCGTGCTGATGCAGTCGAACATCAAGTTCAACGGCGCCCTGGTGCTGCAGGTCTTCGGCGACGGGCCGGTCAAGCTTGCCGTGGCCGAGGTGCAGCCGGATCTGAGCTTCCGCGCCATGGCCAAGCGCGTGGGCGAGGTGCCGCCGGGCGCGCGCCTGGAGGCGATGCTGAACGTCCGCGGCAAAGGCCGTTGCGCGATCACCCTGGATCCTAAGGACCGCCTGCCGGGCCAGCAGCCCTACCAGGGCGTGGTGCCCCTGCACGGCGACCAGCGCGAGCCGCTGCAAAAGCTCAGCGAGGTGCTCGAGCACTACATGCTGCAGTCCGAGCAACTCGACACTCGCCTGGTGCTGGCCGCCAACGACGAGATCGCCGCCGGCCTGCTGATCCAGCGCCTGCCCATCAAGGGGGAGGGCAATCTAGGGGGGCAGGCCGCCGAGCGCAACGAGGACCAGATCGGTCTGTCGGAAGACTTCAACCGCATCGCCATGCTGGCTGCCACGCTCACGAGCGAGGAGCTGCTGACCTTGGACGCCGACACCGTCCTGCGCCGCCTCTTTTGGGAAGAACAGGTGCGGCGCTTCGAACCCGCGGCGCCACGCTTCGCCTGCACCTGCTCGCGCGAGCGCGTGGGCCAGATGCTCAAGGGTCTGGGCCGCGAAGAGGTCGACTCCGTGCTGGCCGAGCGGGGTGACGTGGAGATTGGCTGCGAGTTCTGTGGCCTCAAGTACCACTTCGACGCTGTGGACGTCGGAAGCCTGTTCACCGACGCGCTGGCACAGGGCAGCGGCAGCGGCGTGATCCAGTAGGCCGCAGGCCGTAGACCGCTCAAGCGGCCGGATCGCTGACCGAATCGGCGCCGGTTTCCATGCGCCCGGCAAAGCGGCGTGCAAAGCCCGCCAGGCCTCCGATGCCGATGCTGAGGTCGTACCAGAGGCCGCTCTCGGCCACCGACCAAGAGATGCGCTCCTGAGTCTTGGCCGCCACGGTGACGTTGCGGCTACCCTGGCCATAGGCATTCGGCGTCAGCGTGAAGTGGCGCGCCTCGTCGGCATCATTGCGCAGCAGCAGCTCGATCCGGCGGCCGGGCTTGTCGTAGCTCAGACTGGCGCTTAGCTGGGCCTGCGCGGGAGCGCCGAGTGTGCCGATGAAGTGCCGGTGAAAGCCGTTGGGCCCCAGCACCCAGAGGTCGTATGCGCCGTCCTCGCGCGGTGCCCAGGCATCTGACAGCTGCTTGCCAGCCTCGACCATGTAGCGCTGCGGCAAGGCATCCAGCCGGTATTTGTCGTAGACGTGGAAGACCGCGGCCTGGGTGCCGGTATTGATGAAGTCGAGCCGCAGCGCCGAGGCCTCGACGGCTGCGTTCACTGTCAGTTCATAGGGCAGGGCGCGCGAGGGGCGTGTTCCCCTGGCCTGGCGAGGCGTTGTCTGAGCGTGCGGCGGCTTGATGCCTGGCAGGCCTTGCTGGCTCAGGCGCAGGGCGTCGGCCTGTGCCTTGCTTCGTGCGCCGGACAGGACAGGCGCCTTGCGCGTGGGCATGGCGAAATCGAAGCAGCTGGTGAGATCGCCGCAGACAGCGCGGCGATAAGGTGGGATGTTCGGCTCGGCCACGCCGAAGCGGGCCTCGAGGAAGCGCAGCACCGAGGTGTGGTCGAACACTTGCGAGTTGACCCAGCCGCCGCGGGACCAGGGCGAGATCACGTACATCGGCACCCGCATGCCGGGGCCGAAGACCTTGCCGTCCGCCGGCGGCTGCGCAGCAGGCAGCCCCGGCACAGGTGGCTGCGTGTAGTACTCGGCGGCCATCTCCGCGGTGCCAAGCGTGGTCTTGCCGGCAAAGCTGCCGTCGCCACGCGGCGAGGGCGCGGAGGGGCTGGGCATGTGGTCGAAGTAGCCGTCGTTTTCGTCGAAGTTGACAAGAAAGACGGTCTTGCTCCACACCTCAGGCGCGGCCGTCAGCGCGTCCAGAATGGCCGAGATGTACCAGGCGCCCTGTACCGGGCTCGAAGGGCCGGGGTGCTCGGAGTAGAGGTCGGGCGGAATGATCCACGAGACCTGCGGCAGCCGGCCTTGCTTCACGTCCTGTGCGAAAGACTCGATGAAGCGGCCCGAGTCGAAGGCCTCCCTCGATTCGGCCGGCAGCGTGTTGGCCGTGCCCTTGCAGAGCGGATTGGCGGCGTCCTCGGCGGAGTCGTATGCGGGGTTCTCGGCGAAGCCGCGTGCCGTGTCGACGGGGCGCTTCGATTGCTCGTTCGCGCCTCGATAGGGCGTGAAGCCGACCAGAGGGTTGCAGCCGAAGTTGTTGGGGATGTTCTGGTAGACCTTCCAGCTCACGCCAGCGGCCTGCAGCCGCTCCGGATAGGTCTTCCAGTTGAAACCGCTCGTCGAGGGACCGGTATCGGCCCAGGCGTCTACGTTGTTGACGAAGGCGCTCACGCCAGCGCCCTCACCGGTCGGCCCGTTGGTGCCGGTCCAGTGGAAGATCCGGTTGGCATGCGTGCCTGCGTGCATGGCGCAGTGGTAGGCGTCGCAAAGCGTGAATGCATTGGCGAGGGCGAACTGGAAGGGGACTTCTTCTGCCTTCATATAGGCCATCGAGGCGGCAGTCTTGTAACGCGGCCACTCTTGCAGGCGGCCGTCTCCCCAGGCCTTGTGCGAATCCACCCAGGTGTGCGGCGCACCATGCGCCCGTTGTGCGTTGCCCTTGGAGCCGTCCAGGTGGAAGGGCATCAGCTGTTCGCCCTTGTCGTTGCGCGCTTGTTGCCAGACCTGGCGCCCTTCGGGCAGCGGAATCGTGAAGCGGTCGCCGAATCCGCGCACACCGTTCAGCGTACCGAAGTAGTGGTCGAAGCTGCGGTTCTCCTGCATCAGGATGACCACGTGGCCGACGTCGGCCAGCGTGCCTGTGGCCTGGTTGGCCTCGATGGCCAGCGCGCGCTGGATGGAGGGCGGCAGGGTCGCGAGGGCGGCAGCGGACTGGAGGAAACGGCGGCGTGAGGGCATGGCTCGGACTCTATCCGAGCCCCATGACCGGGCCGCGACGCTCAGGGCAGTAGCGGCGTGATGGCGCGCAGGGCAGATTCGACGCGTGCCGCGCCACGGCCTTCGACCAGGGACCAGGCGATGCCGCCTTGCTCCAAGGTGCGGCGAATCAGCGCGTCGATGGGCGGTCGCACATGTGGGCCTTCGCGCTGCAGGCCGTCGGCCTCCCATTCGATGTCCAGCGCGGTGAGCAGGGTCAGCGCGCAGCGCCGGTGAAAGGCCAGGCCAGCTTCGGTGAGCGAGTGGTCGCTGAAGATGTACTCGCTGTAGATGGCGGTCATCAGGGCGGTGGTGTCGCAGAGCACGACATCGTGTGTCCGCGCGGCGAGGTCGATGGCGTCGGTCTGCGCGTGCGCGATGTCGGCCTGCTCGTCCGGCCGGGGTGTGCGGCCTTCGCGTTCGCACCAGTGGCGAAGGAGCTCGGGCACCGCGGCGGCGCTCAGGCCCGAGGCGCGAAGACGCTGCGCCAAGGCAAGCGCCAGGCTGGTCTTGCCCGTGCTCTCGGCACCGACGATGGCCACTACAACGCTCATGCCTGCATGCTGCGCCATTGGCGCCACCCGGCCACCGACATGGGGATGAAGACAGCGTAAAGGGCGACGGTCAACCAATAGCCCTTGAGGCCAAAGAGCACGAGGCTCACGGCATTGACCGCGATCCAGGCCGGCCAGTTGTCCTCGTATTTGCGGCCCAGCAGCCATTGGCCCACGAGGCTACCCACGGTTGGCAGGGCGTCCCAGTACGGTAGGGGGGAGTCGGTGGCGTGGGCGAGGAAGGTGCCCAGCAGCGGCCAGCCGGCGAGCGTGATGATCAGGGCAATCGCTGCGCCGCGGCGGGACAGGCGCTGCACGTGCAGCTTCTCGCCATCCTCACCCTTGCCGCGCAGCCATTGCCACCAGCCCCAGAACGCCACGATCACGAACAGAACCTGCAGGCCTGCCTCGCCGTAGAGCTTGCCATCAAGAAACAGCCAGCCATAGAGAAGGGAGGCAAGAATGGCCAGTGGCCAGGCCAGTGGATTGACGCGCATATTCAGCACGACCATCACGACGGAGAGCGCGAACGCCACAATCTCCAGCCAGCTGACCGGGCTTCCGAGCAGGGTGAAGGCGGGTTCGAGGAACCCGTGAAGCGCATCGAACACGAGCTCAGCGGACCTGAACGAAGATCTCGTCGGGCTTGATCATGCCCAGCTCGAACCGGGCCTTCTCCTCGACCATCTCCAGACCTTCCTTGAGGTCCAGCAGCTCGGCCTGCAGCTGCGCATTGCGCACCTTGGCAGTCTCGTTGGTCGCTTGCGCCTCTGCCAGTTCCGCCCGCAGCTTGGCGCCGTAGGGCACGCTGCCCTTGCCGAACCAGAGCTCGCTCTGGATAAGCGCCAAGAATGCAACGAGGATGACGGTCAACACTTTCACGCAGCCGAGTGTATTCGCAAGGCCATGAAAAAACGGCGATGGACTCGCATCCATCGCCGCTTGTGTGGGCCCGAAGCCGATTACTTGAGGTTGTAGAAGGCGCCGCGACCGGGGTAGACGGCGATGTCGCCCAGGTCCTCTTCGATGCGCAGCAGTTGGTTGTACTTGGCCATGCGGTCCGAGCGCGAGAGCGAGCCGGTCTTGATTTGGCCGGCGTTCAGGCCCACGGCGATGTCGGCAATGGTGGAGTCTTCCGTCTCGCCCGAGCGGTGCGAGATCACGGCCGTGTAGCCGGCTCGCTTGGCCATTTCGATCGCGCCAAAGGTCTCGGTGAGCGTGCCGATCTGGTTGATCTTGATGAGGATGGAGTTGGCGATGCCCTTTTCGATGCCCTCTTGCAAGATCTTGGTGTTGGTGACGAACAGGTCGTCGCCGACGATCTGCACCTTCTTGCCGAGCACCTCGGTGATGTGCTTCCAGCCATCCCAGTCGCCTTCGGCCATGCCGTCCTCGATGGAGATGATGGGGTACTTGTCGACCCAGGAGGCCAGCATGTTCGTCCACTCGACGGCGCTCAGCGAGATGCCGCCTTCACCTTCGAGCACGTACTTGCCGTCCTTGTAGAACTCGCTGGCGGCACAGTCCAAGGCCAGGGCGATCTGCTCGCCGGCGGTATAGCCGGCGGCGTCGATGGCCTGCAAGATCAGCTGGATGGCGGCCTCGTGGTTTTCGACGCTGGGGGCGAAGCCGCCCTCGTCGCCCACGGCCGTGCTGATGTGCTTGTCGTGCAAAATCTTCTTGAGCGCGTGGAAGACCTCGGCGCCCCAGCGCAGGGCTTCGCGGAAGCTCTTGGCGCCCACGGGGACGATCATGAACTCTTGCAGGTCCAGGCTGTTGTTGGCGTGAGCGCCGCCGTTGATGACATTCATCATCGGCACGGGCAGCTGGCAACCGTTCATGCCGCCGAAGTAGCGGTACAGCGGCAGGCCCGATTCCTCTGCGGCGGCCTTGGCCACGGCCATGGACACGGCCAGCATGGCGTTGGCGCCCAGGCGGCTCTTGTTCTCGGTGCCGTCCAGGTCGATCAGGGTTTTGTCCAAGAAGGCCTGCTCGGAGGCATCCAGGCCCAGCACGGCCTCGGAGATCTCGGTGTTGATGTGCTCAACGGCCTTGAGCACGCCCTTGCCGAGGTAGCGACTCTTATCACCGTCGCGCAGTTCGATGGCTTCGCGCGAGCCGGTCGAGGCGCCCGAGGGCACGGCCGCACGGCCCATCACGCCGGATTCCAGAAGCACGTCGCATTCGACGGTGGGATTGCCGCGGCTGTCGAGGATCTCGCGGCCGACGATGTCAACAATGGCGCTCATTCGTATGTCTCCGGGGAAAGTCAAAAATCTTGGGCGGACAGCATCCTGCCAGCAATCCGTTACGGCGTCAGAACAAGCTTCAGCAGGAGAAATCGTTTTCCAGCAAGGGCTGCTTTTTGACGACGCGATCCAGGGCCACCAACTGCTCCAGCAGCGTCTTCATGTGCTTGAGCGGCACGGCGTTGGGACCGTCGCTGAAGGCTTCGGCCGGGTTCGGGTGCGTTTCCATGAAGAGGCCGGCCACGCCCACGGCGACGCCTGCGCGAGCCAGCACCGGCACCATCTCGCGGGCGCCGCCCGTGGAGGCGCCCAGGCCACCGGGCTTTTGAGCGGAATGGGTGACGTCGAAGACCACCGGAGCGCCACTGTTGCGCATCTCCGCCAGGCTCGTCATGTCGGCGACCAGGTTGTTGTAGCCGAAGCTGACGCCACGCTCGCAGGCGAAGAAGCGGTCTTCCGACAGGCCGACTTCGGCTGCGGCCGCGCGGGCCTTGTCGATGACGTTCTTCATGTCCCAGGGCGCGAGAAACTGGCCCTTCTTGATGTTGACGGGCTTGCCGCTTTGCGCGACCGCACGGATGAAGTCGGTCTGGCGGCACAGGAAGGCCGGCGTTTGCAGCACGTCGACGACGCTGGCGACCTCGCCCACCTGGGTGGCGTCGTGCACGTCCGTCAGCACCGGCAGGCCGGTCTGGCGGCGGACCTCGTCGAGGATCTTCAAGCCGGCTTCCATGCCGACGCCGCGCTTGGCTGAGCCAGACGAACGGTTGGCCTTGTCGAACGATCCCTTGTAGATCAGCGGGATGCCCAGCGTGGTGCAGGCCTCCTTCAGCAGACCGGCGACGTCAAGGGTCATTTGCAGACTCTCGATCGCGCAGGTGCCCGCGATCAGGAAGAAGGGCTTGTCGACACCGACGTCAAATCCGCAGAGTTTCATCTGTGCTTCCTACTCAGGCCTTTTGATGGTCCAGCGCGGCCTTGATGAAGGCCGTGAACAGCGGGTGACCATCCCAGGGTGTGGACTTGAACTCGGGGTGGAACTGCACGCCCACGTACCAGGGGTGGACGGAGGTCGGCAGCTCCACTATCTCAGTGAGCTTCTCGCGCTGCGTGATGGCGGAGATCACGAGACCGGCCTTCTGCAGGCGGTCCAGGTAATGCTCGTTGGCCTCATAGCGGTGGCGGTGGCGCTCGGTCACCACCGGGCCGTAGATCTTGTGGGCCAGGGTGTCGGGCTTGACGTCCGAACTCTGTGCTCCGAGGCGCATGGTGCCGCCGAGATCGGAGTTGGCGTCGCGCTTCTGGATCGTGCCGTCCGCGTCTTGCCACTCGTCGATGAGTGCGATGACGGGGTGCGGGCTCGCCGGGTCGAACTCGGTCGAGTTGGCGCCCGTCAGGCCAGCCATGTTGCGCGCGTACTCGATCGTCGCAACCTGCATGCCCAGGCAGATGCCGAGGTAGGGCACCTTGTGTTCACGCGCGTACTTGGCTGCGAGGACCTTGCCTTCCACGCCGCGCTTGCCGAAGCCGCCGGGCACAAGGATGGCGTCAAACGCCTTGAGCTGGTCGATGTTCTCGGCGTTGAGCATCTCCGAGTCCACGTACTCGATCTTCACGCCCGCATGGTTGTGGATGCCGGCGTGTCGCAGGGCTTCGTTGAGCGACTTGTAGGAGTCCGACAGGTCGGTGTACTTGCCGCACATGGCGATGGTGACCTGGCGTGCCGGGTTCTCGACCTCGTGCACCAGGGTGTCCCAGCGCTTCAGGTCGGTGCTCTTGGTGTTGAGCTGGAGTTTGGTGCAGATCAGCTGATCCAGGCCCTGCTCATGGAGCATGCGCGGCACCTTGTAGATCGTGTTCACGTCCCACATGGAGATCACGCCGTATTCCGGCACGTTCGTGAACAGCGAGATCTTCTCGCGCTCGTCGTCGGGCACGCGGCGGTCCGCGCGGCACAGCAGCGCATCAGGCTGGATGCCGATCTCGCGCAGCTTCTGCACCGTGTGTTGCGTGGGCTTGGTCTTGAGCTCGCCGGCAGCGGCGATCCAAGGTACATAGGTCAAGTGGACGAAGGCGACGTTGGTCGGCCCCATCTTCAGGCTCATCTGGCGAGCGGCTTCCAGGAAGGGCAGGGACTCGATGTCGCCCACCGTGCCACCGATCTCGACGATGGCCACGTCCACTGCATCCGGCGTGCCGGCACCGGCGCCGCGCTTGATGAACTCCTGCATCTCACCGGTGACGTGCGGGATCACCTGCACGGTCTTGCCGAGGTAGTCACCGCGGCGCTCCTTCTCCAGCACCGACATGTAGATCTGCCCGGTGGTGAAGTTGTTGCTCTTCTTCATCCTTGTCGTGATGAAGCGCTCGTAGTGGCCCAGGTCCAGGTCGGTCTCGGCGCCGTCGTCGGTGACGAAGACTTCGCCGTGCTGGAACGGAGACATCGTGCCGGGATCGACGTTGATGTACGGATCGAGCTTGATGAGGGTGACTTTGAGGCCGCGCGATTCGAGGATGGCAGCCAGAGAGGCCGACGCGATGCCCTTGCCGAGAGAGGACACCACACCGCCGGTGACGAAGACGTACTTGGTCATTGGTCTTGCAGCAGCCCCGTTGCAGGGATGCTGTGGTGGGAAATTGCGATTATAGCGAAGCCGACTCGACGGCTAAGGCTTCCAGCAATTGCAAGACCGCCGCGGCGGTGTCGTCCGGCCGCTCGAAGGGAAACAGATGTGAGCCCTCCATCCAGAGGAAGTGCTTGCGCGCCAGGCGCCTGCTGGCATGCACACCCGCCTGGCGCAGCTCTTCCGACTGCGTGCCTGCGATGAAGCCAATCGGGCAGCGCGGCGGATGCCGCTGCAGCAGGGCGCCCAGGTGATGCGGCAGGGTGTTGTAAATGCGGGTCTCGACCTCGCGGCGAAACTTGAGCACCGTCTTGCCGTTGCGCTCCTCGAAGCCGTGCTTCACGTAGTCGGCCAGCACGCGCGCATCCCAGCGGGCGAACTTGCTCTTAGCGGCGAAATGGGCGTGCACGGCAGCGCGGTCTGGCCACTCGTAGCGACGTCGGCTGGAGATCTTGCCCGGCGAGATGCGCGGCAGCAGGCCGATGGCCTTGACGACTTGCATGCTGTGGGCGCGCCAGCCATCGACCACGGGCGAGTCGATCATCACGAGGCCGGCGGCCAGCTCGGGGCGGCGGCAGGCGGCGAGCAGGCTCAGGATGCCACCGAGCGAATGGCCAACGAGCATCACCGGGCCTTCGGGCCGGACGTCGTGCTCGATGTAGCGGATCAGTTGGTCGCGCAGGGCGCGCCAGTTGCTGGCGACCGGATAGGCCGGATCATGGCCGAACTGGGGCAGGGCGTGAACCTGCCAGCCCGCCTGGCGCCAGATTTCGAAGAGCACGCAGTAGGTGCCGGCCGGGAATCCGTTGGCGTGGCTAAAAACGAGCGTTCGCGTCATGCAGTCATTGCTGGCTCAGCTTCTTGAGCTTGTAGAGGACTTCCAGCGCCTCGCGGGGGCTCAGCGCATCGGGATCCACAGTCTGCATCGATTCGATCAGCGGGTGTGTCGCCTCGGCGACGGGCGCGGGCGGCGGTGCGGCGAAGAGGTCGATCTGCGCCTCGCCCTCCTCGGCCTTGGCCTCCAGCGCCTCCAGCGTGCTGCGGGCCTGGCGCACCAGGCTGGCGGGCATGCCGGCCAGGCGCGCCACCTGCACGCCGTAGCTGCGGCTGGCCGGGCCGGGCTGGATCTCGTGCAAGAAGACGATGTCCTCGCCGCTCTCCACCGCTGACACATGGCAGTTCAGCGCCTGCGGGTGCTTGGCAGGAAAGGCCGTCAGCTCGAAGTAGTGAGTGGCGAACAACGTGAAGGCGCGCGTCTTGTCGTGCAAGTGGCTGGCGATGGCGCCGGCCAGGGCCAGGCCGTCAAAGGTCGAGGTGCCACGCCCGATCTCATCCATCAGCACCAAGGAGTGCTCGGTGGCACCGTGCAGGATGGCGGCGGCCTCGGTCATCTCCAGCATGAAGGTCGATTGCGCGTTGGCCAGGTCGTCGGCAGCGCCAATGCGGGTGTGGATGGCGTCCATCGGCCCGAGCCGGCAGCTCGTGGCCGGCACGTAGGAACCCATGGCAGCCAGCAGGCAGATCAAGGCCACCTGACGCATGAAGGTGCTCTTGCCGCCCATGTTCGGGCCAGTGATCACGAGCAGCTTGGTGCGCGCGTCGAGGCGGCAGTCGTTGGCCATGAATTCACCGGCGCCCGTTTCGCGCAGCCGCGATTCGACGACCGGGTGGCGGCCGCCCTGGATGTCGATGGTCGGCTGGCTGACGAACTCCGGTTGACACCAGTTCAGCAGCGTCGCGCGCTCTGCCAGGGCCGCCAGTGCGTCAAGGCTGGCCAGGGCGCGGCCCAGCGCGCTCAGGGCGGGCAGCTCCTCCAGGAGTTGGTCCAGCAGCAGCTCGTAGAGAATCTTCTCGCGGGCCAGCGAACGCTCCTGGGCGGAGAGCGCCTTGTCCTCGAAGGTCTTGAGCTCCGGTGTGATGTAGCGCTCCGCGTTCTTCAGCGTCTGACGGCGCTGGTAGTCCATCGGCACCTTGTCCACCTGGCCCTGCGTGACCTCGATGTAGAAGCCGTGAACCTTGTTGAACTGCACGCGCAGGTTGGCGATGCCGGTGCGGGCCCGTTCGCGGGTTTCCAGGTCGATCAGGAAGGCATCGCAGTTCTCGGCGATGCCCCGCAGCTCGTCGAGCTCTGCGTCGAAGCCGGGGGCAATCACGCCGCCATCACGCAGCAGGACGGCCGGCTCGTCGGCCACGGCATGGCGCAGCAGCTCCTCGATGTGCGGTGAGGCGGCCAGGCCGGCGGCCAGCTTGTCGATCAGGGCCGATCCGGCAGGCAGTGCGCGCGCCAGTTCGGGCAGTAACTGCAAGGTTGCACGCAGGCCCGCGAGCTCGCGCGGGCGTACCTGGCGCAGGGCCACGCGCGCCGCAATGCGCTCCACGTCCGACACGCCGCGCAGCGCGTTGCGCAGGGGCTCGAAGCCGCTGTCCATAAAGGCCGCGATCGCGCCATGCCGCGCCAGCGCCTCGCCGCGCTCGCGCCGCGGATGCAGCAGCCAGTGGCGCAGCGCGCGGCTGCCCATGCCGGTGCGGCAGCTGTCCAGCAGCGAGAGCAGGGTGGGGCTTGATTCACCGCGCAGGGTCTGCGTGAGCTCCAGATTGCGCTGTGTGGCCGGTGGCAGGTCCACGAGCTCGGAAACCCGCTGGACCGCCAGGCTCTTCACATGGGCTAGTGAGCGGCCCTGCGTGTGCTCGGCATAACTGAGCAGCGCGGCGGCGGCGGCCTGTGCGGCCAGGAGTTCCTGAGCGTTGAAGCCCTGAAGGCTGCTCACGCCCAACTGCTCGCAGAGTTTGCGCTCGCCGAGCTTGGTGTCGAACTGCCAGCCCGGGCGATTGGTGATGGGCACGCGCGCAGCGAGCACCGCCTGCGGATGCTTCTCGCGGTCCACTAGCACTTCGGCGGGCGACAGCCGGCCCAGGAACGACGGCAGCTCGCGGTCCGTGCATTCGGCCAGACCCAGCAGGCCCTGCGTCATAGAGAGCCAGGCCAGGCCGAGCTTCTTGCCTTGAGCACCATGAGCGGCCACGGCCAGCAGCACAGAGTCTTGCTTGTCGGCCAGCAACTCGCTGTCCGTCACCGTGCCCGGCGTGACCACGCGCACGACCTTGCGCTCCACCGGCCCCTTGCTCGTGGCCACATCGCCGACCTGCTCGGCAATCGCCACGGCCTCGCCGAGCTTGATCAGCTTGGCCAGGTAACTCTCGAGCGCATGGACCGGCACGCCCGCCATCACCACCGGCTCGCCACCACTTTGGCCGCGGCTCGTCAGCGTGATGTCCAGCAGCGCATTGCACTTGCGGGCATCGTCATAGAAGACCTCGTAGAAGTCCCCCATGCGGAAGAACACCAGCACGTCCGGATGCTCCGCCTTGAGGCGGAAGTACTGCGCCATAACAGGTGTATGACCTGGGTGTGCGCCGAAGTCACGCATTTCTCCTTGGGAGACGGCCGTTTTCTTGTTGTTCTCGGAAGAAGATGCCATGGTCTATTGCCAGCCATGCCATCTCGGGGCAAGGCTCATAAGAGTCGATTCGCGTTGATGAATTCGGCGCCAATTGGGTGCCACAAGATACCGGTTCAGAAAAGCGTAAAAAATTTGGCGGACGACGTCCGAAAACGGCTAGCTAGCACCCTGACTGTTCGGTCAGAACCCACGTCACGGAGAACGCGTCCCGCATTCGAGCCGCCAACGTGCGTCCGCATTATCTTTCCTGTAAGAAGTGGGGTCGGAAGGGGCTTTGCGATGCACCAGCTTAACGATGGCTTCTGGCTGCGAAGGTTGACATACGTGGCTTCGGAGATAACAATCCGATCCATCGGAATATTTTATTGGGGTCGACATGATTGCAGAAATGGCGCCCACGGTCAGCGCGGCTGCCTATGTGGCAGGAGTCAGCGAGCGCGACGTGAATCGGATTTTCGATGAGCAGTTGCTTCCGGCCGCCGTGCTGTCGGCGCCTAGGTCCTTGACGCCGCTGGGCTGCGTCTTGGCCTCGTTTTACTTTCGTGAAGCCCCCACCTTGACGGCAGAGGTTCGCAAGTCGGTGGTCTCCTTGCTTGGCCGCCGCAGCTCTAAGCTGCGGACTTGGGCCGCACTGGCGCCGCAGACGCCTTCGGACTGGGATGTCGAGCTGGGAACGATCCTGATCCACCTCGCGACCTATGCCGAAGAGGCGCGTAGCCGTGGTGAGTCGCTGGCCAAGGCGGAAGCTCTTGTTGATAGCGATCAAGACCTCTTCGACGGAGAGCCCGTCTTCAAAGGCACTCGGGTGCCGGTTCGGACCATCGCGGCTTGGATCGCCGAAGGCATCGACCGCGAGCGCATCCGTAGTTCATATCCCAGCGTCACCGACGAGATGGTCTCCGCCGCCCCCGTGTGGACCAAGGCGCATCCGCAAAGGGGCAGGCCGCGTAAGTTCAACGAGATCAATCCGGATTGGAAGGTGAAGTCCGTGTCCAAGAGGAAGCTTGGCGGAGCATGAAATTCTTCTTCGACGAATGCTTGGACCCTGAGCTCACGAAGGTGGCGGTCGCCTCAGGCTACGAAGCAACTTGTTCGCGCGATCGCGGCATGCTGTCGAAAAAGGGCTCTGTTGAATTTCAAGTGGGTTGCCGGGCGTGGGGATTGATCGCGAGGAAGTCGAGCTTGCCAGCGATCAGGAAGATGACGGTTCTGATGGAGGACAGTCGTTTGAAGCCGCGCGCGCGTCGTTTGGCGGCCTGGAACAGGCCGTTTATGGCTTCGAGGAAGCCGTTGGTCTGACGTGTCTGGGCCCAGGCGACGATGCCTTCTAGTGGCCTGTAACGATTGAATCGGGAGTGATTCGATGTGTGGTGTCGAAGTATTTCCACTTCACCGGCTTGGGCTGTTCGTTGTAGTGCCGGATGTAGCGCATGAGTTTGCGCTTGAGGTCGGTGACCGACGTGAAGACTCCGCGTGCAATGACGTCGCGCTCGATCTTGGCGAACCACAACTCGACTTGATTGAGCCAAGAGGAATACGTCGGCGTGAAGTGCATGTGCACCGTCGGATGCTCGGCCAGGAACTCATCGACCCGCTTCGTCTTGTGCGCCGAGAGATTGTCGGCAATGACGTGGATTTCCTTGCCGCGAGGTTGGTTGGCCACGATGTCGGCGAGGAACGCGACGAACTCTGCCGAGGTGTGCCGCGTCGCTGTCTTGC
>JAFALK010000066.1 GCA_019234295.1 Roseateles sp.
GCACCATGGCGCTGGATGCCGAGCACCACCGGGTGTTCCTCGTGAGCGCCGATTTCGAAGCACCGGCCGCCGGGAGTGCGAGCAAGCGCGACACCGTCAAGCCCGACAGCTTCAAGCTATTGATCGTCGGCGAGAAGCATTGATCCAGGGATGAGCATCAGCCGTCGCGCGACGACGCCCCTGTTGCGCGGCGTGCGCCGCCGCGTTTGGTGCACGCCCTGGCCTTCTGCGGTCTTGTCGCCACGTCACCCGCCTTGGCTCAAGGCGGCCCACCGATCGTGACGGATGAAGCGGCCACGCCAGCCTATGGTCGTCTGGCGACGTGAGGCAGTGGCAGTCGCAGTGGCAGTGATTCAGGGTTGCGGGGTATCCAAAGTCGAGTCAGCCCGTGCGGCCAGGGCCTCAAAGGCCCGCGCAGCGCGCTCTCGCCCCAGCTCTATGAGGCCCTCGGCTTTCCAAAACTCGAAGAAGCCGCAGGTATTACGAGGAATCTCAATCAGCACATCAGGCATGTAAGCCGCCATGCGCAGCCTGGCGATGGTGTCCTGCATGGCCTGCATCGATACCATCGCGACGCTGACCATGCCGTGGGACGGCTCCTTCGGTCGCGTGCCGGGCCGCAGGCCGTCAATGAACTTCAGAATTCGGCCATGGTAGGGGTTGTCAGCCATCAAGGAGGCGCTGCGTCCCGGCAGCGGGTCTCGCTCGGCGGGACCGCTAAGATCAACGGCAACCGTCAGCGCCGTCGGGTCGTCCAGCGTCGGTGCGATCGGCACCGGATTGACGACGGCGCCGTCGATCAGCAGCCGGCTCCCATGCCTGAATGGCGTGAACACCATTGGAGTCGCCATCGAGGCGCGGATGGCGTCAAACAGATTTCCCTGCCGCAGCCAGACCTCATCCCCCGTGTCGAGGTCAGTGGCAACGGCTGTGTAGGTGACGGGTAAGTCTTCGACACGGCCGTCACCGACGAGTTCGCGCAGTACGCTGATGATGCGCTCACCTTTGAAAATGCCGGGCCGGCCAATGGTGGGGTCCAGCAACCTCAGCACATCCATGCGCTCCAATGCCATGACCCACTCGGCGTAGATATCGAGCTTGCCGATCGCATGGATTCCACCTACAAGCGCGCCAATCGAGGTGCCCGAGATGGACCGGATCTCATAGCCGTTCTCGACCAGCCAGTGAATGACGCCGATGTGCGCCAGGCCCCTGGCGCCACCGCTGCCGAGCACCAGAGACACAGTACGGCTAGATCCTTGCATAGATAGTCAGGGCCATGCTTGAGTATGCCGGCGGCCTGGCAATTGTGGGGGCTTTGAATTCTTGGGCATTTGCAATACGAATCGCGCAAAGCTTGCTATGCAGCTGCGACGCGGGCTCGGCCGTACCTAGGCTTTGCGCAGCTCCCCTAGGGCTACTACGCCCCCTCCCGAAGGCCTACGTCAGGCATGCTGAGACCCAAAAATCAGGAGAAGAGGGTGAGCGGCGAACCAGGACGACAGAGATTTCGCACGGACATCAACGGTCTGCGCGCCTGGGCGGTCATTGCCGTGGTGCTTTTTCACTTCAAGCTCCCGGCATGCGGCGGCGGCTTTGTCGGAGTCGACGTGTTCTTCGTCATCTCCGGCTTCCTGATGACCGGCATCGTGCTCGCAGGCCTGGAACAGGATCGCTTCAGCCTCACCGCTTTCTACGCGGCGCGGGCTCGACGCATCGTGCCTGCGCTGGCAGTCCTTTGTGCCGTGCTGTTGTTGCTCGGCTGGCGGTTCCTGCTCTCTGGCGAGTACAAGCTACTGGCCACGCACGTCGGCTACAGCCTTTCATTTCTGTCAAACATCGAGTTCTGGCAAGAAGCCGGGTATTTCGATGCCGCCTCGCATGAGAAGTGGTTACTGCACACGTGGTCGCTGGCCGTCGAGTGGCAGTTCTACCTCTTGCTGCCGATTGTGCTGTGGTCCGCTTGGCAGATACGGGCTGGCCGCAATGTGCAGCGGCTCGTCGTCATCGCCACGCTGCTCGCCTCGCTGCTGGCCTGCCTGCTGATCACGCCGCAGGATCCAAGCAAGGCATTTTTCTGGTTGCACACCCGGGCATGGGAGATGTTGGGCGGCGGACTCATTTCCCTTTCCGGGACGCGCAAGAACGCGAGCGAGCCCGGTCGGCGCATTCTGCAAGGCATCGGCCTGGTATTGATTCTTGCTGCCGTTCTGATGTTTGACTCGTTCGTGCCGTGGCGCGGTTGGCGGGCAGTCGTGCCGGTGCTGGGCGCAATGCTGGTGATTCGAGCCGATCGAAGCAGTACCCTGCTGAGCGCGCGCCCTCTTCAATGGCTGGGAGACCGCTCCTACTCGGTCTACTTGTGGCATTGGCCGATCTACGTGGCGCTCAACCAACTCGAATGGCAGGGCGCCGTCGCAACGGTGGGCGGACTCTTGCTGACGCTCGTGCTCGGCCACGCCTCGTTTGCGCTGGTAGAAGCCCCAGCGCGAAGACGGCTGGCGCGCGTTTCCGCCATGTCCAGTCTGGGATGGCTGGTCGGTTCACTGATGCTGGTGCTGGCACCCGCTGTCGCGATCTGGCGACTCAACGGTCTGGGCAACCGGCTCCCGGCCGTTGCAGAACTTGCTGCTGCGGAGGCGTATGACGTGAATCCGCGCCGACAGGACTGCTATTCCAGCAGTAAACATGCATTCCCGTCCTGCATTCACGGCGGCACTCATCTGCGGGCGATCGCGCTCGGCGACAGCCATGTCTCTGCAACTGTCAGCGCCCTGGCCTTGGCGAGGCCACGAGATCAGGACGGCGTGCAGGAGTGGTCTATCCGAGGCTGCCAGTTCGTGCCCGGCATGCAACAGGTTCCGGGAAGAACTGCACCGGACGACCACGGTATCAGTTGCGCCGAATTCACTCAACGAGTCCTGCGCGAACTGGAACTTGTCCCGGCAGAGGTCCCCGTGGTCATCATGGGGCGTTATGCCGCCTCAGCTTTTGGCTCAGAAGCCAGGCTCGAATCAATTCGGCCGGCTGTCTACTTTTCGCAGATCCACGAAAGTGCTTCGCCACAATTTCTCGCGGAGTTCGGCCGTCACATCACCGAGACAGCCTGCATGCTCGCGCGACAGCGCACGGTCTTTCTCGTCCGCCCGTTTCCGGAAATGGGCCTGAACGTTCCCAAGGTCCTGTCGCATCGCCTGGCCATGGCGGGCACGAGCCCAGATCTGTGGGTCTCCATCGAGCAGTACCGACGGCGCAACGCGTGGATCTGGACCGCGCAAGACGAGGCCCGTGACCGTTGTGGCGCCCGAGTGCTCGACCCCTTGCCGTACCTGTGCACCGAAGGCCGATGCTGGGGCAGCCGCGAAGGGCGGCCTCTCTACTTCGACGACAACCATCTCAGCGAGTACGGCAACAAGCTTCTGGTTCCGATGTTCGCTGAGGTTTTTCATACTTCCAAGTCACCGGCCTCGTCCACGCAAGGCCTCAGTTCATCAGCGGCGCCAGTGCCCGACGCGCATCGCTGAGTGCCAAGCCCGCGCGCCCTGCCCAATCGGCGAGCTGGTCTTCACCGATCTTGCCGACGCTGAAGTACACCGCCTGCGGGTGCGCCAGATAGAAGCCGCTGACGGCCGCGGCCGGCGTCATGGCCATGGACTCGGTCAGGCCCATGCCGATGTCCTCGGGCGCGAGGACGCGGAACATGTCGCGCTTGACGAGATGGTCGGGGCAGGCCGGATAGCCGGGCGCAGGGCGGATGCCGCGGTACTGTTCGGCAATGAGGGCCTCGTTGGACAGGGCCTCGTCCGGCGCGTAGCCCCACAACTCGGTCCGCACGCGCTCATGCATGCGCTCGGCCAGGGCCTCGGCCAGGCGGTCGGCCAGGGCCTTGAGCATGATGGCCGAGTAGTCGTCGTGGGCAGCCACGAACTCGGCCTCCTTCTTCTCGATACCGAGGCCCGCGGTGACGGCAAAAAGGCCGATGTAGTCACCCTGCGGCGCGACGAAATCTGAGAGGCAGCGGTTCGGGCGCTTGACACCGTCGACGACCGGGCGCTCACTCTGCATGCGCAGGCCGTGCCAGGTCATCAACGTCTGCTGGCGCGACTCGTCAGCGTAGACGGCGATGTCGTCGTCATTGACCTGCGCGGCCGGGTAGAGGCCGATCACCGCGTGGGCCGTGAGCCAGCGGCCCTGGATGAGCTTTTGCAGCATGGCTTGGGCGTCAGCAAAGACCTTGCGCGCCTGCTCGCCCACCACCTCGTCATCGAGAATGGCAGGGTAGGGGCCGGCGAGGTCCCAGGTCTGGAAGAACGGGCCCCAGTCGATGTAGCGAGCCAGCTCGGCGAGGTCGTAGTTCTTGAAGACGCGGCGGCCGATGAACTTGGGCACCACCGGCTTGAAGGTCACGCGAGCCTTGTTGGCGCGCGCATCGGCCACGCTCACTAGCGGCGTGGCCTTGCGCTTGGCGTGCAGGGCGCGCACCTTGTCATAGTCGGCGCGCAGTTCGTCGATGAAGCCCTCGGAGCGCTCCTCGCTGAGCAGCTCGCTGCACACGCCGACCGAGCGCGAGGCATCGGGTACGTAGACAACCGGGCCTTCGTAATGCGGCGCGATCTTGACGGCCGTGTGCACGCGGCTCGTCGTCGCGCCGCCGATCAGCAGGGGCATGGAGCGGCCGCGGAAGTATTCGTCGCGCTGCATCTCGGCAGCCACGTGCTGCATCTCTTCCAGGCTGGGCGTGATCAAGCCTGAGAGGCCGATGATGTCGGCGCCCTCTTCCTTGGCCTTTCGGAGGATGTCTTGGGCCGGCACCATCACGCCCATATTGACGACCTCGTAGTTGTTGCACTGCAGGACCACGGTGACGATGTTCTTGCCGATGTCATGCACATCCCCCTTGACGGTGGCCATGATGATCTTGCCCTTGGAGCGCACGTCGGCGCCGCTGGCCGCCAGCTGGCGCTTCTCCTCCTCGATGTACGGCACGAGGTGGGCCACGGCGGACTTCATCACACGCGCGCTCTTGACCACCTGGGGCAGAAACATCTTGCCGGCGCCGAAGAGGTCACCGACAACGTTCATGCCGGCCATCAGCGGGCCCTCGATCACGTGCAGGGGCCGGCCGCCGCGAGCGGCAATCGCCTGCCAGCATTCCTCGGTGTCGGCGACGATGAAATCGGTGATGCCGTGGACCAGGGCGTGCGAGAGGCGTTCGTCCACCGTGCCGGCACGCCAGGCCAGCCGCGCCGAGTCGTCCTTGGCTGCGCCCTTGGCCCGGTCCGCAATCTCGACGAGGCGCTCGCCGGCGTCCTTGCGGCGGTTGAGCACCACGTCTTCCACGCGGTCACGCAGCTCAGCGTCGAGATCGTCGTACACGCCGATCATGCCGGCGTTGACGATGCCCATGTCCATGCCGGCCCGGATCGCGTGGTACAGGAAGACCGTGTGGATGGCCTCGCGCACCGGATCGTTGCCGCGGAAGGAGAAGCTCACATTGGACACGCCCCCGCTGACCTTGGCGCCAGGCAGATGCTGCTTGATCCAGCGCGTGGCCTCGATGAAGTCGACGGCGTAGTTATCGTGCTCCTCGATGCCGGTGGCGATGGCAAAGATGTTCGGGTCGAAGATGATGTCCTCGGCATCGAAACCCACCTCGTCCACGAGAATGCGGTAGGCCCGCGCGCAGATCTCGGTCTTGCGGGCGAAAGTGTCGGCCTGGCCGGTCTCGTCGAAGGCCATGACCACGGCCGCGGCGCCATAGCGGCGCACGAGCCGGGCCTGGCGTCTGAACTCGGCCTCGCCTTCTTTCAACGAGATCGAGTTGACGATGCCCTTGCCCTGGATGCACTTGAGGCCGGCTTCGATCACCTCCCATTTGGAACTATCGATCATGATGGGCACTCGCGCCACGTCGGGCTCGGAGGCCAACAGGTTCAGGAAGCGCACCATGGCGGCCTTGCTGTCGAGCATGGCCTCGTCCATGTTGATGTCGATGACCTGGGCGCCGTTCTCGACCTGCTGGCGGGCGACCGCCACGGCCTCCTCGAACTGACCGGCCAGAATCAGGCGCGCAAAGGCCTTAGAGCCGGTGACGTTGGTGCGCTCGCCGATGTTGACGAAGAGGGTGCCCGGCTCGATGAAGACCGGCTCGAGTCCGGAAAGCTTCATGGCGGGCGGAGTGGCGGATTTGACTTGCATGGCGGCGGGGAGCCGCGGGCTCACCGCGGCCACGAGAAACATGGACTCCGGTGAGCGTCGTTGAATGAATTCCAAGCCTGGCAGGGTTCGGCCCCGTCGCAACGCTCCTTGGATCAGGGGATGGATTTTAGGGCCTCCACCTTCCCCACGGCTCCGGATCGTGATGACAATGCGCGCAGTCAGTCGAAACTAACCGCCATCCCCCGAGACATTCTTGAGCCTGATACCCATTTCCGCGGACTTGCTTGCCTTTGGCGAAATTCTTGAATTTCCCCTGCGCGACTCCGAAGGCCGGCTCCTGATCGCGGCCGGTCAGGTGCTGCGCGACAGCCCGCAGATGCAGTCCCTTTTGCTGCGCGGCGTCTTCGTGCACTTGGACGAGATCGATGCCGCCAACCGCGCGCACATGGTCGTCGACGATGCACCGGATACCGACTTCGACTTCGATCACCAACGCAGCATGGACCTCGGCCATACGGGCCTGTGGTCGGACCTGCAGCAGCGCGCGCACGCCCTGCTCAGTGCGCCGCGCGCCGAGGACTTCTTGCCGCGCCTGGAGCGTATCCACGACGAGGCCGTCGCCCGCGTGCTGAGCGCCCCCGACGCGACCCTGACTTTGCTGATCCACGATGCTGGCCAGCAAAGCCCCCACTACAGCGCCCGCCACGCGCTGCTGTGCATCGCCCTGTGCGAGCTGTGCAGCCAGCAGCTACTCTGGCCCGAACCCTGGCGCAATGCGCTGACGCGCGCGGCGCTTTCCATGAACGTCGCCATCTCACGCGAGCAGGACCAGTTGGCCAGCCAGGTGGCGCCGGCCGCCCAGGCCCAACTCGACGGTCTGCGCGGTCATGGAGACCGCGCGGCGCGCTTTCTCGCACGCCTGGGCGTGCGGCAAAGCCTCTGGCTGGACACCGTGCGCCTGCATCACGAAGCCCCGGCGGGCAGCATCTCGGGCCGAGAGCCTGCCTATCAGCTGGCGCGGCTGCTGGCGCGCATCGACATGTTCGCGGCCCGGCTGTCGCCGCGGCGAACGCGTCTGGCGCAAAGCAGCGCCCACGCGGCCCGGGCCGTCTACCTCGATGAGCAGCAGCAGCCCGACGAAGCCGGCGCGGCGCTGGTACGCACCGTCGGTCTCTATCCGCCGGGCAGCCTCGTGCGCATGGCCTCGGGCGAGGTCGGCATCGTCTACAGGCGTGGCGTGCGGGCAACCGCGCCGCTGGTGGCCGCGCTGACCAACGTGCACGGCCAGCCCCTGCCGCGGCCCGAGCCGCGTGATCCGAATGCTGCGCCGAACGCCGTGACCGAAAGCCTGGCTCCGCACGAGTATCGGCTGCCTGTCGATATGGCAGCCTTGCTCAGGCTCTAGACTTCGACCAGGTCGGTGAGGAATCGCTCACCGCAGGCGCGCGGTTTGTACCCTCCGAGCTTGCCGGCGATCGCCGCAATATGGGCTGGCGTCGTGCCGCAGCAGCCGCCCGCGATATTGAGGAAGCCGCTCGCCGCGAACTCGCCGAGCAGGCGAGCCGTGACCTCGGGCGTCTCGTCGAAGCCGGTGTCACTCATGGGGTTGGGCAGGCCGGCATTCGGATAGCAGCTCACCGCCGTCGGGCCTGCGGCCTTCACCAATTCTTCGATGTAGGGCCGCATCAGTGTGGCCCCGAGCGCGCAGTTCAGGCCGATGGCGAGCGGGCGCGCGTGGCGCACCGAATGCCAGAAGGCCGTGACCGTCTGGCCAGAGAGGATGCGACCGGAGGCGTCGGTGACCGTGCCCGAGACGATCACCGGCAGTCGCTCACCGGTAGCTTCCATCAGCTCGTCGAGCGCGAAGATGGCGGCCTTGGCATTGAGCGTGTCGAAGATGGTCTCAACGAGGAAGAGGTCCACGCCGCCGTCCAGCAGGCCTCGGGCCTGCTCGTAGTAGGCCGCGCGCAGGGTGTCGAAGTCGACGTTGCGGGCGCCCGGGTCGTTCACATCGGGGCTGATCGAGGCCGTGCGCGGCGTCGGGCCCAGGGCACCGGCGGCGAAGCGGGGCTTGTCCGGGGTCGCGTACTTGTCGCAGGCAGCGCGGGCCAGCTTCGCGGCGGCCACGTTCATCTCGTAGGCGAAGGCCTCGAGGCCGTAGTCCTCCTGTGCGACGCTGGTCGTGCCGAAGGTATTGGTCTCGATGATGTCGGCCCCGGCGGCAAGGTATTGCTCGTGGATCTCCGAGATGACCTCGGGCTTGGTCAGCACAAGCAGGTCGTTATTACCCTTGAGGTCCTTGGGGTGGTCCTTGAAGCGCTCGCCACGGTAGTCGGTCTCTCCGAGCTTGTAGCGCTGGATCATCGTGCCCATCGCGCCATCGAGAATGACGATGCGTTGCTGCAGAATGCCGGGCAGGCTTGCCCCGCGCGTGAAGGTGGTGTGAGCGTTCATGCCCCGATTCTATGAAGCAGCTGTTACCAACCCAAGCGCAGGCCTATTTGCAAGCCCATCCCGAAGCACTGTTCCTCGACGTGCGTATGGAGCTGGAGTACCTGTACGTCGGCCATCCGCCGGGCGCCATCCACGTGGCCTGGTACGAATACCCCGAGATGCGGATCGACCCGGAGCGTTTCGTGGCTCAGGTGCGGCGCGAGGCGGACGGTGACTTGAACAAGCCCCTGGTCCTGCTGTGCCGCTCAGGCCAGCGCACCGTTGCCGCGGCCCAGGTGCTGGAGGCCGCCGGCTTCACCGAGGTGATCAACGTGCTGCACGGCTTCGAGGGCGACCCCGACGAGAACTTCCACCGGGGCAAGCTCAACGGCTGGCGTCACGACGGCCTGCCTTGGGAACAAATGTGAGCCCCCTCGGCTGGCGCGTACGCTGGCTGGTCTCCCGAGGTGACGCCGATCATTGCCGGCCTGGGCCGGCAATGACATTGGCGTGCGTCGTCCGTGGGAGTGGCCCGGCAGAAGATGCAATTCAAATTCAACGCGGGGTGCGCGGCTGCGGCTTGTGGCGCGGGCGTTGCTGTTCAGCCCGAGGCGCACGCGCGTCGCGGCGCTGATCCGGCCGGCGGTCCTGACGCTCCTCGCGCGGCGGCATCTCGGCGCGCTCCTTGCGGGCGATCTCCAGCAGACCCGGCAACTCCTCTTCCGTCACGCCCTTGAGCGTGCAGAAGTTCTTCAGCGTGAGCGTGGTGCGCTCGAAATCCCAGAGCAGGCCGGCGCGGTTGCGGCGCTGCTGGACCAGCAGGTTCTCCTGCTCGCGCTCAGCGGCGATGCGCTCATTCTTGAGGTTGCGCCGCCGAGCCAGCTCTTCCCTGGCTGCGGCCAGGTGTTCCTCGCTGAGCTCGCCGGCCTCCTGGCCGTCGAGATCGAAACGGGTCTTGGCCTTGGTCAGCGCGATCAAGTAGCCGGTGTTGCCGGTGTAGCGGCGGAAGAAGGCGGAGAGCTGGGCCTTGGTGAACTGGCCCGGGGCACGCTCCTGGATGTCGGCCTGGATTCGCAGCTTCAGGGGCTTGTGGCCGCCCGTAAACAGGGCAGGAAACAGGGCCTTGAGCTGGGCGCCAACGTCTGTGGGTGCGGCGTCCGGTGCGGCGTCCGGTGCAGCGTCAGGCGTGGCCGCAGGCGCTGCGGTCGGCACATCCGCCGGTGCATGCGTCGGCAATTCGGTCGGCTCGGGCGTGGTCTCGTTCATGACAGGGCAGGGATCCTCAAATGCAGCCCGCTATTGTCCACCTTGTTCGATTCTCGATTCAAAGGCTACCGAACACCTTCTTCAGCAGGGCGCTACCGGTCCTCACGGGATCCTGGCGGATCTTCCTTTCCTCCTCCGCGACCATGAGGAAGAGGCCGTCGAGCGCCTTGGCCGTCACGTACACGTCGATGTTCGAGTCCTCCTGCTTGAGCAGGCCGAAGCCTGCGGCCTTGCCGGCCACGGCGTTGTACTTCTCGGCCAGGGAGACCTTGCGCGTCGCCTGTTGCACGATGGGCAGGAACTGGCGGCCCAGGGGTTCGCGCGTCTTGGCCTCAAAGAAGCGCGTGGCCGCGTCCTGCTCGCCGTGCAGGATCTTGAGGCCGTCTTCGACGCTCATGTCCCGGACAGCATTGAGCAGCAGCTGCCTGGCCTGAGGCACCGCGGCCTCGGCGGCACGGTTCATGGCCAGCTCAAGCTCCTCGACCTTGCGCCCCTGGCCAGCCGCCTTGGCAAGCTTGGCAGCGCTTTGCAGGGCGCCGGGCAGCTCGATGTGCACCTTGGCGTTGGTCATAAAGCCATCGGTGCGGCCCAGCTCGCTCACAGCGCTGGCCGCACCCCGCTCGAGTGCGGCGCGAATGCCGCTGACGGCATCGGTCTCGTTGAGCGCCAGGGCGCTAGCGCCCGCGGCCAGTAGGCCGCCACCAAGGATCAGACTTCTTCGTCGCATGCTTGGACCTCCTGGTCAATGGCACCGAAGATGCTCTGACCGTCGCGGCCCTTCATCTCGATGCGAATGGAATCGCCGAAACGCATGAACTCGGTTTTCGGTGCACCGTCCTCGATCGTCTCGATCGCGCGCTTCTCGGCGATGCAGCTGTAGCCGCGGCTCCAGTCCTTGTTGGACACAGTTCCGGATCCCACGATGGAGCCAGCGCGCACATTACGCGTCTTGGCGATGTGCGCAATCAGTTGCCCGAAATGGAAAGTCATCTCGGGACCGGCCTCGCAATTGCCCACCTTGCGCCCGTTCCACATGCTTTGCAGATTCAGGTGCAGGCGGCCGCCCCTCCAGTCCTCCCCGAGTTCGTCGGGCGTGACCGCCACGGGCGAGAAGGCCGTGGCCGGCTTGCTCTGGAAGAAACCAAAGCCCTTGGCCAGCTCGGCGGGGATCAGGTTGCGCAGGCTCCAGTCGTTGGCCAGCATGAGCAGCCGCACGGCCTCCAGCGAGGCCTCCGCAGTGGCGCCCATGCGCACATCGCCGGTGATGACGGCGATCTCGGCCTCGAAGTCGATGCCCATGGCCTCGGAGGGCACGCGCGCCACCTCGCAAGGGCCCAGGAAGTCGTCGCTTCCGCCCTGGTACATCAGCGGATCTGTATAGAAACTCTCGGGCACCTCTGCGCCGCGGGCCTTGCGCACCAGCTCTACATGGTTGATGTAGGCCGAGCCGTCGGCCCATTGGAAGGCGCGCGGCAGCGGCGCCATGCAAAGCTTGGGATCGAAGGCGAAGGCGTGGCGCAGCTTTCCGTGGTTGAGCTGAGCGTAGAGCTCTTCGAGCTGCGGGGCCATGAAGTTCCAGTCGTCCAGCACTTGCTGCAAGCGCGTGGCAATGCCATTGGCATAGTGGGCCTGGGAGAGATCACGCGAGACGACGACCAGCTGGCCGTCGCGCGAGCCGTCCTTGTAGGTGGCGAGTTTCATTCGTGGAAAGGTCCGGGCGAGATGCGATGGCAGCATTCTCCGATGCGCCACGCCCTGGTCTGCGCCATCAGCCGGCTGCTTGTCACAGCCGCGCACGGCTGGCCGCTGATGCCTACGTCCATGCTGCCAGTGACGCCACTGGTGCCGACCTCCATTTCGGCGCTAAACGTCTCTATGAAGACGCTGCCGGCCCCGGCGCCAGGCGCCCATGCGCCACCGGACAACTCGGCGATCCCAGCCCCCAGCTGCCACACTCGGGCGCAACGTAGAACCGCTGGTGGCCGCTGCGCACGGGAAGCCGCCTTCGTGGCGCTTCGAATGGCGGAGCAATGCGCAGGGTCTTTGGCATTGCCGCCGCGCCGGACTGGCCGACTGGGGCGGCGGTCTCGATGTCCGGCTGGCCCCTGCCCGGCACGGTCAGCCTGTGCGGATACACAGCGGTGAACCCGAGCGGCAAGGCTGGCTGCTCGCGCTGAACGAAATCCCTGCTCCCTGAGTGGATTGCGACAAGTCAACGTCGCGTGATCTTGTCCCGTTTTCACCTCAGTACCCACTCACCTTGGTGTTCCGGACGCGGGGCCGCTCTGAGACTATCAACACCAGGGTCAACGCATGAGTTGTACGCGTGAAGCCCGCCGAGGCTTGAACCCGGCGGCTTCGGCCCCAGCTAGGTTCACGAGAGAGAGAGGAATCCGCCATGCAAATGCTGTACAACTCCCCGAGCTATGTCGTCGTGCAGTTCGACGTCCAGGTGGATTCGACCGTCAACGCCGAGCTGCTGGACGCCAATCCCGATTGGCGCCTGTCCCGCGGCGGCTTCGAGATCGTCGACAAATTCGCCCGCAAGGAAATTTTCATCGAAGGCGCGCTGGCCGAAGCCTTTCAGGACGGCGTCACCGCCCTGATTGAGACCGAGCCTTCCGAGGAAGAGATCGACGACTTCATCCAGACCTACGCCAACCTCGGAAACCAGCCCGTCGTTATGCACTGAAGCGCCCCCCTCGCCCAAGTGCGCCACGCTGAACGCGGTCGCGCTTGAGCGGTCCTCCTGGGGAAGGCCGCTGCATTCGACCCTGAGTCGCCTGCACCGGCAGCGGGCCGCCTTAAGGCACATCCCTGCGCTCGGCCCGGAACTTGTTCAGCGGCTCCGGGTGCGCGCGCAAACCTGGTGAGGATAACGGCTCTGCGGGGGGCGGCAAGAATTCTCGCAAACCCGCTGTTAGACCCCTCACTCAGCACTTGTCCTCGGCCGGACGCTGCGCAATGATGGGCCCGCCCAGACCTGAAGGAGTTGCCCATGGCGAAGCGTCTGGCCGACGCCCGCTCGGCCGCTCATGTACTGCCCTCACCCGGACTCCGGGACGCACCCGTCCTCGACCGCATGTGCTCGCAGTTCGTGCTGACGCTCACCGTCAAGCATGCCAGTCGCTTCAATCTGCGCCGTGACTTCAACGGCCTGCTGTCCTTCACGGGCCGCCATCTCGTTTGGCCGCTGCGCGTGCTGGGTCGACTGCGCGACTACCTGGCCACACGCTGCCACGGCAACCAGGCCTGGGCCGGTCACGAGGCCCTCTCCGACGCGGCCTTCCTCGAGCGCTACGGCGTCTGGAATGGCCCCTTCGCCGAAGCCACGCTGTTCTTCTATCTCGACGAGTATGTGAAGGACGCGCCCAAGGACATGATGGCATTGCTCGCTACCAGCAATGAATGGCTGGACCGTGAGCTCAAGAAGGAGTCGACGCTCGTCGAGAAGAACATCGCCGCACTGGGCACACTGCTGCAGCTGAATCCGGCGGAGCGCGCCATCTTGCTTTATGGCACGCTGGCCCGCTACCAACGCGAGCTGCGGGGCGCGCTCGTGGAGTTCAAGGTCAACACCGCGCAGGAGGCCTTCGCCGCCATCGCCGCCGTGGCCGGCGTGGACGAGCGCGAGGTGGCCGAAGCCCTGCGTGCCGGCTCGCGCCTGGAGCGCATCGGCATGGTGGAGAACCTGATCTCCGAACACAACATCACCGACCTGGCCGACCTCATGAAGGTCAGCGACCAGCTTCCGCCCGTTCTCATGCGCGAGTACCAGGGCCCGCACGACCTGATGGCGGTGTTTACGCGGCCGGCAATGAAGAGCCTGCTCGTCGAAGCCGACTTCCAGTTCGTGGCCGACGATCTCGCCATGCTTGGCACGCTGCTGCGCCAAGCCGTGGCCCGGCATGAGCCGGGCGTCAACGTGCTGCTCTACGGCCCGCCGGGCACGGGCAAGACCGAGATGGCCAAGGTGGCCGCACAGGCCGCCGGCCTCGATCTCTACGAAGTGGAATACGCCGACCGCGACGGCAACTCGCTCTCGGGTCGCGACCGTTACCGCTCGCTGCAGATCAGCCAGGTCTTCCTTAAGGCCAGCGAGAACGTGGCCCTGCTGTTCGACGAGGTGGAAGACGTGTTTCCCCCCCTGTCGAACGACACGGCCCAGCTGATCGCGCGGCTCGACTCCGCGCTCGATGCGCCGGCCTCCAACTCGGTCTCGGGGAAGGCCTGGGTGAACCAGATCCTCGAGACCAACCCCGTGCCGGTGATCTGGATCACAAACCGCATCGAGCAGATCGACCCGGCCTTCCGCCGCCGCTTTCAGTACCACATCGAGCTCAAGTCACCACCGCCGGGCGCACGCCTGGGTCTGGTGACCAAGGCCTTGGCAGATGTCCGGGTCTCGGCCGAGTTCGCCGCGCGGTTGGCCGAGCGGCGCGGCCTCACGCCGGCGCAGATCCGCACGGCGGTGCGCTTCGCCTCGCTGGCCGGTGCTCCTGACGACTGCGAGAAGCTCATCGAGCGCCAGTTGCTCAACGCTGACAAGGCGCTGGGCCAGGGCCTTGGCGAACATGGAGCGCGGCCCGTGGTCACGCAGTACGCGCTTGAGCTGCTCAACGTCGAGTCGCGCTTCGAAATCCCGCGCATCGTCGAAGCGCTCAAGAAGCGCGGCGTCGGAAATCTCTGCTTCTACGGCCCGCCCGGCAGCGGCAAGACGGCCCTGGCAGAGCACATCGCCCAGGCTCTGCAGCGCCCACTGATGATTCGGCAGGCCAGCGACTTGGCGAGCAAGTTCGTCGGCGAGACCGAGCAGAACATGGCGCGCATGTTCGAGGCTGCGGCCACCGAGAACGCCGTGCTCTTGCTCGACGAGGCCGACAGCTTCCTGCGCAGCCGCCGCATGGCTGAGCGCAACTATGAGGTCTCCGAGGTCAACGAGATGCTGGCTGGCATGGAGCGTTTCGCCGGCGTCTTCATCTGTACGACCAATCTTTTCGAGGACCTCGACGAGGCCGCTCTGCGCCGCTTCGCGTTCAAGATCCGTTTCAAGGCGCTCAGGCCCGAGCAGCGCGAGCGGATGTTCGAGCGCGAAGCCGGCTGCGCGCCGACGACCGAGCAGTGCGAACGCCTGATGAAGCTCGACGCGCTCACACCGGGCGACTTCGCCGCCGTGCGCCACCAGTGTGAGATTCTCGGCGAAGCACTGACGCCCGAGGAGTTCTTGCTCCAGCTCGAAGGTGAACACCGCGTGAAGCCGGAAGTGCGCCAGGCCCGCTCCATCGGCTTCCGTCACTGATGCGCGCGCTGCTCCTCGCCGCACTGCTGTGGCTGGCCGCACCGGCCCGGGCACTCGATTGTCCCGCGGACACCGGCCTGCCGAGCCCCGAGGTGATCGCCGAACTGCAATCCAATGCCAAAGACCACGGCATGCTCTGGCGCATCACGCGCGACGGCCGCAGTTCCTACCTCTACGGCACTTTGCACCTGGGCCGGCTCGAATGGCTGATGCCCGGCCCAGACCTGATGAAGGCCTGGACCGAGACCGAGGTGTTGGCCCTGGAAGTCGACACCAGCGATTCGGCGGGCCTCGCCGCCGGCATGGCGACACTTGCCAAAGGCTCGACCCTCAGTCCCGCGCAGGCCAAGCGCCTGGCCGCTGCGGCCAAGGCCGCCTGCGTGCCGGACGAGGTCGTTCAGTCCGTGGCCAGCCAACCGCCGCTGATGCAACTCAGCGTAGTGACGGCCATGGCCGCGCGGCGCGATGGACTCGACGTCGCCTACGGTCAGGAGATGATGCTGACCGGCATGGCCCAGGCCGTTCAACGCCCCATCGTCGGCCTGGAATCGGTGCGCGAGCAGATGGCGGCCATCAGTTCGGCCTCGCCCGCTGACACGCAAACGATGATCGACGAAGGCCTGGACGAGTTGGGCGACGAGCAGAGCCGCCGCGCCATGGTCAAGCTGAGCGAGAGCTGGGCCGCGGGCCAGCTCGAGGTCCTGGCCGACTATGAAAGCTGGTGCCACTGCGCCAGCACGCCGGCCGCGCGCGCCTGGCTGCGCCGCCTCAACGACGAACGCAATCCACCGCTGGCCGAGCGCATCACGGCCCTGCACGCCAAGGGCCGGCCAGTGCTGGTGGGCGTCGGCGCACTGCATATGACGGGCCCGAAGGCCATACCCAAGTTGCTGGCGGCCAAGGGATTCAAGGTAGAGCGCATTCACTAGCATCCGGGCTAGCATCAGGCTGAGCATCGAGCAAACCATCGAGGAGACGCCTGTGACCGACAACCCCTTCGCAAAGTTCATCCCCGGCTTCGATTTTCTGCAGGGCCTGAGCAAGAACGCCAGCGCACAGATGCCCAACCTCGGTCAATGGGTGGCACCCACGCTCAACCCCGAGGAGATTGACAAGCGCATCAACGAGCTTCGCGCCGTGCTGTTCTGGCTCGAACAAAACACCAAGATGCTGGGCATGACCATCCAGGCCCTCGAGGTCCAGCGCATGACACTTTCCACGCTCAAGACCATGAATGTGCCCATGGGTGACTTGAGCGAGGCGCTCAAGGTCAAGCCGATGTCGACATCGGCACCTTCACCTTCACCTGCACCTGCACCTGCGCCTGCGCCTTCACCTGCGTCGGCCCCGGCGGCGAAGAAGGCCGCGCCCAGGCCGGCGGCCAAGAAGACCACCAAGGCAGCCGCCGCTCCCGCGATCGAACCAGCGATGGACCCGATGAAATGGTGGGGCGCCCTGAGCGAACAGTTCGGCCACCTGGCCTCGGGCGCCATCAAGGACATGGGCAGTGCCGCTGCAGCGCCGGCCAAGAAGACGGCTACGGCCTCGAAAAGAAAAACCTGAACTGGTTGATCACCAGGCCGAGGAGCACGGCCGCGCAGCCGGCCCATTGCAATGGTGCTGGCTTCTCTCCGAAGGCCACGGCCGCCGCCGTCATCCCGACCACGGGCACGAGCAGGGCCCAGGGTGCCACCTTGGCGGCCGGGTGATGCTTGAGCAGCCTCGTCCAGAGGCTGTAGGCCAGCAGGGTTGAAAGCAATCCCAGGTACAGCACGGCCAGCCCGACGCCCGCGTCGATGCCGCGCAGTTGCGCCAGAACGGAGCCCGCACCGTCGAACAGCGCCGCCAGCGCCAAGAAGGGCGCGATGGGCACGACACTGGTCCAGACGATGAAGTTGACGGGCTCATAGTCATGGATCCGGGCCGCCAGGCGGCCCAGCACATTGGCACTGGCCCACATGAAGGCAGAGCCCACGGTCAGCATGAATCCGATCAGACTCATCTGGCCCGGCCCCTCACCCCGGGCCGCGGCAATCAGGATCAATCCCGCCAAGGCCACCGCCAAGCCCAGCCATTGGCGCGCATGGCTGCGCTCTCCGAGCACGGCCATGCCGATGAGCAGGGTGAAGAAGGCCTGCGTCTGGATCACGAGCGAGGCCATGCCGGCCGGCATGCCGAGGCGCAACCCCAGAAAGAGCAGGCCGAACTGACCCAGACCCTGCGCCAGACCGTATCCCACGATGTAGTGCCACGGCAGAAGAGGCCGCGCCACGACGAAGACGGGCGCGGCAGCGACCATGAAGCGCAAGGCGCCCAGCAGCATCGGGGACAGGCTCCTGAGGCCCAGCTTCATGACGACAAAGTTCAGACCCCAAATCAGGATGACGACGGCGAGGCTCAGCGCTTCGCCGCGGCTCAGGCGGCCGGCGCTCACAGGGAGTACCCCTGTTTCGTGGACGCCGCGATGGCGACAAACAGCATCATGCTGAGGGGTGACGAAGTCGATTCTGGAGCAGGCGATGGTAGCCAGGTTAACCAAGCGCTCCGTGCGCGCCCTTCGCAGCACATCGTAAAGTCCGCAACGTGAAAAAAGATCTTGATCGCAGCGCGCTGCAGCAGCGCGTCGTGCAGGAGCTCTCCAAGGCCCTGCCCCCCCATGCCCTGCTCTGGCGCAGCGAGGACACCGTGCCCTATGAGTGCGACGGCCTCACCGCCTATCGAGAACGCCCGCTCGTCGTGGCCCTGCCCGAAGACGAGGCGCAGGTGGCCGCCGTGCTCAAGACCTGCCACGGCCTGGGTGTGCCGGTCGTCGCGCGCGGTGCCGGCACCGGGCTCTCGGGGGGCGCCCTGCCGCATGCCGGCGGCGTGACCCTGGCCCTGGCCAAGTTCAAGAAGATTGTCTCCATAGACCCATTGGCCCGCACGGCGCGCGTGCAGTGCGGCGTGCGCAATGCCGCCATCTCCGAGGCCGCGGCCGTGCACGGGCTCTACTATGCGCCGGACCCGAGCAGCCAGATCGCCTGCACCATCGGTGGCAATGTGGCCGAGAACGCGGGCGGGGTGCACTGCCTCAAGTACGGGCTCACCCTGCACAACGTGCTGGCGGTGCGCGGCTTCACCGTCGAGGGTGAGCCGGTCGAGTTCGGCAGCGGCGCGCTCGATGCGCCAGGGCTGGACCTGCTCTCCGTCATCGTCGGCAGCGAGGGCATGCTCGCCGTGACCACCGAGGTGCTGGTCAAGCTCACGCCCAAGCCGCGCCTGGCGCGCTGCATCATGGCCAGCTTCGGCGATCTGCGCCATGCGGGCGCGGCGGTGGCCAACATCATCGCGGCCGGCATCATCCCGGCCGGGCTTGAGATGCTGGACAAACCGATGACGGCTGCTGTGGAGGATTTCGTCCATGCCGGCTACGACCTCGAAGCCGAGGCCATCCTGCTCTGCGAGAGCGACGGCACGCCCGAGGAAGTGCAGGAAGAGGTCGCCCGCATGCTGGAGGTGCTCACCCGCAGCGGCGCCACGCGCTGCGAAGTCAGCAGCGACGAGGCTCAGCGCCTGCGCTTTTGGAGCGGCCGCAAGAACGCCTTCCCGGCTTCGGGTCGCATCAGCCCCGACTACATGTGCATGGACTCGACGATCCCGCGCAAGCAGCTCGGGGCCATCCTTGAGGCCATTCAGGTCATGCAGGCGAAGTACGGCCTGCGCTGCGCCAACGTCTTCCACGCCGGTGACGGCAACTTGCACCCGCTGATCCTCTTCGACGCAGCCGACCCCGACCAGCTCCGGCGCTGCGAGGAGTTTGGCGCTGAGATCCTGGAGACCAGCGTGGCGCTCGGGGGCACGGTGACCGGCGAACATGGCGTGGGCGTGGAAAAGCTCTCCAGCATGTGCGTGCAGTTTTCCACCGAGGAGCGCGAACAGATGCTGGCCCTGAAGCGCGCCTTCGACCCACAGTCTGGGCTCAACCCGGGCAAGGTTATTCCCACGCTGCAGCGCTGCGCGGAATATGGCCGCATGCATGTGAGCCGCGGCCTGCTGGCCCATCCAGAACTGGAGCGCTTCTGATGATCGAGGTGATCCAGCAGACGATTCGCGATGCGGCGGCCCAGGGCCGCAAGCTTTGCATCCGCGGCCAAGGCAGCAAGGACTTCTACGGTGGTGCGCTGCAGGGTGAGGTGCTCGACATGAGCGGCCTCTGCGGTATCAGCGCCTACGAGCCCAGCGAGCTCTACGTCACTGCCAAGGCCGGCACGCCGATCGCGCAGCTCGAGCAAACGCTCGCCGCGCAAGGCCAGTGCCTGCCCTTCGAGCCGCCGCGCTTCGGTGGCGCAGGCACGGTGGGCGGCATGGTGGCCGCAGGCCTGTCCGGGCCGGCGCGCGCCACCCAGGGCTCGGTGCGCGACCATGTGCTGGGCCTCACACTGATCAACGGCCGCGGCGAGGCCATGAACTTCGGCGGCACGGTCATCAAGAACGTGGCCGGCTACGACGTCTCGCGGCTGATGGCCGGCAGCCTCGGCGTGCTGGGCCTCATCGCCGAGGTCTCGCTCAAGGTGTTGCCGCGGCCGGTGGCCGAGGCGACCTTGCGGTTTGAACTGGGCCAGGCCCAGGCGCTGACGCAGCTCAACCACTGGGCGGGCCAACCGCTGCCTCTACATGCCAGCGCCTGGTGGGACGGCGCGCTGGTGCTGCGACTGGCCGGCGCGCAGGCCGCCGTGCACAGCGCCATTCAAACGCTAGGAGGCGATGTGATCCCGCAGGACATGGCCCAGGCCTTCTGGTCCGGCCTGCGCGATCACGAGGACGAGTTCTTTCAGGGTGCCGCGCGCGCCGTTCACAGCGGCGCCAAGCTCTGGCGCCTCTCCGTGCCTTCCACTGCGCCCGTGCTGGACCTGCGCGGCGAGCAACTGATCGAATGGGGCGGCGCGCAGCGCTGGGTCGTCACGCCGCTGGCGCCGGCCCAGGTCCGCGAGATGGCGGCCGGCGTTGGCGGTCATGCCACGCTGTTTCGCTCGCTCGACAAATCGGCAGGCTTTAGCGCCCCGCTGTCCGCGCCGCTGAAGCGCATCCATCGTGAGCTGAAGAAGTCCTTCGATCCGAGCGACATTTTCAACCCCGGCAGGCTCTATCCCGATCTCTGATGCAGACCAATCTCGCCCCTGAATTCCAAGGTACGCACGAAGGCCGAGAGGCCGAGGCGATTCTGCGCCGCTGCGTGCACTGCGGCTTCTGCACCGCCACCTGTCCAACCTACCAGCTGCTCGGCGATGAGCTCGACGGCCCGCGCGGCCGCATCTACCTGATGAAGCAGGTGCTCGAGGGCGCGACGCCAACGCGCGCCACGCAGGAGCACCTGGACCGCTGCCTGACCTGCCGCAATTGCGAGAGCACCTGCCCCTCGGGCGTGCAGTACGGTGCGCTGCTGGAGATCGGCCGCGGCATCGTCGAGGCCAAGGTCGAACGTCCGCGAGCCGAGCGGGTGCAGCGCTGGCTGCTGAAGGAAGGGCTGCCTTCGCCGCTGTTCAAGCCGGCCATCAAGCTGGGCCAGCTCGTCCGACCCCTGCTGCCGGCCACGCTCAAGGACAAGGTGCCCGCCCGAGCGCCACGGCGAGCTCACGACTGGCCGCAGCGCGAGCACAAGCGCAAAGTCGGCCTGCTGCTTGGCTGCGTTCAGCCCACGCTGGCGCCCAATATCAATTCAGCCACGGCGCGCGTGCTCGACGCCGCCGGCATCCAGACGCTGGTGGCCGACGAAGCCGGCTGCTGTGGCGCCATCCGCGCGCACCTGAGCGATCACGAGGGCGGGCTCGCCGACATGCGCCGCAATGTGGACGCCTGGTGGCCGCTGATCCAGTCGGGCCGCATTGAAGCCCTGGTCATGAACGCCTCGGGCTGCGGCGTCACCGTGCGTGAATACGGCCGCATGCTGGCCCACGATCCAGCCTATGCAGAACGCGCCGCCAAGGTGAGCGCACTCACGCGCGACCTGAGCGAGCTCCTGGCGGAGATTGCGCCCAAGCTGAAGAGCCGGCTCCAAGAGAAAAAACCCAAGCTCGCCTACCACCCGCCGTGCACGCTCCAGCATGGCCAGCAGTTGCGCGGCGGCGTGGAAGCGGCCTTCAAGGACTTGGGCTTCGAGTTGGATCTCGCCACGCAGGACACCCACCTTTGCTGCGGCTCGGCCGGCACCTATTCGGTGCTGCAGCCCGAACTTTCCAAGAAGCTGCGCGATCAGAAGCTCGCGGCCCTCGCGCCGCTACGTGCCGAGGCCATCGTCACCGGCAATATTGGCTGCATGCAGCAATTGCAAAGCGGCACGGCCACGCCTGTGCGGCACTGGGTCGAAGTGCTCGACGAATTGCTCTAGCATGCGAGCAGCCCTAAGGAGTCAGGCATGAAGTGGGACGGTCAGCGCGAAAGCGACAACGTCGAGGACTATCGCGACAGCACCGGTGACGGTGGTGGCGGTGGCGGGTTTTCGGTCGGTGGCCGCGGCCTCGGCCTTGGCGGCATCGCGATCGCACTGATTGCGTCCTGGGTGCTGGGCGTGAATCCGCTGACGATGCTGGGACTGCTGTCCGGCGGTGGCCAAGGCCAGATTGTGCAGCGGCCCGCGCCGCACGATGCCGGCCACGGTGCCGAGGATCCGGGCGCGCGCTTCGTCAAGGTGGTGCTGGGCAGCACCGAGGACGTCTGGACCAACTACTTTGCGCAGTCCGGCCAGAAATACCCTGCGCCGCACTTGGCGCTCTTCCGCGGCCGCATGCCCACGGCCTGCGGCACCGGTGAAGCCGCCATGGGCCCCTTCTACTGCCCGGCCGACCACAAGGTCTACATCGACCTGAGCTTCTACGACGTGTTGAGCAAGCGGCTCGGCGCGCCGGGCGAGTTCGCCCAGGCCTACGTCGTGGCACACGAGGTGGGCCACCACATCCAGAATCTTCTCGGCACGAGCGAGAAGCTCGATCGGGCCCGTGGCCAGGTCTCGAAGACCCAGTACAACGCCTTGTCGGTGCGCCTGGAACTGCAAGCCGACTGCTACGCCGGCGTGTGGGCCAGCAAGGCGCGCAGCCAGTTCCAGCTCGAGCAGGCCGACATCGACTCGGCGCTGAACGCCGCCTCGCAGATTGGCGACGACACGCTGCAGCGCAAGTCGCAGGGCACGGTCGTGCCCGAAAGCTTCACGCACGGCTCCAGCGAACAGCGCGTGCGCTGGTTCACCCGCGGCCTGCAGGGCGGACGCCTGGAGGCGTGCGACACCTTCGGGGCCAAAGAGCTGTAGAACGACAGACCCCTGATCACGGGGTGCCAACTTCATCGTCAAGCGGCACCCTCCGTAAAAGCGCCGGTTTGTCGACAGGTTTTACGAATGTGTCGGCACGCTCTGCCGGCAAGCCGACAGAGCAGCGAAACTAGCTTGTAAATCAAGCAGTTAACATCAATCCCAAAGACTGGCGTGTTTCCTGCTTGATCAGCCATCAAGGGAGCTGCGCTGTCCGCCGAGCGCCGTTGTCAGTCCAGGTACATGGTTACTTGCGATGACCAGGACAGGTGGCGAGCATGGCAGAAAACATCAAATCGAGGCCAGCATGAAGTCAAACGAAGCCCGGAAGCCGTCCCAGGACACCGCAGAAGCGGCGCTTCCGGCGCGCTTGACTTCGCCCGCGCGGCGCCGTCTGCTGCGCGGCGGCCTCGCCAGCGCTCCGGCCCTGCTCGCCCTGAAGAGCACGCCCGTGATGGCCTGCAATTGCAAGCTGCCCTCGGGCTTCTCGGTCTCTGGCAATGCCAGCCGCAACCAGGGCAAGAGCTGCACCTCGCCAGGCGGCACGCCGAGCTACTGGCGGCCGCGCTACGACGCCAGCGGCTGCTATACCGGTACCGCCTCCTGCTACAAGTACGAGAACTTCAGCAAGTACTTCACCTGCGGCGGCTACACGGACGGCAATCTGGATGGCTGCCTGGGCGCCGGCGACGCGGATCACAGAGCCATGGCCACGGCCTGCTATCTTGCTGCCTGCAGCAATGGTGGTGCCTACTTCCCGAGTTGCGATACGGTCAAAAAGATCTGGAACCTCGGCATCATCGGGTCCGGATATCCGGTTCCGGGCTCCTCGGCGATCTGGAAACAGGCCGACTGCCTGGCCTATTTGAAGTACCTGACCGGCCAGGCCTGAGCCGGGGAGGATCTGCCATGGCCGCCGCGATAGCCTCTGTCGGGAGTTCTTCACACACGACGTACCTGAGCGGCCAATTGACCCGCTGAGCTTGGCGCGCAGTGTGGGGCCGGATCAACTACGCCGATTCGCGCGATCTGATGGATTTTGATGGCACCGCCCTTTGGGCATGCGACGCACCGAACAGCCGCTTGCTACACAAGGACGTGGCGGACGGCCGCCTCGTCTTCGACTGCGAGACCTGCGAGACCCGCCTGCTCTCGCCGCTGTCCCAATTTCTCTACGAGAGCATCAAGCAGCAGCACCGGTCGGTGAGCACGGCCGAAATGGTGCGGGCCGTACATGCCGAAGAGCCCGAGGCGTCCATCCACGAGTGCCTGCAGGCCGTCGAAGACGCGCTGCGCGCGCTAACCGAAGCGCACATGCTGAGGGCGGTGGCCGCTTGAAGGTCGGCGAGCTGTCGCCGCACGAACTGCGCCACGCTCTGGCCGGGCCGGGCCTGCGCATAACCACCGGTCCTTTCGGCTGCCGCTTGCAGAGCCCCATCGCCGCGGTGGCCGACGAGCTGGCCCAGCTCTACCAACATCACGAGCTACTCGACGAGAGCCGTTTCATCGACTTTCACGTCAAGGTCGCGCCGCCCACCGGTCTGCGGCGTTGGCTGCGACCGCAGGCGATCTTCAGCGTCGACGGCGTCCACCCCTTCACGCCCCTGCCCATCGAGCAGGCCCTGCCCATGCTGGAGTGGGGCCTCAACTGGTGCGTGACCGCCTACTGCCACCACTTGCTCGTGCTGCACGCCGCCACAGTGGCGCACGGTGACCGCGCCCTGATCCTGCCGGCGCCGCCGGGCTCGGGCAAGAGCACACTGTGCGCGGCCCTGTTCAATCGTGGCTGGCGCTTGCTCTCGGACGAGCTGACCCTGATCGACCTGCGCGACGGCCGCGTCCATCCCCTGGGTCGGCCGGTCAACCTCAAGAACCAGTCCATCGAGCTCATCGCCAGCTTTGCGCCCAACGCCTTCTTGAGCCGGCCCGTGCACGACACCGCCAAGGGCACCGTGGCCCTGATGGCACCCTCGCGCGCGAGCGTAGAAGCCAGCCTGGAACCTGCCTGGCCGCGCTGGGTGGTCCTGCCGCGCTGGCAGGCGCAGGCCCCGACCCGGCTCGAGGCGTTGCCACCTGGCGAAGCCTTCCTGCATCTGGCCGACAACGCGATGAACTATCACATCCTCGCCGAACAGGGCTTCGAGGCCCTGGGGCGTCTGATCGATCGCGCAGAGGCCTTTCACTTCAGCTACAGCGATCTCGACGAAGCGATCGTCACCTTCGATCGCCTGGCGGAGCGAGCATGAGTCTTCTCAAGGCAATCTGGCTCCAGCCCCAGGCCTGTGCGCAACTCGACGAATCCGCCTGGGACCTGCTCGTTCGCCAGGCCCGTCATGCCAACCTGCTCGGCCGCCTGCACCATCACCTGCGCGACGCCGGAGCGCCCGTGCACGAGCGTGCGCAGGTCCACCTGCTCTCTGCCGCCACCATGGCCGAGCGCCAGCACCGTTCGGTCCGGCGCGAGGCCGGCATCCTGCGCGACACGCTCGCCGCCCTGGGCCTGCCGCTGATCCTGCTCAAGGGTGCGGCCTATGTGCTGTCGGGCCTGCCCGCCGCGCGCGGCCGCGTGTTCGCTGACGTAGACATCCTCGTGCCGCGCGAGCGGCTCGAGGATGTCGAATCACAGCTGATGCTGACCGGCTGGGTCACCGACAACCTTGATGCCTACGACCAGCGCTACTACCGTCGCTGGATGCACGAGCTGCCCGCCATGATCCACATGCATCGCGGCACGGCGCTGGACGTACACCACACGATCCTGCCCGCCACCGCACGGCTCAAGCCCTCGGCCGCCGCGCTGTTGGAGGCCGCCATCGAGCTGCCTGGCCTGCCCGGTATCCGCGTGCTCTCGCCCAGCGACATGGTGCTTCACTCCGCCTGCCATCTCTTCCACGAGGGCGAAGCGGACAACCTGCTGCGCGACCTCTCCGATCTCGACCTGCTGCTGCGCCACTTCGGCGCGCAGCCTGACTTCTGGGAGCTGTTGCTGGCGCGCGCGCGCGCGCAGCAGCTGACCCGTCCCTTGAGCCTGGCGCTGCGCTACGCGTCTACCGAGCTCGCCACGCCCGTTCCCGAGACACTGCTGCGCGAGACCGGCGCGCACCGGCGCGAGGCCTTGAACCCCCTCTACCGCCGCCTCTTCGAGCCCCAGCATGAGAGCAGCGCCGGCCGTGCCGCCCGCGCAGCCCGCGCCGCACTTTTCGTCCGCGGCCACTGGCTGCGCATGCCGCCATGGTTGCTTGCCTACCACGTTGCGCACAAGGCGATTTTCCCGCCGCAGCAGACACGCGCCAACGGACCCTGAGCAGCCCCCTATCGCAAGAATGAAACGCTGCACCCGTGTGCATTGCGTCAATATTCCACGCACGCTCCGATTGCATCGTCGGCGACCAACACGTCCACATCAGTGCGCCGCAAACTCGCGACATCCATACAGAGAGGTCCGTCCGGAAACGGCCGCGACCGGGATCTTGCAGGCCATCGCCATGACGCCTTCAGCGCGCAGTTCCGCTTCGCCCGCCGCCGGCCGCTGGCCGCACGCGGCTGCGCCTGCGCCTGTCGTGCATCAGCCGCGCGGCCAGCTCGCCAAACTGCTCGTGCCGCTGCTGATCGGCAACGGCCTGGTGGTGGCGTTGTGCTTGGTGGGGCTGCACCTGCTTTCTGCGGCGCGCGCCTACGTGGGCGGTGAGAGCCGCTGGTCCAAGGGTCATGCCATCGCGGCCGTCGAGCTGCGCGCCTATGCCGCCACGGAAGCGCCCGAGCACCTGGAGGCCTTTCGGGCCGCGCTCGACGTGCCCCTGGCCGACCGTGAGGCCCGCGAGCTGATGGAGCGCCCCGTGCTCGATGACGAAGCGCTTCGCGCCTTGGACCGGGCTTACGCGAGGGGTGGCATCGCGGTGGAGGACCGCGCGGGATTGACCCGCCTGTTCCGCTGGTTCGGCGACAGTCCGCTGATGGCACCCTCGATCGAGGCCTGGCGCCAGGGCGATGAACTCATGGCCGAGCTGCTGAGCATCGGTGAGCGCATGCAGCAGCTGGCCAATGCACCGCACGGCCCCGAACGCCTGGGCGAGCGCCTGCTGCTTCTGCAAAGACTGGAGCGCCTGGACATTGAGCTGCGCGCGCTCGAGCTGCGATTCAGCGAGGCACTGGGCGAATCCTCGCGCAATGCCTTCCTGCTCATCGAGGTGGCCATCGGTGTCGTCAGCGGCCTGCTGACCCTGGCCACCGTGACCCTGATCGTGATCGGCGTGCGCCAGCACAACCGGGACGCTCTTGCGCTGTCGAGCATCAACCGGCGCTGGGGCCTGGCCGCGCAGGCCAGCGGCATCGGCATGGCCGAATGGATCACCAACGGCGACGAGATCCATCTCGATGCGCGGGCCTGCGCCATCTACGGCTTCAAGCCCGAACCCCTGGGCCTGACGGTGACGCGTGCCCAACTGCGCGAGCAACTGGACCCGCGCGACTTCTCCCTCATGGATGCCGCCTTCGCCCGCGCCGCCAGCGACGAAGGCGTGCTCGACCTGCGCTACCGCATCCGCGTGGACGGCCAGCTCCGCCATCTGGAGCTGACCGGCCAGCGCCATACCGACAACGACATCAGCGCCGTGGTGGCCGTGCTGCGCGACGTTAGCGACCAGGTCCGCCAGGAGCAGGTGGCGCTGGAGAAAGCCGCCGCCGAGCGCAGCGCCAAGGCGCGGGTCGAATTCCTCTCGCGGCTCTCGCACGAGCTGCGCACGCCGCTCAACGCCGTGCTGGGCTTCTCCGAGTTGCTGCAGATGGACCCCAAGGAGCCGCTCACGGAACGCCAGCAGCAGCGCGTGCAGCTGATCTCGGGCGCCGGCGTGCACCTGCTGCGCCTCGTCGACGACGTGCTCGACATCTCTGGCATCGACGCCGGCCACTTCAAGCTCCAGCGCGTGCCCACCGCGCTCGGCCCAGTGATCCAGGACGCCCTGGGCCTCAACGGCGACCAGCAGCGCAACGGCACCGAGATCGACGTCGGCGACATCCGCCCCGGACTCGCGGCCTGGGCCGACGCCCAGCGCCTGAACCAGATCCTCGTGAACCTGCTCTCCAACGCCTGCAAGTACAACCGCCCCGGCGGCCGCGTGCGCCTCACCGTCGAGGAGGGCAGCAAGCAAGTCGAGATCTCGGTCCACGACGAGGGCCCGGGCATGAGCGAGGTGGAGATCAAGCAGCTGTTCCAGCCCTTCAAGCGCTTGCCCTCGGGCTCGCACAAGCCGGGCACGGGCCTGGGACTCACCATCGTCAAGATGCTGGCCGAGCAGATGGGCGGCGGCGTCACGGTGCAGAGCGTGATCGGCCGCGGCACGGTGTTCACTGTGAGCCTGTCGAAGGCGACCCTGCCCGAAGCAACTTGCACAGTGTCCAGCCATTGACCCCGGCCACGGCCAGCTCCAGCAGCGTGCCGCCAATCGAACCGGCCAGCAGGTTGTTCGCGATCCAGCAGGCCGTGCCCACCAGCATCAGCGCACGCATGCGCACACCCTGCAGGAAGAACAGCGCCGTCGTGCCGATGCAGGAGGCAGCGATCGGCAGCAGGGACAGCCAGCCGTCGAACAGCCACCAGCCGAGCAGGCCGTTAGCGCCGAGGAAGACCAGCGCGGTCGCTCTCGAACGCCAGTAGATCGATGCCACGGAGCGGCCCAGCGACACCAGGCTGCTTGCCACGGCCGTGGGCTGGCCCAGCAGCGCGAAATGCAGCACATAGCTGAAGCACTCCACCGACATGAAGAGGCGAAAGCGCCGGTCGTCGGTCTGCGCGAAGCACATGACGCCGAAGACGAAGGCGAAGTAGCCCGGGATCTGCGCCGGCGAGAAAACCTGTTCGAGCATCAGTGGGAGGAAAGCCAGTCACCCACCGCGCGCTGCTGCGATTCGTCGAGCACGAGTCCGAGCTTGCTGCGGCGCCAGAGGATGTCCTCGGCCGTACGCGCCCATTCCGATTGCACGAGATGGCGCAGTTCGCCCTCGAGCAGACCCGGCGCCACTTCGATTCCGGGCTCGTCGAGCACGCGGTCGACGCGGCTGCCGTAGGCGCGCGCCAGGCGCCGCAGCAGCGGCAGGGGCTGCGCCGCATAACGGCTCTGCAGCGCTGACACGAAGCGCTCGAAATCGTGGTCCGGCCGGCCCGTGGTCGCAATCCAGCACGAAAGATCGCCGCCAGGCAACGTGGCCGCGCCGGTCCAGGCCGGAGCCTTCGATCCCAACAGCTGCGTGATGCGATCGGCAGCCTGCTCGGCGAGCTTGCGGAAAGTGGTCAGCTTGCCGCCCCAGACCGTCATCAACGGAGCCTCTGCCTCGTCGAGCTCGAGCAGGTAGTCGCGCGAGGCGGTCTGGGCCGAGCCTACATGGGCATCATCGATCAAGGGCCGCACGCCGCCGTAGGTCCAGCGGATCTCATCGGCCCGCACGGGCTCGCGGAAGTAACGGCTCGCCTGGGCGCAGAGGTAGGCGCACTCGGCCTCGCTGATGTGCGCGTCGCCGGGCTCGACGACCTCCGCGTCCGTCGTGCCGATGAGCGTGAACTGCTCGCGGTAGGGGATGGCGAAGATGATGCGGCCGTCCTCGTTCTGGAAGAGATAGGCGTGGTCGTGGCGGAAGCGACGTGGCACGACGATGTGGCTGCCCCGCACGAGGCGCAGCTGGTGCCGTGGCTGCTGCTGCACTGCCCCGCGCAGAAAGCGCTCGGCCCAGGGGCCGGCCGCGTTGACGAGCAGGCGAGTGCGAAGGGTCTGCTCGCACTCAGGCCCACGAAGCCTCACCTGCCAAAGCCCCGTATCGCGCCGCGCTTCGATCACTTCTGTTCGAGTCAACACCTGCGCGCCGCGCTCCTGCGCGTCGAGCGCGCAGGCCACGACCAGACGCGCATCATCGACCCAGCCGTCCGAATATTCGAAGCCGCGCGTGAAGCGCGGCTGCAGCGGCTCGCCGAGCTCGGTGCCCGCGAGTTTCACCCCGCAGGAGCCCGGCAGCCACTCGCGCCGTGCGAGGTGGTCGTAGAGAAAGAGGCCGAGCCGGATCATCCAGGCCGGCCGGCCCACGCCTTCGTGAAAGGGCATGACGAAGCGCATCGCGCCCATCAGGTGCGGCGCGCTCCTGAGCAACAGCTCGCGCTCGAGCAGGGACTTGCGCACCAACAAAAACTCGCGATGCTCAAGGTAGCGCAAGCCGCCGTGGATCAGCTTGGTGGAGCAAGAGGAGGTGTGAGCGGCGAGGTCGTCGCGCTCGGCCAGAATGACCGAAAAGCCTCGCCCAGCGAGGTCGCGCGCGATGCCGCAGCCATTGATGCCGCCACCGACGACGAGCACGTCACGAACGTCCTGAGCTGGAGGCGGAGGTGGCGGTGGCGGTTGTGCGGCCATGGGGCCATTGTGTACGCTACGGGCACGAAAGGGAGCCGTCATGTCGTACCTGCTCGCCCTCGACCAGGGCACCTCGAGTTCACGCGCCATCGTCTTCGATGCACGGGGTACGGTCGTGGCCATGGCCCAGCGCGAGCTGACCCAGCATTACCCGCAGCCGGGATGGGTCGAGCACGATCCCATGGAGATCTGGCAGACGCAGCTCGACACGGCCCGCGAGGCCCTGCAGCGCGCCGGTCTCAAGGCGACAGAGGTGGCCGGGCTCGGCATCACCAACCAGCGCGAGACCTTCGTGCTGTGGGACCGGCGCAGCGGCGCCCCCCTGCACCGTGCGATCGTCTGGCAGGACCGCCGTGGCGAGAGCCTTTGCGCCGGCCTGCGCGCACAGAAGCTCGGGCCGCTGTTCCAGCACCACACAGGCCTGCTGATTGATGCCTATTTCAGCGCGAGCAAGCTGCAGTGGCTGCTTGACGCCCTGCCCGGAGCACGCGAACGCGCCGCGGCTGGCGAGCTGGCCTTCGGCACCATCGACAGCTGGCTGCTGTGGAAACTCACGAACGGCGCCGTGCACGCCACCGACCAGAGCAACGCCTCGCGCACCCTGCTCTTTGACATCCACGAGAACCGCTGGGACGACAAGCTGCTGGGCATCTTCAAGGTCCCCCGTGAGTTGCTGCCCGAGGTCCATCCTTCGGCGTGGGATTACGGGCAGACGGCGGCCGAGCATTTCGGTGCGCCCATTTTCATCGGCGGTCTCGCCGGCGACCAGCAGTCCGCCCTGTTCGGTCAGGCCTGCTTCGAGCCCGGCATGGCCAAGAACACGTATGGCACGGGCTGCTTCATGCTGATGAACACCGGCGCCCAGGGCCGCGCCTCGGCGCACGGCCTGCTCACAACCGCCACCGCGCAGGCCACACGCGTGCCCGAGTACGCGCTGGAGGGCGCCGTCTTCATCGGCGGTGCGGTAGTGCAATGGCTGCGCGATGGTCTGGGCATCATCAGTGCCAGCAGCGAGGTCGAGGCTCTGGCGGCCAGCGTTCCCGACGCCGGCGGCGTCGTGCTGGTACCGGCCTTCACGGGCCTGGGTGCCCCCTACTGGAACGGCGAGGCCCGCGGCACCATCACCGGCCTCACGCGCGGCAGCACGCGGGCCCACATCGCACGCGCGGCGGTGGAGTCCATTGCCTACCAGAGTACGGCCCTGCTGGGCGCCATGAGCGCGGACGCACGAGCCGCCGGCAGCGCACCGCTGGCCGAGCTGCGCGTGGACGGCGGCGCCAGCGCCAACGACGCGCTGATGCAGTTCCAGGCCGATCTGCTGGGCATCGCGGTCGTGCGACCGAAGGTGATCGAGACCACGGCCCTCGGCGCGGCCCAGCTCGCCGGGCTGACGGTAGGGGTCTACAAGAGCCACGACGAAATCGCCGCGCATTGGCAGGCCGCGGCGCGCTTTGAGCCCCGCATGTCGCGCGACGAGGCCGCCACACGCATGGCGGCCTGGGAGAAGGCCGTCAGACAGACGGTGGCCGCGTAGCCACCGCCTGCCCGTCCTCACGTCACCAGATCACGACGCGCTTGTCGTCGGCGCGGACCATGGCATCGCCGGCCTTGCACGAGAAGGCCTTGGCGAACTCGGGCATGTTGGACGGCGCCGCGATCGCGCGGAACTGCTCAGGCGCGTGCGGGTCGGACTTGACCAGGTTGACCAGGTACTCGTCGCGGGCCTGCGAGCGCCAGACGCGGGCAAAGCTGAGGAAGAAGCGCTGCTCGCGAGTGAAGCCGTCGATCATGGGATCGGGCTTGCCGGCCGTGGCCTTGACCATCGCGTCATAGGCCACGTGCAGGCCGCCAAGGTCGCCGATGTTCTCGCCCAGGGTCAGGCGGCCGTTGACCTTCACCTCTGGGCGCGAGGCCACTGGCACGTATTCGTTGAACTGGGCGACGAGCATGTTGGCGCGCGCGTTGAAGCGTTCGCGGTCTTCCTTCGTCCACCAGTTGGCGTTGTTGCCCTGGCCGTCGAACTGGCTGCCCGAATCGTCGAAGCCGTGGAAGATCTCGTGCCCGATCACGGCGCCGATGGCACCGTAGTTGATTGGATCGTCGCCGTCGGCGTAGAAGAAGGGCGGCTGCAGAATGGCGGCGGGGAAGTTGATCGTGTTGGTCGTCGAGCTGTAGTAGGCGTTGACGGTCTGCGGCGTCATGCCCCAGTCGTAGCGGTCGGTCGGCTTGCCGAGCTTGGACAGACCATAGGCGCGATTGAACGCCTGGGCGGCCCTGGCGCTGGCGTAGTAGTTGCCGGCCTCGATCTTCAGACCGCTCCAGTCGCGCCAGGTGTCCGGGTAGCCGATCTTGGGCAGGAAGGCCTTCCACTTGTCGATGGCCTTGGCCTTGGTCTCGGCGCTCATCCACTCGAGGTTCTCGATGCGGCCCTTGACGGCGCCCGTCACGTTGGTGACCAGCTCCTGCATGCGCGCCTTCGAGGCGGGCGGAAAGTAGTCCTTCACGTAGAGCAGGCCCAGAGCCTGGCCCATGCTGGCGTTGAGCTGGCCGAGCACGCGCTTCCAGCGCGCCTGCTGTTCGGGCTGGCCGTTCATTTGTTTGCCAAAGAATTCGAAGTTGGCGTCGGCGAAGGCCTTGGACAGATAGGGCGAGGCCCCCGTGATCGTGTGCGCAGCCAGGTAGTCCTGCCACTCAGCAACCGGCACGGCGGCGAGCATGGCGTTCACTTCGGCAAAGAAGTTGGGCTGACCCATGGAGAAGCCACCCGAGGCGTCGATCTTGAGCGCCTTGAAGTAGGCAGACCAGTCGAACAGGTTGGTCAGCTGGTCGGCCTCCGCGACCGTGGTGAGGCGGTACTGGTTCTCGGGCTTGCGCATCTCCACGCGCGGCGTCGAGGCCTGGGCCAGGCGCGTCTCGAAGGCCAGCACGTGGGAGGCCTTGACGGCGGCCTTGTCAGCGTTCACGCCGGTCAGGGTAAAGATCTTGGTCAGGTAGGCCACGTACTGCTCGCGCGTCTTGGCGAACTGCTCGCTCGTGTAGTACTCGGGCGTGGGCAGCGCCAAGCCGCCCTGGCTGGCGAAGGGGATCTGGCGTGCCGCGTTCTTGTAGTCGGCGCCGGAGGAGACGCTGAAGACGAAGCTGTCGCCGCGCGCGTGGGCCTGCTGCAGGAAGCTGGTCACGTCGTCGCGCGTGCTGAGCTTGGCGATGGCGGCCAGCTCGGCCTTGATCGGGTCGAAGCCGAGCTTGTCGATCTTGGCCTCGTCCATGCCCGCCGCGTAGAGCTGGCCGATCTTCTGCTCGACGGAGCCGGCCTTGGCCCTGGCAAGCCCGGCCACAGCGGCGTCCACGATCTTGTGCTGGGCTTCCAAGCTCTGCTCGCGCAGCATCAGGAAGCCGCCCCAGCGCGTCTGGTCCGCCGGGATGGGATTGGCCGCGATCCACTTGGCGTTGGCGAACTTGTTGAAGTCATTGCAGGCGCCGACGGCGGGGTCGGTGTCGGCGGCGGGGAAGCTCGGGGTCGGCACTTCCAGCGCGATCGCACCAGTGGACACGACGGCGCCGGTCAACAGCGCCAGGGTGACGCGGGACAGCTTGGGCATTGGAGGGTCTCCAGCTTGGAAAGCCGGCGATCTTAGAGGTCCACTGCAAGCCAGCAGAAAGTCACGCGCCTAGGGGAAAACGCGGCATCCGGACCGCATCAAAAGCGGCAGGCCGAGAGGCGCTGCAGGTCGGCCGCCGTGTTGTAGGCCTGCATGGAGACGCGCACGAAGGTCCTGTCGCCATGTTCGGTGACAGGCACCTCGATCCGGTGCTCGTCGAAGAGCCGTGCGCGCAAGGCCGGCGCGTCCTGGTGCGGTACGGGCAGCGGCGCCATCTGGCCAAAGCACTCGTCGGGCGCGATCGGCGCCAGGCCGTGGCGCTCGCCAAACTCGTGCATCAACCCGATTGCGAGCGCGTGGCATTCGGCGCGTCGGCGCGCCCACTCACGTTCGGCCTGGAAGGCAATGGCTGCGGGAACGCTGAGCCAGGGCGTGATGTCATGCGTGCCCTGCCATTGGAAGCGGCGCTCGAACACGGTCTCGCCCGTGTAGCTGTGCTGCACCGGGTTGTCGTACCAGCCCCAGCTGATCACGGGCGCCCGCAGCATCTCGTGATGCTCGGGCCGCACGTGCAGAAAGGCCGCGCCCTTGGGCGCGCAGAGCCACTTGTGGCAGTTGCCGCTGTAGAAGTCCGCGCCGATCTCGTCGAGCGCGAGATCAATCTGGCTTGGCGCATGCGCGCCGTCGATGCAGACGAGGATGCCGCGTTCGCGCGCCGCGCGGCACAGTTCGGCGACCGGAAAGATCAGGGCCGTGACCGAGGTGATGTGGCTCACGAAGATCAGGCGCGTGCGCTTCGTCGCCGCCTCCATCATGCGCTCGACGAAGCGCTGCGGCTCGAAGGGCAGCGGAATCTGCACTCGCTGGAGCACAGCGCCCTGGCGCTCGCAATGCTGGCGCCAGGTCATGTCGCAGGCGCCGTATTCCAGATCGGTGCTCAGCACCTCGTCGCCGGGCGCCAGCCGCAACGAGGCCGCGATCGCGTTGACGGCCGTGGTCGCGTTGGGGATGAAGATCAGGTGGTCGGTCTGTGCGCCCAGGTACTGCGCCAGGGCAGAGCGTGCCGACTTCAGCAGCGCTCCAGAGCGGCGCGTCAGGAATTCGACCGGATTGCGCTCCATCTCCTCGCGCCAGCGCTGCTGCTCGGCGAGCACCGGCCGCGGGCATGCGCCGTAGGAGCCGTGGTTGAGGAAGGTGATGCCGGGGTCGAGCAGGAATTCTTCGCGCATGGCCATCCGCGGTGGGGGTGTTGAGGCTTGTGCACTCTAACGCCCTGGTTCAGCGGCCACCGGTCCAGCTTGGGCGATGATGTCGGACTCATGCGTGCCTTCACCCTCTTCCTGCAGATCACCGCCATCACCGCTGTCAGCGCCATCAGCGCCGGCGCCCAGGCGCTGACGGTCAGCGCCGCCTGCATGCAGCCCGCCGATGAGGGAACGGACGTGTTCGTCCAGGTGCAATGCACGAGCGCAACCGCTTGCTCGCCCGCCGCCGACCAGATCAGCATCGAGTTCGTGGGCATGGACGTCGGTGCCTTCCCCGTCAGCCGGATCGCCTGGATCGACGGCAAGGGGCGCGTCTCGCTCGACGAGCCCAGGGGCTGGCCGCGCCAAGCGGTCTGGGACATGCGGCAGAGCTTTGCCGTCGATGCACGCCTTGCACACCTGAGTTTCGACAACGAGCCGCTCACACCCAATTTCGAGTTGCGCCACAGCTGCTCGCGTCTGTCCGCAGCAGCCCTGGCCCTGCTGAAGAGAGCCCGCTGATGCGCCGCGCCGACCGTCTCTTCCAGCTCGTCCAACTGATTCGCGGCCGCCGGCTCTCGACGGCCGATTACTTGGCCGCGCGGCTCGAGGTCTCGCCCCGCACGGTCTACCGCGACGTGGCCGCGCTGCAGGCGCAGGGCGTGCCCATCGAAGGCGAGGCGGGCGTGGGCTATCGCATGAAGGCCGGTTTCGACCTGGCCCCGCTGATGTTCGGCAAGCGCGAGGCACAAGCCCTGGTGGCGGCCATCCGCATGTCCGAGCCCTCGCTGGACAGCGGCCTGGCCGAAGCCGCCGAAATGGCGCTGGGCAAGATCCTCGCCGTGCTGCCGGCGGATGCACGCGCGGCGGCCGAGAGCCTGGCTCTCTTTGCACCGCTCTCGCGCATCACGCCCGAGCTCAGCGAGCGGCTGGCCCTCGCGCGCCAAGCCACTGAGAGCCGGCACAAGCTGCGCCTGGGCTACCTGAGCCTCGAGGGAGAACATTCGGATCGCATCGTGCGTCCGCTGGCCTGCTTCTTCTGGGGGCCGGTGTGGACGCTGGCAGCCTGGTGCGAGCTACGCGAGGATTTCCGCTCCTTCCGTGTGGACCGCATCGAATCGCTCGAAGTGCTCGAGGTGCGCTTCCGCGACGAGGCGGGCAAGACTCTCGCCGATATGAATCGCGACCGCGGCTGAGGCTCCCAGGAGCTCAGACGCGCAGCGTCGACGGCGTCCAGGCCCCCAGTCGCAAGCGGCTGACCGGTTGCTCGATCCAGCGATAGAAAGGCAAGGCGGCCAGGTTGGCCAGGGCCCAGGTCACCAGCATCAGGATCAGGGCGCCCTGCAGCTGAAGCGCGTCGAACAGGGCGTTGACCAGCAGCAGGATCGGATAGTGGATCAAGAAGAGCGCGTAGGAATGCGTGCCGGCGCCGGCCAGCACGGTCTCGCAGCCGGCCGGCACGAGCCGCGCGCGGCGCTGATGGCGCCCCTGGAGCCAGGCCAGCAGCCAGGCCGTGAGCAGAGCCAGCGCGATGCGGTCGCGCCACTCGATGGCCAGGGCCGCCAGCGCCACGGCGCTCAACAAGGCGAGGTAGCGGCCGGGCCGCTGTGTCAGGCCGATCCAGTGCACGAGGGCGCCAAGGCCGTAGGCGCCGAAGAAGTAGGGTGCCCAGTCGTCCAGCGTCGCCATGCGATTGAAGCCCCACAGCGAAGCCGCCGCCAGCGCCAGAACCAGCAAGGGCGCGGCCAGCTGGCGCAGCGGGCGCGACAGCCGCAGCGAGCGTGCCAGCACCATCACCGCCAGCAGCATGGCGAAAAGCTGGAAATCGGCCGCCACGTACCAGGCACCCACGGTCAGCGCCTCATGGCCGAGCACGCCCTGGAGCAACAGGCCATGCGCCAGCAGTTGCGCCAGGCTCACGCTCTCGGGCACGAGGTCCGGCAGCCAGGGCCGCACGAGCGCGCCGCAGGCCAGGGCCAGGGCCACCGCCACCATGAAGGGCAGGGCAAGGCGCAGCCAGCGCCGCCACAGCAGTTCAAGGGGCGAGCCCTGCATCAGTCCGCCATGCGGGGAGAGCGAGCGCGCCGAGAGAAACCCCCCGACGACGAGGAAGACCTGCACGGCCAGGCGCCCATGACGGTAGAGCGCCTCGATCAGGCCTGGCAGCAGCTCATGCGCTGCGTCGGCCAGCGGGCCGTAGGCAGCGAGATGATGGAGGACGATGGCCTGGGCTGCGAAGGCCTTCAAGGCATCCACATGCAGCAGCCGGCCGGGCGAAGCTTTCGGCGAACTCATGGCACAACACGCGCCATGGACGCGCAAGCACTGCGGGAAAGAGGCGGATTCTACCGATGTCGCACGTGCCTCACGGCTGCGGTTCGCGCCCATGTCAGACTAGCGCATGGACAACGTCGACCTGCAAGTGCTGCGCGCCGTCGACGCCTGGCTCAGCGCCGGGCGCCGCGTCGTACTGGGCACCATCACACGCACCTGGGGCAGTGCCCCGCGGCCGGTAGGGTCCCTCGTGGGCCTTCGAGACGACGGGCTGATTGCCGGCTCCGTCTCGGGCGGCTGCATCGAGGACGATCTCGTGGCCAAGCTGCGCGAGGGTGGGCTCAGGCTCCAATCTCCCGAGCTGCTGCGCTATGGCGTGGGCGCGGAGGCCGCGCAGCGTTTCGGTCTGCCCTGCGGCGGCACGCTGGAGCTGATGCTGGAGCCTGTGCATGCGGGCTCGCAAGTGCCCGAGCTGCTCGCCCGGCTCGAACAAGGCGAACGCGTGCAGCGGGAGCTCGACTTGCTGAGCGGCAGCGTGCAGCTGCTGGCGCCACAGCACGATGCCGACGTGCTCGTGCTGGGCGAGCGCACGCTCACCACTCACCACGGCCCGCGCTGGCGCCTGCTCGTGATCGGCGCGGGGCAGATGACGCAGTACCTCGCGCAGATGGCGCTGGCGCTCGACTACGAGGTGCTGGTCTGCGACCCGCGCACCGAATACGACTTCCAGCTCCCTGGTGTGAAGCTCACGCGCGAGATGCCCGACGACGTCGTGCAGAGCTTCTCACCCGACGGCCACAGCGCCATCGTGGCCCTGACCCACGACCCCAAGCTCGACGACCTGGCCCTGATGGAAGCGTTGCGCTCACCCGCGTTCTACGTCGGCGCCATCGGCTCGCGTGTCAACCAAAGCAAGCGGCGCCAACGGCTGGCCGAGCATTTCGGCCTCCAGCCCGCCGAGCTCGCGCGCCTGCACGGCCCCGTCGGGCTGGCGATCGGCGCGCGCACGCCGCCCGAGATCGCGCTCTCGATCCTGGCGGAGATGACGGCGCAGCGCTACGGCAGCTCGCCCCGCCTGGGCGAGGCCGGCTGCGCCGTCTGAATCCTTCCCGTCATCGCGAGGTGTAGCCGCGCCCGTCCATGCAGGCCTCGACGGCGCGGGCAAACACGCCGGCATCGTTCATCGCCGAAGGCTGACCGGTCGCCCAGCGGTTGCAGGCCTGGACGTCGGCCTCCTTCTGCTCAGGAGACTGATTGTTGCGCGGGTAGTAGATCGGCTCGGGCCGCGGCGGAGCCGGCGGCGGCGAAGGCTGGGCGACCGCGGCCTGCGCCTCCGCCGGCGGATTGACGACCACATAGCCGCCGACCGTGCTCGAGTAATACACGCCGTTGGCGTAGTAGTAGGGCACGCCGCCGACGCGCAAGGTCACGTAGTCGTAGGGCAGCAGGGGCACGATGATGCCCACGGGCGGCACGATCACACGGTAGTGGCCGCCCCAGGGCTGGTACCAGACGCCACCGCTGAACCAGTAGCTGCCGCCGCCGAAACCCACGGAGACGCTGCCACGCGGCAGCACCGGCGCCACCCAGCCGGCCGAGGGGTAGTAGTGGTCGTGGTGATAACGCCCGTCGAGCACGAGGTGGCCGTGCTCGCGGGAATCGGCCATGGCGGTGCCGGCGAACAAGAGCGCGGCGACGAGGATCAAAGGCTTGGATGCAGTCATGAGGAACTCCTTCGGAACAACCAACGGCCGCATGCTGCCGGCGGTGTACGCTCGTCGTTTTGCGGCCCGGTAAAGAAACATGATCAGCCTCCATTACAGCCCCAGCAACGCCAGTTTCGCCGCCCATGCGGTGCTGCGCGAGCTGGGCCTGCCCTTCGAGCTCAAGCTCGTCGATCGCGACAACATGGCGCACAAATCACCCGCCTACCTCAAGCTCAACCCGAACGGATTGATCCCGGTGCTCGAAGACGGCGAGCTCGTGCTTTATGAGACCGCCGCCATCTTGCTCCATCTGGCCGATACCCATCCCGAGGCCGGCTTGGCACCGGCACTGGGCACCGCAGAACGCGCGCAGTTCTACAAGTGGCTGATCTGGATGACCAACACCCTGCAGCCCCTGATCATTACCTACTACTACCCGCACCGCTGGGTGGACGATGGCAACACGGCCGGCGTGGCCGAAGTCAAGAAGCATGCCGAACTTCGCGTGGGCCCGCTGCTGGACCAGCTGGAAACCCTGCTGGCCTCGCACGGCGGCCCCTGGATTCTGGGCGAGCGCTACACCGTGGCGGACGCCATGGCCTTCATGCTGTGCCGCTGGACGCGCAACTTCGCGCGGCCCGCGCGCAGCCTGCCGCAGGTGGGGGCCTATCTGGCACGCATGCTGGAGCGTGCGGCGATCAGTAAAACGATCGAGGTCGAGCAGTTGCCACAGCCCTGGATCTGAGCGACTTGCTCTTCGGGCTGGCGCCAGGCCGCTCCCGAGCCGGTCCGCCACGGCCAGAGCTCGCCCGCGTTCTGCGCGGCGACTCTGGACCGGGAGTTCCGCTTTAGCGACTCAGGTGCGCCAGGGTTTCGACCCGCTTGAGCAGGTCGCGGTCGTTCCAGGGCTTCTTGAAAATGCCGAACACGCCCTGGATCTGGTGGACGCGGGCCTGCAGCTCGTCGTGGCCGGTGATGGCGATGATGGGCAAGTTTTCGGTGTCCAGGCTGCCCTGCACGGCGGCGATCAGCTCGAAGCCATCCTTGTTGGGCATCTCCAGGTCGGTGACCAGCACGTCGTAGCGCTGCTTGCCAAGCTGCTCCAGGGCGTCGACGCCGTCCTTGGCCAGCGTCACCGCATACCCGGCGCGCTGGAAGAGCTGGCCCAGCTTGGCACGCACGACGGCCGAATCATCCACCAGCAGCACGGCCGCGGGGCCGGCGGGCACGGGGGCAGCCGCAGGAGCCGCGGCTTCCTTGCGTTCATCCGCCAGCGGATCGTCGCCGCGCCGGCTGGAGCAGAACCAGATCACCAGCGCCAGAGGCACGGCGATGGCGAAGGGGACGAGATAACTGGCCAGTCCGTCTGACAATTCACCGAACATGGGTGGGCTCCATTGCGAGGACCATTGTCACGCAGGCCGGGGTATCGGCACCCCAGCAGAAGGCCCTACTTCTTCGGCAAGGCTGCAACAGCCTTGAGCATGGCGGCCACATGGCCGTTCGGGTCCATGGCCGCGTGCACGGCGGCGATTTTGCCGTCCTGGCCGATCAGGAAGGACACGCGGTCAGCCAGCTCGGGCTTGATGACCAGGCTCACGTCGTAGGCCTTGATCATCTTGGCGCCTTCGTCGGCGGCCACGGCGAACTTGTTGCGGCATTCCTCGACCGAGAACTTCTTGAGCGTCTCGATGTTGTCATTGGAGATACCGATCACGGTAGCCCCGAGGGCCTTGAACTTGTCGGTCGCCTCGGCGAACTGGTGCGCCTCGACGGTGCAGCCGCTCGTGAAGGCCTTGGGATAGAAGTACAGCACCACAGGGCCCTTCTTGAGCTCGGCCGCGAGGTCGAACTTGAAGGCCTGGCCGCCCACGGCGGCATCGGTGGTGAAGCTCGGGGCGGCGGCGCCGACCTGGAGGGCGGCGTGGGCATGCAGGCTGGCGGTGAGCGCAGCGATCAGGAAGATTCGTTTCATGAAGCTCTCCTTGAGAAAGGGCTAGCGTAACAGTGGTGCGAGATACCGTCCCGTGTGGCTGTCCGGATGGGCTGCCACGGTCTCGGGCGTGCCCGCCACCAGCAGGCGTCCGCCGCCAGCGCCACCCTCGGGGCCCATGTCCAGCAGCCAGTCCGCGGTCTTGATCACGTCGAGGTTGTGCTCGATGACGACGATGGTGTTGCCCGCATCGCGCAGCTGGTGCAGGACCTTGAGCAGCAGCGCGATGTCGGCGAAGTGCAGGCCCGTCGTGGGCTCGTCCAGGATGTAGAGCGTGCGGCCGGTGTCGCGCTTGGACAGCTCCAGCGCCAACTTCACCCGCTGGGCCTCGCCGCCCGAGAGCGTGGTGGCGCTCTGCCCGAGCTTCACGTAGCCCAGACCCACGTCGAGCAGGGTCTGGAGCTTGCGCGCCAGGCTGGGCACGGCGCTGAAGAAGGCGTGAGCGTCCTCGATGGTCATGCCCAGCACCTCGGTGATGTTCTTGCCCTTGTACAGAACCTCGAGCGTCTCGCGGTTGTAGCGCTTGCCGTGGCAAACGTCGCAGGGCACGTAGACGTCGGGCAGGAAGTGCATCTCGACCTTGAGCACGCCGTCGCCCTGGCACGCCTCGCAGCGGCCACCGGCCACGTTGAAGGAGAAGCGCCCAGGCCCGTAGCCGCGCTCCCGGGCGGTGTTCATCTCGGCGAAGAGCTCGCGGATCGGCGTAAACAGGCCGGTGTAGGTGGCCGGGTTGGAACGCGGCGTGCGACCGATCGGCGACTGGTCCACGTTGATGACTTTGTCGAAGGCGTCCAGGCCCTCGATCTCGTCGTGCGGCGCCGGCTCCAGATGGCTGCCGTAGAGCTTCTTGGCCACGGCGGCGTAGAGCGTGTCGTTGACCAGGGTGCTCTTGCCCGAGCCCGAAACACCGGTCACGCAGGTCAGCAGGCCCACGGGAATCTCGACGCTCACGCCCTTGAGATTGTTGCCCCGCGCGTTGACGATGCGCAGGTGTAGCGGGTCCAGGGTCTCGGCCACCGTGTGGCGCTGCGCGGGCACGGCGATCTTCTCCACGCCGCTCAGGTAGCGGCCAGTCAGCGAGGCCGGATTGGCCGCCACCTCGGCCGGCGTGCCCTGCGCGATCACGCGCCCACCATGCACGCCCGCGCCCGGGCCGAGGTCCAGCACATGGTCGGCCGCACGGATGGCGTCCTCGTCATGCTCCACGACGAGCACTGAGTTGCCCAGGTCGCGCAGCCGGCGCAGGGTGGCGATGAGGCGGTCGTTGTCGCGCTGATGCAGCCCGATGCTGGGCTCGTCGAGCACGTACATCACGCCCGTCAGCCCCGAGCCGATCTGCGAAGCCAGGCGAATGCGCTGGGCCTCGCCGCCCGAGAGCGTATCGGCACTGCGGTCCAGGCTCAGGTAGGACAGGCCAACATCGTTCAGGAAGCGCAGGCGCGAGGCGATCTCGCGCACGACCTTGTCGCCGATCTCTGCCTTGGCTCCCTTGAGCCTCAGGCCTTCGAAGTAGTCCAGGCACTCGCGCAGCGTGGCGTGCTCAACCTCGTAAATGGCGCGGCCTTTGTGCTCCTTTGGCGCGTCGCCGGGCTGCAGATACACGTGGCGCGCTTCGCGGCGCAGACGCGTGCCTTGGCAGTCGGGGCAGGCTTTGGGCGCCATGTAGCGGGCCAGATCCTCGCGCACGGCCGCCGAGTCGGTCTCCTTGAAGCGGCGTTGCAGCGTGGGCAGGATGCCCTCAAAGGCATGCGAGCGGCGCACGGTCTTCTTGCGCCCGGTGCTGGTCGCGCCTTCGTAGCTGAACTCGATCTCCTCCTCGCCCGAGCCGAACAGCAGGACCTGGCGCACCAGCTCCGGCAGTTCCTCGAAGGGCTGCTCCACGTCGAAGCCGTAATGCGCGGCAAGCGATTCAAGCAAGGAGAAGGTGTAGCTGTTGCGCCGGTCCCAGCCCTTGACGGCGCCGCTGGCCAGGGAGAGCGTGGGGAAGGCGACCACGCGGTCCGGGTCGAAGACCGTGGTCTGGCCCAGGCCCTCGCAGCTGGGGCAGGCGCCCACGGGCGAGTTGAAGGAGAAGAGGCGGGGCTCCAGCTCGGGCAGGGAGTAGGAGCAGATCGGGCAGGCGAACTTGCTGGAGAAGATGGTCTCGGCACCCGAGTCCATGTCCAGCACGAGAGCGCGACCCTCGGCCAGCCGCAACGCCGCCTCGAAACTCTCGGCCAAGCGCTGACGCAGCGTGTCGTGCGCGTCGGCGCGCAACTTGACGCGATCGATCACCACGTCAATGTCGTGCTTCTCGGCCTTCTTGAGCGCCGGAACCTCGGGCGCCTCGACCGTCCGGCCGTTGACGCGGAAGCGCACATAACCCTGCGCCTGCATGGACTCGAAGAGCTCCAGGAACTCGCCCTTGCGGTCGCGCACCACCGGAGCCAGCAGCATGAGCTTGCTGTCTTCGGGCAGGGCCAGCACGGCATCCACCATCTGGCTGACGCTCTGCGCGTCCAGCGGCAGGCCGTGGTCGGGGCAGAAGGGCGTGCCGGCGCGGGCGTAGAGCAGGCGCAGGTAGTCGTGGATCTCGGTGACCGTGCCCACGGTCGAGCGCGGGTTGTGGCTGGTGGCCTTCTGCTCGATGGAGATGGCAGGCGACAGGCCCTCGATCACGTCCACGTCGGGCTTGTCCATCAGCTGCAGGAACTGCCGCGCGTAGGCCGAGAGGCTCTCGACATAGCGGCGCTGGCCCTCGGCATAGAGCGTATCGAAGGCCAGGCTGGACTTGCCCGAGCCCGACAGCCCGGTGATCACCACGAGCTGGTTGCGCGGCAGGTCGACATCGATGGCCTTGAGGTTGTGCGTGCGCGCTCCGCGCACGCGGATCATCGGGGCGTCGTGACGAGGGTCAAGCTCGGACATGGAATTCGGCCGGAGACGGGAAACTCAGCATGATAGGCGGGCCCGGCGGCTTCCCATAATCGGGCCGCGCTCGGGAGCCGGGCGCCAGCAAGGGAGAAGAATCGATGATGAAGTTGTTTGCGCGCGGGCCGGCATGGCTGGCGCTGACGTTGCTCTTGTCCGCCCCACTCTCGAGCCAGGGCACCGCAAACCCGCCGCCGGTGGCGGACTTCTTCCGCGCGCCGGCCGCGCAGGAGCCTGTGCCTTCGCCCGACGGCAAGAAGGTCGCCACGGTCATCTTTGCCACGAACGGCCGGGGCAAGCTGGCGGTCTTCGAGCTGGCCCGGCCCGAGAGCGCCAAGGTGATCGCCGGCTTCGGCGACTTCGACGTCGCCGACATCCACTGGGTCAACGACGAGCGGCTGGTCTTCAGCGTGTCCGACGCAGGCCATGCGCTTATCGCCCCCATTTGGCCCGGGCTCTGGGCTGTCGATGCCGACGGCGGCAACCCGCGGCATCTGATCTACGTGAACAACGAAGAGGCCTCCAGCACGCGGACGAGCATCAAGTCGCACGTGCTGCCCTATTTCTGGACCTTCGACGCCGAGATCCACGACGGCTCGCCCGACGTGGTCGTCAGGCACCACAGCTTCGATGGCCGGGGCCAGATGGTCGGTACCAGCATCTCGCGGCTGAACACGCGGACCGGCCAGCTCAAGTCCCTGGTCGAAAAGGCACCCGAGGACGCTCAGTATTGGTGGACGGGCAGGGATGGCCGCCCCATCGCCGCCATGAGCCGGACCAAGGCCCAGACGGCCCTGCATCTGATCCAGCCCGACGGCAGCTGGAAGCAGATCTACGAGACCTCCGCGTGGGTCAATGGCGTGCCACATCCGCTCGCGCTGGATCCGCAGCACCAGCTCTGGATGATCGCGGCCGACCCGGAGCACACGAGCGATGCCTCCGTGCTCCTGCGCTATTCGCTCGACGATCCCGAGGCGCAGCCCCAGGTGGTGCTTGGGCTCAAGGGCTACGACTTCCGCGGCACCCTTGTGACCGAGCGCTCCACGGGCGAAGTGCTGGGCGCGCATTTCGAGACCGATGCGCCGAGCACCCATTGGTTCAATCCCCGCATGCGCGCCATCCAGGCCGACATCGACGCGCAGCTGGGCGGCACCGCAAACACCATCCATTGCAGCACCTGCCTGGACGCGGAAAGCCTGCTCGTGGAAGCCATCTCCGACCGCCAGCCCCCGTTGCTGCTTCGCTACGTGGTGGCGACCAAGAAGCTTTCGGCCTTGCTCGTCAGTCGCTCCTGGATCGATCCGAAGCAGATGGGCGTGCGCGAGCCCTTCACCATCAAGTCGCGCGACGGACTCAGCATGCCGGTGATGATCACGCACCCGCCCGGCCCCCGCCAGGCCAAGCGCCCTGCGGTGGTCCTGGTCCACGGTGGACCCTGGGTACGCGGCACGCACTGGGCCGACTGGGGCTGGCACGCCATTGCGCAATTCCTCGCCTCGCGCGGCTACCTGGTCATCGAGCCCGAATTCCGCGGCAGCATCGGCTACGGATACAAGCATTACGCCGCCGGCTTCAAGCAATGGGGCCTGAAGATGCAGGACGATGTCTCTGACGCCATGGACTTCGCGGTGGCCAAGGGCTGGGCCGACCCCCAGCGCGTGTGCATCGCCGGCGCTTCTTACGGCGGCTACGCCACCCTGATGGGCTTGGCCAAGGAGCCGGACCGCTATCGCTGCGGCGTCGAGTGGGTCGGCGTCTCCGACATCCAGCTGATGTACAGCATCCATTGGAGCGACGCGGGCGATGCCTACAAGCAATACGGCATGCCCCGCCTGATCGGTGACCTCGTGGCGGACGCCCAGCAACTCAAGGACACCTCGCCCGTGCAGCAGGCGGCGCGCATCAACAAGCCGCTGCTGATGGGCTATGGCGGCGCCGACCGCCGCGTACCCATGGAACATGGCCAGGCCATGCGCGAGGCGCTTGCCGCCGCCGGCAACAAGGACGTGGAGTGGGTGGTCTACCCGGAGGAAGGCCACGGCTGGACCAAGCTCGAGAACAACATCGACTTCTGGACCCGCGTCGAGCGCTTCCTGGCCCGCAACATCGGGGAGAACGCGCCGCGCTGATGCCGCTGGCGGCCGCAAACCTGCGCTTCATCCGGCCGCGCCTGCGCTTCGTCGCAGCTGCGTGGCAAAGCCTCCTGGGGTTTTCCATACTGACTCCATCGACACAGCAATTCCGCCGGTCGAGTCACAGCAAACCCAAGGAGCCCATCATGCAAGTCCGTACCCTGATCGCCGTTGCCGCCCTTTTCGCCGCCGCCGCCGCCCAAGCCGCCCCGCAAAACATCGTCAAGCTGCCGCGCGTCGTCATCACCGGCAAGGCCCAGCATGCCGAACAGCAAGTTGTTATCCTGCCGCGCGTCGTCGTGGTCGGTGTCAGCAACCAGACCCTGCAGCGCCAGCTGCTCGCCGCCAAGGCCGCCCGCAGCAACAACAGCTGAAAGGCGCGCATGACTGCAGCCTTCAACCCCGGAGCCGAGCCCCGATAGCACCGCAGCGCGTGTTGCGCCAAGTACTATCCGGGCTCGGCTTCGCTGCTCCACAATGGGTGCATCCCATTGGCTGGATTCGAACAAGTGAGCGAGGAAATCCGCAAGCGCCGTTCGTGGCTGGACGGCTTCATGGCCTATGCCGTGCCGGTGCGCACGAGCGAGACGCAGCTGCGCGAACACATCGTCGTGCTGGATCAGCTGCTCTACGACCTCTGGAATCTCGGCGAGAACCTCGTCTTCGCCTGGACGCCCGCGCCCCACGGGCTGCGCCTGCTGGTGGGGCCGCACCCGCTGCTGGCGGAATTCGCACAGTCGGGCTCGTCGGCGGAGAAGCAGCGCCGGGCACGCGTGCTTGACGAGCTGCTGGCCACGCAACAGCATCTGAACGCCGAGCAATTCGACCGCATGGCGGGCGAGCTTGGCCTGCGGCCCGATGAAGTCCAGCTCGGCTTTGACCCCGAGCAGGGCCTGGGGCTGGAGTTGATCGCGGCCCTGATCGCGCGCTACGGCATCCGGCTCGTCGAAGACCGCGCCGTGATTCTGTTCGACGCCGTCGGCTTCTCCTTGCTCTCTCCGCTGGAGCAGGTGGTGCAGCTCAACAGCCTGTCCTGCTCGGTCAATGCCGCCTACGCTCGCTTGCTGGACCGCGAGATCAACATCAACTTTGCCCGCACCACCACAGGCGACGGCTTCTACATCTGGAACCGCATGCGCGGCATTGAGGCCAATGTCGAGCTCTACCAGCTCATGCAGTTCGTGCTGGCCGACAACGCCCTGGCCCGCGAGCGCGCCCGCCGGCCCGAGTCCGTGCCCCGGCTGCGGGCCTGCTTCCACGTCGGCTCGCACTACGAGTTCCACCAGAGCGAGGGCCTGAACCCGACCTCCTTCAGCTACTTGGTCGGCCAGGTCACGATCGAGCTGGCCCGCATGATCGAGCGCGCCCTGCCGGGCCAGATCCTCGTCGGCAAGTTCAACACCTTGATGCGCGACGGGAACGACGGTGAGATCAAGGCCGTGAACTCGATCGACTTCGTGGAACGCACCCGCAAGCCCATGCAGGGTCTGCACGGCATCAAGCTGGCCGGCGCCGAGATCGACGACATCGCCTGCTACCTGACCGGTCGCCAGACCGAGGACGAGGAATTCGGCATCAGTGAGTACGAGATCGCCGACAAGCACGGCCTGCCGCATCGCGTCTATAACGCCAAGATCAACATACACCGCCGCGACGGTGAGCCCATCTACCTCGGCCTGCGCGAGGAAGACCTCGAGGACTTCCAGGCTCGCCTGGTGTCCACTGTCACCACCGGATGACGAAACGGTGAAGAACAGCTTGCCGCGACGCGAACGTTCAAGGGCAAGTCAGGGGTCAGAGCCTCCTGCCCAAGTTGTAGGATTGCCGCCGACCGTTGAAGGACAACGGGACAGAGAACAAGGCCCCCATGACCGACCTGTCCGATGGCGTCGTACCCCGGCCGGGAGGCGGACACAGGCGCCTGCTGACACTGCTGTTTGCTGACCTGTCGGGCTCGACCCGGCTTGCCGAGGCCATGGAGGCCGAGCATTACGCGCTGATGCTCTCCGGCCTGCGCCGCTGCTACCAAGAAGAAGTGGCTCGCCACGGAGGTCAGGTCGTGCGCATCCAAGGCGACGGCCTGCTCGCGATCTTTGGACACCCCATGCCGCGCGAGGACGAGGGCCGGCGCGCGTGTGAATGCGCACTCGCCCTGCACGAAGCCGTGCGCGCCCTGCCCGTCCAGGGCGGTCCGGCCTGGGCACAGCAGCTGAGCCTGCACAGCGGCGTGCATGCCGGCATGGTTCTCATGGATGAGGGGGACGAGGTCCGCGGACGCTTCGAGCTGCTAGGCCATGCCCCGAGCATCGCGGCGAGACTCTCGGAGCTTGCCGGCGCTGACGAGATCGTCGCCAGCGTGGAGACCTTAGGGCCGCACCAGCATTTCTTCCGGACCAGCACGCCGAGACTCGTCGAGCTCAAGGGCCGCAGCGAGCCGCTGGCCGTGCTCAGTGTGTGCGGGCGGGCGGCTTTAGCGCGACGATTTGATGCCAGCGTGCAGCGCGGGCTGTCACCTTTCGTCGGGCGCGAGACGGAGCTGGCCCTGCTCGACGCCACGCTTGAGCAGGCCGTGGCAGGCCGTGCGGGCTGGGTCGATCTCAGTGCGCCGGCCGGCGTGGGCAAGACCCGGCTGACCGAGGAATTCCTGCGCCGTGCCAGCGGTCGCGGAACGTTTCGCGTGCTGCGCGGCTATTGCGAGAACGACCTGTCGGCCGAGCCTCTGCAGCCCTTCATGCAGATGCTGCGCAGCCTGCCGGCCGGCGAGCCGGTGAGCACTGTCCACGCCAGCGCGCCCCATCGGCGCGGCGACGCCCTCCTGGCCCTGCTCGACGCTCATGCGCGCGAGCATCCCGTGCTGCTGGCGATTGACGATCTGCAATGGGCCGACGACGCGAGCCTCGCCCTGGTTCACCGCCTGATCGGCCACGCAGGCCAGCAAGGCCTGCCCCTCATGCTCGTCACCACGAGCCGACCGCAGGCCCATGGCCATCTGCCGGCCGCCGCTGGGGGTGTGGCCCGGCAGCTGGATCTGCAGCCCTTCAGCGACGCCGAGGCCACTGCCGCCATCGCCCAGTTGCTGCCAAGCACCGACCCCTTCGTCACCGCCGAGATCCAGCGTCACGCCGGCGGCAACGCGCTCTTCATCGAGGAGCTCTGCCACGCCATGGCCGGCCAGCGACCCACGGGGCTGGACGCGCCCGTGGGCAGCGCCTGGCTGGGTGCACTGATCGAGTCGCGCCTAACGCGGCTGCCGCCCCGCCAGGCCGCGGTGCTGCGCGCAGCGGCCGTGATCGGCAACGTCATTCCCCTGTGGCTGCTGGCTTCGCTGACCGGCCTGGAGGCCACGGACCCGGCCGTGCACGCCCTGGCCGAACAGGACTTCGTCTACCCCTCCGGCAACGGCGAGGAGCTGCGCTTCAAGCACGGCGTCACGCACGAGGTGGTCTACCAGGCCATCGGCCTGCACGAGCGCCAGGACCTGCACCGCCGCGCGGCCCAGGCCCTGCGGGCGCGCGCCGACGCAGGTGGCCCGGCCGCCTCGCACGAACTGCTTGCCTATCACGACGGCGCTGCCGGCAATTGGGCGCGGGCGGCCGATCATGCCGAGGCCGCGGGCGACCAGGCCATCGCCGCCTCCGCACTGGACCGCGCCAAGAAACAGTTTCGCGCCGCCCTGGCCTCGCTTGAATACCTGCCCGACGGCGAACCGCGCCGCCTGCGCTGGATCGCGATCGCCCAGCGCTTCGGCCTGGCCTGTGTGTTCGACGGCTCGCGGGCCGACATGCGCGTCCTGCGCCACGCTGTGCAACTGGCCCATTCCCAACCCGAGCCGAGCCTGCGCGCCCGCGCCGACTACTGGTTTGGCTACGTGAGCTACGCGCTCGGCGACGCGCGCCCCTCGGTCGAGCACTGCCAGCGCGGACTCGCCCAGGCCGAGGAGCTCGGCGATGCGGCCCTGATCGCGCAGCTGCGCGGCGCACTCGGGCAGGCGCACGCCGCCGCGTCCGAGTACGCGCCGGCCACCCTGCTGCTCGACGAGGCGATCATGAGCCAGCGCGCCGCGCTGCAGGCCCACCGCAGGGCGGGCCGCTCGTCCGGGCGCACGCCGGTCGGCCTGGCCTACTCCCTGGCCTGCCGCGGCGCCGTGGCCGGCGACCTGGGCCGCTTCGATCTGGCGCGCGAGCTCTTCGGCGAAGCGCTCGAACAGGTGACGGGAACGGGACATCCGGTCGAGGCTTCGGTGCAGGGCCTGTATGCCGCCATCCTGCTGTGGCAGGGCTCCTGGGCCGAGGCCCAATTGGCGGCGGGCGAAGCCCATCGCATTGGCGCCCGGGTGCGCAGCCTCTTCACCTTCTCCATGGGCCGCGCCGCGGGCGCCTACGGCGCCTGGCGCGAGCACCGCGACAAGGACGCGCTCGCCATCGTTCAGGAAGCCACGGCCTGGCTGGCGCCCCGCGGCGGCGGACTCTTCAACTCCTGGAACCAAGGCTGGCTGGCCGAGATGCTGGCCGAAGAGGGCGACGCCGCAAGGGCACGGCATCACATCGCCCAGGCCCTGCGCCGCGGCCGCCTGTCCGACTGGCTCGGCGGCGCCATGGCCTACCGCGCCGCAGCCCGGCTTGCCCCCGATGAAGCAGGAAAACGCCGTTATCTCGGCCGCGCGCGCTGCGTGGCCGCCCGTCGCGGCTCGGCCCATGACGAAGCGGTGAACAATCTTTGTGCCGCCGAACTGCTGCGCGATCGCGCAGCACTCGATGCGGCAGAACAGGCCTTCGAACGCATGAACATGCCCGGCCACCTGGCCCGGGCCCGCGAGGTGCGCGCTACGTTCTGAGCTGCCAGGTCAATGCGACCGGCGATGCGGTGGGCCGCATCGGGCCCGCCTCGAGCAGGGCCGCCAGCAGGCCTTGCAGCACTCCCATACCGATGTTGTAGCCCGAACAGGCATGGACGGTGGCGTTCGCCGCGGGCGGGCGCGGGCCGCCGAAAGCGGTCAGGTGGTTCGGGTGCTCGGCCAGGGCCGAGACCAGCCCCACGACCACGACCCGGCCCTTGTCGATCTTCAGGCCGGCGAGCTCGGTGTTGCTCGCGGCCACACGCCACACCATGGCTGGCGCCCCCTTGACGATGAGCGTCTTCACCAGCGCCTGGCGCAGCAGCGCCTGCGACGCGGCGAAGGGCTCGGGGCCCGGCCTCCACAGCGCCTGGAGGCTCCAGAAGTCCTTGAGCGCGACCAGCGTGCCGAAGCTCATCAGCACATTGCCGAGCACGGTGGGCGCGAAGCCGAGGATGATGCCCGCGAGCGTGCGCTCAACCATGTCCGGATCCTGCGGCGTGACGAAGGGCCGCGCCGCCGCGACGATGGCCGCGGACAGCGGCGGCAGGGTCGGATTTGTGGCCAGCCAGGCCGCCGTCTGCTCTTTGATCACGTGGCCTGCGGCAATGCCGAGCTCGCTCATCTCGGGCCGCGGCGAAGGATCGAAGACGTGGCGCGAGACGAACATGAAGCCGGCCGGGCAGCGCCGCCGCGGGTCGTCGGGGATGTGCGGCTCGCCGGCCCACACATGCAAGCCATCAGGAATGCCGAACCAGTAGCGCGTCAGTTCGGCCAGCGCTGCACTGGCGTAGGCCTCGAGGTCGACGGTGACCTCGTCCTGCCCGGCGGCCTGCGCCATCGCGTGCAGCTGGGCGAGCACGCCCTGGCCCACGGTGCGGGCCAGCGAGAAACTTGAGCCTTCGTCGATGTCTTGCAAGGCCTTGTTGATGGCCGGCGCGTGCAGGTCATGGCCCTGGGCGGGATCCTCGCCGAGAAAGCCCACGCCGATGGATTCGTGCATGCGCCGGCCGTAGCCGGTGACGGAGAAGCGGCCACCATCGTCGTGCAGCACCTCCTGCACCGCCGCATCGCTGCCGACGAGCACGCCGAAAGCCGTGTCCAGCACGCCGCCTTGTTGGCGCACATAGGCCCAGGCATCGGCACCGGCGGTCTCCAGCCAGACCTGCCAGTCGCGCCTGTTGCCCGGCCGGGGCGGGAGCTGCACCTGGCGATCCCTGGGCGCGGAGGGCGAGGGACGGGGCACACTGGCGGCCATCGCGGCCCCGAGATCACGCAGCGCCGGCATCGAGGGCACGAAGTAATAGCCGCCCCATTCGAGCTCGACGAAGGGCTGGTCGCCGAGATCGAGCCTGAAGGCCTGGCCTTCATGCTCGACGCGCAGCACCCGCGATTGCCCCGGCGTCGGCACACCGAGGAAGGGATCGGCCTGGCCCGAATAACCGCCCGTGCTGTTGGCGCCGGCCATCCAGCGTTGCACGACCTCGAACTGTTCGGCGATGTTGGCGTTGTAGGCCATGAACAGCAGGCCCCGGTCCTCGTCGCCCGGTGCGCCGTAGCTCATGCCCCGGCGTAGCAGGCGCGGCAAGGCCACCTGGCCGCCGGCACCGATCGCGCGCGGGTTGGCCCGGCGCACATGGGCATGGAATGGGCAGCGTGATCCTTGCGCGTCGGCGGCGTAGTTGAAGTCGTTCGTGGCGGTGCTCGTGGAGGCCACCACGGGCCGCCCGTCGGGCCAACGGCCCATCATCTTGGCTTGCAGCAGCTCCTTGGGCAGGCCCAGAGCGGCGGCCTGCTGGTCGAGCCGCGCACGCAGTCGGTCCACGTACTGGCGCAGCTTGCGGATGACGAGGAAGCTGCCCTTGTCGAGCAGCGGGTTGGGAGCAGCGGGCACCGGCATGGCATCGCGGCTGGTGCGCCAGCCCAGCAACAGCTCGCCGCGCGGCACTTCGTCCGTCCATTGCAGACCCGCCACGCTGGCGTCGGGCGCGGCGCTGGGCTGGCTGATGCCGTCCATGAAGCCGAAGGCCTCCTGCGTGACGCCGCCCGGCCCCTTGTTGCGCACCATTGCCTGGCGATGCAGCAAGGCCACGCCGTCGCGCGCCGGGTTCAGCGCGTCGATGAAGGCTTGTGCGTCAGCCCGGCCGGCATCACGCCAACGAAGCTGGACGACGATGTGGACCGCGCTTGGGTCCGCGGGACGGCCGTCCTCCCTGCGCGGCAGCTTCCAATGCTGCGGATGATTGCCGCGCAGGTCCCCGAGCACGCCGGCGCGCTGCTCCATGCCTTCGCGAAAGGCCTGGGGCAGGCTGTCGATCAGCGCCTGTGTCGCGCCGAGCGCGCTGAGGCCGCAAAGGCTCAGGCTCACGTTGCAAAAGGGCCGCATAGGCGGCACGCGGCCCTCCAGCACGTCGGCTTCGGTGGTGACGGGCAGATGGGCCAGCCAAGCCAGGGCCTGCTGCTCCAGGCCCGGCACGACCATGAGCAGGAGCAGATCGCCGCCGGCCAGGTCCGGATAGCCGGTCAGCATGCCGCCTTGGACCTCGGCGGCATCAAAGTCCAAGCGTTCGGGTCGGGCCCGCGCCTGCGGCACCACGCCCTCGAACCAGTCCAGCATCTCGTACAAGACGTTTCGCACCGGATCGCCGGGTGGGAAGAGCTTGGTGGTGTCGAGCTTGCGCAGCTCGAAGAGGATGTCCTGGGCCGCACGCAGCAGGCACCAGCCGTCGTGGTGACGCTCAGGATGGATGGTGAAGAAGCGCCGCAGCCCGTGCAGCGCGGCCAGGCCCGGCAAGGCGCTCACGCCCAGCGCATAGGAGGCGGGGCCCTGCGCGGGCAGGGGCGGGTAGTCGCCCGGCGAGGGCGTGCGCAGCCGGGTGACGGCGAGATCGTCGGCCCCGCCGCTGCGCACCAGGGCTTCCGCGCTGGCCAGGTATTCATGGTCCATGACCGTTCGCTGGGACTCAAGATAGAGGAAGCTCGCCGGCACTTCGTTGGCCCGCACCCAGCGCGCGTACTCCTCGAAGCCCACCTCGCGCGAGAGCTTGTAGTCGATGCTGTGGCACAAGATCAGGTCCAGCGTGGTGCCCAGGTCGCGCCAAATCACGCGCATATAGGGCTCCCAGCCGCCGTCGAAGCAGACGTTGAGAAGCAGGCGTGCCGGCTCGCCGCTGCCAGGCGGCGGATCGATCACGGCCCAGCGAAAGGAGTGGACGATGCGAAAACGCGTCACCACATCCGTGAACGGCGAAGGCGGGTTGCTGGATTCGCGCGAGGCCTGACGCATGGCATTGATGGTGCCGAGCACCGTTCGCAGCCTCTGTACGTAGGTGATGGACTCGGGCGCCTCGACGAGGCCCGCGCGTATAGGTGTGAGCAGCGTCAGGTCGGTGATGCCGCCGAGCTGCGTGTCGATGCGATTGCCGGACATGGCGCTTCTCCCTCCCCAGTTTGAAGACGCACCCCATTGGGCCGCTGCACCTGTCCGCCCTGCAACTGCGGAATCAACCGAGGAAGGCGCGCCCGGTCTGTCGCCATTTGGCACAGCTGTCGGCCTGGCACGCAGTTCATCTCGCCGATGACGCAGTTGGTCGCCTGGCGCTGGAGCGAAGGGGACCGCCCGCGCAAACTGCATGCAACGGAAAGCGCTGACCGATTGTCTTCAGCGCAACGGGCCGACAAGCCCAGGGAGCCAGACATGAACGCCATCACCACCAAGTCCCTTGCCATCACCGCCCTCGTGGCACTGCTCGGCGCCGCCAGCCTCGCCTTCATGCAGACCGAGCCAGCCGCACCCCGCCAGGAAGTGCTCAAGTTCGAGCGCGTCGTCATCGAAGGCAAGCGTGCCGTCGCCACACAAACCGCGGACATCGTGAAGCTGCCGCGCGTGGTCATTGAAGGCCGCCACCATGACACCATGCAGCTCGCCAAGGCCAACCACTGCAGCGCGACCGTGAGCTGCTGAGCACGCGCCCGGTCGGGTGAATTTGTCACAGCTCGCCCTCCAAAGATTTACACGCTCGGTGAGGGCGCTTGGGGCTACCCTTGCAAGGGACGTCGCTGTCGATCTGACGTTATCCAGCAGGGGAGTGACTATGCTGACCAGTCTCTTGAAGGAGCCGGCCGCCGGCACAGTTCTTGGTGCGGCCAAGTCGGAGCGTCGGCAGGCCGCCTCCTTGAGCAGCCATTGGATGAGCCTCGTGCTCGAGGAGCTCGATTACGGCGTCCTGCTCGTCAACGCGGCAGGCCGCGTCATCCATTGCAATATCGCCGCGCGGCGCACTCTGGAGGACGGCCACCCGCTGAGCATTGCCGGGCACCAGCTGCGCACAGTCGATAGCGACGATGCCGAACGCCTCATCGACGCCCTGCAGGCGGCCGAATGCGGCGGTCGACGCTGCCTGCTGCGCCTGGGCAGCGACAACGCGAGCGCCAACGTCGTCGTGGTGCCCTTGAATCGGAATGTCTCGCAGGCCGCCGTGCTGCTGATCCTCGAGCGCAAGCAGCTTTGCGGCGAGCTGGCCGCGCAGTGGTTTGCGCTGCGTTACGGCCTGACGCGCACCGAGACTGAAGTGCTCAAGGCGCTTTCGGGCGGCGCGCGTCCGAATGACGTGGCCGAGCAGCAAGGTGTGGCCATCTCCACCGTTCGCACGCAGATCCAGAGCATCCGTGCGAAGTCGGGTGCGGACAGCATTGGCGAGCTGATGCGACAGCTCGCCATGCTGCCGCCGCTGATGTCCGCACTGCGCATGGAAATGAACTAGGCGCGGTGCAGTTTGGCGAGCCAGCGATAGAGGCCCGCCACCGCCAGCGCAAAGCCCAGCGCACCGAGCCACACGCCGGTCTCGCCCCAGCCCGGGCCCACGAGGCCGATCGGCGCATCCTTGCCCGAGAGCACCACGAGGGCGGCGAATAGCACGCCCATCAGGCCTTCGCCGACGATCAGCCCCGAGGCGAGCAGCACGCCCAAGTGCTTGGCGGCTTCGGAGCGTGGGCCCTTCTCGGCGCGACGGTTCCAGATCGCGCCGACGACGGCGCCGATGACGGTCATGAGCGTGACCGAAGTCGGCAAGTAGATTCCCAGACCCACCGCCAGCGGGGGCAGCGTGGCCTTGGTGCCAGAGCGGCGCAGCACACCGTCCAGCGCGATCAGCACGACGCCCAGGCCCGCGCCCGTGCCGATCAGGGACCAGTCCAGGCCCCCATCGATCACGCCCTTGGCCAGTGCCGAGATCAGAGCCGCCTGCGGTGCGGCCAGCGCCTTGGCAGCGTCAGCGCCCGGGGCGCCGGCAAAGCCGTAGGCCTTGTTCAGCAGGTCCAGCACCGGCGGCACGACGAGCGAACCCATTACCACGCCGAACACGAGCACGGCCTGTTGGCGCCAGGGCGTGGCACCGACGAGCTGGCCGGTCTTGAGGTCCTGAAGATTGTCGTTGGCGATCACGGCCACGGCCACGATCACAGCGGTCACAAAGAGCGCGAAGGCGACCAGCGCCTTGTGCAGCTCCGGCGGCAGCAGCGGCTTGACCAGGAAGACGATCAGCGCCGCGGCGCCAAGCACGACGAGGATGCCCACGCCCGAGATCGGACTGTTGCTCGATCCGACAAGACCTGCCATGTAGCCGCACACGGCGGCGACGAAGAAGCTCATCAAGAGCACGTAGACGACGCCCGTCATCGTCAGCAGGCCCGCCTGTGCGGCCAGGCCGGCGCCCGTGCCGAAGCCGTACAGCAGCGCCGCAATCGGGAGCATGCAAGCAGCGGTGATGCCGGCCATCCAGCCGATCGGCATGTCCTGCTCGACGAGGGCAAGGGACTGGCCCTCGCCACGCGCGCGCGAGGCGGCCAGCGCCGATTTCAGGCCCCCAAGCACCGGCTTGGCAAGCTTGATCAGTGTCCAGATCGCCGCCACGCCGATGGCGCCCGCGCCGATATATCGCACCTGCGTCTTCCAGACGGTCTGGGCCAGCGTGGCGGGGTCGGTCACGGCCGCCAGCTCGTGCGAGGCCGAAAGCATGGGCACGGCTCCCACCCAGGCGATCGCTGCGCCCAGCAGCATGGCCAGGCCCGCCCACAGGCCGATCATGTGGCCAACGGCCAGCAGGGCGAAGGACAGGCCGATGTTGATGCCCGAGGCGCCGGAGCCCACGCGGAAGAAGCGCACCACCTCGCCGGCAAAGACCTGGGTCTGGATCGTGACGGTCATGGCCGCTGAGGCCAGCGCGCCCATCACGATGGCCTTCAGGCCCTTGGCCGTCTCGCTGGCGGCTTGATCGCCGGCTGCGCTGCCACGGGCCTCCTGGGCCTGCTGTCCCACCTTGAGCACTTCGGCGCAGGCCAGGCCTTCGGGGTAGGGCAGGTCGCTCTGCGTGACGAGGGCACGGCGCAGCGGGATCGAGTACATCACGCCCAGCGTGCCGCCGAGCGCGCAGATGGCCACGCAGGTCCAGTACGGGAAGCCCTGCCACCAGCCGACCATGATCAGCCCCGGCAGCACGAAGATGATGGACGAGATGGCGCCGGCCGAGGACGCCACCGTCTGCACGATGTTGTTCTCCTGGATGCTCACGTCCTTGAAGCGCGAAAGAAGGGCCATGGAGATCACGGCCGCGGGGATGGAAGTGGCGAACGTGAGGCCGGCCTTGAGGCCGAAATAGACGTTGGCCGCCGTGAACAGCAGGGTGATGACGGCGCCGAGTAACAGGCCGCGCAGGGTAATTTCTCGAGGGGTGTTGGTTTGCACGAAGGCTCTCCTTTGGGCGCGCATCATCGCGGCTCCGCGGCCCTGGTGGCATCGGGGCTTGCCCATGCCAAATGGCATTGCGGGCGGCAAGCACAACAATCTGGCCGTTTTTCCTGCATTCGACCCAAGCCATGAAGTTGACGGCCCTCGCGCTGGCCCTGGCCGCCGCCCTGCCCCTGTCCCTGCCTCTGACCCCGGCCGCCGCTCTCGCTGCCCAAGCGCCCGCCGCCCAGGCCCAGGCCCTGAACGCGACCCGCGTCTGGGACCTCTCGGCCTTGTACGCCACGCCGGCCGCCTGGGAGGCCGAGCGCCGGGCCCTGCTGAAGGAGCTGCCCCAGCTCGAACATCTCAAGGGCACGCTCGGCGCCAGCGCCGAGGACCTGCGCAAGGGCCTGGACGAGATTTCGGCTGTGCGCAAGCGCCTGTACCGCCTCTATGTGTACGCCTCGCTGCGCGCAGACGAGAACACCCAGGTCACCGAGAACCAGGAGCGCAACCAACTGGGCGGCGACGCCATGAACAAGTTCGGCGAGGCCACCTCCTTCGTCAATGCCGAGGTCGCAGCGCTCGGGTCCGAGAAGGCGCAGGCCTTCCTCGCCCAGGACAAGGGCTTGGCCAAGCACCGCTACTACATCGAGAGCGCTGTGCGTCTGGCGGCCCACACGCTGAGCCCCGATCAGGAGGCCCTGCTGGCCGCCGCCGCCGACCCGCTGCAGCAGCCGCAGGCCATCTACGGCCTGCTCGCCAATGCCGACCTGCCCTGGCCATCGATCACGATCCGCGGCCAGCAGGTGACGCTGGACCAAGGCCAGTACGCCAACTACCGCTCGGACGCCGACCCGGCCGTGCGCGCCCAGGTCTTCAAGGCCTTCTAGCCCGTGTTCAAGGCCTACGAGCGCACTCTGGGAGCCATCTACGGTGCAAGTCTGCGCGGCACGGTCTTCCAGGCCAAGGCGCGCCATTACCAGGACAGCCTGGCCATGGCGCAGAGCGGCGAGAACATCCCGCGCGCCGTCTACACGACCCTGGTGCAGGAGGCCAATGCCGGTCTTCCGACGCTGCATCGCTACTTCAAACTGCGCAGCCAGATGCTGGGCCTGAAGGACGCCGGCTATTCCGATATCTACGTGCCGCTGGCCGCACCCGCGGGCAGCTATACCCAGGCCGAAGCCGAGCAGATGACGCTCACGGCCCTGGCCAAGCCGCTGGGCGCGGACTACGTGTCCAAGCTTGCTGCCGGTTTCAAGGGCCAGTGGATGCACTCCACGCCCCAGCGCGGCAAGCGCTCGGGCGCCTACATGAACGGCTCCGCCTACGACGTCCACCCCTTCCTCCTGATGAGCTTCACGGGCGACTACGAGAGCGTCACCACGCTGGCGCACGAGTGGGGCCATGCGATGCACACGGTCTACACCGCGCGCGCTCAGCCCTTCGAGACCTCGGAATACGCGACCTTCATCGCTGAGATCCCCTCCACTGCCAACGAGCTGCTGCTGGCCGACTACATGGTGGCCAACGCCAAGAGCAAGCAGGAGAAGATCTTCGCCCTGAGCCAGGAGCTCGAAGGCCTGCGGGGCACCTTCTTCCGTCAGGCCATGTTCGCCGAGTTCGAGCTGGCCGCGCATCAGAAGGTCGAGAACGGTGAGGCGGTGAGCGGCGAGACGCTCAGCAATCTCTACCTGGATCTGCTCAAGCGCTATCACGGTGACGCTCAGGGCGTGGTCAAGATCGACGACATCTACGGCGTTGAATGGGCCTACATCCCGCACTTCTACAACGACTTCTACGTCTACCAGTACGCCACCTGCGTCAGCGCCGCGGCCTACTTCGCCGAGAAGCTCGGCCAAGGCGACGCTGCGGCCCGCGAGCGCTACTTCACCTTGCTCCAGGCGGGCGGCTCCGACGAGCCCTACAAGCTCGTCAAGGCCGCGGGCGTGGACCTGGCATCACCCGAGCCCTACCGGGCCCTGGTGCGCCGCATGAACCGCGTCATCGACGAGCTCGAAGCGCTGAACGCGCAGAAATAAAGCGCTCGAAGCTGTCCCACAGCGGCTCGAAGCGTTCGCCTTCGAGCCGCTCCAGCGCGAGCACTGCCGCTTCCAGTGTGGACAGTTGACCCGCCTTGTGGGCGCGGCGCAAGGCCGCGTAGCGTGAAGACTCGACGCCATCGAGCCCCATCCTCGGCATGGCGGCCAGCCAGGGGTTGGACAGCATCAGCTTGCGGCTCTGGCGCCAGGTGCCGTCAAGCACGATCAGCCGGACCCGGGCGGGCGCAGGCAGGGGCTGCGCGGCGGGGCCGGGGCCGGGGCCGGGTCCTGGATACAGGAGCACATTGACGCGCCCGTCCGGCGGCAACTCGAACACCTCGCCCACCTCGACCCGGCAATGCGCGAGGCCCAGGCGCAGCAACGGTGCCGTCCCCTTGGCCTGCAAGCGCTCCTGCGGATGCTGGAGCAAGAGCAGCTCGGTCTCGTGCTCCAGCGCAATCGGAGGCAGCAGCGCGCAAAGGCAGGCCGCGCGTTCGCAGCGAGGACACAAACGGCAGGCCAGCGAAGCAGTCAAGCCATCGCGGGGCGACGGCGCGGCGGTGCCTTGCGCAGGGCCCAGACGCCGGCCAACAGCACGGCCAGGATCACGGTCAGGATGTTGGCCGGGCCCCAGAATGGCGGCGTGTTCGGCGAGAGCAGCACATCCGCCACATGCAGCGCCTTGTCTGCGCGGTACAAGGCCAGGTAGAACACGCCGCCCAAGGCACCGATCAGCCAAGCCACACCGACGCCTGACAGGCACCAAGGCGTCAAAGGGCGGCGGCTGCCCGGAGGAACTCGGATCACCGAATAGGCCCAGCCCATCGCCAGACAGAAATTGATCGCTGACACGATGCCCGTGGCGGCCATCATGCCGTTGGTACGCCCACCCAGCTGCAAGGCGAGCGTATCGACAAGACCGAGATCGAAGAGCACGACGGCCAGCATCACGGCGCCGCCATAAATCAGCAGGCCCGAGACAAAAGCCACCAAGCGACGCGAGCTGCGCATGGGATGGACTCCTGGAGTGCGCTGCAGTATGCCGCCGCGCCGCTGGAGGCGTCCAGCCCCGAATGAGCGGGGGGCCGACAATCGCCCGCGATGGAAACCGCCACGCCTCACCTCGAATTGCGCACCCTGGGCCGCGGCGATGGCCTGCTGGGCATGCGCGCGCAAGGCGCGTTGGGCCCACGCGGCGCGCCGGTGACGGTGGCCACGCTCAGCGGACCCACGACGACGGTCGAGCGCAGCCAACTCGCGGCCGCAGGCTTGCTCGCCCTGGACGCGACTCGCTTGCAGTGGCGCAGCGCGGGCAACGCACTGGCGCTCGGAGAGCTCTGGACGCTATCCCACGAGGAACGCTTCCCGGCCTTCTGGCTCGACGAGGCCCCGCGGCTGCGCGCGGCGGGCTGGACCGTCACCGCCCAGCCTGGCTTCGCGCACCTTCCCCTCCACACTCAGGGCTTCACGGTGCAGGTGCAGCGCCTGAGTGGCGACCGGCGCCAAGGCTCCTGGCTGCTCAGTCTGGGGCTGCAGCTTGAAGGCGAGACGCTCGACCTCGCACCTATCGTGGCCGACCTGCTGCGCCGCGAGGCCCGCTGGCTCACGCTGGAGGGCATCGCCGCCATTCCCGACGAGGAGCGGGTGCTGCTCCACGTGCCGGGGGGACGGCGGATCGAGGCGCGAGCCGAGCCGCTCAAGGCGGTTGTCGGCGCCATGGTGGATTTGCTGACTGACGGCAAGCCCGGGCCCGTGCCGCTCTCGGACTGGGACGCCGCGCGCCTGGCTGGCTTCGAGAGCCGCGCCGGATGGCAGTTCCACGGCGACGAAGACCTCCGCGGCCTCGCACAGCGCCTGCTACGCGTCGGCCCGCCTGCGCCCGTGGCACCGCCCCGCGGCCTGGGCATCACCTTGCGGCCCTACCAGCTCGCCGGCCTGGCCTGGCTGCAGCACCTGCGTGCCCAGGGCCTGGCCGGCATCCTGGCCGACGACATGGGCCTGGGCAAGACGGCACAGGCGCTCGCGCACGTGTTGCTTGAAAAGGAGGCCGGCCGCCTGGACGCGCCGGCCCTGGCCGTCCTGCCCAGCTCGCTGCTTTTTAACTGGGCGGCCGAGGCGGCGCGCGTGGCGCCGGGGCTGCGCGTACTGGTGCTGCAGGGGCCGCGGCGCGCCGAACGCTTCGACGAAATCGCCGCAGCCGATCTTGTGCTGACCAGCTACCCGCTGCTGTGGCGCGACCTCGACCATTACCGCCGCCGGTCTTGGCACCTCTTGATCCTCGACGAGGCGCAAGCCGTCAAGAACGCCAGCAGCCGCGCCGCCCGCGCAGTGCGCCGCGTCGAGGCCCGGCACCGTCTGAGCCTGACCGGGACGCCGATGGAAAACCACCTGATGGAGCTCTGGGCCCAGTTCGACCTGCTCATGCCCGGCTTCCTCGGCGATGCGCGCAGCTTTCACCGCCGCTGGCGCCGGCCCATCGAGGAAGGTGGCGAAAGCCTGCGCGCGCAACTGCTCGCCGAGCGAATCCGCCCCTTTGTGCTGCGTCGCAGCAAGAGCGAGGTGGCCACTGAGCTGCCCCCGCTGAGCACGATGGTGCGCCAGGTTGAACTCGCAGGCGCCCAGCGCGAGCTTTACGAGAGCGTGCGGGTGGCGGCCGACAAGCAGGTGCGCAAGGCCCTGGCCCGAGCCGATTTCGACGGCAGCCTGATCACGGTGCTAGACGCTTTGCTCAAGCTTCGCCAGGTCTGCTGCGACCCGCGCCTCGTCAAGGGCCTGGAGGGCGGCGCCTCGCTCGAGCGGGCCAAGCTGGACTTGTTGCTGGAAATGCTGGCCGAGCTCGTCGCCGAAGGGCGCCGGGTGCTGGTGTTCTCGCAGTTCACCGAGATGCTGGGCCTGATCGAGGCGACGCTGGAACTGCCGTACCTGGTGCTGACGGGACAGACGCCGGTGTCGGCGCGCGGGGAGATCGTGCGGCGCTTCCAGGCGGGCGAGGTGCCCGTGTTGCTGGCCAGCCTGAAGGCCGGCGGCCTGGGATTGACGCTGACCGCGGCCGACACAGTCATCCATTTCGATCCCTGGTGGAACCCGGCCGTCGAAGCACAGGCCAGCGCGCGGGCCCACCGGATCGGCCAGGACAAGCCCGTCTTCGTCTACAAGATCGTGGTGGCCGGCAGCATCGAGGAGCGGATGCTGGCGCTGCAGGAGCGCAAGAAGGCGCTGGCTGGGGCGGTACTTGGCACCGATTCGGGAGAGGCGCTGAAGTTCAGCGCCGAAGAGCTGGGGGCGCTGCTCGCGCCCCTCGCCGATTCACAAAGTTAGCGCTTGCTGTCCATGCGCATCGCTCGAGACATGGGGCGGCGGTCGCAGCCGTAGCCGATACCTTCGAAAGATTCATGCTTGCGGCCCTTGCCGCCGTCGTCGGTCTGGGCGTTCCAGCCGGTCGGGGGAACGCGGCGCGGTTGGGTTTCGTTGCGGGGTTGCGTCTTCATGTCTCGGGTCCTTTTGCCAGCGGGCTGACCCGCTTGGTAGGCATCACAACGCGGCCTCCACGCAGCCGGTTGACTCGGGATGCAACAAATCTTTGCAAGCTCTCATCGACAATGCCGGCCTCGAATCAGGAGTTCCCCGTCATGACCGTTCAGCTGAAGAAGACCGTGGCCGCCACTGGCGCCACGCCCATCACCGTCGTCGACCGCGCCAGCTTCCAGGCACTGGCGCCCAAGCTGCCGGCTCCGACCCGCCACTGGCTGGCCGTCAACGGCTTCAAGGGCGCGGCCGACACGTTCGCACTCATCCCCGGCCCGGACGGCAAGCTGGGCCAGGTCTTTGCCGGCGTGGCCGGCATGAACCATCCCTTCGCACTCGCCAGCCTGCCCCTGGGCCTGCCGGAGGGCGACTACCGCTTGAGCGACGACGGTCTGACGTTGGACGCCGAGGCCGCCGCCCTGTCCTGGGAGCTCGGCGCCTACCGCTTTGACCTCTACAAGAAGCCCAGCCGTGCCCCGGCCCGGCTGCTGCTGGCCGACTCGCCCCTGGCCGAGCGCGGCCTGGCCCAAGCGGCCGTGATCGCCGCGACCCGCGATCTCGTCAACACGCCGGCCGAGCACATGGGCCCCGACGAGCTCGCCCAGGCCGTGGCCGTGGTGGCGAAGCAGCATGGCGCCAAGTTCAAGCAGACGGTCGGCGACGAGCTGCTGAAGAAGAACTTCCCGGCCATCCACGCCGTGGGACGCGCTGCCACGCGCGCGCCGCGCCTGATCGAGCTGAACTGGGGCAGCGACCATCATCCGCGCCTGTCCCTGGTCGGCAAGGGCGTCTGCTTCGACTCCGGCGGCCTCGACATCAAGAGCGCGGACGGCATGCGCCAGATGAAGAAGGACATGGGCGGCGCGGCCAACGCGCTCGGCCTGGCCGCGCTGATCATGGCCTTCAGGCTGCCCGTGCGCCTGCAGCTGCTGATCCCGGCCGTGGAGAACGCCATTGCCGGCAACGCCTACCGCCCCGGCGACGTGTTCAAGACCCGCAACGGCACCCATATCGAGATCGGCAACACCGACGCCGAAGGCCGCGTCATCCTCTGCGATGCGCTGGCTTACGCCGCCGAGAGCAAGCCCGAGCTGCTGATCGACATGGCCACGCTGACCGGCGCGGCCCGCGTCGCCCTGGGCCCGCAACTGCCCGCCCTATTCGCCCGCCACATGGACGAGGCGCGCGACCTCGTCGACCTGGGCCTCAAGGTGGACGACCCCCTGTGGCATATGCCGATCTGGCAGCCCTACAAGAGCGGCATCGAGAGCACGCTCGGCGACCTCGTCAACACCGGCAAGAGCCCGATGGCCGGCGCCATCAACGCCGCGCTCTTCCTGGATCACTTCGTGCCCAAGGACGTGGACTGGCTGCACATCGACCTGTTCGCCTGGAACAGCGAATCGCGCCCGGGCCGTCCCGCCGGCGGCGAGGCCCAGACGGTGCGCACCCTGCTCGCCTATCTGGAGCAGCGTTTCGCTTGAGGCTACGATGGGGCCCCGCCTGAATAGTCAGTTAGGGCCCTGATGAACCCGCTGCTCCTCGCCCATACCCACACCACGAAGAACCGTGCGGAGCTGGAGGCCAGCTCCATGTGCGGTTGCTGCGAGTGCCTGGAGATCTTCCCGACCTTGGAGATCACCGCCTACACGGGCCTGGACATGGCGAGCTTCAACAACCCGGACGCCGCCGGCGCCAGCGAAACCGGCGTGTGCCCGCGCTGTGGCGGCGAGGCGCTGATCGGGGACAAGTCCGGCTTCCCGTTGGTGCCGGAATTCCTCAATCGCATGAACCAGGCCTGGTTCCAGAAGACGCTCATCAGGAAGCCCGCGCCCAAGACTCCGTGATCCAGGCGGCCGCCTTCTCCGCGATCATCAGCGTCGGCGAGTTGGTGTTGCCGCGTGTGATCGTGGGCATCACGCTGGCATCCACCACGCGCAAGCCGCTGACGCCATGCACGCGCAGGCGCGCGTCCACGACGGCCATCGCATCGTCCTCGCGACCCATTTTGCAGGTCCCGACGGGATGGAAGATGGTCGTGGCGATGTCGCCGGCCAGGCGGGCCAGTTCTTCGTCGGTCTCGTACTGCGGGCCGGGCTTGTATTCCTCGGGGCGAAAGCGCGCCAGGGCCGGCTGGGCGACGATGCGGCGCGTGAGTCGCAGGCTGGTGGCGGCGACCTCGCGGTCCGCCGGGGTGGACAGGTAGTTCGGCGCAATCGCCGGCGGCTGCGCCGGGTCGGTCGAGCGGATCATCACGGTGCCCCGGCTCGTCGGCTGCAGATTGCACACGCTGGCCGTGAAGGCATTGAAGCGATGCAGCGGTTCGCCGAAGGCGTCCAGCGAAAGCGGCTGCACGTGGTACTGAAGATCGGGCCCCGGCTGGCCGGCGCTGCTGCGCGCGAAGGCCCCGAGCTGCGAGGGCGCCATGCTCATGGGGCCACTGCGCGTCAGCGCGTACTCAAGTCCGATCAGCGCCTTGCCCCACCAGTGCGCGGCCCGGGTGTTGAGCGTGCGAGCGCCGTCGACCTTGTAGACCGCCCGGATCTGCAGATGGTCCTGCAGGTTCGCGCCAACACCGGGCAGATCCCGCCGCGGCTCGATGCCCAGGCCTTGCAGCTGCGCTGCCGGCCCCAGGCCCGAGAGCTGCAGGATCTGCGGCGAGCCGATCGCACCGGCCGCGAGGATCAGTTCACCGCCCTGGGCGAGGTGGACGACCTCGGGGCCATGGGGCGTCTGGACCACGGCGCCGCCACAGTGCGAGCGCCCGTGCGCCGTGCTCAGCTGCAGCCGCTGCACCTGCGCGCCGGTCCAGAGCTCGAAGTTGGAGCGGCCCAGGCAGGTGGGCCGCAGAAAGGCCTCGGCCGTGTTCCAGCGCCAGCCGCGGCGCTGGTTGACCTCGAAGTAGCCGACACCCTCGTTGGATCCGCGGTTGAAGTCCTCACTGGCCGGAATGCCGGCCTGCACAGCAGCCTGGGCGAAGGCGTCAAGGATGGGCCAGGACAGGCGCTGGCGTTCGACGCGCCACTCCCCGCCTTGGCCGTGGAACTCGTCAGCGCCGCGCCAGTGATCCTCGTGCTGCTTGAAAAAGGGCAGGCAGCGCTCCCATCGCCATTCGGCGTCGTCGACTTGCTCGGCCCAACCGTCGTAGTCGCGCTGCTGGCCGCGCATGTAGATCATGCCGTTGATGCTGGACGATCCGCCGAGCACCTTGCCGCGTGGGTAGCGCAGGCTTCGGCCGTTCAGCCCCGCAGTGGGCTCGGTCTGATAGAGCCAATCCGTGCGCGGGTTGCCGATGCAGTACAGATATCCGACGGGGATGTGAATCCAGTGATAGTCGTCGGCGCGGCCGGCCTCCAGCAGCAGCACGCGTTTGCGCGCATTCGCGCTGAGCCGGTTGGCCAGCAGGCAGCCGGCCGTGCCGGCGCCGACGATGATGTAGTCCCACATCCGCAGCATTCCCCATCTTGAGCGGCCACTTGGTCTCGACGCCTGCACCCGCTCCAGCCGGTGGCCGCCCCATGATTATTGAGGGCGTCGGCACCGAGCTCCAGGCCCAGCACGCGATCCATCTCCTCGCTTTGAGGCGCTGAGGATCAACACCGGCAGGCCGCGCGTGCGTGCCACGCCACGCACGCTCGCGGCACAGGTCCAAGCCGTTGCCGTCGGGCAGGCCGATGTCGAGCACGAGGAGCTCGGGCAGTTCGGGCAGTTCGGGCAGTTCGGCCGCCACATGTTCACGCGCCTCATGCAGCCACGCACAGTGCCGGACCGCGAAGCCCTCGCGCTCAAGCGCGAATTGCACGGACTTGCACGGACTGGCACACACTGCGCAAGGCCGGGTCGTCTTCGACCAAGAGCAGCACGCCTCAGGCGTGGCCAAGCACGGGGAAGAGCTTGAGCAGGCCGTCGGCCAGCAGCTCCACGGCCAGGGCGGCCAGGATCAGGCCCATGAGCCGGGTCATGATGTTGATACCCGTGCTGCCCAGCACCTTGGCGATCTTTCCCGAGGCCGAGAAGACGACGAAGGTCACCATCCCCACCACCAAGCCGTAGCCGCACAGGATGCCCAGCTCCCACCAGTGCCGCGTCTTTTCGGCATAGATGACCATGGTCGAGATCGTCGCCGGGCCGGTGAGCAGCGGAATGGTCAGCGGCACGACGGCGATGCTGGCGCCGGCATCGGCCTTGTCGGCGCCCTCCTTCACATCGGTGCCTCGGCTCTCGGCTGGCTGGGCGTTGAGCATGCTCAGCGAGCTGATGAAGAGCAGCGCCCCACCGCCAACCTGGAAGGAGGCCAGCGAGATGCCGAAAAACTCGATCAGCTTGATCCCGGCCAGCGCGCTTGCCGCGATCACCACGAAGGCGCTGAACGAGGCCACGCGGATCGTGCGCTGGCGCTGCTGGCGCGAGAAGCTAGCGGTGAAATGGATGAAGAAAGGCACAACGCCGATCGGGTTGACGATGGCGACCAGGGCGACCAGGGGCTTGAAGATGTCCATCGCGGCTATTCCTTCTCAGCGCCCTCTGAAAGCGCCAGGTAGACCGCACAACAGCCGCGGAGGTAGACGAGCGTGGGCAGGGCCAGGCCCAGCGCGAAGACCACGCCGCCGCCCACCAGTGCCGCCACACCCAGGGGCGAAGCCGCCACCGGCGCCCCGGCCGCGCCCAGCGAGCGCAGCCCGTAGCCGAAGAGGCCGGCCATCAGTTGCTGCGGCGGCAGCTCGATACCCACCCACCAGACCGACAGCAATGCCATGACGCGCGCGCCGCTGAGCACGATAAAGCTGGTGGCCGCGGTGACCGCCGCGGTCAGCGCCATGACCGCCAGCATGAGCGCCGCCGACTCCACGAGGCCGTGGCGGAACTGGCGCCAGCACATGAGCGCTGTGGCGCGGGCGCCGTTGCCGGCCCAGACCGAGGGGCCAGACAGCGGCCCGACGATCACCAGCACGGCCAAGGCCAGCAAGCCAGCTCCGCTGACGCCCAGCGGCACGAGCACGCCAAAGAGCGGCGCCCCGACCACAGGCTGCTTGACCAGCAGCAGCAGGCCCAGCAAGGCCACCACCGGCACGGCTACGGCGGCCAGCACCAGGGCCAAGCTCATCAGCACCTTGTGGCTGCGCAGGAGGGCCGTCTTGAGTGCCTCCTCCACGTCGCGGACGGGCCGGCCCTGGGCCTGGTCCATCAGCAAGATGCCGGTGACGTTCACGCCGAAATAGGTGATGGTCCAGGACAGCCCGGCCCAGATGCCGCCCCACAGCCCCTGCTCGCGGGCCAGGGCGGATTCGGCCATGGCCAGCAGGAGGCCGGCCACGCACAGCGTGCTCAGCAAGGCGAACAGCGCCGCACCGTTGCGAGGCGCATCAAGGGCGGCGAGCACACGCTCCAGCGCGGGCAGGTTCAGGGTTCGAGCCATGGGGCCGCCATCATAGTTGCGCTCCTGGGTGCGCTCCCAATCGCTCACATCCCGTGGATCTAAGGGTTATTACCAACCCCAAAATACAACAGTCCCCGAATGGTCAGGTGTGCGACGTCAGGACGTTCACCCATAATCAAAATTCCTGTGTCTGGACGCCGCACCTTCGCTTGAATGGTTCACGATGGGTTGAAGCTCCACATGGTTCTCAGTTTTTGAAAGGGCTTCCCCCATGGGAAACAAGCTTTACGTGGGCAATCTCGCCTACAGCGTGCGTGACGAATCTCTCCAGCAGGCTTTCGGTCAATTCGGTACTGTCAGCTCGGCCAAGGTCATGATGGACCGCGAAACCGGTCGCTCCAAGGGCTTCGGCTTCGTGGAAATGGCCTCCGATGCCGAGGCGCAAGCCGCCATCAACGGCATGAATGGCCAGCCTCTCGAAGGCCGTGCCATCGTCGTCAATGAAGCCCGTCCGCGCGAAGAGCGTCCGGGCGGCTTCGGTGGTGGCGGTGGCGGCTACGGCGGCGGCGGCGGCCGTTCCGGTGGCGGCGGCTACGGCGGCGGCGGCGGCCGTTCCGGTGGCGGCGGCTACGGGGGCGGGGGCGGC
>JAFALK010000011.1 GCA_019234295.1 Roseateles sp.
AGCTGCGCCAGTTGATGCGCGATACCGATTGCCACGAGCACGGCGCCAAACCACGCGATGATCATCCACGGATGCCATGCCGGATTGTCGTAGTGGTTCAGACGACGCGTTGCGCCCATGAAGCCGAGCACGTACAGCGGCGTGAAGGCGACGTAGAAGCCCACGAGCCAGAACCAGAATGCACGCTTGCCCAGCTTTTCGTTCAGCTTGAAGCCGAACGCCTTCGGGAACCAGTAGTTGAAGCCCGCGAGGTAGCCGAACAGCACGCCGCCGATGATCACGTTGTGGAAGTGCGCGATCAGGAACAGGCTGTTGTGCAGCACGAAGTCCGCCGGGGGCACGGCAAGCAGCACACCGGTCATGCCGCCGATCACGAAGGTGACCATAAAGCCCACGGTCCACAGCATCGGCACCTCAAACTTGATGCGGCCGCGGTACATGGTGAACAGCCAGTTGAAGATTTTCGCTCCCGTCGGGATCGAGATGATCATCGTCGAGATGCCGAAGAAGCTGTTCACGCTGGCGCCGCTGCCCATGGTGAAGAAGTGGTGCAGCCAGACGAGGTAGGAGAGGATCGTGATCACGACCGTGGCGTAGACCATCGAGGCATAGCCGAAAAGGCGCTTGCCCGAGAAGGTGGACACCACTTCCGAGAAGATGCCGAAGACCGGCAGCACCAGGATGTAGACCTCAGGGTGGCCCCAGATCCAGATCAGGTTCACGTACATCATGGCGTTGCCGCCGAGGTCGTTCGTGAAGAAGTTGGTGCCGACGTAGCGGTCCATCGAGAGCATGGCCAGCACGGCGGTCAGGACCGGGAAGGCTGCCACGATCAGCACGTTGGTGCACAGGGCCGTCCAGGTGAAGACGGGCATCTTCATCATGGTCATGCCGGGGGCGCGCATCTTCACGATGGTGGCGATCAGGTTCACGCCCGACAGCAAGGTGCCCACACCCGCGATCTGCAGGGACCAGATGTAGTAGTCCACCCCCACGTCAGGACTGAACTGGATGCCCGACAGCGGCGGGTAGGCCAGCCAACCAGTCTTAGCGAACTCGCCAATGAACAGCGAGATCATCACGAGCGTGCCGCCCGAGGCCGTCATCCAGAAGCTGAAGTTGTTCAGGAACGGGAAGGCCACGTCGCGTGCGCCGATCTGCAGCGGCACCACGTAGTTCATGAAGCCCGTCACCAGGGGCATGGCGACGAAGAAGATCATGATCACGCCGTGGGCGGTGAAGACTTGGTCGTAGTGGTGCGGCGGCAGGAAGCCCATGTTGTCGCCGAAGGCCATGGACTGCTGGGCACGCATCATCACCGCGTCGGCAAAGCCGCGCAGCAGGAAGACGATGCCCATGACGATGTACATCACGCCGATCTTCTTGTGGTCGATGCTGGTGAACCACTCGCGCCACAGGTAGCCCCACAGGCGGTACTTGGTCAGCAGCGCCAGCAGCGCCAAGCCTCCGAGCGCCACGGCGGCGAAAGTACCCACCAGGATGGGCTCGTGGTACGGAATTGCTTCAAGGCTGAGCTTGCCCAGAAGCAGGGTCTGGATATCGGTTGTCATTCAGTACGGCTCACTTGTTGCTTGGCCTGGAGCAGGGCGCGCACGCTGGCGCGACGCTTGGCCTCTTCGGGCGTGCAGTTGGCGTCGTCCTCGCCCATGGCGGTAGCGTGATCCTTGGCCATCATCTGGTCCACGCACATTGCGCCAGGAGCCACGCAGCGGTTCAGGATCGCGCCGTAGAGATCAGGGGCCACGCTGCCGTAGTAGCGCACAGCGTCCTTGTGGCTGGGCTTCTCCAGGGCCAGGTAGCCCTCGCGGTCCAGCTTCTGGTTTGCATCCTTGACCTTGGCGACCCATGCGCCGAAGTCGGCGTCGGACAGGCCGTGGAACTTGAAGCGCATGTCGGAGAAACCGGCACCGCTGTAGTTGGCGGAGAAACCGTCGAACACGCCGGGCTCGTTGATCACCGCATGCAGCTTGGTTTCCATCGCGGGCATGGCGTAGATCTGGCCGGCCAGGGCGGGAATGTAGAAGCTGTTCATCACGCCGGAGGCGGTGATCTTGAACTGGATCGGACGGTCCACCGGTGCGGCCACCTCATTGACGAGGGCGATGCCCTGCTCCGGATAGATGAAGAGCCACTTCCAGTCGAGGGCCACGGCCTCGATCACCAGGGGCTTGACGTCCTTGGACACCGGGCGCTTCTCGCCAATGCGGTCCAGCGGGCGGTAGGGATCCAGCGTGTGCGTGGTGATCCAGGTCAGCGCGCCCAGGGCAATGATGATGAGCAGCGGCGCCGCCCAGATCACCAGTTCCAGCTGGGTGGAGTGGTCCCACTCCGGCTTATAGGTGGCCTTGGTGTTCGAGGCGCGGTAGCGCCAGGCGAAGAGCAGGGCCAGGAGGATGACCGGCACGACGATCAGCAGCATCAGCCAGGTCGCAACGACGACGAGGTGACCTTGCTGGGCGGCGACGTCGCCGGAGGGGTTGAGCACAACGGTGTTGCAGCCCGCCAGCAAGGCGGTCAACGCTAACACGGCCGGTCCACGAAGCTTTTTAGGGAAAGACATGCTATAGGCGGACAAAAGGGACCATAAAACAGGCGCAGAATGTATGCGCAACAGCCTGCGAAGGCGATTGGACGTTTTGTCCCATGCCTGCGCAAGGTTTTTCGACGGCAACCTATGGGTATTACGAACGATGTCCAGTCTCAGCCATCTCCACGACCATCCCGAAGAACTCACGCCCGATGGCGAACACGGCGCCCATGACGTGTCGCCCGGTGATATCGCCGTCGGCGTGGTCATCGGCCGTGCTTCCGAGTATTTTGACTTCTTCGTCTATGGCATCGCCTCGGTGCTCGTGTTTCCCAGACTGCTCTTTCCCTTCGCCTCGCCCTTGGAGGCGCAGCTCTGGTCCTTCGCGATCTTCTCGCTGGCTTTCGTGGCCCGGCCCTTCGGCACGGCGATCTCGATGAACATCCAGCGACGTTGGGGATTGACGACCAAGCTCACCGGTGCCCTGTTCCTGCTGGGCACCTGCACAGTGACCATCGCTTTCTTGCAGGGCTATGCGGCCCAGGGCGAGCAGGCCATCGTCATTCTGGTGCTGCTTCGCATCGGGCAGGGCCTGGCGCTGGGCGGGTCCTGGGACGGCCTGCCCTCGCTGCTGGCCATGAGTGCTCCACAAGGCAAGCGCGGCTGGTACGCCATGCTGGGCCAGCTGGGCGCGCCCATCGGCTTCATCATCGCCAGCTCGCTCTTCGTGTTCCTGTACGGCAACCTCTCGGAAGGCGACTTCTTCTCCTGGGGCTGGCGCTATCCTTTCTTCGTCGCCTTCGCCATCAACGTTGTGGCCCTGTTCTCGCGTCTGCGCATGGTCGTGACGCCCGAGTACGTCGAGCTGCTCGAAAAGCGCGAGCTCGAGCCCGTCAGTGCGCGCGAGATCATCAAGGCCCAGGGCGACAACATGCTGATCGGCGCCTTCGCGGCTCTCGCCAGCTTTGCGCTCTTCCACATCGTCACGGTCTTCCCGCTGTCCTGGCTGCACCTGTTCTCGCAGCAGTCGGTCATCCAGGTGCTCAGCTTCCAGATCTTCGGCGGCTTCCTGATCGCCGCCGGCATCGTTGCCTCGGGCGCCATCGCCGACAAGCTGGGCCGCCGCCGCACGCTCGGTTCGTTGGCCACGATGATCGCCGTGTACAGCGGCTTCGCCCCGACCCTGCTCAAGGGCGGGGCGCTCGGTGAAGACCTCTTCATCTTGCTCGGCTGCATGCTGCTGGGCCTGTCCTACGGCCAGTCCTCCGGTTCGGTGACCTCCAACTTCCTGCCCAAGTACCGCTACGTGGGTGCCGCGCTCACGGCCGACATGGCCTGGCTGGTTGGCGCGGCTTTCGCGCCTCTGGTCGCACTGGGCCTCTCGGCCAAGTTCGGCCTGGGCTTCCTGAGCTTGTACCTGCTCAGCGGCGCTGCCGCGACGCTGGGCGCGCTGCGCTTGAGCCGCACGCTGGAGGCATCCAAGGACTGAGCGTCGAGCCGCTACAGTGTGAACCCGGCCCCGTCGCGGTGATGGCGCCGGGTTCTTGCATTCTGGGTCCTTGGCGGCGATGGCCAATAATCCGGCCTGCTGCTCAATGGAATTGATCGATGTTTTCTCGCATTTGTAGCGCCGTGGCGCTGACGTTCGGCCTGAGCCCTCTTGCCCAGGCTGCCACCCCGATTTTCGTGCTCAACTCGCTCGACGCCGACATCAGCGTCGTCGATCCGGTGAGCTTCAAGCAGGTCCAGCGTATTCCCACCGGCAAGGAGCCGCACCACCTCTACCTCTCGCCAGACGAGAAGTCCCTGGTGGTGGCCAATGCTCTTGGGGATTCGCTGACATTCCTCGATCCGGCCACGGCCCGGGTGCAGCGCGTCGTGCGCGGGCTCGGTGACCCCTACCACCTGCGCTTCTCTCCCGACATGAAGTGGTTTGTCACGGCGGCCAACCGGCTCGATTTCGTGGCGATCTACCGCTGGGTGCCCAGCGATCCGAACAACCCGGCCCAACTCGTCAAGCGCGTGCCCGCGCCCAAGACGCCCAGCCACCTGTCCATCGACTCCAAGAGCACGACCGTCTTCGCCAGCTTGCAAGACAGCGATCAGCTCGCGGCCATCGACCTGAACACACAGACCACGCGCTGGACTGCCTCCGTGGGCAAGATGCCGGCCGACATCTTCCTGCTGCCCGACGACAAGACCCTGCTCGTGGCCCTGACCGGCGACGACAAGGTCGAGGTCTACGACGTCTCCGGGGCGAGCGGCCCCAAGCTCATCAAGCGCATCAGCACGGGCAAGGGCGCGCACAGCTTCCGCAACTGGGGCGACCATCGCCATGTGCTGGTGTCCAACCGCGCCGGGAACTCGATCAGCAAGATCGACACGCAGACGCTGAGTGTGGTGGACCAATACCCAGCGCCCGGTGGCCCCGACGACATGGAAGTGCTCAAGGACGGCAAGACCATCCTTGTCACCTCGCGCTGGGCTCGCAAGCTGACCGAGATCGACACGGTCACGCACAAGGTTGTGCGTCAGGTCAATGTCGGCAAGTCGCCGCACGGGGTCTACACGCTCGATCACATGCCGAGGCAGTGATGATGCGTCGACGTGCGGCCTTGGGCCTGGCACTGCTGCCATGGCGCGCCTTCGCGCAGCCGGACGACAAGCGCATCTACCTGAGCTTCGACACCGGCCACATGGGCGTGGCCAACCTGATCGTCGATACGCTCAGGCGTTTCGAGGCGCGCGCCACTTTCTTCCTCGCCAACGAGCCCACGCTGACGGGCGGCTTCACGCTCGACGAGGAGTGGGCGCCCTGGTGGAAGGCGCGGGCGGCAGAGGGACACGATTTCGGCTCCCACACCTGGGACCATGACATCTGGCTCGAGGACCTGCCCGGGGATCGCTTCAAGGTTCGCACCGTGGCCGGGCTCAATGCGCCTGTGATCCACGAGCTCAGTGCCGCGCAGTACGCTGAGAACCTGCAGCGCGTGGCCAGCCGCTTCAAGGCCATGACGGGCCAGGCGATGGGGCCGATCTTCCGCGCACCGGGCGGCAAGACCTCGCCGGCGCTGTTGGCCGCAGCGGCCCGGGCGGGATTCCAGCATGTGGGCTGGGCCCCGGCCGGCTTTTCGGGCGACGAGCTGCCGAGCGACAAATACCCGAATGCTGAACTGCTCGAACGTGCGCTCAAGAACCTAAGGCCCGGCGACATCGTGCTGGCCCATCTGGGGATCTGGTCGCGCCTGGACCCGTGGGCGCCGGCCGTACTCGAGCCTTTGATGCGGGGCCTCAAGGAGCGGGGCATGAGCTTTGCGCCGATCCGTGAGCATCCGCGCTACGCTCCCCTCTATCGCAAAGCCTGATGGATGACCTTTTCGCTGCCGCTCAGCAGTGGCTCTTCGAGTCCCTGGTGGAGCCGCTTGTTTTCAGCCTGGGCCTGGGCAATCTGCTCGAGGACGCCTTTGACGCCACGGGCTGGTTGCTCGTCGGGCTGATCCAGCTCGCGATCATGCTCACCGTGTTCAAGCTGCTGGAGCGCTGGCGCCCGGTCGAGCCGGTGACTGACCGCAAGGCTGTGCGCGTGGACGTGATCTACACCTTGATCCATCGCCTGGGTCTTTTCCGGCTGGCGCTCTTCTTCTGCATCGATCCCCTGTGGGACTCGCTTTCGGGTCATATGCGCCTGGCCGGCATCCCGACGCTTCAGCTCGATGCCCTGTGGCCCGGTGTGACCGATCAGGCCCTGGTCAGCTTCGCGCTCTACCTCCTGGTCATTGATTTCATCGGCTACTGGCTGCATCGCGCCCAGCACCACTTCGAGTGGTGGTGGCAGCTGCACGCGTTGCACCACAGCCAGCGCCAGATGACGATGTGGAGCGATAACCGCAACCACCTGCTCGACGATCTGCTGATCGACGCCACCTTCGTGCTGATCGCGCGCCTGATCGGCGTGGCGCCGGGGCAGTTCATCGCACTGGTGGCGGTCACGCAGCTGCTGCAGAGCTTGCAGCACGCCAATGTCCGGTTGTCCTTCGGGCCCGTCTTCGAGCGCGTGCTCGTGAGCCCGCGTTATCACCGCCTCCACCATGCCATCGGGATCGGGCACGAGACCGAGGGCAAGGGCACGCTCGGCGGCCACAACTTCGGCGTGCTCTTGCCGGTCTGGGACATCCTTTTCGGCACGGCAAAACTAGACGGCCAGTTCGAACCTACCGGCGTGCGCGACCAGCTGCCCGAAGAGGGCGGCCGCGACTACGGCCGCGGCTTCTGGTCCCAGCAGTGGCTGGGGCTCAAACGTCTCTTTATCTGGAGCGCCTGAATGGTCAACACCGTGGGCCGCGTGCTGGACGCCTTTTGGCGCGCGGCCGCCTACTGCTTGCATCCGCGCGTGATCGCGCTCTCGCTCGTGCCACTGCTGCTCACGGCGGCGCTGGCCTGGGGCCTGGGCTACTTCTTCTGGGAAAGCGCGGTGGACTCGGTCCGCGCCACGCTCGATTCTTGGAAGCTGATCGACTCACTGCTGGGCTGGCTCAGCTTCGTCGGCGCCAGCGATTTCCGCGCTGCGCTCGCGCCCATGATCGTGCTGGCGCTGGCCCTGCCCGTGCTGGTCGTGTTCTCGCTCTTCGTGGTGGCCTTGCTGATGACGCCGGCCCTGGTGCGTCTCGTGGCGGCCCGGCGCTTCCGGGCGCTCGAGAAGAAACAGGGGGGCTCAGCCTGGTGGAAAAGCCTGGGTTGGTCGGTGTGGCACTGCTTCCTGGCCTGCGTGTTGCTGTTGCTCAGCATGCCGTTCTGGCTGATCCCACCGCTGGTGCTTATTCTGCCGCCGCTGATCTGCGGCTGGCTCGGCTATCGCATTTTTGCCTTCGATGTGTTGGCCGAGCATGCCTCCGTCGAAGAGCGCCAGCAGTTGATGAAGGAGCATCGCGCGCCGCTGCTGGGCCTGGGTGTGATCACCGGCTACCTGGGGGCTGCACCAGCCGCGATCTGGGCGCTCAGCGTGATGGCCGTCGTGCTGGCCCCCCTGCTGATCCTCGTATCCGTCTGGCTCTACGTCCTGGTGTTCGCCTTCTCGACGCTGTGGTTCACGCATTACTCGCTGAGCGCGCTGGCAGAGTTGCGGGCGCGCGTGCCCGCAGCGGTGGTCGTGGACATGGCGGAGGAGGCCGTTCAATGAAGGTGGGCCTCATCGTCATCGGCGACGAGATCCTCTCGGGCAAGCGTGTGGACAAGCATCTCGCGCGCTTCATCGAGTTGCTGTCCGAGCGCGGCATGCAGCTCTCCTGGGCCAAGTACATCGGCGACGATCGCGAGCACATCGCGGCCGAGCTGAAGCAGGCCTTCGACAGCGGTGATCTCGTGATCTCTTGCGGCGGCATCGGCGCTACGCCAGACGATCACACGCGGCAGGCGGCCGCGCGGGCGCTCGGCCGTGACCTGGTGCTGCACCGCGAGGCTCGCGAACTGATCTGGCAGCGCGTGCAGCAGATGGCGGCCGAGCAGGGCCGCGAGGTCGACGAGCATCACCCCGACACGCTGCGCCGCTTCGAAATGGGCATGTTCCCGGCCGGAGCGGCCATCGTCCCCAATCCCTACAACAAGATTCCGGGCTTTTCGGTCGGCACGGTCTACTTCGTGCCCGGATTCCCCGTCATGGCGCATCCGATGATGGCCTGGGTGCTGGACGAGAAGCACCGCGCCCTGCACCGCGAGCGCGCGAACGCCGAGCTGTCAATGATCGTCCGCGGCGCCATGGAGGCCAGTCTCACGCCGTTGATGGAAGCCGTCGAGGCCGCCTTCCCGGGCGTCAAGGTCTTCAGTCTGCCCAGTGTCGACCACCCGCAATGGGGCCGGCATATCGAGCTGGGCGTGAAGGGCGACGCGGGCTTCATGCCGTCGGCCTACGCCATGCTCAAGAAGGGCGTGATCGATTTTGGTGCGTCTATTGACGCCGAAATGGTGCGTTGAGACTTTCCAAATTGGTGCGGGCGTATGATCGCCCCCGCAATATCGCGGACATAGGCTTGGCACAAGTCCTGCTTATTCTTCTGCGGTGCTGGATCCGTCCGGCGCGAACCGAATTCATTCCCGTCCACCCCCAAAAAAGCATTCCTAGGAGCATTTGATGGCCAAGACCGTCGCCGATGTGATGAGCATGGTGAAGGATCACGAAGTCAAGTTCGTTGACTTCCGCTTCACCGATACCCGCGGCAAGGAGCAGCACGTTTCCGTGCCCGTGTCCGCTTTCGACGATGACAAGTTCGTCTCCGGCCACGCCTTTGACGGCTCCTCGATCGCCGGCTGGAAGGGCATCGAGGCCTCTGACATGCTGCTGATGCCGGACCCGAATACGGCCAATATCGACCCCTTCTTCGAAGAGCCGACTCTGATCCTGTCTTGCGACGTGGTGGACCCCGCCGACGGCAAGGCCTACGAGCGCGATCCCCGCTCGCTGGCCAAGCGCGCCGAGGCCTACCTGAAGTCCTCGGGCCTGGGCGACACGGCCTACTTCGGTCCCGAACCTGAATTCTTCATCTTCGACTCGGTCCGCTGGGGCAACGAGATGTCGGGCTCCTTCTTCAAGGTCGAATCGGAAGAAGGCGCTTGGAACAGCGCCAAGGAATACGAGCACGGCAACAGCGGCTACCGTCCCACCGTCAAGGGTGGCTACTTCCCCGTGCCGCCGGTCGATTCAGGCCAGGACATGCGCTCGGAGATGTGCCTGATCCTCGAGCAGATGGGCATCCCGGTCGAGGTGCACCACCACGAAGTGGCCAATGCCGGCCAAATGGAAATCGGCACCAAGTTCAGCTCGCTGGTCCAGCGCGCTGACTGGCTGCAGCTGCAGAAGTACATCATCCAGAACGTCGCCCATGCCTACGGCAAGACTGCGACCTTCATGCCCAAGCCCCTGGTCGGTGACAACGGCTCCGGCATGCACGTGCACCAGTCGGTCTGGAAGGACGGCAAGAACCTGTTCGCCGGCGACGGCTATGCGGGCCTCTCCGAGTTCGCCCTGTACTACATCGGCGGCATCATCAAGCACGCTCGCGCGTTGAACGCCATCACCAACCCCGGCACGAACTCGTACAAGCGTCTGGTGCCCGGCTTCGAAGCCCCGGTGAAGCTGGCCTACTCGGCCAAGAACCGCTCGGCCTCGATTCGCATCCCCTATGTGGCGAATCCCAAGGGCCGTCGCATCGAGGCGCGCTTCCCCGATCCTTCGGCCAACCCCTACCTCGCCTTCTCGGCTCTGCTGATGGCCGGTCTGGACGGCGTGGAGAACAAGATCCATCCGGGCGAAGCCGCCACCAAGGATCTCTATCATCTGCCGCCGGAGGAAGATGCAAAGATCCCGACCGTCTGCCACAGCCTCGACCAGGCCCTCGACTATCTGGACAAGGGCCGCGCCTTCCTGACCAAGGGCGGCGTGTTCACCGACTCCTACATCGATGCCTACATCGAGCTGAAGATGCAGGAAGTGACACGCTTCCGCATGGCGACCCACCCGGTCGAGTTCGATATGTACTACTCGCTGTAAAGCGTGTGAGCCAGCTTCTTGCTGGTGAGAAGGGACGGCTTGGGCCGTCCCTTTTGCATTTCACTACAGCAGGACTGCATGGCCTTGGTTCACAATCGCTCCATGCAAAGACTCGTCGCCCCCCTGTTGCTGCTCGCCACCGCCGCCGCCGGCGCGCAAGCCCAGTCCACGGTCTATCGCTGCCCGGGGCCGCCGGTGCTCTACACCGACGGGCTCTCGGCCAAGGAAGCAGCCGAGAAGGGCTGCCGCACGGTCGAGGGCACGCCCATCACGATTGTGCAGATGCCCAAGAGGCCCAGCTCGGGCGCTTTGGAGGCGCAGCGTGAATCAAACAAGATCGAGGCGGGCCAGCAGAAGGCGCGCGACGACGAGCGCCGCAAGGTGCTCGAGGGCGAGTTGCGTGATTCCGAACGCAAGCTCGCCGAGGCGCAGGCCGAGTACAACGGCGGCAATGGCGAGCGCCGCGGCGACGAGGCTCGCAACTACCAGAAGTTCCTGGACCGCATGGCCGATCTCAAGGCCAGTATCAACCGGCAAGAAGCTGACATCCAGGCGCTCAAGCGCGAGATCTCCAAGCTGCCCTGACTTAAGCTCACCCGGCATTCATGACTGACGAAGCAACCGATAAAAACGGGGGCTTCGAGGCCCTCGACATGCTGGCCACCATGGTGGCCGTGGTCCGTGTGGACGGTGAATGCCTGTTCGCCAATGCCGCCTTCGAGAACGTGCTGGGCCTGCCGCGCCGCACGGTGCAAAAGCGCAATCTCTTCGACTGGTTTCTTGACACCGGGATTCTTCGCGAGACCGTGGCCGCCGTGGCCGGCAATGCCTACGCGAGCAGCCGCTTCGACGCGCAGCTGCGCTGGAGCGCCCGCGCACACGAGGAGCCGCTGCCCGTGCGCGTCATCGTCTCGCAGCGCTTCGCCGAGGAAGGGCGCGAGAACGATTCCGTCGTCGTCGAGCTGATCGAGAACGGCCAGCAGAGCAAGCAAGACCGCGAGGAGCGCAACCTCGATCAGGTCCAGGCCACCAAGGAGCTGACGCGCAATTTGGCCCACGAGATCAAGAACCCACTGGGCGGCATCCGCGGCGCGGCGCAACTGCTCGCCATGGAGTTGACCGAGCCCGAGCTGCTTGAATGCACACATGTCATCGTGCACGAGGTCGATCGGCTGCAGACCCTCGTCGATCGCCTGCTCGCCCCGCATCGCCGCGCCCAGCAGGTCGGCGACGTGAACATTCACGAGATCTGCGAACGCGTGCGTGCCGTGGTCCAGGCGGAGTACCCGCGCGGCCTGGTCGTCGAGCGCGACTACGACGCGTCCTTGCCCGACTTTCGCGGCGACCGGGAGCAACTGATCCAGGCCGTGCTCAACATCGTGCAGAACGCAGCGCAGGCGCTGGGACCGCAGATCGCCGAGGGCACGGCTGAGATTCTGCTGCGCACGCGGGTGGCGCGCCAGGTCACGATCGGCAAGCAGCGCTGGCGCCTGGCATTGGAATTGCTAGTTGAGGACAACGGCCCCGGCGTGCCGGCGGACATTCAAGACCGCATCTTCTATCCGCTTGTTTCGGGGAGAGAAGGAGGCACGGGACTGGGCCTGACGCTGTCGCAGACCATCGTGCAACAACACCAAGGCATGATCGACTGTGAAAGCGTGCCCGGGGCCACAAGCTTCCGCATCACATTACCTCTGCCATGAAATCCATCTGGGTTGTTGACGACGATCACTCGATTCGCTTTGTCCTTGAGAAGGCCTTGAGCCGCGAGGGGCTGCCGGTGCGCAGCTTCTCGCATCCGCGCGAGATGCTCGCCGCGCTGGAGTCCGACAGCCCGCAGGTGCTGGTCTCCGACATCCGCATGCCGGGGGGCTCTGGGTTGGAGCTGCTGGGCAAGGTCAAGGAGCGGCTGCCCAAGCTGCCCGTCATCATCATGACGGCTTACTCCGATCTGGACAGCGCCGTCGCGGCCTTCCAGGGCGGCGCTTTCGAATACCTGCCCAAGCCCTTCGACCTGCCGCGCGCCGTGGAGCTGATCCGCCGGGCGCAGGAGGAAAGCGAGCGCGAGGCGGTGGCCGAGGAGGCCGCCGCCGCGGTGCCCGAGATGCTCGGCCAAGCGCCGGCGATGCAGGACGTGTTCCGCGCCATCGGCCGCCTCTCGCAAAGCAACGTCACCGTGCTGATCACGGGCGAGTCGGGTTCGGGCAAGGAGCTCGTGGCGCGTGCCTTGCACAAACACAGCCCGCGTGCAGACGGGCCCTTCGTCGCGATCAACACCGCGGCGATCCCGAAGGATCTGCTGGAGAGCGAGCTCTTCGGCCACGAACGAGGCGCCTTCACCGGCGCGCAGGCCGCGCGACGCGGTCGCTTCGAGCAGGCCGACGGCGGCACACTCTTCCTCGACGAGATCGGCGACATGCCCTTCGACCTGCAGACGCGACTGTTGCGCGTGCTGTCAGACGGCCAGTTCTACCGCGTCGGCGGGCACGCGCCACAGCGTGCAAATGTGCGCGTGATCGCGGCCACGCATCAGAACCTCGAGGAACGCGTGCGGCAAGGAGCCTTCCGCGAAGACCTCTTCCACCGCCTCAACGTCATCCGCCTGCGCCTGCCCGCGCTGCGCGAACGCCGCGAGGATATTCCCGCGCTGGCGCGCCACTTCCTCTCGCGCAGCGCCACCGAGCTCGGCGTCGAGGCCAAGCGTCTGTCCGAGGCAGCGCAGGCCAGCCTCACGGCCTTCGATTTCCCGGGCAATGTGCGCCAGCTCGAGAACGTCTGCCACTGGCTGACCGTGATGGCCCCGGCCCAGGTCGTCGAGGCCAAGGACCTGCCGCGCGAACTGCTCGAAGCTGCGGCGCCCGCACCCGTGGTCGCCGCAGTGCCAAGCCATGGAGCGCAGGCCGCACCGCTTGCAATGAGCTTCGGCGGTAACGACGACTGGCTTGCGGAGATGGCCCGCGAGGCGCGCCGCATGCTCGAAGCTGGTCAGCCCGAGGTCTGGGACAACCTCACGCGCCGCATCGAGGCCAAGCTGGTCCTCACGGCCCTGGACGTCACGCGCGGCCGCCGCATCGAAGCGGCTCAGCGCCTGGGCATCGGGCGCAACACAATCACGCGCAAGATTCAGGAATTGGGACTGGAACCTTAGGTTTGGGGGCGATCCAGCCAGATCGCCAGGCCCTGGGCGTTGAGTTCCACGTCCATGTCCAGTAGCCGCATCGAGACCTCCGGCGCGAGCTGGCAGCCGTGGCGCTGAAGTCGCTCGAGGTAGAGCCCGCGCAGCGCAGCCATCATGCGTTCGTGGCGCTCATCGGCGTGACGCAGCGGCAGCACCTCGGCCACGGTGGCGTCGATCAGCTCGATCATCATCGCGGCCAACTGCGGTACCTCGCCAATGCGGCCGTAGTGGGTGAGGTAGAGCACCTCGGGCCCGAGGGCGAGAATGCGCCGCACCGACTCCTTCATGGCCTCGGGTTCGAACTGCACGGGCGAGCTGGTTGGAAAAATCCAGGGGCCTTGCGCGGTATCAAACTCGCGGTATGAAATGCCAAAGGTATCGCCCGTGAACACGCCGCGGCTCTTCTCGTCCCAGATGCAGACGTGATGGCGGGCGTGGCCCGGCGTGTCGAGGATGCGCAACGCGCGGCCTGCGAGTTGGACGATCTCGCCATCGGCCAGCGCTTGCGTGCGCTCGGCCGGCACGGCGACGATGCGCCCATAGGAGCGCTCCATCTCGGCCTCCCCATACACGGCCATGGCGCCGGCCCAGAGCTGGCTCGGGTCGATCAGATGGCGCAGGCCTCGCGGGTGTGTGGCCAGGCGTGCATTCGGCAGCGCTTGCATGAGCAAGCCCGCGCCGCCGGCGTGGTCGAGGTGCACGTGGGTGGGCAGGACCCAGTCCACGCAATCGACGCCCAGGTGCAGCCGTTCGAGCGCCTGCAGCAGTCGCGTCACGCCGTGGTTGACGCCGCAGTCGATAAACGCCGCGCGGCCCGCCTCGACGATGAGATAGGCCGCGTCGAAACGTGGGCGGACGTAGCCGGTGTCGATGGCGTGGACGCCATGGCCGAGGTCTTCGAGGAAGTCGCGCATACTGGCACAGCGTAATTCAGGAACAAGACGATGACCGTACGTGAAATTCTCAAGATGGGCGATGAGCGGCTGCTGCGCGTGGTCCAGCCCGTGCGCGAGTTCGGCACCCCGGCCTTGCGTGAGCTCGTGGCCGACATGTTCGATACCATGAAGGCCGCTAAGGGCGCGGGCCTGGCCGCTCCCCAGATCGGCGTGGACCTGCGCGTCGTGATCTTTGGCTTCGAATCGAACCCGCGCTATCCCGAAGCGGTACCCGTGCCGCCAACCGTGCTGCTGAACCCGGTGATCACGCCCCTGGCCGACGAGATGGAGGACGGCTGGGAGGGCTGTCTCTCCGTGCCTGGCCTGCGCGGCGTGGTGCCGCGCTACGCCCGCATCCGCTACCAGGGCTTCGACGCCGAGGGCACGCCCATCGACCGACAGGCCGAAGGCTTCCACGCCCGTGTGGTCCAGCACGAATGCGATCATCTGGAGGGCCGCCTCTACCCCTCGCGGATCGTTGACTTCAGCCGTTTCGGCTTCACCTCCGTCCTGTTTCCCGGCCTGGATGCCAGCGATGACTGAAAGGCTTTGTAACCCAGGTCAGCCTGCTGCAAGCCACACACGTTGAGGCGCCGAGGAGTACCCCATGACACGAGAAACCTCCACCCGCATGAGCCGCACTGCTTGGCTGCGCATGTCGCTCGCGCTGTTCGTCGGCCTCTCGCTGCCGGCCGCCCACGCCCAGCCCGACTGGCAGGGTCGCTCCGATCCGCCGGCGCGCGTGGCCCGGGTCACGGATGTCATCGGCGACGCCTGGCTCTTCGACGACGAGAACAAGGAATGGACGCGCCTGATGCGCAACCAGACCATCGCCGAGGGTGACCGACTGCGTACCGACGACCGCGCTCGCGTGGCCTTGCGGGCCGGGTCCACGGCCCTCTGGCTCGACGAAGGCAGCGACCTCGTGCTTGATCGCTTCGACGAGGGGGTGGTGCGCCTGCAACTCGACCGCGGCGACATGGTTGTGCAGCTGCGTTCGCGGGAGGCCGCCCGCGACCTGCTCGTGCAGACCCGCGAAGGCCAGCTTCAGCCCGAAAGCGATGGCCTCTACCGCGTCGAGCAGCTCGACCGCGGCACCCTGGCCCGCGCCTGGAGTGGCCGGCTGCGCTTCGACCCGTCCTCAAGCGGTCTGAGTACCTGGGTGGAGCAGGGCGAGCAGGTCGAGTTCTGGGTCGTGGACGGCAGCCCGCGCGCTGAGCGAATGGGCCTGCGAAGCGATGCCTTCGGCGACTGGGCCCTGGGCCAATCGCGCGAAGGCGAGTTCAGAGGCTCCAGCCAGCGCTACGTCTCGCCCGAGATGACGGGCGCTGAGGATCTGGACCGATATGGCGCCTGGGAGCGGACGCCCGATTATGGTGCCGTCTGGTTCCCCTCGATGGTGGCCGTGGACTGGGTCCCGTACCGCTACGGCCACTGGGTGTGGACGCGCTTTTGGGGCTGGTCTTGGGTTGACGACTCGCCGTGGGGCTTCGCGCCCTTCCACTACGGACGCTGGGTGCAATGGCGTGGCCGCTGGTGCTGGGCCCCGGGCACCTTCGTCGCCCGCCCCGTGTATGCACCTGCTCTCGTTGCCTTCGTGGGTGGCCCCTCGGTCAGCTTCGGCATCAGCTTCAACTTCGGCCAGCGCCGCCCGCCGCCGCCAAGCGGTGCTTGGGTGCCGCTGGCACCGCACGAGACCTATGTACCGGTCTATCGCCACAGCGATACGTACCTGTACCGGCTCAACGGCAACCGTGACCTGCGCCCGGTGCAGCAGCCGCGCAATGCCCAGGTGGTCGGCGCCGTCAGCCGCCCGATCGCCGACCGTCCCGTGCCTGCGGCGCGACCGGGCACGGACATGCAGTGGCGCGGCCCCAACCGTGGCGAGCGCGATCGCGACAACGCCTGGGGCAGGGAGCGCGGCAACAACGGCTGGCAGAACCCGCAGCAAGCACAGCGCCCTCAACCGGCCATGCAGCAGCCCGCGGTGCAGGCACAGCAAGCGCAGCCGCCTCAGCAGGTGCCGCGCGATGAGCGTGGCCAGGATCAGCGCCCTTGGCAGCGCAGCAACGATCGTCGCGAGCAGCCGCAGGCCCAGCAGCCGCCCCAGCTGCAAACGGTGCCGCAGTTCCAGCCGGCGAACCCACGACCGGAGCAACGCTTTGGCGGCGCCGATCGCCGCGAGCGCGAAGACCGCGATGACATCGACCGTCAGGATCGCCGTGGCAACTGGGGCCGTGGTCCTGAGCGGCAGGAGCAGCAGCCTCAGGTGCAGCAGCAACCGCAGCCTCAGGTCCAGCAGCAGCAACAGGTCTTCCAACCGCCGCTGCAGCACCCGCAGCCGCAGTTCCAGCCTCAGCCTCAACCGCAGTTCCAGCCTCAGCCTCAACCGCAGGCCCAGCCGCAGCAGCAAAGGGATGACCACAAGGACCGCGGCGACCCCGGCCGCGATCGCAAGCGCAAGGAGCCGGAGCAGCAACAGCAGCGTTAGGGTGCGTTAGAGCAGCTTCTTGAGTGCCGGCCAGACGTTGTCCAGGATGAGCGGATGCGCCTTGGCCAGCGGATGGATGCGGTCCTGCTGGAACCAATCGGCCGCATCGGCGCGATCGGCCACGCCGGCGAGCAAGAAGGGCACGAGGCTGACTTTCTCCTGGCGTGCCAGCTCGGCGTACATGGCGCCGAAGCTCTCCACGTATGCACGGCCGAAGTTGGGCGGCACCTGCATGCCAACCAGCAGCACCTTGGCGCCGGCGGCCTTGGCCGCGCGGACCATGGCGAGCAGGTTCTCGCGCGAGGACGCCACGGGCAGGCCGCGAAGCATGTCGTTGGCGCCCAGCTCGATGATGAGTACGGCGGGCTGCTGCTTCTCCAGGAGTGCTGCCAAGCGCGCGCGTCCGCCTGACGTGGTGTCGCCGCTGATGCTGGCGTTCACGACCTCATAAGGCTTCTTCTCTGCCGCCAGCCGTTGCCCCAGCAGGGCGGCCCAACCGGTCCCACGCGCCAGACCGTATTCGGCCGAGAGGCTGTCGCCGAGCACGGCAATGCGCCGCACATTCGCGGCCCGGGCCGTGCTGGCCGGCAACGCCAACAGGCTAAAGTGCCGCAGAACCTCTCTTCTGTTGAACCAACCCATGACGTCCCATCTGATCGAAGTCGATGCCGTGACCAAGCGCGTGCGAGATGCCACCGGCGAGCTGACGATTCTGCATGACATCAGCTTCACGCTCGCGAAACAGGAGTCGGTGGCCATCGTGGGCGCGTCGGGGTCGGGCAAGAGCACGCTGCTGTCCATTCTTGCCGGCCTGGATACGCCCTCGGCCGGCACAGTGCGTCTGCGCGGCCAGGATCTCTTCACGCTCGACGAGGACGGCCGCGCCGCCGTGCGAGGTGCCGAGCTCGGCTTCGTGTTCCAGAGCTTCCAGCTGCTGCCTAACCTGACAGCGCTGGAGAACGTGATGCTGCCGCTCGAGTTGCGCGGTGAGCGGGAGGCCAAGGCGCAGGCGACTGCCATGCTCGAACGTGTGGGCCTCGGGCAGCGGCTCGGCCACTATCCGCGCGTGCTCTCGGGAGGAGAGCAGCAGCGCGTAGCCCTGGCGCGCGCCTTCGTGCAACGGCCGGCCCTGCTGCTGGCCGATGAGCCCACGGGCAGCCTCGATCACGCCACGGGCGAGCAGGTCATGGCCCTGATGTTCGAGCTCAACCGCGAGGCGGGCACCACCCTGGTTCTGGTGACCCACGACGCCGAGATCGCTTCCCGCTGCCAACGCCAGCTCCACATCGAAGCCGGCAAACTCGTCGCATAGAACAAAAAAAGCCCGCCGCGTCAGCGGTCGGGCTTCTTGCAGAAGACACCGAGTGGATCTGGCTCCGCCAGTCCGCTCTGCGTCGCCCCCTTGAGGGGCAGGCGCGAAGCGCCTTCGGGGGCTCAATTACCTCGCGAACTTGTAGTCGGTCTTGGCCGACTCCTTCAGCTTGGTCTGGTACTCGGCGACCTTCTGCTGCTCAAGGCGTTGCATGATCTGGGCCTTCACGTCCTCGAAGGCGGGGAAGGTCGCCTGGCGCGTGTCTTCCAGCCTGATGATGTGATAGCCGAACTGGCTCTTCACCGGCGTGTCGGTCATCTCACCCTTCTTGAGCTTGGCCAGGGCGGCCGTGAACTCGGCCACATAGCTGTTGCCGTTGGCCCAGTCGAGGTCGCCGCCGTTGGCAGCCGAGCCGGGGTCCTTGGATTCGGTCTTGGCCAGGTCCTCGAACTTGGCGCCACCCTTGATCTTGGCGATCAGGGCCTTGGCCTGGTCTTCGGATTCCACCAGGATGTGGCGTGCCTTGTACTCGGTGCCGCTGCCGGCGGCCTTGAACTTCTCATACTCAGCCTTGGCAGCTTCCTCGGTGACCGGGTTCTTTTTGGCATAGTCCGTGAACAGGGCACGGATCATCAGGCTCTGGCGGGCCAGTTCCATCTGGGCCTTGTAGTCGGCGGTCTGCGGGATGCCGGCCTTCTCGGCGGCTTGCATGAAGATCTCGCGCAGGACGACTTCGTCCTTGACTTGCGCTTCCATCTCAGGCGTCACGGGCTGGCCACCCTTGCTGACCTGGCTCAGGAGTTGATCCATGCGGGCCTTGGGCACGGGCTTACCGTTGACGACGGCGACGTTTTGCGCGCTGGCTGCAGCGGACAGAGCCACGAGGGTGGCGGCGAGCACGAATTTCTTCATGGTGGAAGGGATCAACAGGTAAAAAAAAGGCGCCCGACCATCCGAGCGCACGGGTTCAGCTTTCGCCGGGAGCGCGGGCATCTAGCGCCAGGGCGTGGATGCCCGAGCGCATCAGCTCGGCGAGCGCATGATATACGAGCCGGTGGCGGGCCACCCTGTGAAGGCCTGTAAAGCGCTTGCTGACGATCAGCACGCTGAAATGCGCGCCTTCGCGGGCCCCGGCATGACCGGCGTGGAGGTGGCTGTCGTCCTGGATCTCCAGCGTCTCGGGTTCGAGGGCGGCGCGCAGGCGGGACTCGATCTCATCCCTGAGCATCGCCGTGCTCCTCGGTGTCCTCGAGATGTCGACTCAGGTACAGGCCCTGGGCGATGGTGAAGGCCACGATCAAGCCCGTCACGCCGAAAGCCTTGAAGTCAACCCAGGTCGAACGCGAGAAGCGGTAGGCCACAAAGAGGTTCAGGGCGCCCATGGCCGCGAAGAAGACGATCCACGCTCGGTTGAGCTTGATCCACACCGCCTCGGGCAGCTTCAGCTCCTCGCCGAGCATGGCCTGGATCAGGTTCTTGCCCCAGAAGGCGCTGGAGGCCCAGAAGACCAGGGCCGAGGCCCAGTACAGGCCGGTGGGCTTCCACTTGATGAAGGTGTCATCATGGAACCAGACCGTGGCGCCACCGAGCACGACGACGAGTGCCAGGCTGATCCACAGGATCAGGTCTACCTTCTGGCGGCGCAGCTTGAGCACCAACACTTGCAGCAGCGTGGCTGCCATCACGACCAAGGTGGCCAGCAGCACCGGTGCCTCCTCAGGGCCGACCTTGCCACCCGAGACCATGAAGCCGAAATGCTCGCTGGCGAAGAGGGCGGCCCAGTCATGATGGCCATCCGCATATTTGTAGCTGCCGAAGAAGAGCAGGAGAGGGAGGAAATCCAACAGCAGTTTCATGGGGCGGCAGTCTAGTTCAGGAGGAGCAGGAGACCTCGAGTTCCTGCGCCCAGTCCGGGGGAAGGGCGGCGTCCTGCGGGTTCTCGGGCTCGGCAAAGGGCGTGGAGAGTACGCGCAAGAGGCGCTCGACTTCGGAGAAGTCACCCTGCTGCGCGGCACGGATGGCATTCTCGGCCAGATGGTTGCGCAGCACCACGGCCGGATTGACCGCGCGCATGCGCTCCAGCGCGCCCGCGGGCTCGAAGCCCAGGCGGGTTTGGTGGCGGGCCGACCAGGCGTCGTAGGCAGCGCGGTCAATGAACAGGTCGCGGGCGGCGGGTGTGCCCAGGCGGCGATGGGCGAGGGTGAAGTCCACGCGCTCGCCAGCCAGCAGGCCCAGCCAGTCGTTGATGAGCTCGGCATCCTCGGCACGCTCGGTCGTGAGGCCCAGCTTGGCACGCCAGCGGGCGGCTTCGGCCGGAGCATAGACCTCGCGGTAGATGCCGATGGCGGCGAGCATCTTCTCGCTGGCGGCCTCGGGCTCGCCGGGGACCAGGGGCAGCAGGGCCTGGGCCAGCGCGTGCAGGTTCCAGAAGCCCACGTTGGGTTGGTTGGCGTAGGCATAACGCCCGCGCTCATCGGAGTGATTGCAGATGTGGCCCGGGTTGAATGAATCCATGAAGCCGAAGGGGCCGTAGTCCAACGTCAGTCCCAGCATGGACATGTTGTCGGTGTTCATCACGCCATGGCAGAAGCCCACCGCCTGCCAGGCGGCGATCAGCTCGGCGGTCTGGCGGGCCACCTTTTCGGCCAGCGCGAGGCTGGGGACGGCGGCGTCCGCGCATTCGGGCGCGTGGTGGCGAATGAGGAAGTCGGCCAGGGCACGTAGCTCGGCATGGCGTCCGTTGTGCGAGAAATGCTCGAAATGCCCGAAGCGCACAAAGCTCGGCGCCAGGCGGGTGACGATGGCTGCGGTCTCCATCATCTCGCGGCGAACGGGCAGGGCGGAGGCCGTGATGCACAGCGCCCGCGTCGTCGGGATGCCCAGTGCGGCCATGGCCTCGGAGCACAGAAATTCGCGGATCGACGAGCGCAGCACCGCTCGGCCGTCGCCCATGCGCGAGTAGGGCGTCCGCCCCGCGCCCTTGAGCTGCAGCTCGAAGCCGCCGGCCGTGCCGTGCAGCTCGCCGAGCCAGTGTGCGCGCCCGTCGCCCAACTGACCGGCCCAGACGCCGAACTGGTGGCCGCTGTACACGCTGGCCAGTGGCCGCATGCCGGGCCACAGCGCGTTGCCGGAGAAGACCTGCAGCGCCTCGTCGTCGGCCCAGTCCGGCGCCAACCCCAGCAGCGCCGCGCAGGCAGGGCTTGTCGCCACCCAGTGCGGTTGGGGCAGGCCTTGCGGCTGGAGCTCGGTATAGAAGGCGGGGCCCAGCGCCGCAAAGCGGTTCGGCCAAGGCAGGTGTGACGTCATCGCGTCAGTGTAGGTGGCAGGCCATGCCCCCTGCATGGCACTGATATTCCGCGTTATCCTGCATCGCAGAACGGTCCTTGGGGGTTGCATGGCCGACGATCTGGATCCCGTGGTCGACGTCGACCCGGGCGCCCTGAATCCGCATTTTCTGCTTCGCTTGCTCGCCAGTGCCGAGAAGCACCGGATCGAGGCCGCAGGCGACGTGGTGGCGACCAGCCGTGCTCGGCTGATCGTGACTGGCACCGGCATCGATGCCGAAGTCCTCGGGCGGCTGCGCGACGCGAGCCTGCAGCGGCCGCTTGAGGATTGCCTGCAGGCCCGAGACGGCGTGACGCCCGCCAAGGTGCTGCAGCTGGCCGAGAGCCTGCTGCTGAAGTACCCCTTGATCCAGCGCATCGACGCGCCCGATGGCGATCCCCGCCTGCTCGAGGTGATCCGGCAGATCCGCCTCACTCCCTCGATGCTGATGCTGCTGACGATTTATGCGGACGAGCGTGAGGGCCGGCTCGAGCACGCGGTTTGCGTGGCCCTGCTGACGCTGACGCTGGCGCGCCGGCTGATCTCGGGCAAGGCCTTGCTGCACCGGCAGTTTTGCTTGGCCGGCCTGCTGCATGACGTGGGCGAACTCTTCATGCCACCGATCACGCAGCAGCGCGATGTGCCACTGTCGCCCGAGCAGTGGCGCTCCATCGCCAGTCACCCTGTCATCGGCTCGCGTGTGCTTGCGCGCATGGAAGGCGCCGGCCCGGTGGTGGCCGAGGCCGTTCTGTGCCACCACGAGCGGCTCGACGGCTTCGGCTATCCCCGCGGTCTGGCGGACGAGAGTTTCACACTGGCCAACCAGCTGCTTGCCGTGGCCGAATGGCTGGCGGGATTGCTGGAGGCCGGCATGGACTCGCTGCTACGTGCCAGCGTCGCCTCGCGCCTGATTCCAGGCGAGTTCAGCCCGCAGGCGCTGGAGCCCATTCAGCGGGCGCTGCGCGGCACCTCGGAACTCGCGGACTGGCTGAAGGCGCAACAGGCAGACCTCGACGAGCGTGTGAAACCCATGGCCCAGTCGCTGAGCCGCTTCGGCGCGATCCAGCAGTGGATTGCCACGCGCGGCGTCACCGCAAGCCCGGCCCTGCGCGGCGTGATGCTCAAGGCCTATCAGCGCATGCACCGCTTGCAGCTGTCCTTCGCGTCTGCGGGCCTGAACCTCAAGAACCCCGAGCCGGTGCTCGCGGATCTCGAAGCCCCCGAGGTGCGCCAGGAACTCGGCGCCCTGCTCGGCGAGTTCGGCTGGCGCATGCGCGAAATGGAGCGCGCATGCCTGCTGCGTGCCAGCATGCTCGGTGGCGACGACCTGTCCGTTGTGAACGAGATGCTGGTGATGATCAGGGGTGGGTCGAGCTGATGCTTCTTTTTTGAAACGTGCCCGCGAAGCGGGGCGCTTTAATTCGGACCGCTTCGCAGACTCAGCGCTCAAATTGAGCTCAGCGCCGCCGGAATTGGAGGGAATGGATGAATGCGTTGATCGTCGAGGATTCGCCGGTGGTCAGGCAGATGGTGCAGCAGACGCTAGAGCAGCTGGGCTTCGAGACGGTGTGCGCGGGACTCGGTTCGCAAGGCATCGAGTGGCTGAATAAGCGCGACTTCGACCTGCTCATTCTGGACCTCCGCCTGCCTGATGAGAGCGGCCTCGAGGTAGCCCGCAGGATCCGCGCCCAGGCTAGGCATCGATTCCTTCCCATCCTCATGCTCACCTCCGACGACAACCGGCTGCTGATGCAGCGCGCGCTCGAGGCCGGCGTGACGGAGCTGTTGCGCAAGACCAAGATCGCCCAGCTGCTCGGATCGCTACGCGAATACGCTGCCCGCGTGCAGCGCCAGCTCAAGGGCCGCGTGATGCTCGTCGATGGCAGCCCCGCGACGGCCGAGCTGCTGATGGGCATGCTGCGCAAAATGAACCTGGAGGTGGACCGTTTCGAGTCCGGCGAGGCCGCGCTCGAAGCCGTGGACAAGAACCACTACGACCTCATCATCTGCGACATCCTCCTGAGTGGCCAGATGAACGGCCTGGGCGTCACGCGCGCCGTGCGCAACCTGCTGGGCGATGTCGCCCTCACGCCCGTCCTTGGCCTGTCGGCTCAAGACGATACGGCATGCAAGATCGAGATGCTCAAGTTGGGCGCCAACGATTGCATGCCCCGGCCGGTGATCGAGGAGGAGTTCATCGCGCGCGTGGGCAATCTCGTCACCAACAAACGGCTGTTCGACCAGGTCCAGCAGCAGCGCCGCGAGCTGAGCGAGCATTCCGTGCGCGATGCGCTCACCGGTCTGTTCAGCCGCCACTATCTGGCCGAAGTCGCCAACCAGCTCTTCGCCCGGGGTGATCGCATCCAGCGCCCGCTGGCGGTCATGATGGTGGACGTCGATGAATTCAGGCAGATCAACGACACCCACGGCCAGGACGTTGGCGACGAGGTCCTTGCCGGCGTGGGTGCGCTGCTCGCGCAGGACTGCCGCCAGGGCGACGTGGCGGCCCGCATCGGCGGCGAGGAATTCGTCATCTTGCTGCCTGACACCACGATGGCCGCGGCCTTGCGGCGCGCCGAACGCCTGCTCGCGGACTTGCGTGCGCTCAACCCAGCCGGTGTTGCCGTGACTGCCAGCATCGGCGTGAGCGCCCAGGGCAGCTCTCAGATCATCGGCTTCGACCAGCTGTTCAGGATGGCGGGTGAGGCCGTGCAGGAGGCGAAACAGGCGGGGCGCAACCAGGTCGTGAGCAGGCGACCCTGACAGAGGCCCTGCCTAGGCCTATTCTTCCAGCAGGCTGCGCAACATCCAGGCGGTCTGCTCGTGCACCGTGAGACGCTGGGTGAGCAGGTCGGCCGTCGGCTCATCGGCGGCCTTCTCCACGAAGGGGAAGAGTTCGCGGGCCGATCGGGCCACGGCCTCGTGCCCCTGCACCAGGATCTTCACCATCTGCATGGCCTTGGGAGGCGTCTCCGGTACGTCCTCCAACGAGCTCAGGCGACTCATCTGCGCGTACGAGCCCTGCGCGAAGTGCCCGAGCGCGCGAACGCGTTCGGCGATGGGGTCAACGGCGTTCCACAGCTCGGTGTACTGCAGCATGAACATCTGATGCAGCGTGTTGAACATGGGACCCGTCACGTTCCAGTGGAAATTGTGCGTCGTCAGATACAAGGTGTAGGTATTGGCCAGGAGCTTGTTCAGCCCGGCCGCGATCTGCGCTCGGTCCTTGTCGCTGATGCCGATATTGATGGCGGGTGAACTTGTCTTCTTGGCCACGAGTCGCTCCTTGGGTGTCGGCTGAAAGGCGCCGGTCGAGCGATCATAGGGTCAAGGGTTGCGTCCCGAATTGAGCCGACTCATCGATTCCACTGGGGATTGTGGAGGGGCTTGCCCCGGCGATCGACTCCCGGGTACGCTCTCTGCAAATGTCATCATTTCGACATACATTTTCGGTAGCGCTCGTCGCGGCGGACGCGAGGGTGCTGTCGTGGTGGCGTGCGCTTCGCGCGCTCGCTGCGCTGAACGTGGGCCTGTGGTTGGCTGTGCTGTATTTTGGCCCCGTCGGCGGTACTCACGGGGGGCTGCAGCTGGCCTTGTCGGGCGTCTACGTGCTGGTGTGCGCCTACCGCTCCGTGCTGCCCCGGGTCGATCTTGAGCGGCTGGTGGTCGTGGACACGCGCCTGTCCAGCATCTTCCTGGGGCGTTCCGCCGCCACCGTCGCCGAGATCTGCTTTGCGCTTCAGCTGGGTCTGCTGGTCCATCAGCTGGGCGTGCATGCCGGCCTGCCGTGGGTGCAGACGGCGGCGTGGGTGGTGCCGCTGTTCATGGTGCTGGCCCAAGGCTTCTGCTGGCACAGCGTGCTCACGTTGAACCACATCACCCAGGCCGTCGAATCGATGCTCTGGGCCGCCGGCTTTTCCTGGATGGCGGCCTTGCTGGGCATCATCGCCCTGGGCAGCCGGGGCTGGGTCAACTCCCTGGCCATCTTTGGCGTGCTGGGATCGCTCGCCTTCGTGGCTTATGTCCTGAGTGTGGACGTACCGATGTACTGGCGCCGCTACCAGCACGGCCGCGCCCGTGGGCTGGCCTACATGCCGTTGGACCAGGGGGCACGAGACGCCTTGCACCGCCGCGTGCAAAGTGGCAACTGGGCCGCATGGAAGGCCGACGCGCTCTGGCTGACGCCCTACTTCAGCTTCGGTGTCTGGGTCAGTATTGCCATGGTTTGTGTTCCCGGCGCCTGATGTCCGGTCGAGCGGTCTACCAGCCCAGCAGGAAAACGGGCAAGACAGCCGCGGCCAAGGCCAACGCCTGGGCGGCAAGAATCGTCAAGGCCTGCCGCGGGGCCTGGCGCAACCAGCGGTACGCGAAAGCCGCGATCAGTGGAAGCTGGGCGACCATCAACAGCTGCCACAAATGCGCGAATGCGCCTTCATCAGCTTCGCGCGCCGCCCCATAAAACGCGAGCTGCATTGCCACCATTCCAATGGCGGCAAGCGACATGAGCACAGGCAGCCAGGCAGCAGGCTGCTTACCGATCTCGATCTCGATCTCGATCTCGCTCTCCATGGGCGGACTCCAGTTTAGCCTTCCAAGCCGGCAACCGAATCTGTACCGGAGCCCGGCGGAAGGTGGCGTTAGACCGCCGCTATCGTAGGCTCGGCTGCGAGCGGCGACAACCACCGGCCCGAGGCGGGCGAGGATCGCCCTCAGGCAGCGCCTACTCGATCCGGGTCAATGTGATGGTGGCGGGGTTCGCGACCGGGCCCTTGGCGTTAGCGACGTCAGTGAGTGTCATCACGCTTCCCTGAATCTTGAACGTGTAGCTGTCGAATGCTTCTCCCACCTTCAGGTTGGGACTCTTTCCAACCAGGGGCCTGATCGTCAGCATGTCGCCGGAAATGACGTAGGTCCCCGAGTTGGCAACGAGCGGCTCATATGCTTGAAGCAATTCGGCCGCGCTGGCCTTCTCCAGCTCCGGAAGCAAGGGACGAGGATCGTCGGACTTGACGTGTACGGCGCTGTAATACCTGCCCGTGAAGATCACCAGTCCCGGTTGGGGGCTGGCATTGATGTGGGCCTTCGGACCGGTGGTCACGATCTTCGTGTACTTCCAAGTCCCGGTGACCGCAGTAGGCCTCAATTCGGCCGAGACAGTGTCTTGCGCTGCGCTTGGCGGCGCACCCGTCGCGGATCCGGCAAGGGCGACGATTGCCGTGACCGCGAAGGCTGGAAAGCAGGACCTGACGCTGATGTGCAGAGAAGAATCACCCATGATGGTCTCCCTCTTGGCCTGGCGCGCATACGCTGTTCGCTCCCACGGACTCACGCCTTTTCCCCGCGCGACTCGTGCTGCGCCGATTCTCCGTCACCGCGTCTGCCGATCCATCGGACAAACGCTTGGCACAGACGCCGTGTTGTGCCATATCCGGACGGCGACCTGCGGGCTCCGCGCAAAGGATGATCTCCGTGATGCTTCGCCCAACCCATGCGTGCCAAGTACGCTCTGCGCACGACGTGCCTATTCATGGTCTCCGCCATGGCCGGGCCGCGGCGCCACAGCGGAACTCTCGTCGATCAACAATTCGACGGGCGGCCTCTGGCATCAAGGCCCCATCGTGAAGGGCTGCATAGCAATGATCGAGACCGACTGCTTCGTGACCGGAACGGGTGGGCGGCAATGGCCTTCGTCGACACCTTGCTTCACCGAGTCGCTCGACGCGCGAATCGTGATGGTGGAGCGCCACCACCGCCCCGGGGGGCACTGGATCAACGCCTATCCGCACGTTCGCTTGCACCAGCCGTCTGCGTGGCACGGCGTGACTATCAGGCTTGCAGGTTGGCCAGCCCGACTTCTACGGTCGTATCGGCTTCGGCAACACCGCGCCGCCCCCAGTCATGCAGGCCGAGCCCATCAGGGTGCATGGTGCAGGGTGCAGGGTGCAGGGTGCAGGGGGCGGGGCGCGGGGTGCGGGGTACGGCGGTACGCCCCCAACGGCCGTTCTATTTGCGAGTTTCGCCGGGCCACCCGAAGCACTGGAACGAGCATTGCCCTGAGTCCAAGGCCTGCGTCAAGCCGGTCTACTTCGTGCGGCAGGAATGGTTCCCGGAGCACTACAGCCACCGAGATGAAGATTGGCAAGGCGATGACGACCGCGGCCACGACAGGGGCCACGGCACGGGTCACGGCAAAGACAAGGGCAGGGACCGCGACAAGGACCGCGACAAGGACTGCCACTGAGGTCTGCGCGGATGCCAATGCCGCTCGTTCCGCCGGTATATGTGGAGGGTCAGACGGCCTCGAATTCACACACCGTGTAGCCGTCGCGAATGAAGCGAAAGACCGTATCCAGCAAGAACGGCGGAGCCCACAGAGCGCCATGCAGAGACGCTCGCTCGACGATGGATTGGCGCGAGTGCTGGCGGTAGCCGGCACTCTCGATGTCCCGCCAGGGCCGAACCGAGAGCTCACCGAAGTGGGCACCAAAGCTTGCCAACTCTCGGCGCAGACGGCCGCCGAGCGCGTCGGCAAACATGCGCGTCTGCAAGTCGCAGATCAGACGGTGAGCGGGCAGGCTCGCGCGCAGCGCGCGCAGGCTATCGCGCAGCTGCTCGCCGCTGAGGTAGCAGATCACGCCCTCCATGACGACGGTGGCCTTGCGTCGGCCTTGCCAGGGCTTGAGCACGTCGGCGAGGCGTTCGTGCTGGAAGTCGATGGGCACGCGCTGCAAATGGTTGGGTGACTGCGTGGCGGGTAGCGCTGCTTCCTTGACCGCCATGATTTCGGGGTTGTCGATCTCGACCCACTTGCCCCCGTGGAGGCGAAAGGCCCGCGTGTCCAGGCCGGCACCCAGCAGGACGACCAGGTGCTTCGGGTCGGCGGCCAGGCGTTCGCGCAGCAGGTCGTCGATCATGCGATGGCGAGCCGCATTGCACACGGCCGGCTCGCTGAAACGCAGCAAGGGCGCGACGAAGGCCAGCGCCTCCTCGTCCATGAAGCGCTGTGCGAGCTGGTCGCCGCAGATCGGTTGCCGCCGCTCTGCATCGAGCGCGCGAACGGCGCAGCAGTAGTAAGCCGTTCGTGCCAAGGGATTCATGAGTCCTCCCTAGAGAGCTGGATTTTGCTGATTCTCCGCGGTCTATCGTGCCTGTCGCCGGCCAGCCGAGTGGGTTGGGCCGGCGCGGGGTTTCAGCGACCCTATCCAGGTTGCGCGTTGCAGCGAATCTCAAGCAGATGCGCCGTGCTCGGTGGCGTTGGTATTGTTGGCCTTGTTGGCCTTGTTGGCTTTACCGTGGATGATCCGGCTCAGCTCGGACAGCCTCAGACGAGTGCCCGTCGCTGACCAGTTCGCCACCGCTTGCCACAAGGAGATCCTTCATGAGAACACGAAACCGCAGGCTCGCCGTCGCTTTGGTGCTCGCTGCCACATGCTGCATGGCTGTCGCGCAGCCCGCATCGGCGACGGAGCCTGCGAAACCGATGGAGCTCGGCAACTTCTCTGTCAGCCTCACCGTCAAGGACATCAAGGCATCGATGGCCTTTTACGAGAAGCTGGATTTCAAGGTCGTCGGCGGCAAGCTCGAGAGGAATTGGATCGTCTTGCAGAACGGGACCGTAATCATCGGGCTGTTCCAGGGCATGTTTGACAAGAACATGATGACCTTCAACCCGGGGTGGGACAAGGATAAGCAAGCCTTGAAGAACTTCCAGGACGTGCGGGAGCTGCAGCACACCCTGAAGTCGCGCGGCCTCACGATGTCACCCGAGGCGGACGAAGCCACCGAAGGCCCGGCCTTCTTCATCGTGACCGACCCGGACGGCAACAAGCTCTTGTTCGATCAGCACGTGCAAAGCCCGAAGCGCTAGCGAGATTTTCTCTTGAGCTGGCTTGCGGCGGCTGCAGTGCTGTCGCGCTCTTCGGCGTGGGCATACTGCGGCTCATGACAAGCACAGGGAGAACCCATGGGATGGATGGACAGGATCTCCGCCGTGGCGGGCACAGTCATGCGGACTGCGCTGCCGGCCGTCGAAGTCGTGGGCGCGGCCAAGGACTTCATGTCCGATGCCGTCGCCAATCGCATCAGGGACGAAGCGCGAAATAAAGCCTTCGAGCTGCTCGCGCGATCGCACCGCAGCGTCGTCTACACGATCGTGGCGCAGAACGCTGGCCTGCTCCTGTCCCTGGTGCCGGTGTACTACCTTCATTCGCCGCTACCGTTCTACGTCGTGTACGCACTGGTGGCCGGCTACTCGGCCTACACCGTCGCCAAGGCCTGGCCGCTGGTCCTGCGCTTCCTGCGCACCATGAGCGTCGCCGAATCCATCTCACTGGAGGTGCTCGAAGCCATCAAGATCGAGCTGACCCAACGTGATTTCATCGAGAGAAAGGCCGTGGAATGGGTCGGCCCGGACCTCAAGACAGTGTCCGACCAGGTGGCGCGCCAGTTGAAGCCGGACATTGTGGCGGCCTTCTTCAACATGGGCTTGACGCTGGTGCTGGCCTTCATCGCCTTCCGGCTGTTTGCCATTCCAATGCTGGAGCATCGCGCGCTGTTGCAGTGCGGATGACGGACTACTTGGCGCTTGCGAATGGAGATCTGAGTCATGGCGAAACTTGTCTACGGAATGAATCAGTCCCTCGACGGCTATGTCGACCACATGAAGCTTGGTCCGCCGGCGCCCGCGACCTTTCGTCATTTTGTCGATTTGGTGCGTGGCCTGACGGGCTCAATATACGGTCGCGGCCTGTATGAGGTCATGCGCTATTGGGACGAAGATCTTCCCGATTGGGATGATGTGGATCGCGAGTTCGCGGTGGCGTGGCGCAACCAGCCGAAGTGGGTGGTGTCGCGCTCGCTCAAGTCAGTCGGCCCCAATGCCACGTTGATCGCGGATGACTTCGAGGCGGAGATACGCAGGCTGAAGAATGACATGGTCGGCGAGATTCGGGTGGGTGGGCCAGAGCTGGCGCAAAGCCTGACCGAAGCCGGATTGATCGACGAATACCACCTCTACATCCACCCCGTTGTGCTCGGCGGCGGCAAGCCATTCTTCGCCGGACCCCGGCCCGCGCTTCGACTTGTGGCGCACGATTTGATCGCCGAAGGCTTGATCCGGTTGATCTACGCGCCTGCTTGAGTGCGAGGCCGGCCTCTTGCTCAAGCCGGGCAGTTCAGGCAAATAGTGCGGCCAGCCGCTCGACGGCGGCCTCGGAGTGACCACGATCCAAGCTCTGGTCGGTGTTGCCGAAGTCATGCGCGCCCTGCGCCTGCACGAGCAGGCCGTCGTGGCGCGGCACCATGGCGAGGTTGTGCCCGCGATAGATCAGCACATAGTCCACCGCTGGCTGCGTCACCAGGCGTGCCGTCTGGCCGCGCACGGGAAGAACCGACGCGTCGCCGAACAGGGCGCGTGCACCGTAGCCCGTGCAGTTGACGACCGTGTGCTCCGTCAGTGCGCCGAGCTCACGTGCATGGTTGAACTCGGGGTGGACGATCTCGCCGCCTGCTGCGCAGGAAGTCCTCCATCAGCAGTCGTTGGTAGATTGCGATGTTGAACACCATCTGCGTGAAGCGTCGCACGGGCGCCGCGCGGAACGGGTGCTCGTCGGGCTGAGGCGTGGCACCTTTGGGCCGCAGATCGGCCACGCGTGCGTTGGGGTGCGGATAGTCGGGCTCTCCCGGCTCCGAGTGCGGGCCGTCCTCGAAGGGCGTGGCCGACAGCGCATATCCGTCACGCCACTGAACCGGCTCGCCGGTGACGCCCAGCAGGCTCTGATAGGTCTTGAATGAGCTGCGTGCCATGCACTCCCAACGTTGAGCGAAATCGGGCGTGGCGTGCTCCGCCGCGCAAATTCGCGAGTCTGGCGTCCACAGGCCCGTGGCACGTGAAGACGGCTTGTCGGGGGGCGCAGGAATTCCGGTCGCATGCTCAAATCATGGGAAAGAATCGTGTACGCCCCATACCCGACCCTAGGAAGTACCATGTCCATCACCACGCTGCGATCGCTGTTCTCTTACAAGGCTTGGGCCAATGCCGAACTGTTTGCGCTGCTGGAAACACTGCCAGCCAGCCAGGCTGAACAGCTGCACACCTGCGTCCGAACGTTGAACCACATTTATGTGGTTGACCGCATCTTCCAGGCGCATCTGAGCGGACAGCCTCGCCCATTCGATGCCACGAACACGAAGGCCTCCCCGTCGCTGGAGCAGCTTCGGGGTGACGTTGCGGCAGCGGACGCCTGGTATGTCGGCTACCTCGCCCAACTTGCCGAGCCGGCTCTCGCTGAATCCCTGGCCTTCACGTTTACTGACGGCGACGCGGGCCGGATGACGCGTGAGGAAATCCTGCTGCATATCATTGCGCACGGTGCGTATCACCGCGGCAACGTCGGTCAGGTGCTCAAGTCCATCTCGGTGGCGCCGCCTCGCGACCTGTTCACCAAGTTCTTGCATGTCAGCGAGCCCGCGCGTCGCGAGGTCTCCAGCGTCGAGCGCTGATTGCGGGACAGAGCACGGCGTCGCCCGTCAACCGCCTGCGCGCTCCGGCGTTCAAGTAAGACCGGCGACCTTGCCCCGCCGGTTCTTCGACGGGAATCCCGACCATGACCACGCTGACACTCACCTTCAATGGCCCTGCAAGCCAGGCGCGCCAAGCTCTCGGAGGCCTTCTGCAGCGCTTTCGCTCGGCCTATTTCGTGGAACGTAGCAGCAACGAATTCTCGGTGACGGCCGACGAGGCCACGGCCGCAGAACTGGCGCGGCAACCTCAGTGGTCGGCCCGCTTGCCTCAAACGCGGCGGTGAGCGCAGTTGGCGCGCAGCGCCGGAGACAATAGGTCTCCATGCCACGCCGACCGCGCCTCGACCATCATCACGTCTACGTCGTGCTGCTGTCCGAGCGCGTATGGAACGAGCCGGCGTTCCGCAAAGCCAATCCCGAACATGACATCCTCAAGCCCTGCCTCTATGTGGGCATGACCGGACTGGACCCTGACCTGCGTTTTGACAGGCATATGGCGGGCGTGCAAGCCAACCGTTTCGTGCAGAAGTACGGCGTGCAGCTGCTGCCCGAGCTGTACGAGGTCTACAACCCCATGCCATATGAGGCGGCTTGCGAGATGGAGGTCGAGCTCGCGATCGGGCTGCGTGAGGCCGGATACGGCGTGTGGCAGGCCTGAGGCTCAGTAGATGTCGATGGTGGTCACGCTCAGGGCCGGCAAGGACACGCTGAAGGACGAACCCGAGGTGGCCTGCGTGCCCACAGCCACCGGTGCGACCGGGCTCTGGCTCGTGCCCGACGAGGCGCTCATGCGGTAGAGGTGCGCCGTGCCGGACACGGCCAGTCCGGTGAACTCGGTCTGCTTCGCTGTGGTGGAACGGTTGATCGCGACGAGTACGGTGCGGCCGGCGTGTGTGCTGTCCGTGCTGGCGTATGCGGCCACGCTCTGGATGTCGCTGGAGACGGCCTGCACCGAGATATCGCCAAAGACTGCGTTCGCGCCGTCAAAGCCTCGGAATGCCCGGAACCCGGCCAGGCAGTAGGACTCCTTGCTGCCAAGCGGCCAGTAGGTCGCCGCGTAAACGCCTTGCACGCCGAAGATGCCCAGGTTGTCGGCCTGGGCCAGCGTGCCGGCGATGTGCTGGCAGCCGCCGTTGTTGTACTCGGTGACGGCCAGCTTCATGCCCGGATTGGATGCGGCGATCTTGGCCTGCAGGCGCGGCAGCAGGGCGATCGGCCCGCCCATGGTGTTGCTGACCCAGGAGGTCTCGGAATAGCTGCCGTCCCACAAGCTGCGCGGGCTCTGCGCCACGGCCTGCACTTGCGCGTCCGTGAGCGTGGTGCCGGTCAGCGTGGTGACGCGCGCGCCGGATCCATCGGTCGCCTCCGAGTACCAGTGAAAGTCGTAGACGTCGACCAGCGGCTTGCCGTAGCTGGCGCTGGCAGTCTTGATCGCAGCCAGGTACTTGTCGGCGAACCAGTTGGCGCCCGTCGGCGTGGGCGAGAGTTCGCCCTGCCAGGAGTACAGGCCGCCGAAGCCGTAGTGCGCGGGCCCGACGATGGTCATCGCGGGGAACAGGTCCTTCAGGGCCTTGCTGAGCGCCACGGTCTTTGCGATGTAGGCGTCCGAGGTGATGGCGGTGCGACCTTGCACTTCAAGGTGGGTGCTGTTCCAGAGCTCGGGCTCGTTGTCCAACTGGACGAAGGTGGGCAGGGCGGTGCCGGCGGCGAAGATGTCCATGCCGCTGAACTTCTGGTCGAGCGCCCAGGCGAACTCATCCATGTAGACAGCGTTGTCTGAAGTGATCGGCGAAATCGTGAACGGGCTTGCGCTCTGCGTACTCTTCTTGAATACCACGGGCTTGAAGCGGCTCGTGTCCGGCGGATTGTTGGTGCTGACGGGGCCGGCGGTGTCTGCGGCGACCCAGCCCTGCATCTGCAGCGTGACAAGGCTGGCCGCGCCGGCCGTGCGGTCAGCCGCGATGATGGCGCGCACCGCCTCGGCCGGCGTGGTGCTGGTACTGAGGTAGGTGTCGCTCTCGTACAGATAGTCGCTGCCCGCGTTGGAGGCATTGTTTTCCCAGTTGTAGGCCGTCCAGCGGTTGCCGCCGGTGCGGTCCAGCGTGGCCAGCGGTGGGGCGTCGGCGGTGCTGTTCAGGGAGTTCAGGCCGTAGATGTAGGGCGAGATGCTGCGCGTGGCAGCAGGCGTCATCGTCACGGTGACGTCGGGTGCGGGTGCTGGTGCTGGCGCGGGTGCTGGTGTCGACGCCGTGGCCGAGCCCGACCCGCCGCCGCATCCGGCGATCAGTGCCGCGGTGACGAGACTGGCGAAGAAAGGGGTGCGGGGGCAGGACGATTGCGTCATGGTCGGGTGCCGGCGATGAAATTTGGTTTCCCCATATCAGACATCGTGGTTTCATCGTCGGGGCCTCGGGAAAACCGGGATACGTGCATCGCAAAGTTGCTGACAGCCGCGGTACTTGGCTGTTGGAAGACTGTGGAACTGTCGCAAGCGGGACAGTGGCGCTGGCACTTCTGCCTCCTAGAATCGAACGCTCGTTCTATTTCAGGTTTCAGGCAGGAGTCTTCATGACAGCCCACTACGAAGTCCGCGGCCCGGTGGCCGTGATCACGCTGGACAATCCGCCGGTGAACGGCATGGGGATCGTGACGCGCAAAGCGATCGCGGACGGCGTGTCCAAGGCCGAGGCTGACGCGGCCGTGAAGGCCCTGGTCATCACCGGTGCCGGCAAGGCCTTCTCCGGTGGCGCTGACATCAAGGAGTTCGGCAGCCCGCGTGCGCTGGCCGAGCCCAATCTGCTCTCGCTGATCTTGATGGTCGAGAACTGCAGCAAGCCCGTAGTGGCGGCCCTGCACACGGTCTGCATGGGCGGCGGCCTGGAGCTCGCCCTGGGCTGCCATTACCGTGTGGCGCAGAAGGGCACCAAGATCGCGCTGCCCGAGGTAAAGCTGGGCCTGCTGCCCGGTGCCGGCGGCACGCAGCGCTTGCCGCGTGCTCTGGGCGTGGAGCCTTCGCTGAACATGATCGTCAGCGGCGAGGCCGTGCTGGCTGAAATGCTGGCCATGGTGCCGGGCCAGAAGCTCTTCGACCAGCTCGTCGATGCGGACGTGCTGGGGGCCGCAGTGGCCTTCGCAGAAGGCATTGCGGACAAGCGTCCGCTTCCGAAGGTCCGCGACCTCAAGGCTCTGCACGACAGCCCCGACGCCTACTTCCAGTTCGCCCGCAACATGGTCGGCGCCCAGGCCAAGAACTTCCCGGCGCCGCTGCGCTGCCTGGAGGCCGTAGCCGGCGCAGTGACCCTGAAATTCGAGGACGGCATCCGCGCCGAGCGCGCCGGCTTCGCCGAGCTGATGATGACGCCCGAGTCCAAGGCGTTGCGCCACGCCTTCTTCGCAGAGCGCGCCGCTGGCAAGATCGCTGACGTGCCCGAGGACACACCCCAGCGCAACATCGCTCAGGTGGCCGTGATTGGGGCCGGCACCATGGGCGGCGGCATCGCGATGAACTTCCTGAACGCCGGCATCCCGGTGACGATCCTGGAGATGAAGGCCGAGGCCCTCGAGCGCGGTGTGGCCACGATCCGCAAGAACTACGAAGCCCAGGTCAAAAAGGGCAAGCTGAAGGAAGACAAGTACGCCGCCCGCATGGCGTTGCTGAGCACCACGCTGGACTATGCCGACATCAGCAACGCCGACCTCGTGATCGAGGCCGTGTTCGAGGAGATGGGCGTCAAGCAGGCCGTGTTCACCAGGCTCGACGAGGTGATGAAGCCCGGTGCCATTCTCGCCTCCAACACCTCGACCCTGGACCTGGACCGGATCGCCGCTTTCACCCAGCGCCCGCAGGACGTGGTGGGCCTGCACTTCTTCAGCCCGGCCAATGTGATGAAGCTGCTGGAAGTCGTGCGTGGCAAGGCGACCGCTAAGGACGTGCTCGCCACCGCAATGGCCTTGGGCAAGAAGATCAAGAAGACGGCAGTGGTCTCCGGCGTGTGCGACGGCTTCATCGGTAACCGCATGATCGAGCAGTACTTCCGCCAGGCCGGCTTCCTGCTCGACGAGGGCTGCTCGCCTGAACAGGTAGACAAGGCGATCGAGGCCTTTGGCTTCCCCATGGGTCCGTTTCGCATGGGTGACCTCGCCGGCGGCGACATCTCCTGGGCGATCCGCAAGCGCCGTGCCGTCGAGAGGCCCGAGCTTCGCTACTCCAAGTCGGCCGACCTGCTCTGCGAGTTGGGTCGCTTCGGGCAGAAGACCGGCGCCGGCTGGTACGACTACGTGGCGGGCAAGCGCGATGCAATCCCTTCGCCCGTGGTGACCGAGCTGCTGGCGAAGCACCGCGCCACACTGGGCTACGAGGCCCGCAAGATCAGCGACGACGAGATCGTGCACCGCCTCGTCTACGCCCTCGTCAATGAGGCGGCCAAGCTGCTGGAGGAGGGCATCGCCCAGCGCGCCTCCGACGTGGACATGGTCTACCTGACCGGCTACGGCTTCCCGCTCTGGCGCGGCGGCCCCATGTGCTATGCCGATACCGTGGGCCTCTTCAATGTCGTGCAGGCCATGAAGCGCTTTGCGCGCAACCCGCATGACGACGCCGCAATGTGGGAACCCGCGCCCCTGCTCGTCCGCCTCGTGGCGGAAGGCAAGAGCTTCAGCTGAGGGCGCCGCGCGTGAAGACGCTCAAGAGGCTGTCGGTCGGCCTGCTGGTCCTCGTCGTCGTGCTGGCGGCGGTGCTGGTCCTCAACATGGTGCGCCAGGGTTCGCGCCAGGTGGCGGTGCAGCCGCTGCCGCGGCTCGCCGTCGACGAGGCCAGTGTGGCCGCGCGGCTGAGCGCCGCGGTGCGCCACGCCACCGTCTCGATGGACGGACAGCCGATGGCCACTGCCGATGCGATCGAAGCGCTCCAGGTACAGCTGCGTGAGGACTATCCGAAGCTGCATGCGGCGCTGAAGCTGGAGCGCTTCGGCGCCAGCCTGCTCTACACCTGGCCCGGCAGCGATTCCAAGGCCGAGCCCATCTTGCTGATGGCCCATCAGGACGTGGTGCCCATTGCGCCCGGCACCGAGAAGGACTGGACCGAGCCGCCTTTCAGCGGCGCCATCAAGGACGGCTTTGTCTGGGGTCGCGGCTCCTGGGACGACAAGGGCAACCTGATCAGCCAAATGGAGGCCATCGAAATGCTCGTGGCCAGCGGCTACCGGCCGCGCCGCACGGTCTACCTGGCCTACGGCGCCGACGAGGAAGCCGGCGGCACCGGCGCGATGGCCATCGCCAAGGCCTTGAAGGAACGCGGTGTGCAACTGGAGTTCGTGCTCGACGAGGGCCTGCTCATCACCGATGGTCTGGTGCCTGGCCTGAAGTCCCCGGCGGCGCTGATCGGCGTGGCGGAGAAGGGCTATCTCTCGCTGCGACTGAGTGTGTCGACGGCGCCGGGTCATTCCAGCATGCCACCGGCCAAGGGCCAGAGCGCCATCTCACTGCTGGCCGGCGCCGTGCGCCGCGTGGACGAGCAACAGATGCCTGGCGGCCTGCGCGGTGTGGCGGGCGATCTGTTCGCCACTCTCGCGCCCGAGATGAGCGGCGGGGCGCACCTGGCCCTGACCAATCTGTGGCTGTTCGGTCCGCTGTTGGAGCGCCAGCTCGAGGCCGGCGCCAGCACCAATGCCATGCTGCGCACGACCACGGCGCCCACCATCTTCAACGCCGGCAACAAGGAGAACGTGCTGCCAGGACGCGCCGAGGCGACGATCAACTTCCGCTTGCTGCCCGGCGACAGCGTGGCCGCCGTCGTCGCGCACGTGAAAGAGGTCGTCGCCGACGAGCGCATCGAAGTCACCGTGCTGCCCGGCGCGCAAGAGGCCAGCCCCGTCTCGCCGCAGGAGGTGCTGGGCTACCGCGTCATCGAGCGCACGGTGCGCGAAGTCTTCCCCGGCACCCTGGTCGCGCCGGGCCTGATGATCGGCGCCGCCGATGCTCGCCATTACGTGGGCGTGAGCGAGCGGATCTACCGCTTCTCACCCGTGCTCGCCAAGCCCGAGGACCTGCCGCGCTTCCACGGCACGAACGAACGCCTCTCCACGGCCAACCTGGCCGACATGGTGCGCTTTTATCACCGCCTGGTGAGCGAAGCGGCCGCCCATTAATCAACATCACATCACCGGGACACCTGCATCATGAGCAATGCCCTGATCGTCTCCACCGCCCGCACCCCGCTCGCCAAGAGCTGGAAGGGCGCCTTCAACATGACGCATGGCGCCAGCCTCGGCGGCTTCGCCGTGCATGCCGCGGTCGAGCGCGCGGGTATCGCCGCCGCCGACATTGAGGACGTCATCATGGGCTGCGCCCTGCCCGAGGGCACGACCGGCGGCAACGTGGCGCGCCAGATCGCCTTGCGCGCCGGACTGCCGGTGAGCGTCTCGGGCGTGACCGTCAACCGCTTCTGTTCCAGCGGCCTGCAGTCCATCGCCATGGCCGCGCAGCGCATCATGGCCGGCGAGGGCGAGGTTTTCGTGGCCGGCGGCGTGGAGAGCATCTCATGCGTGCAGCAAGAGGCCAATCGCCACATGGGCCACGACCCCTGGCTTAGCCAGCACAAGCCCGAGATCTACTGGAGCATGCTGCAGACGGCCGAGAACGTGGCGCAACGCTACAAGATCGGCCGGGACCGCATGGACGAATACGGCGCGGCCAGCCAGCAAAAGGCCTGCGCGGCCCAGGCGGCAGGCAAATTCGCCGAGGAGATGATCACGGTCACGACGACCATGGGCCATGTGGACAAGACCACCGGCCTGGTGAGTAAGCAGGTCACGATCAAGGCCGACGAGGGCCTGCGCGAGGGCACGACGGTCGATGCCATCAGCGGCTTGCGCACAGCCCTGCCCGGCGGCCTGATCACGGCCGGCAACGCGAGCCAGTTCTCCGACGGCGCCGGCGCCTGCGTGCTGACGAGCGAGGCCTATGCCGAGCAGCATGGACTCAAGCCCCTGGGTCGCTTCCTCGGCTTCGCCGTGGCCGGCTGTGAGCCCGACGAGATGGGCATCGGCCCGGTTTACGCCGTGCCCAAAGTGCTCAAGAAGCTCGGCCTCAAGGTCCAGGACATCGACCTGTGGGAGCTCAACGAGGCATTCGCCGTGCAGGTGCTTTATTGCGCCGACACGCTGGGCATCCCAATGGACCGCCTCAATGTCAACGGCGGCGCGATTGCGGTCGGCCATCCCTACGGCGTCTCGGGCCAGCGCCTGACGGGCCATGCGCTGATCGAAGGCCGCCGCCGTGGCGCTAAGAAGGTGTGCGTGACCATGTGCATCGGCGGCGGCATGGGCGCGGCCGGCGTGTTCGAGGTTCTGTAACTCGGTCCCAACCGGGCTGTCACCCACCCGTCCAGGGCTGGTGATTGCCCGGAGCCGCGAATCGCGTCTTCCGTTGCACACTCGAGCCTAGGGAGCAGTCGGGCAGTGAGTGGAGGTGGCGGATGAAGGTCTCTGAAAAATCGGTGCTGTGGCTGGATCGGGCGATCTGGCTGTTCATTTACGGCGGCCTCGCGGCCGTGAGCGCGGGCGTGTATGCCAAGCACGAGTTCCAGGCCGTATGGTCAGGCTTGGCCGTGGGCAGCGGCACGATGCTGGCCATGCTGGGCTTCTTGTTGATCTGGCTGCGTTCGACACTCGAAGTCCAGCACTGAGGGGACGACCGGTTACAAGGGCGTTTCAAGAGCCCGTGATAGTCTTGGCGAACAGTTTCTCTTGAACTTCTTGCAGGGCGCCTTCAGGCGCCCTTTGTCATTCATGTCGCCGCGCCAACTCGCTCTTCCTCTGCTCCTCGCGCTCGCCCTGACGCCCGTGGCCCGGGCCGACGATGTGCCCAAGCCAGCTGACGTCGCCGCGGCCAAGCCCGCTGACGCCGCCGCGTCCAAGCCTGCGGCCGCAGCAGACGCGCCCAAGGCTCCTGATGGCCTCTGGCATGGCAGCGTGGCCCTGGGTGGCGCGCTGGCCACCAGCAATTCCGCCACGGGCACCGTCAACGCCAACGTCAACGCGGCGCGGGAAACCGTGGTCGGCAAGTGGAGCCTCTGGGGCATCGGCAACTATTCGGCCTATTACTCCAGAGGTGTGGATACCACCACCGCCAACACGCTGCGCCTGGGCAGCCGCTACGACAAGTACTTCAACGAGCAACTCTTCATCTTCGGCGCCATCGAGGCTGAGACCAACCGGCCTGCGGGCCTGTCGCACCGTGTCAGCACCGACGTGGGCACCGGCTACAAGCTATTGCGCAGCGAGACCAGCAGCTTCGACCTGTTCGCCGGCGTGGGAGACACCGCCAACCGCTACACCAGCGGCGTTCTTGCCGAAGGCGTGCAGATGCTGTTCGGCGAGGAGTCCAGCCACAAGCTCACCCCGACCACCAGCCTGCGCCAGCGCCTGAGCGTGCGCACGGGCGACGGCAACGTCGGCTCGCTCACCACCTTCGACGCCAACCTCGCCACCAAGCTGGTGGGCGACTGGACGCTGACTACGGCCTTCCAGGCGCGTCGCTCCGGCCGCCCGCCGGTCGGGGCCAAGTCCACGACCAGCTTGCTCACGATTGGCATCGGCTACAAGTTCTAGGCGCCTAAACTTCTCCGCTGCGGCCTCACGGCCGCTCTGACGGGCGCCCCTACCATTGGCGTCCGATCGCCGTTCATCCCGGAGAGCATTTGCCATGAGCCTCAACAACCGCCAGGTCCTCCTCGCCTCGCGCCCCCAGACCGAGCCCAGTACCGAGAACTTCCGCCTCGTCGACACCCCCGTGCCTGCGCTACAGGACGGCGAGGTGCTCGTGCGCCACAAGTTCCTGAGCCTCGATCCCTATATGCGCGGCCGCATGAACGACAGCAAGAGCTACGCCGCGCCGCAGCCGCTGGATGCCGTCATGATCGGCGGCACCGTGGGCGAGGTCGTCGATTCGCGCAGCCCGCGCTTCAAGGCCGGCGACGCCGTCGTGGGCATGGGCGGATGGCAGCAGTACTCCGTCGTCGACGCGAACGTGCCGGGCCTGCTGCGCAAGGTCGACACCACGCACATTCCGCTCTCAGCCTACCTGGGCGCCGTGGGCATGCCGGGCGTGACGGCCTGGTACGGCCTCACGCAGATCATCGAGCCCAAGGCCGGCGAGACCGTGCTCGTCAGCGCCGCCAGCGGCGCCGTCGGTTCGGCCGTGGGGCAACTGGCCAAGCTGCGTGGCGCGCGTGCCGTGGGCCTGGCCGGTGGCGCCGAGAAGTGCCGATATGTCACTGAGACCCTGGGCTTTGACGCCTGTATCGACTATCGCCAGCACCCGGACCTGAAGAGCCTCTCGGCCGCGCTCAAGCAAGCGTGCCCGGACGGTGTCGATGGTCATTTCGAGAACGTCGGCGGCTTGGTGCTCGACGCCATGATGTTGCGCGCCAATGCCTTCGCCCGCGTGGCCCTGTGCGGCATGATCGCCGGCTACAACGGCGAGCCCATCCCGCTGCAGCATCCGCAGCTGATGCTGACCAACCGCATGAAGGTGCAGGGCTTTATCGTCTCCGAGCACATGGACAAATGGCCCGAGGCCCTGGCCGAGCTCGGCGGCCTGGTGGCCACAGGCCGGCTCAAATACCACGAGACCGTGGCGCAGGGCATTGACGCAGCGCCAGAGGCCTTTATTGGCCTGCTCAAGGGCCGCAATTTCGGCAAGCAGCTGGTGGCCCTGTGAAGCGTTTCGACGGGCGGGTCGCCGTTATCACCGGTGCGGCTTCAGGCTTCGGGCTTGAGGTGGCGCGTATCGCCGCGCGCGAGGGCATGAAGCTCGTGCTCTGCGACGTGCAGGCCGATGCCCTGGAGCGCGCCAGCGCCGAGTTCGCCGGGAACGAGGTGCTGGCGCGTCGGGTCGACGTGTCCAAGGCCGAGCAGATGGAGGCCCTGGCCGAGGCGGTGCAGGAACGCTTCGGGGCACCGCACTTCGTCTTCAACAACGCCGGTGTCGGCGCGGGCGGACTCGTGTGGGAGAACTCACTGGCCGACTGGGAATGGGTGCTGGGCGTGAACCTCATGGGCGTGGTGCATGGGGTGCGCCTGTTCACGCCGATGATGCTCGCGGCCGCGCAGGCGGATCCGGGCTTCGAGGGTCATCTCGTCAACACCGCTTCGATGGCCGGCCTGCTCGCGCCGCCCAACATGGGCGTGTATAACGTCAGCAAGCATGCGGTGGTGGCCCTCAGCGAGACCCTGCACCAGGATCTGGCGCTGGTGACGGAACAGGTCCGCTGCTCGGTGCTGTGCCCTTACTTCGTGCCCACGGGGATTGCGCAAAGCCATCGCAACCGGCCGCAGGCAGAGGCCGGCAAGCCCACGCGCAGCCAGCGCATCGGCGCGGCCATGATCGAACAGGCAGTGAGCCACGGCAAGGTCACGGCGGCCGAGGTCGCGGCCCTGGTGTTCGAAGCCTTGCGAGATGAGCGCTTCTATATCCTCAGCCACCCGCAGGCAGTGGGCGGCGTGCAGGACCGGCTGACCGACATCGTGCAGGGCCGCAATCCCGGCGACCCCTTTGCCGCGCGGCCCGAGATTGGCGCACAGCTGCGCCAGGCGCTCCGTGGCTGAAGGCGTCGTCATCATCGGCGGCGGCCCGGCTGGCCTGATGGCGGCCGAGGTGCTGTCGCAAAGCGGGGTGCAGGTCGATCTGTTTGACGCCAAGCCCTCGATCGGTCGCAAGTTCTTGCTCGCCGGCAAGGGCGGGCTCAACCTCACGCATTCAGAAGACTTCGCGTCGTTTGTCTCGCGCTTCGGGGCGCGTGCGCCACAGATCGAGCCGCTGCTGCGCGCCTTCGACGGACCGGCGCTGCGCGAATGGGCCGCGGCCCTGGGCATTTCGACGTTCGTCGGCACTTCGGGCCGCGTCTTTCCCACGGACATGAAGGCCGCGCCGCTGCTGCGCGCCTGGCTGCACCGCCTGCGTGAGGCCGGCATGCACTTCCACATGCGCAGCCGCTGGCTCGGCTGGACGGAGACGGGCGCCTTGCGGCTCGAGGGTCCTGACGGGCAATTCGCGCTGACACCGCGTGCCACCGTGCTGGCCCTTGGCGGGGCCTCGTGGCCGCAACTGGGTTCGGACGGTGCCTGGCAGCCCTGGCTCGAAGCGGTCGGCGCCGAAGTCGCACCATTGCGCAGCGCCAACTGCGGCTTCGACGTGGCTGGCTGGACGCCGCTGTTCGCGCAGAAATTCGCTGGCCTGCCGGTTAAGCCTGTGGCGCTCACCGTTGAGGACACGACCTTTCATCGTCAAGGCGAATTCGTGATCACGGCCACGGGCATCGAAGGCTCACTGGTCTACGCAGCATCGAGCCTGATCCGCGATCGCATCGAGCGCGACGGCCAGTGCCGCATCCTGCTCGACCTGCTGCCAGGCCATGCGGCCGAGAAGGTCGCGGCCGAGGTCGCACGCGGCCGGGGTTCGCGCTCAATGTCTACTCACCTGAAGTCGCGCCTGGGCATCGAGGGCCTGAAGTCGGGCCTGCTGCACGAGCTGCTCAGCAAGGAGGACTACCACGACGCCGCCGTGCTCGCCCGCACGCTCAAGGCGCTGCCCATCACGCTCGTGGGCACGCGGCCCGTCGCCGAAGTCATCAGCACGGCCGGTGGCGTGCGTTTCGAATCGCTTGACGAGTGGCTGATGCTGCGGTCACGCCCGGGCGTGTTCTGCGCCGGCGAGATGCTCGACTGGGAAGCGCCGACCGGTGGTTACCTGCTCACGGCCAGTATCGCCAGCGGGCGCGTGGCGGGGCAGGGAGCTCTGCAGTTCCTGGCCTAGGAGGCTGCCGGCTGCCGGCTGCCGGCTGCTGCTGGCCATGCGCTACGGTTGGCATTCGCAGGGCGGTGAGGCGCCAGGTGACGAAGCCGGAGCGCTCGAGTACGAGGCCGACACGCAAGTCATCATGATCGCCCGGCTTCACGCCATGCACGATCAGACGGTCCAAGCCTTCCCGCTCCGAGGTCCATTCGACGTCTTCAAACGCTTCTCGAAAGGACGGCAAGCCGCCTTCCAGCATGCCGCTGCGCATCGCCTGCATGAGCACCTCAGGCTTGAGTTGGGTGTCCGCGATGACGTCGCTCCAGTAGCTGATCTGCCCAACCTTCTGCGTGCTGTGATCCGGACCGGCGAAGCCTCGCTCCATCAACTGGTCCTTCAAGCTTGCTCTCACCCTCGAGTAGTCTACATATGTGTTGAAGGCGGCGACGTCGCCGGACCGGGCCAAGGACCGCATTCGGTGTGCTGCCCAATGCGGTGACTCGCACCAGAATGCCGCCATCGTGAGTGGCAGCGCGACGGCGCAGCAGATGACCAATCTGGATATTGCTTTCATCACCGACCTGTTCTGCTGGCGTCAATGCGTCCGCGCCGTCCTTCGCGATCAATACAGCCGCACCGCAGTATCAAAGTGCCAAGTCCTGCGGATCTCCACCACGTCGTAATCGCGCTTCAGCGCCGGCGGGAAGGTCAGGTAGTTCTCCTGGCTGTGGATGATGCGGGTCACGGCCTCGTCGATGGCCGGCACACCGCTGGAGCGCACGAAGGCAATGGATTCGACCGAACCATCGCTGCGCACGGCGACGATCACGAGCGGATCGTCGTGCGGCTGCTTGGCGGCCTCTCGCACCATCTCGAAGGTCTGATTCAGCTGGATCTTGCGCGCCCAGGCCTCGCCGTAGGCCACGAGCTCGGCATTCGTGTCGAGATGGCCGAACAGGCGGCCGCGGCGCGGGCTGCTGTAGGACAAGGGCAGCGGCGAGGTCGATGAGGGCCGCGTCGCGGCATCGCGCTTGGCCGCTTCCTCGTCGAGCTGGCGGCCGATGGCCCGCTTGCGTTCTTCGCGCTCGGCGTCTGCCCGCGCAGATTCCTGTCGGGCAGCTTCGAGGCGCGCTGTCTCTTGACGGGCCGCGGCTTGACGGGCGGCCTCCTGGCGGGCGGCTTCGGTGCGAGCCGCTTCCTGCCGAGCCGCTTCCTGCCTGGCGGCTTCGCGTCGAGCTGCTTCCTGTCGAGCTGCTTCCTGTCGTGCTGCTTCCTGCCGCGCGGCCTCTTGCCGAGCAGCATCCTGCCGCGCAGCCTCAGCGCGCGCCGCTTCGGCTCGGGCGGCTTCTTGGCGCAGGGCCTCCTGGCGCAGGGCCTCCTGCCGCGCCGCGGTCTGCCTCGCGGCGTCCTGGCGCTCGGCTTCGAGCTTTGCGGCCTCGGCCCGGGCGGCTTCCACGCGGGCCGCTTCCTTGCGATCGGCCTCCTGTCGTGCCAGAGCCTGGCGCTGGGCCTCCTGGCGTTCGGCCTCCAGCCGGGCTGCGTCTTCGCGCGCCGCTTGCTGCTGAGCGGCAGCCTGGCGCGCCGTCTCCTGGCGCTCGGCCTCGACGCGCATAGCCTCGCGCCGGGCGGCTTCCTGTCTCTCGGTCTCCTGCGGCGAGGTCTCAGGGCTGGATGCACTGGGCATCATGGCCACGGCGGGTGCCGGCGGCGCGGGGGTGTCGGGGACGGTCCACTTGGGCGTCTCGGTTTGGGGCAGGGACAGCACGGGCGCGGCCGGGATCATGGGTGGCGCGATATCGGCCGGTAACTGGGCGCGCGGCAGCAGCTTGACCGGCGTTGTCGCGGCAATGGACTCCGCCTTCAACACGGCCGTGGCCCTGGGCTGCGCATCGGGCACGGTCTCGGCGGCAGCCGGCGCGGGCTCAACGGCGGCGATCTGCTCCACGGGCTCTTGCTGCACCACTTCCGCGGCGGGTACGGGCTGCGGCGCGAGCACCACGCGAAGGTCTGGCTCCTCCAGCTTGCGTGCCTGCCAAGACACGCCGAAGCCCGGCAGGCCGTACTCCTCGCCGTCGAGAGCCAGACACAGCAGCAGCGCGTGGGCCAGCACCGAAACGAGCACCGCCAGCCGGATGCGATGAGGCTGCGCCAGCACGCGGCGCTGCAGCCTCCGCGCCAGCGCCCGGATGTGCGGGGACGCCAGCGGAGTGCCACCGGCGGGCCGCGATGCCGCGAAATCGGTGCCCTGCGGACTCAAGCCTGCCCCACCGTTACTCGGACAAGGTGGCTGTCGCGGAGAGGAGATGTCATCGTCAAGGTTTCTTCGCAGCGGCGGCAGATGGATCGGACTCGGAGCGCAGCCTACCAACATTCCTGCAACCGCGGCAGCCGGAGACCACCGGACGAAACCACAGCGTCCCGAGGAACTTGCCCTTGGCCGGACAAGTCTTTACATGTTTGACCAGAATGCGCGGCATGAAGATCGATTTCGTTTCGGATGTTTCCTGCCCCTGGTGTGCCATCGGGCTCAAGTCCTTGGAGCAGGCGCTCGAGCGGCTGCCTGAGCTGAAGGTGGAGCTGCATTTCCAACCGTTTGAACTGAACCCGGGCATGGCGCCCGAGGGCGAGGACATCGACGAGCACCTGGGGCGCAAGTACGGTCTGCCGCCTGCGCAGCTGGAGGTCAACCGCGCTGCGTTGCGCCAGCGGGGTGCCGCGGTGGGCTTTGACTTCGTGCAAGGGGCGCGCAGCCGCATCTACAACACGTTCGACGCGCATCGGCTGTTGCATTGGGCGGGCCTGCAAGGCGCCAACTTCCAGCGCGATCTGAAGATGGCCCTGTTCGGTGCCTACTTCACCGAGGGCCTGGACCCGAGCGATCACGCCCTGCTGCTGGACCGCGCCGTGTTCGTGGGCCTGGACCGTGAGGCGGTGCGCGCCGTGCTCGAAAGCGCCCAGTACGCCGAAGAGGTGCGCGAGGCCGAGGCCTACTATCAAGCGCACGGCATCCACTCCGTGCCGGCGGTCATCATCAACGACCGCCACCTGATCTCGGGCGGCCAGCCGCCCGAGGTTTTCGAGCAGGCATTGAGGCAGCTGGCTATTTCACAAACCGGCTGAGCAGCCGGATGTAGGCGACCTGATAGCCGCCCGAGTTCTCGGTCACCTCCCAGGAGTTCAGCGGCCAGGCCTGGTTGAAGTCTGCGTAGGATTTCTGCGGCGGCTGGCCCGCAGGCGGCGAGGGCAGGGCCGCGCCGCATTGCGTCGACACGCCCGGGCAGCGCGAATCCCAGGCGTAGGAGGGATTGGCGCCGCCGACCAAGAAGCCCGGCGGCGGCCCCCAGCGAGATGCCTTGACGCTGCCCCACTGCGCGCTGCCGGCGGCGAACCAGGAGTGGTAGAAGCGGTCGACCGAGTTGGTCGCGCCGTAGCGGCCCATGTTCGACAGGTAGACTTTGCCGAGCGGATTCACGCCGTGCAGATAGTGCAAATAGGCCGCGGCGGCGTCCAGTGCCTGCTCAGCGCTGTGCGTGCCCAGCCCATACCGCGCCTCGTCTGCGAACATATTGCCGGCGTTGGACTTGATCGCGTTGCTGCCCCACGTGTAGTTGGCCAGATAGGCGCCATACGGATCGCGCTGCGCCCGGATCGCGCCCCAGCCGCCGTTGTCGTCGCGATTCCAGAGCTCGGCATAGCGACTCCTGATGGCGGAGGCCGTGGCCGGCGTGGCGTTGGCGAGCGAGGCGTAGTGCAGCAGCGGCCCCGTGCTGCTCACGGTGAAGGGCGACAGCCAGCCCGACTTGAACATCGGGGCGGAGGTGTAGCCCGCGTCCACCACGGCGCGATAGGCTGGGTCGGTCGTCAGGTCAAAGAGGTAGACGGCCGCGCCCAGGCGCAGCTCGGCGCGGCCGGCGTCGTCCACCTCCTGCTGACCGGCGGCCAGGCCGCCGGTGCCCTCGGCAGCGTCGTTGTTCCGGAAGATCACATGGGGGTGAGCGGCGGCCCAGACCCACGCACGCCGGGCACGCTGCGCCAGTTCGGCCGCGTAGGTCCTGAACGCCGGTGAATCCTGCGCGCCGAAGACCTTGGCGCCGAATGCATAGGCCCGGGCCGCCGCCAGCGTGGCCGAGGTGCTGGCGGGGCCGTAGAGGCTGGGCCCCTTGGCAGCAGAGGGCGGACTGGCGTGCGAGAGGCCCACGACGGACAGCGCTGAGCCGTTGGGTTCCTGCAGGCGCACGAGGTAGTCCAGCCCCCACTTCACCTCGTCGAGCAGGTCGGGCAGGCCGTTGCCCGATTCGGGGATGTTGAAGTCGTCGGTCCAGAGGAATTTGTTCTGCAGGTAGGCCTGCAGCATCTCGACGATGTAGCTGGCAGTCCAGCTGGTGTACTTGTTGTAGTCGCCCGCATCGAACCAGCCACCGCGCAGGTCGCGCTCGGTGGAGGCGTCGTTTGGCGCGTCGTAGCGGCGCGCGTTGGCATCCTGAAGCGGACCGAGGTGGCTGGGTCCGTCGGCCCAGCCGGCGCCCGCGAATTGCGCCAGTTTGGCCTGGCCCGCGCGCTGGTAGTAGAAGCTGCGCACGGCTTGCATGAGCACGGTGCGGTAGACGTTCTCGCCGATTTCGAACGGGGTCGAGCGCACTTGGCGCTCGACGTCGAGGATCTCGTAGCGGCCCGGCGCGTCCAGGGCGCTGAAGTCGAAGGTCCAGACACGGTCGCCGGAGGAGGCGTCCACCTGCCCCTGTTTCCACGCCACCGGCGTGCCGGTGAACACGGGCTTCCCGGTGGCGGTGGCGATCACCTGGAGCGTGGCACCCGGCGTGTACCGCTCCTCGCGGTCGAAGCCGTGGACCGGGCTGCGAAGCACTGCTACCTTGGCGCCGGCGGGGAGATAGCCGAACTGATCGATCACGATGAACGGGCCCTTGCCGACGACGGGGGGCTCCTCGGGCGCTGGAGCGGCCAAGGAGGCCTGGGCGAAGACGCCGGTGTTGCCGAACGCGCATAGCGCGAGGAGCGCCAGCGTGGCAGGAACGCTTCGGATCATGCGACCTCCTCGCTGCTTTTTTTGTGGGTGGCCGGACTGTAGTCCAGCCATGCAGGGTGCTTGACTCCGTAGTAACTCCAGAGATTCCAATGCCGATCATGAAGAATCCCCATGTGACCGCCGACGGCTGCTGCAGCCACGATCAGCACGTCCACGATCACCACGGCCATGATCACCACGGCCATGAGCACCACCGCCACAGTCACCACGATCACGGTAACGGTCATGGACGCGACCACTCCGACCATGACCATGACCATGACCATGGCGTCGCGGCGGAAGCCGTGGAATCCATGCAAGGCCTTCTCCTGCGCATCCCCACGATGGACTGCCCGGTGGAAGAGGGCGAGATCCGCCGCGCGTTGGAACGCTTCCCCGCCGTGCATCGCTTGCAGTTCAACCTGCCGGCCCGCACGCTCGGCGTCGATGCACCACAAAGTATTTGGACTGACATCGTCGCGGCCGTTGCCGCCGCCGGGTTTCAGGCCGAGGTGATCAGGGCCGCACCGAAGGCCGAGGACACGGCTCGCGCCCGGCGCGCGGAGCTGTTCCAGCTGATTGCGGCGCTGGTCGTCGCGGCGGGGGCGGAGACGATCGACTTTTTGGCTCCGGCCACGACGGTGTGGAAAGGGCTGGGAATGGCCGTGGCCGCCGTGGCCATCGGCCTGTCGGGCCTGGCCGTGCTCCGCAAGGGCCTTGCCGCCCTGCTGCGCGGGCGGCTGAACATCAATGCGCTGATGAGCGTGGCCGTGATCGGCGCCTTCGTGATCGGCCAGTGGCCCGAGGCGGCCATGGTCATGGCCCTGTACTCGCTGGCCGAGCTGATTGAGGCGCGCTCGGTCGTGCGCGCTCGCCACGCCATCACGGGCCTGCTGGCGCTGTCGCCGCCGCAGGCCGAGGTCCGGCAGCCCGATGGATCCTGGCGCTTGCAAGATGCCCAGTCCGTGGCGGTGGGCGCCACGCTGCGCGTCAAGCCGGGCGAACGCTTTGCGTTGGACGGGCGGGTGACCTCAGGCCGCAGCGCCGTTGATCAATCACCTGTCACGGGCGAGAGTGTGCCCGTGGACAAGGCTGCGGGCGACGAGGTCTTTGCCGGCACCATCAACCAGGGCGGCGCGCTGGAGTTCGAGGTCAGCAAGCCGGCCTCGGACACAGTGCTCGCCCGCATCATCCACGCCGTGGAGGAGGCGCAAGGCCAGCGCGCGCCGACGCAGCGATTCGTGGACCGCTTCGCTGCGGTCTACACGCCGGCCATCTTCGTGCTGGCGCTGGGCGTGGCGCTCGGCGCCCCGCTGCTGCTGGGCTGGCCCTGGCTCGCGGCCGTCTACAAGGCTCTCGTGCTGCTCGTGATCGCCTGCCCCTGCGCCCTCGTCATCTCCACGCCGGTGACCGTGGTCAGCGGCTTGGCGGCGGCGGCGCGGCAGGGCATCCTCATCAAGGGTGGCGTCCATCTGGAAGAGGCCCGAAAGCTCAAGCTCGTCGCCCTGGACAAGACCGGCACGCTGACGGAGGGCCGCCCCAAGCTCGTCGCCCACCAGCTCCTGGCAGCTGATGCCGGCGTGCTCGCCGATGCGCTGAGTCTGGCACTGCGCTCCGACCATCCGGTCTCCGCGGCCATCGTCGCCGGCCTGGGCGGCGAGGCCCTGGAAGTCCAGGACTTTCGAGCTGAGCCGGGCCGAGGCGTGCAGGGCCTGATCGACGGCCGGCGCTTGGTGCTCGGCAACCATCGCTGGATCCATGAGCGCGGCCAATGCTCGGCGCGGCTCGAAGCGCAGATGGCCGAGCACGAGGCCCTGGGCCGAACGGTTTCTGTGCTCGCCAGCGAGGACGCGGTGCTGGCCCTCTTCGCGGTGGCCGACACGGTCAGGCCCAGCAGCCGCGAGGCGGTGGCCGAGCTGCATGCACTCGGCGTGAAGACGGCCATGCTGACCGGTGACAACGAGGCCACGGCACGGGCCATCGCTGAGCAGCTTGGTGTGGACGAGGTGCACTCGGGCTTGCTGCCCGAGGATAAGCAGCGACTCGTCAAGGCCTGGGGCGCGAAGCAGGCCGTCGGTATGGTGGGCGACGGGGTCAATGACTCGCCGAGCCTGGCCGCGGCCCGGGTGGGTTTCTCCCTGGGTGGCGTGGGCACCGACATCGCCAAGGAAGCGGCCGACGTGCTCATCATGAATGATGATCTGCGCAAGCTGCCGCAGATGCTGCGCCTGTCGCGCCGCACCTTCGCCGTCTTGGTCCAGAACGTGACGCTGGCCCTGGGCATTAAGGCGGTGTTCTTCGTGCTCGCGGTGCTCGGTGGCGCTACCATGTGGATGGCGGTCTTTGCCGACATGGGGGCGAGTCTGCTGGTGGTGTTCAACGGCCTGCGGCTGCTGCGGCGCTAGACACTTTGCTTCAACGGCGCCGAGAAACACGGACAAACCCTGAGTTGTTCCACGGGGCAAACCCCGCCCGCCCGGGGGCATAGCCTTTGCTACATTGCCAGCGGCCCGCCTCCAGAGGCCACGGAGACAAGCAATGAAGAGCATCGGCATCCTCGCAATGATGGGACTCGCGCTGGCCCTGGTCGGCTGCGGCAAGACGCAGAGTGGCGGCCCGGCCCCGATCAGCACCGAGCTGCAGAAGCAGTTGCAGGAGCAACTGCTGGATGCCAAACCCGGCACGGTGGTCGAGATCCCGGCCGGCAACTATCACTTCGACCGCGGCCTGTCCCTGCGCGCCAATGGCGTGACCATCAAGGGCGCGGGCATGGACAAGACCATCATCTCGTTCAAGGATCAGCAGAGCGGCCCCGAGGGCCTGATCGTCTACGGCAATGATTTCCACCTCGAAGGCCTGACGATCGAGGACACCAAGGGCGACGCCATCAAGATCAACGACGGCGAGAACATCGTCGTGCGCGGCGTGCGCGTGCGCTGGACCGATGGTCCCAAGACCACCAACGGCGCCTACGGCATCTACCCCGTCAAGACGCGCAATGTGCTGATCGAGGATTCCGAGGCCTGGGGTGCGTCGGATGCCGGCATCTATGTGGGCCAGTCCAAGAACGTGGTCGTGCGCCGCTGCCATGCCGAGCAGAACGTGGCCGGCATCGAGATCGAGAACACCGTAGGCGCCGACGTCTACGAGAACACGGCCACCGGCAACACCGGCGGAATTCTCGTGTTCAACATGCCCAACCTCTCGCAGCCTGGCCACAGCACGCGCGTCTACAAGAACAAGTCTTTCAAGAACAACATCGCCAACTTCGGCGCCAAGGGCACGGCCGTGGCCAGCGTGCCTGCCGGCTCTGGCATGGTGATCAATTCGAACAGCAAGGTCGAGATCTTCGACAACGACATCTCGGACAACCAGACGGCGAACGTGATCTTGTCGAGCTACTACTCGACCGGCTACGCCACGACCAAGGGCGTGGAGCCCACCTACGATCCCTATCCGAAGGCCATTCTGGTCGTGGACAACCGATTCAGCGGCGGCGGCGACGCGCCCGACGGCATGGACCTGAAGACGCTCAAGACCGTGCTTTTCGGCATCAACGGTCATTTTCCCGACGTGCTGTGGGACGGCTATGCCGACCCCAAGGCCAACGGCGCCGACGACAAGATCTGCGTGAAGAACGGCGGCAAGAGCGAGGTGCTCAACGCCGACGGGCCGAATAAGTACAAGAACCCCACGGTGGACAGCAAGAGCTTCGATTGCACGCTGCCACGCCTGCCCGCCGTGGAGCTCAAGCTCGCGAGCTGAAGACGTGATGTTGAAGTTTTTCTGCCGGCTGGCCGCCGTGGCGCTGGCCTTCTCCCTCGCGGCTTGCGACAAGCCCATGGGCCCCGTGGCCTGGCACGAGACGGGCAAGCCCGCCTCGCTGAGCGAATGGGCGCTCATGCGAGCCGACGGCAAGCAGCTCGTGCTCAACAAGGGCGTAGAGCCCTACGAGCTGAACTCGCCACTGTTCTCCGACTACGCGCACAAGCTGCGCACCGTCTGGATGCCGGCCGGCAAGAGCGGCCACTACTCAGAGAAGGACGTGTTTGACCTGCCGGTGGGCACGGTCATCAGCAAGACCTTCTACTACCCCAAGGGCGAGAACGGCCAGGTGCTGAAGTCCATCTCGGATACCGGCGCCGAGTTTGTCAATGGCGCGCTGGACTTGAAGCAGAACCGGCTCGTCGAGACCCGCCTGCTCGTGCATCGCGCCGAGGGCTGGGTGGCCATGCCCTATGTGTGGAACGCCGAACAGACCGAGGCCACGCTGGCCCGCGTCGGCGACCAGATGCCCATGGACCTCGAGGGGCAGAAGTTCACCTACGTCGTGCCCAACGAGAACCAGTGCGCGAGTTGCCACATGACGCACTACAACGCGAGCAAGACGCTGGAACCCATCGGCCTGAAGACGCGCCACATCAACCGTGATCTCTTCGGCGAGAACCAGCTGGCGCGCCTGGTGCGCGTGGGCTATCTGCAAGGCGTGCCGGGCCTGGGCGCGCAGGAGTTGGCCGCGCTGCCGCGTGCTCCAGACTGGCACGATGCCAAGCTGCCCGTGGAAGCCCGCGCACGCGCCTACCTTGACATCAACTGCGCGCATTGCCACAACCCCAAAGGCCCGGCCAGCACCACGGCGCTGAACCTCGAACCCTTCCTCGCGCCCAATCTGCACCTGGGCCTGTGCAAGCCGCCCGTGGCCGCCGGTAAGGGCACGGGCAACCGGCTCTTTGGCATCGTGCCCGGGGAGCCCGACGCGTCCATCATGCTGTACCGTCTCGCCTCCACAGAAGGTGGCGAGATGATGCCCGAGCTCGGACGCAGCACCGCCCATGCTGAGGGCGTGGCCCTGATCAAAGAGTGGGTCGCCTCCATGAGCGGCGGCTGCCAGGCAGCGCAACCCCAATAAAACAATCCAACAAGGAGTGAGACGATGAACAAGATCTACCGCCCGACCGCGCTGGCCCTGGCCGCCGCTCTTGCTGCCGCGAGTGCGGCCCAGGCGCAGGACGTGCAGAACCTCGGCGTGGTCCAGGTCACCGGCCAGAGCCGCGTTCAGCAGTTGCAGGAAGTGCCCATCACGATGAGCGTGGTCGGCGCCGACACCATCAAGTCGGTGGGCGCCACCAACATTGCCGGCCTCGATGGCCTGATGCCGGGCCTGACTGTCGACGGCACCCAGGCCACCCAGCCGCAGTTCACAATCCGTGGCCTGGGCAGCGGCGACTTCGGCATCGGCACCGACGCGCCCGTGGGCATTTACATGAACGGCGTCTACGCTGGCAAGACCGGCGGCGCGCTGCTGAACTTCAACGACGTCAAGCGCATCGAGCTGCTCAAGGGACCGCAGGGCACGCTGTTTGGCCGCAATGCCGCTGCCGGCGCCATCTCCATCATCACCAACGAACCATCGGCCCAAAACGAGGCCAGCGTGATGGCACGCCTGGGCAACCAGGGCCAGTACCACGGCGAGTTCCTGGTGAACCAGCCGCTCAACGACAGCACCTCGGTGCGCTTCACCGGCGTTCGCGAGCACAAGGACGGCTGGCAGAAGAACCTGTACGACGGCAGCATGTACGGCGGCGACAACGCCTGGGGCACGCGTGCCGCCGTCAAGTGGAACGGCGGTGACACCACCGCGCTGCTGACGTGGGAACACGAGAACATCAACCAGAAGCCCCGCTCTTTTCTGGCCCTGCCCACCGATGCCAAGTTGCAGGGCAAGCCCTTCCCGGAGGACCCGAGCACCTGGCGCAACCCGCTCACCGCCACGCTGGACGACAACTACGCCAACCAGCTCGAGGCCCGCAAGTTCGACGGCGTGACGCTGCGCGTTACGCATGACGTCGAGTTCGCGACGCTCACCAGCACCACGGCCTATCGCAAGTTCACGGCCCAGAACGTGCAGGACAACGACGGCAACAGCGTCTACAAGACCACGCTGTCCACCGGCAACTTCGAGAAGAGCCGCAGCTGGCAGCAGGAGTTCCGTCTCAACGGCAGCACGGACATCATTGACTGGGTGGCCGGTGCCAGCGGCTACTACGAGGATGCCTCGCAGCAGACGGCGCTGTACTCCAACACCTCGACGGTGGACACAGTCGTCGGCAACGCCAGCGGCGGCCTGCTCACGCCCTTTGCCATCACCAACCAGCTGACCCAGCTCTTCGGCATCCCGAACATTGACGTGTTGCACGACACGTGGACCGAGTCCATATACAACACGGGCAAGTACAAGTCCGCCGCCGTCTTCGGCGACGTGATCTGGAAGCTCAGCAGCAGCACCAACCTCACAGGCGGTATCCGCTTTACGCACGATTCCAAGAGCTTCACTTGGTACAACCCCCAGCGCATCGCCACCTCGCTGGACGCCAAGCTCGCCGGCCTGGCCCAGGGCGGCTTCTTCACGACCGTCAACGCGCAGCAGGCCTTGATCGCCGCATCGCAAGGCCTGACGAACGCGCAGCTGCAGGGCGCCCTCGTTGGCGCAGGCCTGTCTCCGAAGCTCGGCGACGACCTGTACTACGTGATGAGTTCGAACATCAATTTCAACGCCCCGCAGGCGACGAACCAGGTGCTGGGCAACAGTGCGGCGTGGAACAACACCAGCCCGCGTCTGGTGATCGACCACAAGATCGACAAGGACACCATGCTGTTCGCGTCGGTCACGCGCGGCTATCAGGCTGGCGGTTTTAACGCCATCTACAAGGAAGGCATCTCCACCTTCAGCCCCGAGACCATCACCAACTACGAGGCCGGCGTGAAGGGCTCGGTAAAGAGCGCGGGCCTGTTCTACACGGCCTCGCTGTTCAGCTACAACTTCAACAACCTGCAATCCATCGGCACCACGACGGGCTCCAACGGCATCCTGACCTACATCGTTCAGGTGTCGGATCAGAAGGCCACCGGTGCCGATCTTGAAGGCTATTGGCAGCTCAGCCCGAACTGGCGCCTCAACGCTGCCACCGAGCTGATTGACCAGACCTACAAGCACTACAACTTCCAGCCCAGCCCGACGGTGTCGATCAACATGGCCGGCCAGCCCGTGGGCACGCCGCGCACGACGGCCACCATGGGTCTGAACTACAGCGCGGCGATGCTGGGAGGCCTTGGCAGTGCCACGCTGAACTGGGCCTACTCGGGCCCGCAACGCTGCAATTCGGAAAGCATCGCCAAATACTCCTGCGGACCGCTGCCCACATTCAGCGTCGGCGACGCCACCAGCCGCTTCGACCTGCGCCTGGGCTGGGACTCGCCTGACAAGAAGTGGGGCGTGGCCGGCATCGTCAACAACCTGACCGACAAGCAGTACGTCGGCTATGTCAGCTCCACCGGCTCGGCCGTGGGCTCGCGCACGGCCAACGTGACCGCACCGCGCTCGCTCGCGCTGGAAGTGTCGATGAAGATGTGATCGCGCAGCGCTCGGGGTGCTCCAGCGGGCGCCCCGGGGCCAGCCGTTCGAAGGCCGCGCCCGCGGCCTTCTTTTATTTCGGCGCGGGCAGCTCCTTGTGCTCGTAGCTGACGACGCGGGTCAGCTGCCACTGCGTGCCGTCGAACTTCCAGAGCATGAAGAAGCGGCCCTGCTGCACGCAGTTCGACTCGCCCACCCGGAAGAAGCATTGCCGCCCCTGCTCGATGGCGCCATAGCCGGCCAGCGGTGAGACCTCCAGCGAGCCTTCGATCAGGCGTCGCTGCACCTTGCCGCAGATGTTCTTGCGGATCGCCGCCATCAGCTGCGCACGGTCAAGGACGCGGCCCGAGAGGTCGTGATAGAACTCCGTGTCCGGGGCGTACAAGGCCTCGATCGTCGGGACGTCGCAGCTGTTGAAGGCGCCGAAATGGCGTCGGTCCAGCTCGGTGACGATGCGCGTCAGCTCGGGCTCCGGGGGAATCGTGACCGCCGATGTCGATGCCGATGCCGATGCCGGTGCCGGTGCCGACGCCGACGCCGGTGCAGGCGTCGTGGCGGCGCTGGCGCCCGGCTGGCTGCACACGAGCGTCAGGAGGGATGCGGCGAGGCGAAGCTTCATGGAATTTTCCTAGCAGAAATGCGCTGTCCGACGATGTTAGGTGCTGTGGCAGACTGCCAGCTGTTTCCTTCCCTGATGCCAGACGTTTTGGACAAGATCCTCCTGCAAATCGCCGCCGAGCTGAAGGTTCGGCCGGTGCAAGTCAAGGCCGCCGTTGAGCTGCTTGACGGCGGGGCCACCGTGCCCTTCATCGCCCGTTACCGCAAGGAGGCCACCGACGGCCTCGACGATATCCAGTTGCGCGAGCTGGAAGCGCGGCTCTCCTACCTGCGCGAGCTCGAGGAGCGCCGCACCGCCGTGCTCAAGAGCATCGACGAGCAGGGCAAGCTCACGGCCGAATTGCGCGCCGCCATCGAGGCCGCGCCGACCAAGCAGGAGCTTGAGGACCTGTACCTGCCCTACAAGCCCAAGCGCCGCACCAAGGGCATGATCGCCCGAGAGGCCGGGCTAGAGCCGCTGGCGGACAAACTCTTCGCAGATCCCTCGCTCGACCCGATGAACGAGGCGGTGCACTTCATCAATGCCGACGCCGGTTTTGCCGATGCCTTCGCCGTGCTCGACGGCGTGCGCGATCTGCTCTCCGAGCGTTGGGCCGAGGACGCGGTGCTGATCGGCAAGCTGCGCGAGTGGCTGTGGGCCGAAGGACTGTTCAAGTCCAAGCTGATGGACGGCAAGAACGAGCTGGACCCTGAGGTCGCCAAGTTCCGCGACTACTTCGACTACGCGGAGCCGATCCGCACCGTGCCCTCGCACCGGGCGCTGGCCGTGTTCCGAGGCCGCACGCAGGAGATCCTCGACGCCAAGCTCGTGCTTGATGAGGAAGTGCAGGCGGGCAAGCCGGGCCTTGCCGAAGGCCGCATCGCCGTGCACCTTGGCTGGAGCCACGCCAATCGCGCGGGTGACGCGCTGATCCGTAAGTGCGTGGCCTGGACCTGGAAGGTCAAGCTCAGTATGAGCCTGGAGCGAGACCTCTTCGCGCGGCTGCGCGAAGACGCCGAGGCCGTGGCCATCAAGGTCTTCGCCGAGAACCTGCGCGACCTGCTGCTGGCCGCACCGGCCGGCAAGCGCGTGGTGATGGGCCTGGACCCGGGCATCCGCACGGGCGTGAAGGTCGCCGTCGTCGCCGACACGGGCCGCGTGCTCGACACCGCCACTGTCTACCCGCACGAGCCGCGCCGCGACTGGGAAGGCTCCCTGGGCACGCTGGGCGCACTGTGCGCCAAGCATGGCGTCAACCTGATCGCCATCGGCAACGGCACGGCCAGCCGCGAGACCGACAAGCTCGCCGCTGACCTGGTCAAGCTGCTGCAGACCGACATTCAGCGCGTGGTCGTCAGCGAAGCTGGCGCCTCGGTCTACTCGGCCTCGGAATTCGCCTCCAAGGAGCTGCCGGACCTGGACGTCTCCCTGCGCGGCGCCGTGTCCATCGCGCGCCGCCTGCAAGACCCGCTGGCCGAGCTCGTCAAGATCGACCCCAAGAGCATCGGCGTGGGCCAGTACCAGCACGACGTGAATCAGAGCGAGCTTGCGAGGACGCTGGATGCCGTGGTGGAGGACTGCGTGAACAAGGTGGGCGTGGATCTCAACACCGCCTCGAGCGCGCTGCTGGCACGCGTGGCCGGCCTGAGCGCAACCGTGGCCTCGAGCATCGTGCGCTGGCGCGATGCCAACGGCCGTTTCGCCAACCGCCGCCAACTGCTCGACGTCACGGGCCTTGGCCCCAAGACCTTTGAGCAAGCGGCCGGCTTCCTGCGCGTGCCCGGCGGCGACAACCCGCTCGACGCCTCAGGGGTGCACCCCGAGACTTACCCCGTGGTCCAGCGTATCCTCGACGCGCTCGAGCGGCCTCTGTCTGAAGTGATGGGTCGCAGCGACGTGCTCAAGGCGTTGAAGCCTGAGCTCTTCGCCGACGCACGCTTCGGGGCAATCACGGTCAAGGACATCGTCACCGAGCTCGACAAGCCCGGCCGCGACCCACGCCCCGACTTCAAGGTGGCGCGCTTCAACGAGGGCGTCGAGGACATCAAGGACCTGCGCGAAGGCATGCTGCTGGAGGGCACGGTGTCCAACGTCGCCCAGTTCGGGGCCTTTGTCGATCTGGGCGTGCATCAGGACGGCCTTGTTCACGTCAGCCAGCTCGCCAACAAGTTCGTCAACGACGCGCGCGAGGTCGTGAAGACCGGCGACATCGTGAAGGTGCGCGTGCTCGAAGTCGACCTGGCGCGCGGCCGCATCTCGTTGTCGATGAAGCTCGAAGCGGCACCGCGCCCGGCGGGCAGCAAGAACAGCGACAACGCCTATCGGCCCGCTGGACGTGGCGAGCAGCAGCAGCGGGGAAGGGCGCCGGAGCCGCAGGCCGGCGGGGCGATGGCGGCGGCCTTCGCGAAGCTCAAGCGCTGAGCCCTAGCGCGACTCTGCGTCGCCCAGACGATCGAGCTCTCCGCTTTGCGCGAGCTTGCGCAGGGCCTCGTCGAGGCGCGCGGCTACACCTGGGGCCAGGTGCGGTGAGTAGGCCAGGTGGTAGCCGAGCCTGCCCGGGCTCCAGGCCAGCACGCGGACCTTGCCTTCAAGGTGAAAGGCCTTGAGCTTGCTGTCCAGCCCCGGCTGCTGGTAGACGAAGATGCGCCCATGCCCGGCCAGCAGCTTGGCGATGTTCTGTTCGGTGTGGGCGCCGGTGTCGTCGAGGGCGCGAACGCCTAGTTTCTCCAGCAGCGGGCGGAATAGGGAGCCGCGGTTCAGCAGCAGCGGTGACTGCTCGCTTTGGCGGCGCAACTCCTGTTGTCCCTTGATCTCGAGCGGGTCGTCCGCACGCAAGACCAGGACCAGGTGGACCTGGTAGACCGGCAGCTGCGAATAGCGCAGGCCCGTGGCGCGCGGGGCGGGGATCGTGCCGCAGTCGGCATCCAGGCTGCCATCGAGCAACATGCGATCACGACGGGCCGCCGTCATGGGATCGCCGAACCGGCGCAGGCTCAGATCGGGCATTTGAATGGCCAGGCGCTGCCACAAGCGTTCGCAGGCCGGATGGGCGCCCGGGTGGACCGGGATGCGCAGCTCGACGGCCTGCGCTGCCGAGCCCAAAAGCAGGCTCGCGAGCACGAAGGCGTGTTGCCATCGCGGCGCGGAGGAACGGCCAGGCCAGAGGCTTGCGAGCATGGATCCGGGAGCGGCGGCAGAGGTGACGGACTCCCAACGAGTGTAGGTGCGCGCGGCTGCGAATTCAGCCACCGCGCAGCCTGTCAGTCCAACGGCCAGACCGGTCTTCGCAAGTGGCGATACGGCAGGCCGCTCATGTCGGCCTGCAGCGTGCTCGGCGTGTCGGCATAGATCGTCGCAGCCGCAATCCGATCGAAGCCCGCACGGAAATGTTGCGTGGACTTCACGACCACGAGCCGATGCGCTGTCGGATCCACGCCAAGCTCTGTGAAACAGTCGGGCGAGAAGACCTGCTGGCGCAGGCTGTTGAGCACGATCGTGATGCCAGCGCCGCGCAGTGCCACGGCCGCGCCGAGCGGCTCGAAGGCGCCCGGAGTGAAGCCGCGCTGGCGCGCGTCGCTGCGGCAGGCCAGGACCTCGACATCGAGATCCACCGGATCGCCCGACATAGGGCCGACCTTGCCTCCGATGCGCAGGCTCAACTGCGCGCCCACGCCGGCGGCCGTGGCCAGGCCGACGGCCTGCGGGTCCCAAATCATGCCCAGGGCCGCGTCGCGAATGCCGCGGTCCAGAAGGGCGCGCAGCACGAAGGTGCTGTCGCAGGCGGCGCCGCCGCCGGGGTTGTCCGCGGTGTCGGCCAGCACGACCGGGCCGCGGTTGTTGCGCATCGCGGTCTCGGCCTCGTCGAGCGCCAGGGCGAGCGGCAGGCGTTTGGCGCTGGCCATCTCGCGCAGGCCGTAGAAGGCCGGTGCCAGCTCGTCAAGCACGGACCTGGCTGCGGCATCGGCCGAGGGCTTGTCTTCGGCATAGGCCAGCAATGCCGCACTCGTGTGCTCGGTGTCCGACCATGGGAAGCCGTGCAGCGCCGAGATGGACAGCAGGCCCGGCCGTGTCTCACTGGTCTGCAGGCGCTGCACGAACTCGCGCATGGGAGACTGCGAGGTCCCGAAGATGCCCAGCATGGGCACGCGGCGCCAATGTGCGCGCCAGGCCAGCTCGCCGCACACGCGCCGCGACAACAGGCTGTAGAGCTCTGCGCCACGCGCTGCGTAGTCGATGTGCGGATATTCCTTGCAGGCGATCAGCAGGGCGCCCGAGTCGACCATGGCGGCGCTCAGATTGCCGTGCAGGTCCAGCAGGGCGGCGATGGGCACCCCGGGGCCAACGACTTCGCGCAGCCGCGTGAGCAGGTCGCCCTCGCAGTCGGGATAGCCCTCGGCCAGCATTGCGCCGTGAAGCATCAGAACGACCGCGTCGACTGGCCCCGAGGCTTTGAGATCCGCCAGCAGAGCGTCGCGCAGTTCCTCGTAGCCGGGCCGGGCCAGCGGCCCCGAGGGCTCGGCCACCGCGAACAGCCCCGGCAGCAGTGTGTCGCCCTTGCTCCGGGCCGCGGCCAGCACGCCGCCGAGCATGGCCTGGGCCTCGATGCGGCGCAGCGCATCGGGGTCGGCGCGCCGCACGAGCAGTCCTTCCTCGAAGGAGGCCACGCCCGTGGGGATCGGCGAGAAGCTGTTGGTCTCGTGGATCAGGCCGGCAAGGAAGATGCGCATTCGCTCAATACCACTGGTTGAAGCTGATCATGTGATGGGCAATGCCTAGCACGACGAGCACGGCGAAAGTTGCGAGCCACGCCAGCGCCAGGCCGCGGGAGGCGAGACCGCCTTCTCGCAGCGCCGTCTTGGCATGCCACAGCGCTGCCAGCAGGCCGCCGACGAAGGCGACGAGCGTCACGATCTGCGCAAGCGGCAGGCTCAGGGTCGTGTCCTTGAGATCGTCAAGGCCGGCCACGACCACGCCCCAGAGCACCAAGGCCACGAGGCTCAGCACGCTGGCCCAGCGGACGGCGCTGACGGGCATGGGCGGCTTGGCGGTGATGCCATGGCGGCGGCGCAGCACGGCGGCCACGGGCCACAGCAGGCTGGTCAGCACCACCGTGGCCAGCGACGCGCAGAACAGCACGAGGGCAGTGGTGCCGGCCAGCGCGGGCACAGGCTCGAAGATAAAGGCGAACTCATAGGGCTCGAGTCCGAAGTTCAACACGCGGCCGTTCTCGACCTTGGCCTGAAGGCGACGCTTTCCATGTTCCTCTTCCCAGAAGAATGGCTTCACCTCGTGGAACACGCCGCGCGAGCCGGCAAGGTCGATGGCCACCTTGCCGTCTTCGGTCGCCTGCACGCGCAGCGGGCTCAGCAGGGCCAGCAGCGACAGGAAGGTGGAATCCTCGCGCCGCGTCGTGCGGTAGGCGCCTGCGAGCATCTGCGCATGCTGCTTGGCCGTGGTTTCGTCGACCTCGGGCTTGGTGGCCGGGCGCTGGTCGGGCAGGTAGCGGTCGGCGAAGGACTCGAACACACGGTCGCGCAGCCACTTGCCGCGGCCTTCGGTGCCGCCCGAGTTGACGGAGACGTAGAGGCCCACGCCGTCGTCCGGGAAGATCAGCAAGTCGGTGTGAAAGAGTACGGTGTCGCCACCGTGGCCCACGACGCGGTGGCCGTTGATGTCTTGCTGGTAGAAGCCCAGGCCGATGCCGAGCAGGTCGGGCAGGGGCTTGGTCAGCTTGGTGTGCATAAGCTGTACGGTCTCGGGCTTGAGGATCTGGTTCTCGCCGTACTTGCCTTGCTGCAGGAACGCGATCATGAAATGCCCCATGTCGGCGCCCGTGGCCGAGAGGCTGCCGGCCGGCGGCATGGAGATGACCTCGAAGCCCTTGGGCTTCTCGCCCACGGCCGGGTAGCCCTGCGACATCTGCGCCTCCAGCGCTTTGGGCAGCGGCTGGCGGAAGGTGGCATTCTTCATGTCCAGTGGCTTGAAGATGTGTTGCTCGATGTAGTCGTCGAAGGGCTGTCCGCTGACGCGCTGGACGATGTAGCCAGCCAGTGAGGTCGCGTAGTTCGAGTAGCCGGGCGTGGTGCCGGGCTCGTAGAGGTAGGGCGGGATGTAGCGCTTGAGCACGCTGCCCAGGTCGGGCCCGGGTGTGTCGTAGGTCAGCAGGTCGCGCGCCACTTCCTCGAATCCCGTCGTGTGCGTCATCACGTGGCGCAGGGTCAACGCCTTGCCGTTGTAGGACGGGATCTTGAAGTCGATGTACTGGTTCAGATCGGCATCCAGGTCGAGCTTGCCTTGCTCGACCAGTTGCATGACCGCGGTCCAGGTGAAGAGCTTGGACGTCGAGCCCGGGCGGAACAGGGTGCGCTCGGGATTCACGGGCGTGAGCTTGGCCCAGTCCGAATAGCCATAGCCCTTCTGGACGAGCGGCTTGCCGTCTTTGACGAGCACGACTACCGCGCCGGGCACGCCGGCCTGGTGCAGGGCGCTGGGCATGAGGCCGTCGAGCCATGCTTCGGCGTCGGTGGCGTTGAGCTCGTGCGCAGCGGCGGTCGGGCTCGCGGCCCAGGCCGGCCGCTGCAAGAGCGTGCCGGCGCACAGGGCCAGCGCCAGCACGCACAAGGGTTTGAAAAGCGTCTTCATGCGGATTCCACTTTAGAAGTTGAAGCTCAGATTGGCACCGACGGTGCGCGGCGTGACTACCGTGACGTTCACGGGCCCGCCGAGTGTCGTCAGCCCGGTGTCGCCGTTCACCAGCCCGCGGCGGTCGGTCAGGTTGCGCACATAGGCGGCGAGTTGCCAACGGCCGAAATCGATGCCCCAGTTCGCGTCCAGCAGGGTGTATGCGGGCAGGTCGAAGTTGTGCACCGTCGTGCTTGGCGAGTCGTAGCCGGCATTGCGCTGGCCGACATAGCGCAGGTTCAAGCCGGCATGAGTCGGCTTGCCGGCCAGGCTGTACGCATAGTTCGCCCCGAAAGACGCGGAGAAGCGGGAGACGTTGGGAATGCGCGAACCCGCGGCGCCGAGGTTGGGGGCGTTCTCGGTGAGCTTGGCGTCGTTGAGGGTCAGCGCGGTGTTCAGGCTCCAGTTTGTGTCCACCTGGTAGCCGGCAGACAGTTCCAAGCCCTTCGATTCCGCATTGCCGGCATTGGTGAGCATGCTGATGCCGTCGAAGGCGATTGATTGCTGCAGCTTGTTCCAATGGATGTCGAACACGGCGGCTTCGAGCGACAGGCGCTTGTCCAGAAGATCCGATTTGTAGCCCGCCTCATAGCTCCACAGACTGTCGGAGTGGAAGGACTTTGGTGCCGCCGGATCGATCTGGTTTGTGCCAGCCAGGACAGCCGGCGGGTTGGGGCCGCCCGGACGGTAGCCGCTGGCGGCGCGCACGTAGACGCTGCTCGTGGGATCCAGCGAGTAGCGCGCCGTGGTCAGATAGGTGTTGGAGCTATCGTCGCCGCCCGCAGCCTGGGCCAGCTTGCCGTTGATCGCCGCGCTGTAGGTCTGATGGTTGCGCGCCACGCGAGCCCCCACAGTCAAAGACAAGGCTCGTGTCGCGTTGTAGGTCAGGTCACCGTAGAACGCGTTCTCGGAGAAGGTTGACGGCTGGGTCGCCGATTGCGCTGTGATGTTGGTGCCCCCAGGCAGCCCGAAAACGATGGCTTGGTCGTAGGCCGTGCTTTCCTTGTTGTGATAGGCCCCGAGAATCCATTCGACCGTGCCGGGCGCGGAGGTCAGACGCAGCTCCTCGGTCTGCTTGTGCAGGTCGGTCAGGTCGTTCAGGACAACGAAATTGGAGCCCGGCACCAAGCCGAGGTAGACGGTGGAGGACAAGTCCTGCGCGGTGCTGCTCTTCAGGCGCTGATCCGAGGCAATGAGGTTCAGGCGTGCCCCTCCGAAGTCATATTCGACATCGCCTGAGGCGATGGTGTTCTTGACGCTGTAAGGCTCGGCCGTCCAGAGCTTTTTCGACAAATCGCGGTACAGCGGCTGGCCAGTTGCACCGACGGCGACGGCGTTTGTGCCGTTGCGCTCGATGTTCTGCTCCGTGGCGGTCAGGCGAATCTTCAGCCTGGAGGTGGGCTCCAGCAGAAGCGATACCCGACCACCGTGCGTGTTGCCGTCGTTGACATGATTGCCGGCCGTCAGGCCCACGGCGTCGACGTAGCCGCCGTCATGCTCGTTGAACAATGCCACCCGCATGCCGGCTGCGCCCTCGCTCAGCGGCACGTTGATCACCGCGTTCTCCGTGTGCCCCAGGGCGCCGTTATGCGTCTCGCGCACGCCCAGACCCACCTTGCCAGACAAGTTGTAGGTGTCGGGCTCGTTGGTCACGTACTTGAGCAGCCCCCCCATGGCACCTGCACCGTACAAGGTGCCCTGAGGGCCGCGCAGCAGTTCGATGTGATTCAGGTCCAGCAGTGACATGTCCAGTGCCGACGAGCCGATGGTTCCTGTGAAGACGGTGCTCGAGCCCAGGGCCACGTCGTCGATGTACGTGCCCACGGTAGCACCTCCAAAGGTGCCCACACCGACCCCGCGGACGTTCAGCTGCCCACGCCCGGGGCCGCCATCGGCTTGAAATTCCACGCCCGGCAGGTTGGCGATGTAGTCACTCAGAGTTGCTGCACCGGATTGCTGCAGGTTCTCCGTGCTCAGTACCTCAACGCGTAGCGGCACGTCTCGAACGGGCTCTCGGCGGCGCGTGGCCATGACGGTCACGCGGTCGAGCTTCTCCGACTTGGCATCGGCGGTCGGCGTGTTGGTGGCGTCTGCTTTTGGAGCATCCTGAGCCCAGGCAGCGGGCGCGAGCAGCGCGGCCATGCAGGGAAGGATCAGGGCCGCAAGCTTGTGGCGTTTCTGCGGCACGGTGGCGTGGGAGGGGCGGGTCGGCCTGCGCATGTGCATCTCTCCATTCGTGGTGGGCTTGGAAACAATGCAAGAGTTTTCCAAAATGGAAAAATATTTCCCATCAGTGTAAACCTTGAATGACTTTTCTGGGACACGCAGGGAGCCTCCGCCCATTGCCACCTGCCCTATGATCGGCGCGCATACACCCTCCAGCGTCATGGCCAATCCCAATCCCGGTGACCACATCCGCAATGTCCGTAAGCGCCTCGGGCTGACCCTGAGCGAGCTTGGTAGCCGCACGGGCCTGGCGGTATCCACTCTTTCCAAACTGGAAAAGGGCAATGTCTCGCTGTCCTACGACAAGCTGATGCTGCTCAGCCGCGGCCTCGGCGTGGACATGGCCGAGCTGCTTAGCGACGGGCCCGGCGCGCGGCCCGCGCCCGGAGGCGCCGGCCGGCGCGTGGTCCATCGGGCCGGTGAGGGGCAGGCGGTGGAGACGAAGAGCTACCAGCAGGTTTACCTCGCCTCCGAGCTGCTCAATAAGCGCTTCACGCCCATCGTCGTGGAGGTGCTGGCGCGCACAGTCGAGGCCTTCAAGGCTGAGTTCGGCGACCTGATCCGCCACCCAGGCGAGGAGTTCGCATACGTGCTCGAGGGCGAGGTCGCCTTCCACTCCGATCTCTACGCGCCGGTGCTTCTGAAGGCGGGTGACTCCATCTATTTCGACAGCGAGATGGGCCACGCCTACCTGAAGGCCGCCGATGGCCCGTGCCGCCTCGTGGCTACCTGCGCGCCACGCCACGGCCAGGGCGAGACCCTGGCCCATCAGTTTCTCGAGGTCTCGCAGCGCCAGGCCGTGGAGCCGGCCAAGCCACGGCGTCCGGCCGTCAAGAGCAAGGCCAAGACGACCCGGCGCTGAACCGCTTCAAGGCTCGATCCGGCGCACCAGCGGAGCCAGGGCCAATAGCGCGGCGGCCGATGCGCCTGCAATGGCTGCAAGCAGGCCGAAGAAGCCGGTCGGCCCCATCGATTCGTAGCCGCGCCCCACCACTCCCGACAGCAGATTGCCGCCGAAGGACGCCAGGAACCAGGCTGCGATCACCGTCGCGCCCATGCCCACTGGTGCCAGCCGCGCGAACAGGCCCAGACCGACCGGCAGGATGTGGAGCTCGCCCAGCGTGTAGAGCACGAAGAAGAGCAGCGCCCAGCCCATGTGCACGGGCTCCGAACCGGCCGACTCGGCCACCAGGGCCAGCATTGCATAGGACACGGCGACGATGGCGGCGCCCATCGCCATCCTGGCGATGGCCGAAGGCTCCCGCCCGCGCGCGGCCGTGCGGCGCCAGGCCGCGACGAGGCTGGGCGTGAAGGCAATGACGAACAAGGGGTTCAGCGACTGCATCCACGTCGCCGGTACCAGCCTGCCGAGCAGGTGCCGATCCACCCGCGCCTCGACCCACAAGGCGACGGTGTTGCCGCTTTGCTCATAGGCGCTGCGAAACACGATGACGGCCAGGGCTACGAGCAGCAGCGGCAGGACGCTCCCCTTCGCCTGGTGCTTGGGCGCTTCGGCCTTCACGGTGCTGCGCTGATTGTCCAGCGGCCGGTCCGGCGGCAGATGGCGGCCGTTCAGTGCGTAGATCGCGAGGCCCACGCACATGCCCACGCCGGCAGCGCCGAAGCCGACGTGCCAGCCGTAGATCTCGCCCAGCGCCCCGCAGCCCAGTGCCCCGAGCAGGCCCCCCAGGTTCACGCCCATGTAGTAGAGGTTGTAGGCGCCGCTGCGGCGCGGATCGTGCTCGTCGTAGAGATCGCCGACCTGGCTGGGCAGGTTGGGGAGGAACAGGCCGTTGCCCAAGGCAATCAGTACGAGGGAGGGGAAGAACAGGTCCTCTGACGCGAGAGCGAAATGCCCCAGCGCCATCAGCGCCCCGCCGCCGAGGATGGCGCGCCGCCGGCCCAGCCAGCGGTCGGCCGCATAGCCGCCGAAGATGGGCGTCAGGTAAACGCCGCCCGCGTACAGGCCGAAGATCATCGAAGCATCGGCCTGCGAGAAATGCAACTGCTTGGTCATGTAGTAGACCTGCAGCGCGCGCATGCCGAAGAAGGAAAACTTCTCCCACATCTCCGTCATGAAAAGCACCACCAGGCCGCGCGGCTGGCCGAATAAGGCGCTGCCGCGCGCGAGCGTCGTCGAAGGGATCACGGGTTCTCCACAGGATTGCTCTATGTTTGTCAGGATGGTACATTGATTTTCCAAAATGGAAAATTTAGTAAAACGAGCCCGGTGAACAACGTGAGCGACAAGACGACCCATGCCGTGGACTGCCTCATCATCGGTGCCGGCATGGCCGGCGCCTCGGCGGCGGCTTCGATGTCCGGGCATTGCAAGGTGGCGATCCTCGAGCGCGAGGCGCAGGCTGGCTACCACTCAACCGGCCGTTCAGCGGCCCTGTATTCGGCGCTCTATGGCAACGCCGTGGTGCGCGCACTCACCAGAGCGAGCCTCGGCTTCTTCCAGCAGGCGACCGAGCCGCCGCTGCTCAGGCCGCGCGACACGCTCTTTCTCATCGGCGCTGGCCAGGAGGCCGCGGCCGAGGCCTTTGCCGCCGATGCCGACATCCGCGCCCACACTCGCGCCCTGAGCGCCGACCAGGTCATCGCCCGCGTACCCATCCTGCAGCGCGGGCAGGTGAGCGGTGCCCTGCTCGATGCGGCTTCCGCCGACATCGAGGTGGACCTGCTTCACCAAGGCTTCCTGCGCCAAGCCCGCGCCAATGGCGCGCAAGTCCATCTGGGCGCGCCGCTGCTTGGCCTGGAACGCGAAAGTGGCGACTGGCTCGTGCGCACGCCGCAGGCCGTCTTCCGCGCTCCTGTCGTCGTCAATGCGGCTGGCGCCTGGGCCGACGAAGTGGCCACGGTGGCCGGCATCGCGCCGCTGGGCCTGCAGCCGATGCGTCGCACCGCCGTTCTCATCGACGTCCCGCAAGGTCTCGACGCGTCAAGCTGGCCCGCCGTGATCGCCGTCGACGAGAGCCAGTACTTCAAGCCTGACGCCGGCGTTTTGCTGATCTCGCCGGCCGACGAGACACCGAGTCCGCCCTGTGATGCCCAGCCCGACGAATACGACGTCGCCGTTGCCGTGGACCGATTCGAAACCCTCACCGGCCAGACCGTGCGGCGCGTGCGCCATCAATGGGCCGGGCTGCGCGTGTTCAGCCCCGACCGCACGCCCGTGCTCGGCTTCGAGCCCACTGCGCCCGGCTTCTTCTGGTGCGCAGGGCAAGGCGGTTATGGCATCCAGACCGCGCCGGCCATGGGCTGGGCGGCCGCCGCATTGGTGCTGGGCCGGACACTGCCGGCCGATCTGCTTGCATTGGGGGTAGAGCAGCGGCAGCTTTCGCCGGCGCGCTTTCGCAATTGAGTGGCCGGAGCGTTTCGGGGACGAATCTGGGGGCGGCGCCCAAAGGGGGCGGGCAGCCCTCGGACGCCACCTCGTTGGACGGCGGCCGCAGGGCGGGTGATGGCCAAGGATTCAACTTTCGCTTGGCGGTTTCTGCCGTTCGCGATCGAATCGGTGGGTCAACATCGATGGCCGAGGTGGAAGAAAGCATGTCGAAGGAAATGAACAGAGTTCATCGCCGAGCCGCCCTGGCTCGCATGGTGGCCATCGGTGCGGCAGGACTGGCCGCGACATTGTCGGCAGCGGAGTCCGCTCCAATGAATATGCTGACGAAGCCGGCGGTGGGACGAATCAAGCAATCCCTGTGTCGCTGGACGTCGAAGATGCCCTTGCCCGGTCTGTGCCAGCGCTTGCGGTCGATGGGATTTGCCGGCATCGATCTGCTTTATCCGGACGAGTGGAGCGTCGCCAACGACAACGGACTGGCCGTGTCGATGGGCTACGCAAGCCGACGCGACAAGTTCATCCAGAACGGATTCAACGATCGGGCCAATCACGCGATGTTGCTCGAGGAATTGGAAACTGCGATTCCACTTGCCAAGCGAGCGGGGGTAAAGAATCTGATCGCGATGTTTGGCAACCGCAATCCGGCGATCGACGAGGGCAGGACGATCGACAACTGCGTGGCCGGGCTGTCCAAGATCGCTCCCCTCGCGGCTGAGAATGGCGTCACGATCTGCGTGGAGTTGCTCAACAGCAAAGTCGACCATCCAGGTTATCAGGGCGACCATACTGCGTTCGGCACCGCGGTGATGAAGGGCATCGGTTCGCCAAACATCAAATTGCTCTACGACATCTACCACATGCAGATCATGGAGGGTGACGTGATCCGCACGATCCGCGACAACATCCAGTGGATCGGCCATTTCCATACGGGCGGCGTTCCAGGCCGCCACGAAATCAATGCAACGCAGGGCTGAACTATCGTGCCATCGCGACCGCAATCGCCGATTTGAACTTCGCGGGCTTCCTCGCGCACGAATTCATTGCGACGCAGGCCGATCCGTTCGTTTCGTTCGCTGAGGCATTTGAGATTTGCACGGTCTGACGCGCGGGCGAGCGACTGGTTCGCAAGGGCGGAAGAGATCGGTCGCCGCCTCCGGTATTCACTTAGCATCCTCTGTCAGCACCAAGTTGTTGCGAATCGCCGACGGCCGGTCCGCGACCGTGCGGCCCGGGATCCGCGCCGTTGGAGGCGGATCATCGCCCGCGCGCGACTTGAGACTTGAAGCGGAAGAATCGGAAGAACGACGAATCGAACCGGGGCCGCCGCACGAATGTGCGCTTGCCCTGGCTGCGCGTCAGTACTCTTTCCGTTAGTACTCCTTCGGCTGTCAGCAGGTCGATCGCCTTGCTTTTCCGTCGAGATGCCATAGGCCAGCGTGTGTTCGGCCTCGCTGTGCATTGCGTGTTCGGTCCGCATCGAAGTCCAAGACTGCGTCGGTTGCGCACTGCATGTCAATAACGCGCTCTGGAGCCTGCTGGCGCTGGACTCTCTTCATGCTCGCAGCTTCACCTGACCGAGTCTGGACCTGCTCATGGTCTTCGACGGTCTGGCCTCTTCCAGGGCGAGCGCAGCACAGAGGATCGAGCGACTCGAGCGGTTCGCGGCGAACGAGCATCAGCAAGGCGAGCGATTTCGCCGTGCGTGAGGTCAGCCGTAGCGAGGGCCCATCGACCAGAACGCCGCGATCTGACAGCTCTAGCGGGAAATTGAACGCGTCGGTACGAGCGAGCTGACCATGCTCGTCGCCGGCGAGACCGGCGTCGGCAAGGTATTGGACGCACAGGCAATCCCCCCGCCCGATCCAAGCGCGCTGAGTGCGCTGGGCTGCCATGCGCAACGCCCGCGCACCCTCGCGCTGGCCTGCGGCGGCGCGCGGACCCGAGATGGGTCGCGCAAACCTTGCACGTCTTGGCGTGTGCCTCGCTGTCTCCGAAAGCATGTCGCCACACGTGTAAGGCGTGGGTGTCACCACGCTGTCACCGAGGGCAGCAAGCATTGGCGCCTCCCGACATGCAGTTCGTTTTCGACCCGCCGCGTCGGCGTTTCTGCCGGTGCCCTCACATCAGGAGAACCTCCATGAAGCTCACTCTTGCCTCCGCCGGCATTGCGCTGGCTTGCCTTGCGTCAAGTGCCCACGCCGGAGAAGGCCAGACACCGTCAGGCGTTCCGCATCTCGACCATGTCTTCGTCATCATGATGGAGAACCATGGCTACAGCCAGATCGCGAACAACCCGAATGCCCCGTTCATCAACAGCCTGGCGCGCTCGGCCAACCTCTCGACGAACTACTTCGCGATCGCACACCCGAGCCTGAACAACTATCTCGAGGTCGTCGGCGGCTCGAATTTCGGCGTCCTCAGCGACAACTACCCGGATTGGCACAACGCTGCATGCTCGCCCAACCTTGCCACCGGCGTGCCGAACACGGACAACCCGGCGAGCCCCCTGATCTGCCCCATCTACGGCACCGGCACCGATGCGGCCGTGGTTGCGATCGACATGACCAACGAGGCCAGCGGCGCGCCCGGCACGATCAACATCGACGGCGTGCAGTCGATCCCGGCCACGGCCGGCATCAGCGGCATCACGATCGCCGACCAGCTCGCCCGTGTCGGCAAAAGCTGGAAGTCCTACCAGGAAAACCTGCCCGTTGACGGCCCCGATCGCGTCAACTACAGCGATGGCGTCTTCAGCAACCTCACCGACTTCAGCAAGATCACGCCGACACTGACGCCGCCCCTGACGAGCTCCAGCATCGTCATGCAGTACGCTGCCAAGCACAACCCGTTCGTCTACTTCCGCAGCATCCAAACAGGCAGCGATGGCCTCAGCTATCGAAACATCGCCGGTTTCGACGGCGAGCGAGGCCTCTACGCGGACCTGGGCTCCGGCAAGCTGCCGCACTTCGCGTTCATCGTGCCGAACCAGTGCAATGACCAGCACGGCCGCGGCAACGCCGGCGCCTTCTGCAACTACGACCCGTCGGACAACGGCAGCCAGGCGGGACTGAACCCGGCGCTGATTCAGGCCGGCGACGTGGCCGTGCGCAAGATCGTGCAGGCCATCCACGCGTCCAAGGCATGGAGGGGCGAGGGCCGCCGCAGCGCCATCGTTGTGCTGTGGGATGAAAACGACTACAGCACCGCGCCCAATACGAACCAGGTCATGCTGATCGTCGACACCAACTACGGCGCGCACGGTGTCGTCAGCAGCCAGCGCTACAACCACTTCTCGCTGCTGAAGACCATCGAAGGCGCGCTGGGCCTGCCGTGCCTGAATCACGCCTGCGACGCGAACGTCAACGTCATGTCGGATCTTTTCGCGGAAGGCCGCTAGGACCCCGCTGCACGAGCGACCGGGCCGATGCGCCCGGCGCTCGAGTCCGGTCAACTGCGAGGGCCTGCAATGCTCCGCGGCATTCCAAATGCTGCTCCCTGACTTTCACAGGCTCGCCCCGACATCGTCAGAGCACAGACATGATCTACGGTCGCGGCGACGCGAACCGTGTTCTCGTCAATCAGTCAATGCTTGCCTAGTGCCAAGCTCAACGCATAGACGGCGATGGCAAAGGCAATCAAACCGCAGCCCAAGCGGGCAAGAAAGACCAAGAAGCCACCGACTCCAGGCTGCTGATCGTCGGCTGGTTCAATGCGCAGCGCCATCGATGCCGCCGGAATTGAATCGTAACGGTCATCGAACTGGCTGGGCATGGTGTCTGCAAATCGCTCTTGCAGGTTTTTTTGAGGTTGATTCATTCGACTACCAAGCAAATGGAGTTTGGGGCCGGCGACCGTAGACGCCCCTCATGCACGCGCAGTCACATGGGAGCCCGTGTTGCAAGGTCTTGAAGATTCCTCGAATTCAATGACAGTTTCGCTAAATGATTCAAAGTTCTACCCCCTCGCGCAAGGGGGGCCTGCGGCGCACTCGGCCCTCCGATCTGTCGGGGTACGCCGCCAGCAGACTTCAATCGAACACCATCGCTTGTGGGGGCCGAGGAATCCAGCGGACCCAGGGCGGCCGGCGTCGCCAGCTACGAGCCTGCGCAGCCGACCGGGGTGCAGATCGACGACACGCACGCCCGGCCACAGGCGGCTGAGCGTTGCCAGCGCAGTGCGACGGGCGCCGGTGTCCCTGGCTCGAGTAGAAGGCGAAAAGCCGAGGCGTCCTAGGTGAGCGCGCGGCAGAAACCTGATTTCAAGGGCATCGCCGGATGCGCGAATGAGGTCGGGCTGGGAAGATTCAGCCCATGCCGACCAGCTACCTGCCCTACGAGCCTGATCAGCAGTTTCTGCTGCCACCGTCGATACAAGAA
>JAFALK010000035.1 GCA_019234295.1 Roseateles sp.
GCACCATGGCGCTGGATGCCGAGCACCACCGGGTGTTCCTCGTGAGCGCCGATTTCGAAGCACCGGCCGCCGGGAGTGCGAGCAAGCGCGACACCGTCAAGCCCGACAGCTTCAAGCTATTGATCGTCGGCGAGAAGCATTGATCCACGGATGAGCATCCGCAGTCGCGCGACGACGCCCCTGTTGCGCGGCGTGCGCCGCCGCGTTTGGTGCACGCCCTGGCCTTCTGCGGTCTTGTCGTCGCGTCACCCGCCTTGGCTCAAGGCGGCCCACCGATCGTGACGGATGAAGCGGTCAGGCCTTGCATTGGTCGCTGGGAGATCAATTCAATCCGATGTCGAGCGCTTTCAGGGCGTCATGGATGGGAATGAATAAATTAAATCCCTTGCCCTCGCCCATACCACTCTTGGTCAGGCCGACGACGCGCCCGTCGCTGTCGAGCAATGGGCCACCGCTGCTTCCGAAGGTCACGGCCGCATCGCTCTGCAGCAGATGAACGCCTTGCAGCACGCGGTCGGCGCTCAGGACTCCGTGGGTGACGGTGCTGGTCAACACACCCAGGGGCGAGCCGATGGCATAGACGTCTTCGCCCACGTCGAGCACGTCCGGCCGCACGGACAGGGGCTCGAAATCGATGGCTGAAGTCTTGAGCAGGGCCACGTCGTCGTGCTCGTTGACCTTGATCACCTGTCCGACCAGCTTGTCGCCATTGGGTAGCTTGACCTTTGCGAATTTCGCGCCCTTGACCACGTGGTAATCCGTCAGCAGGTAGCCCTCGCGATCCACGTAGAAGCCGCTGCCCGAACCCGCGGCCGTCTCGAGCACGACAACGGCGGAGCGCAGCTTGGCCTGGTTCTTCTGGGCGCCGCCGGGGCTCGGCTTTGCGCGGGCCAGCATCAACCAGTGCTTCGCCGCAGTGGCCTCCTGCTGCATCCCGGCCGAAGCCGGCACGCCGCTCGCTGCATCGGCGGGTGCCTTGGCCGACGGGTCGACCGCGGGTGGCGGAGTCCGACGCAAGACCTCCAGAATCTCCGGGGAAGCCAGGAAGTTGTCGATGCCAACGAGGAGCGCACGCTTGCCAAGATCGGGGACTTTGGCCTCGCTCTGCGCCATGCCCTCCGTGGTACGCTGAAACACAACTTTCTGTTCCTTCTCCGAATAGAGCGCCCAGTCGATCTTGTAGTACAGCCAGCCCTCTAGAACGTTCCCGAAGACGCAGACGTCCTGGCGCACCTCCTTGATCACGGCGCCAACACGGAAGTCGGGGGCACTGTTCACGTCGGCATCGAAGGCCGAAGCACCACTCAGCCCTGACATCGGATAGCCCAGTCGCTTGAGTTCCTGGGTCGTGACTTGGGCAACGAATTGGGCAAGGCCTTTGGAAACGACCTCCGAAAGCACGATGCTGCGGCGTCCTGAGCAGAACAAGCCGCCCTGCTCGACATGCCCGATCTCGTCGCCCGGCAGCATATCGACCTTCATCGGACCGACGCCCAGCTTGACACTGAGGTTCTGACCCGCCGCCGCAACAGGCGCCTGCACGCTGACCGGCGGCGCCGGCTGCCTGTCTGCCCAGGCTGTCAAGCTCACAAGTCCGCAAGCGACCGCTGTCGCTGCGCGAATCCATCCCCGCATGTTTTTCTCCGTCTGAACTGATGGGTGTCGATATGTCGTGCTCTGGCCCGAGTTCCACGCCACGGACACTCGCATGCTGCCGCGGCAGACGATAACCTGAGCAAACCTGAAGCGATCAGCACGTGATCTCTGGTGTGACTTTTTACCTTTCAGAGGCTGGCAACGTTTGCCCGGATGGCGCAGGGCAACAGACCTCCGGAAACTCGCGCGCAAAACTGGGAAAGCGCTGACGCCGATTCGATCCGAATCGTGGGCGAAGAATTCCAGTGAGGAACAGTGGTCAAGTACGCGCAGTCATTGGCTGGCCGTTGGACAAAGCCTGCCGGGGCTGCAGGGCTCACAGCTTGGGCTGCTTGCCGGAACTCAATTCATTTCCGCCGCGCTGGTTCTTACCGATTTCCACGAGGTGCGAACATCGCAAACTCGAACTCGAACTCGGCGCCTCCGGGGCCGTATTTGCTGAATTCCAGCGAGGAGCCTGCCAATGAGCTCGTTCACACGCCGCAAGACACTTGCGAACGGACTGGTCGTCGCAGCCAGCGGCTGGGTGAGCACGATGGTCTGGGCGCAGAGCTGGCCCACGAAATCCATCCGGCTGGTCGTTCCGTTTCCTCCGGGCGGCGCCACAGACAGCATCGCCAGGCTGATTGCCGATGCACTGGCGCCCCGCCTGGAGCAAACCGTGACCGTGGAGAACAAGCCCGGCGCGGCCAGCATGATCGGCGTTGCCACGGTCGTCAAAGCGCCGCCAGACGGCTACACCCTGCTGGTGTCCGGCGCCAGCAGCTACACCCTGGTGCCGGCGCTGCGAAGCAAGATGGCTTTCGACGTGACCCAGGACTTGGCGCCCGTGGCATTGGTGACTTACGCACCATTGGTGGTGGTGACCGGCGCGGACAAGCCCTACCAGCGACTGGACGATGTCCTGGCCCTGGCCAAGGCCAAGCCCAGGTCGCTCAATTACTCCACCTACGGTCCGGGTTCGCAGCCGCATCTGGCGGCCGAATTGCTGGCGGACGCCGCCGGCGTGGAGCTGGAGCCCGTACCCTACAAGGGCAGTGCAGACGCGCTGATCGGCGTGGTGCGCGGGGACGTGGATATCGGCATCGAGACCATTTCGGCGGCCAGCGCGCTGATCAAGGCGCGCAAGTTGCGGGCACTCGCCGTGACCAACGCCCGACGCAGCACCTTCCTGCCGCAGGTGCCCGGCCTTGAGGAACTGAACCTGGCCAAGGCGGCCATTCAGGGCTTTTATGCGCTTGCCGCGCCCGCCGCCACGCCCGCTGCGGTGGTTCAACGACTGGTCAAGGAAGTCACGGAGATCATGGCCACGACGGAGGCCAGGGCCAAGTGCGCCGAGCTGTCGCTGGAGGCCGTGACGGTCGGCCCCGAAGGCCTGCGCTCGATCATGACGACGGAGCTGGCGCGCTACCGGGAATTGAACAAGCGCTTGAAGATCAGCATGGATTGAGCTCCACCCTCGCTCACGCGAGCTTGAGCATCGGTCTGATGTTCAACATGTCCTGTGCGACTGCTTCGTAAGCGTAGGCGAGCCGCAGCAAGGCGCCGTCGCCGCGCGGCGGGCCGATGAGTTGCAGGCCCGCGGGCAGACCGGTGCTGCCGAACCCAGCCGGCACGCTGATGCCCGGCAAACCGGCGAAGCTGGCGTAGAGCGTGCACTCCATCCAGCGGTGATAGGTATCCATCTCGCGGCCGGCAATGTGACTGGGCCAGCGCGTCGCCACGTCGAAAGGCCAGACTTGCGTGGCCGGCAAGGCCAGGAAATCGAAGCGCTCAAACAGCGCGAGCATGCGCTGGTAGAAGGCCGTGCGCTGCACGCTAGCGGCAAGGATCTGCGCGCCGCTGAGCGACTGGGCCTGGTCGCATTCCCACAGGGCCTCGGGCTTGATATGGGCGCGATTGGAAGGGTCGGCGAGGAAGGGCGCGATGCGGCCCGCCACGATCAGGCGCCGCCACACCAGCCAGGCCTGCCAGACCGCATCGGGCGCAAACCCAGGCTGGGTGACCGGCTCGACAGCACAGCCGCACGCTTGCAGCCTGCGCAGGCCCTGCTGGCAGACGTCCAGGATGCCGGGCTCCACCGCCAGGTGGCCGGATAGATCACCCAGCCAGCCGATGCACACTCTGCCACCATGGGGCTCGTCGAGGGCCTCGGCAAATTTCTCATCACTCTGCAGCGAAAGTGGCGCGCGCGGGTCGTAGCCGGCCTGGACCTGCAGCAGCAAGGCCAGGTCCCGCACAGTGCGTGCCATCGGCCCTTCGGTGCTGAGCTGGGACACCCACACGTCCGATACCGGCCAGGCGGGCACCCTCCCCTGACTGGGCCGCATGCCGAAGACATTGGCCCATGCGGCGGGGTTGCGCAGGCTGCCCATGAAATCGCTGCCGTCGGCCACGGGCAGCATGCGCGTGGCCAGCGCCACGGCCGCGCCGCCGCTGCTGCCGCCGGCGGACCTGGCTGGGTCGAAGGCATTGCGCGTGGTGCCGAACACCTCGTTGAAGGTGTGCGAGCCCAGGCCGAACTCGGGCACATTGGTCTTGCCGATCACGATGCATCCGGCGGCCTTCATGCGCCGGACCATCAGGCCGTCTTCGGGAGGGATGTTGTCGCGCAGCAGAGGCGAGCCCAGGGTGCTGCGCAGGCCGGCGGTGAGCGCAGTGTCTTTGACGGCCTGGGGCATGCCGTGCATCCAGCCGAGCGGCGACGCATGGCGGCTGCCACCGACGAGCTGCGCATCCCGCGCATCGGCCTCGCGGATCAGCTGGTCGGCGCCACGCAGACTGACGATGGCGTTGTAGGTGGGATTGACGCACTCGATACGGGAGAGCGTGGCCTGCATCACTTCGCGGCAGGACACCTGGCGGGTCCGGATCGCGAGCGACAGGTCGTGCGCGGAAAGCTCGGTGATCTCGTTCATGCCGCAGCCTCCTTGCCGGTGGACCCTTCAGCTGAGCTTGGCACCGCTGCCCTGGCTTCGCAAGCAGCGCTGGCCGTAGCGCTCCAGCGCCACCTCGCGCAGCACCTGCAGCGCGGCCTCGGCGCCAGGTGAAAGCTGGTGCTGCCGGCGCGTGACGATGCCGTAGACATCCATGCGCAGGCCCAGGTCGAAGGGCAGCACGGCCAGGTTGCCGGCGTCGAGGTGCGCCTGGACCAGCTCTTCGGGCAAGGCCACGATTCGGTCACTCTGTCTCAGCAAGGTGGTCGCCACGGGCAAGGCCAGCGTCTCGACGGTTTCGATGGGCTGGTCCAAGCCGGCCGAGAGGAACAGCGCCGTGAGGCGATCGCGCAGGATGCTGCCTGGCGGCGGCATGATCCAGGCCTCGCGCTGCAGGTCGGCCAGCTGCAGCTTCGGGCGAGACAGCAGCGGGTGTCCTGCGCGCACAATGAGACTGTGCGGCTCGTCGGTGATGGGCTCGAAGCTGAGCTCAGCCACCGAGTCGGCGTCGAGGATGCGGCCGATCACGAGGTCGAGTTCCCCCGTGCGCAGGCGCTGGATCAGCACCTTGCTGGTGTCGACCGTGATGGCCACCTGGACGCGGGAATGCGTTTTCTTGAGGCGCTGGATGGCTTCGGGCAGCAAGCCGGTTGAGGGCGTCAGCACCGAGCCCACGGCCACGCGGCCGCTGAGGCCCGATTGCAGCTCCATCACCTCCTGATGCGCCGCGTCCAGTTCGGCGAGCGCAGCGCCTGCGCGCCGGATCATCACCTCGCCATAACGCGTGGCCTGCACGCCGCGCGGCAAGCGCTCGAACAAGGGGACGCCGAGCGCATGTTCCAGCTCGCCCAGCAACTTGGAGGCGGCCGGCTGGGTGAGGTGAGCCGCCTGCGCCGCATGCAGGATGGAACCATGCCGCCCGAGCTCTGCCAGCAGCACGAGGTGCCGCATCTTCAGGTGCGAGCGGACGAAGCGGTTGGCTCTGGGATCGGACATTACTCGTGATAAAGCTGCGAACGGCCGCCGTCGATCAGGATGTCGCTTGCGTTGATGAAGCGCGCCTCGTCGCTGGCCAGGAAGAGCGCAGTGTAGGCAACCTCCTCGGGTTGGCCGATGCGCTTGCAGGGCAGGAGTGCGGCCTGGCGTTGGGCTTCGGCGGGCGCGGCATCCAGCCAGGCTTGCACGCGTTCGGTCAGGATCAGCCCCGGCGAGATCGAGTTGACGCGCACGCCGTGGGCCGCGTATTCGATGCCAAGCGAGCGCGTCAGACCGATCAGCGCGTGCTTGGCGACCGGATAGGGGAAGCAGCCGGGGATGATCTTGTGCCCATGCACTGAGGCCACGTTGACGATGCTGCCGCCGCCCTGCTCCAGCATGCCGGGCAGCACGGCGCGGCAACAGTTCCACGCCCCATCAAGGTCCACGCTCATGCAACGCTGCCATTGCTCGGGCATCATCTCCAGCGGGTCGGTGAAGACGTCCATGCCGGCGTTGTTGACCAGCACGTTCACCGGGCCGAAGCGCTCGACGCCGCGCGCCACCATGGCGCGCACCGCGGCGGCATCGGCGATGTCAGCCTGGACGAAGAGCGCGTCGGCGTCACCGAGCTCGGCCCGCAGCCCGGCAGCAGCCTCGTCGTCGCGGTGGCTGTTGAAGATCAACTTCGCGCCCTCGGCGACGAAGCGCTGCGCGATGGCCTTGCCGATGCCCAGCGTCGAGCCGGTCACCAGAGCAACCTTTCCTTGCAGTCGTCCTTGCGATGCGGGGCCCTTCATTGCGTGTACTCCCTTCAGATGTCGAGCACGGGCATAGCCTGCCCCTTGAAATCGAACAGCGTGGCGTTGCTCACCCCATCGGGGTCAGCCTTGGCCGCGCCCTCCTGAAGCGCCCAGCCCACGTTGGGCGCGTCGATCATGATCGGGTCCCAGTACAGGACACGCAGCACGTGCGACGTCTTGTGCGGGGTGCGCGGTAACTCGGCCGTGAAGTCTCGCTGGGTTCTGCGGCGGGTTCATGCTGGCCGGATGGGCACCGTTGTCGGTGAGCTGTCCGGGCCAGGCGTCGGCGCTCGTGCCCCTGCTGATCTGCTCGTCGGGCCGGATGCGGACGATGTCGTCCTCGTAGCGCTTGAGGAGCTGCAGCGCGTCGCCGCGCTTGCCTTCGCGATCGGCGTCATGGACGAAATTGACGCAATGGGCGCAATGGGCGCAATGGGCGCAATAGGCGCAATGGGCGCAATGGGCGCCGGCACTTTCCATCCAGCTCAGCGCGGAGACGTCGCCGCCGGCGAGCAAGGGCGTGTGTGCCTGAACTGCTCCGGCGGCCACCAGTGCGGCGGCTGCGACAAGCCGCTTACACACGGCGCTCTCCGCGCGTCTTCAATTGGTCCAGCAACACGGCGGCCAGCAGGATGACGCCGCGCATCAGGTACTGGTAGAACGCATCCACGTCGAGCAGGTTCATCACGTTTTCCACCGTCCCCATGATCAGCACGCCGACGAGGACCCCGAAGATGCGCGCCTTGCCGCCTTGCAGGGACACGCCGCCGAGCACACACGCCGAGATCACGTCCAGCTCGAAGCCCTGGGCCGCATTGGGCTGGCCGCTGGTGATGCGCGAGGACAGGATCAGGCCGGCCATCGCCGTCACCAGGCCTTGCAGCGCGAACAGCCACACGCGCAGCCGCTCCACGCGCACGCCGGCCAGGCGTGCGGCTTCAGGGTTGCCGCCAACGGCGAGTGTGTTGCGGCCGAAAACCGTGTGATTGAGCAGAACGCCGAAGACCACGAAGCAGGCAACCGTGACCCACACCGGCAGGGGCAGGCTCAGGAACTGCGAATCGCCGAAATTGATGAAGCCCTCGTCGACGATGCCGACCGCCTGACCCTTGGACACGATGAAGGCCAAGCCGCGCACCATCAGCATGGTGGCCAGGGTGGCGATCAGCGCGTTGACGCGCAGATAGGCGATCAGCACGCCGTTGCCCGCGCCGATCAGGGCACCCACCGCCAGGCCGCCGCCGACGGCCAGACCCACGCTGCCGGTGCGCTCCAGGATGATTGCGCCCAGCACACCAGAGAAGGCGACGATGGATCCGACGGACAGGTCAAAGTCGCGCGAGGCCAGGCAAAGCATCATGGTGCACGCGACCATGCCGATCTGGGCCACCGAGAGCATCAGGCCGACGATGTTGGCGGCACTGAAGAAGTTGTCCACGGTCAGCGAGAGCAGGCCGAACAGCACGACGTAACCGAGGGTCATGCTGTGGTCCTTGAGCAGCTTCTGGTGCGATGACTTCATGGGCGCTTTCGGGGACGTCGAGGTGGGGAGTGAAGTAACGTTCATGTTCATTGGACGCTCGGTGCGCCGTCGGGCAGAGCCAGGCGCAAGGCTTCTGTCTCGTTGGCCTGCGCGCGCTGCAGCTCGCCGCTGATGCGGCCTTCGCGCATGACGATCAGGCGATCGGCGATGCCCAGCACTTCGGGCAGCTCGCTGGACACCACGATCACGCAGCAGCCGCTCTCGGCCACATCGTGAATGAGGCGATAGATCTCGTTCTTGGCGCCCACGTCGATGCCGCGCGTGGGCTCGTCCAGGATCAGCACCTTCAGGCCCGGCTCGGCCAGCCAGCGCGCCAGGATGACCTTTTGTTGATTGCCCCCCGAGAGCAAGCGGATCTCCTGGTCCCGGCTCGGCGTCTTGATGCGAAGGCGCTCGATGAACCCGTCGGCCCGCGCGGCCTCGCGCTCATGGCGCAGGAACACGCCGCCCAGCAGGCCGTGGCGCCGACAGCTGATGTTGATGTTCTCGGCCACCGAGCTCTGCGCCAGGATGCCTTGCTCCTTGCGATCCTCGGGGCACAGAACGATGCCAGCCTCGATGGCCGCGGCCGGGCCGCTCGCGCTGACCTTGCGGCCATCGAGCAGCACCTCGCCGCCGCTGCGGCGGTCGGCGCCGTAGAGCAAGCGCATCAGCTCGCTGCGGCCGGCGCCCACCAAGCCGAAGAAACCCAGGACCTCGCCGCGCCGCACGCTGAAGGACAGCTCGTGCGGCAGCTCTGCGCCGCGCAGGCCGCGCACCTGCAGGCGCTCCTCACCGGCGGGGCGCTCGCGGTAGTCGTAGATGTCGTGCAGCTCGCGGCCCACCATGTCGGCGATCAGTCGCTCGCGCGGGACCTCAGCCATCACCGGGTGCGTGGCGACCTTGCAGCCGTCGCGGAAGATGGTGCAGCTGTCGCACAGCGCGTACAACTCCTCGAGCCGGTGCGAGATGTAAATCAACGCCCGGCCCTCGGCGCGCAGCGCTTGCACGAGCCGGAACAGGATCTCGCTCTCGCGGTGCGAGAGGCTGCTGGTCGGCTCGTCAAAGGCGATGACGCGCGCATCCTGCATCACGGCTTTGCAGATCTCGACCATCTGGCGCTGCGCGATGGACAGCTCCGACAGCCGCACCGCCGGATCCAGATCCACGCCGATGGCGGCCAGCTTGTCGGCCACCAGGCGGCGCGCGGCCGCATGGTCCACGAATCCCAAGCGCGTGGGCAGGCGACCCAGCAGCACATTCTCTGCCACGGTCAGCTCGGGCACGTACTGCAGCTCCTGGTGGATGACGGCGATGCCGGCCTGGATCGCATCGCCGGCCGAATGGAATCGGCATTCCTGGCCCGCGAGCAGCAAGCGGCCGCCGTCCGGCCGGTACTGGCCGCCGAGGATCTTCAGCAACGTGCTCTTGCCTGCACCGTTCTCGCCGAGCAGGCCGTGTACCTGGCCGGCGTGGACCTCAAAGCTCACGCCGTTCAGGGCCTTGACGCCGGGAAAGACCTTGGAGACCTGGTCGAATTCAAGCAAGGCGCAAGACATCACAAGCCCATTTGCTTTCGGACTTCGGCCTGGTTGCGGCGCGTCATGAGCGTGCCACTGGTCAGAGTCAGCGACGGCGGTGCCTTGTTTTCGGTCACCCATTGGTAGACCAGCAGGGTGGTCTCGTAGCCGTGGCGTTTCGGGCTGATCAGCACGGTGCCGAAGAAGGCCGTGGCCGCTGGCTTGGCGAACTCGTTGAGCGCCGCCTGGCTGCCGCCGATACCGATGCCCAGCATCGCATCTTGCTTGAAGCCACGGCCCTCGCCGGCGCGCACGGCGCCGAGCACGGCCTCGTCATTCAGGCCGAAGGCCACCCAGTGCTTGAATTTCGGGTTCTTGGTAAAGGCGATGTTGGCGGCATTGAAAGCGCTCTCGGTGTCGGTCTTGCTCTGCGGCGCATCGACCACATTGGCCTCGGGCAGGCCGGCGGCCTTGAGAGCATCGAGCGCACCTTGCGTGCGTTCGCGGGCGGTCGGCAGCTGGTCGTAGGCCACGCGCATGGCGCCCACCTCGGCCATCGTCCAGCCGCGAGCCTTGACCTCGGCGGCCAGGCCCTGGCCCACCTGCTTGCCGATCTCGTAAGCCGAGATACCCATGTGCGGGATGGCCTCGATGGGCTTGCCGGCGCCATCCACCAGCCGGTCGTCCACCGACATGACCTTGAGTTGATGGCGCTTGGCCGATCGCTCCACGGCCATGCCCAGCTTCACGTCGGGGACGCAGATCACGAAGCCCTGCGCCTTCTGCGCGGCCAGGTTGTCGATCGCAGCCATCATCTTCTCGCCGTTCGGGATGCCGATCTTGACGAGAGTGAAGCCCTTTTCCTTGGCAGCCTGCTCGGCAAAGCGCCATTCATCCTGGAACCAGGGCTCCTCGGCCTGCTTGACCAGAAAGCCGATCTTGACCGGGTCGGCCGCGTGGGCCGCGTGGGCCGCGCCGAGCGCTAGCAGGGCGGTCAGCAGCAGAGAACGTCTCGCATTCATTTCTTGTCTCCTGGTTCGTCATCGAACAACGCATCGGGCACGGCCAGCGTGGCCGGCAAGGTACTGCCGAACAGGCTGCCCGACAGCGGCATTTCCAGCAGGGCCTCGCGGCTGAGATCCTGGCGCGCCGTGGTGACCATCAGCTGCCGGCCGTCGTCGCCGCCCAGCGCCGGGCAACTGGTATGCGGGGCCGAGGCCGTCTTCAGGCGCTGCATCAGGCGGCCCGCGGGGTCGTAGCGGATGACCTGTCCGGCACCCCATTGAGCATTCCACAGGCAGCCCTCGGCATCGACGACTGAGCCATCGGGCCAGGCATGCGCCTCGTCGATGCGCGCGAAAGGCCGGATGTTGGCGACCTGAGCGCTCTCGGCGTCGTAGTCGCACTGCTGGATGCACTGGCTCAGCGTGTCGCAGAAGTACATCGTGCGGCCATCGAGGCTGAAGCACACGCTGTTGGCGATGGCCACCGCCGGCAGGGCCAGGCGGCGCAGCCCGTGCTGCAGCGAGTACTGGTAGAAGCTGCCGATGGGGCGCTTCTCCGGGGCCTCGTTCATCGTGCCGAAGACGAAGTAGCCGCGGCGGTCGGTACGGCCGTCGTTGACCCGCGTGCGCGGGTCGGCCGCGTCGACCGGGGTGAGCGTCTGCAGGCCTTGCACCGCGCCCTCCTTACCCAGGCGGCAAGCGGCAAGCCGCTTGGCCAGGCCCAGCAGCACACGTCCCGAAGTGCAATGGGCGAAGCAGCCGAGGCGATCCGACAAGACCCAGCGCTGCACGGCGACGCCGGGCGCCCACGCCTGCAGGCGTGCGTTCTCGATGTCGGTCCACCACCAGCGGCCGTGGCGCCATTGCAGGCCCTCGCCCAGGAATGCGTCCTGCTCGAGCGCGAGATCAAGGTGGCCGGTGGTCATCACAGATCCAGTTGCAGGCTGAGGCCATCGTGGCAGTCATCGGAGGAGCTGCCCATGGGCTGAGTGTTCACGCCGGCGTCACTGAGCCGCACGGTGCGGGCTCTGCTGTTGAACTCGATTGCCAGCTTGAGATGCTGGGGGAGTGCGTGGCTGGCGGTGAAGATGTCGCGGCCGTTGAGCATGGAGGTCTCCTTGGGCTCTTCTAGCTGCGCCAGGCCGTGACAAAGGCTTGCGCGCGTTCGGCCACTTGCGCCGCATTCATGCCCGGCGCGTACAGCGCGCCACCCAGGCCGAAGCCCGCCGCGCCCGCGGCCCGGTAGGCCGCCATGCTGCTGGGCGTGATGCCCCCGACCGGCAGCAGGGGCAGGCTCGGCGGCAGCACCGCGCGCATGGCCTTGAGGACCGTGGGCGTGATCAGCTCGGCCGGGAAGAGCTTGACGGCGTCAGCGCCTGCTTCTACACAGGCAAAGGCTTCGGTCGGCGTGGCCGCGCCGGGCACGCACAGCAGGCCCTGCACCTTCTTCACATGCGAGATAACGCGGGTGTCGGCATGCGGCATCACGATCAGCTCGCCGCCGGCGGCCTGCACCTGATCGGCGGCCGCGACGCTCAGCACGGTGCCGGCGCCCATCACCGCATCCGCTGGCAAGCAACGCGCCAGGAGGCTGATGGATTCCAGAGCCCGCGGCGAATTGAGCGGCACTTCGATCAGGCGAAAGCCCGCTTCGTACAACGCCAGGGCAATGGGCTCGACTTCCTCGGGCTTCACGCCCCGCAGGATGGCCACCAGAGGCAGGGCCGCAAAGGCGGCGCTAAAGCGTTCACGCATCACAGCACTCCAGGCACCAGCCGCGCCAGATCCCGCAAGCCCGCGGCCGCGGTGTTGGGCAGTTGCGGCACCGGGCCGCTGTCGAATTGTTCGAGCGCCGTGCCGTAGCGCCGACACAGCGCCGGCTCGCCGATCAGCACCAGGGGCGCGTCGTACTGGCGCGAGGCCAGGCCGGCGCGAACCTCGTGCCCAATCAAGAGGCCTGAGAGGTAGTCGGCCAGGGACGCATGCGGCAGCTGCCCGGTCAGGCCCAGGGTGCGCACCGCGAACAGCTGATGCAACAGACCCAGGCCGCCCTGGTCGCGGGCCGCGAGGACACCCTGTGCGAAGGCCGCCGGGTCCTCCCCGGCCTGCGCCGGCATCAAGCGCCCGAGCACAGAATGCTGGCGCAGCAACGCGAACATTTCGCCAGTCATGTGGGTGGCGAAGCTGCGGACCTCGCCGTCGACGACCTGGGCCCATTTCGAGTGCGTGCCCGGCAGGATCACGCAGCCCTGCGCCACGCCGGCGCCGAGGATCTGGGTCTCTTCGCCCCGCATCACATCGGGCACTCCGGCAGCGGTGTCGCAGCGCAGGCCCGGCATCAGGTGCAAAGGCAGGCCGCGCCAATCCACGCTCAGGGCGCCGGCGGCCAGCGTCGCGGCATTGGCGGGGCAGCGTGCATAGGGCACCTCGCGCCAGCCATGCTGGCTGCCCACCATGCCGCAGGCCAACAGGGGCAGGCCCGGCACGCGCCAGTCATCGATCAAGGCATCCAGCACCCGGCTGAAGCCGGCCGCGCCGCCACTCAGGGTCGAGGCGCCTTGGGGCGAGGCGCGCATCTCCAGCACCAGCCCCTGCGCGTCGATCAGCATGGCGCGCAGGCTGCTGCTGCCCCAGTCGAGGCCGATCAGTTGCGCCTGCTCGAGGTCGGACGCGTTCACCATTCGGCCACGCTTCCATCCGAATGGCGCCACAGCGGATTGCGCCAGTCGGGCGCAGCCTTGCTGGCTGCGATGACGCGCTCTTCGTCCACCACCACGCCCAGGCCCGGCTTGGGCAGCGGCCGGATGTAGCCGCGCTCGATGTGGAAGTCTTCCTTGTTCAGCACGTAGTCGAGCAGTTCGGCGCCCTTGTTGTAGTGGATGCCCATGCTCTGCTCTTGCAGCACGGCATTGTGCGAAACGAAGTCGACGTGCAAGCAGGAGGCCAGCGCGATGGGACCCAGCGGGCAATGCGGTGCAAGCGCCACGTCGTAGGCCTCGGCCATGGCGGCGATCTTGACGCATTCGGTGATGCCGCCGGCATGCGAGACATCGGGCTGCACGATGGCGATGCCGCGCGCCTCGAAGACGCGCTTGAAGTCGAAGCGCGAGTACATGCGCTCACCGGCCGCCAGCGGGATGCTGGTGTGCTCGGCCAGGCGCGCATAGTTTTCGGCCTGCTCGGCGAGCACGGGCTCCTCGACGAAGAGCGGTCGATAGGGCTCGAGCGCGCGCAGCATGGGCTTGGCCATGCCCGATCCGATGCGACCGTGGAAATCGATGCCGAACTCGATCTCGTTGCCGAAGGCGGCGCGAATCTCGGCGATGCGGCCCACGGCGGCATCGACCTTTGCCGCACTGTCGATCAGGCCCATCTCCTCGCTGCCGTTCATCTTGAAGGTGTCGAAGCCTCCTTCGCGCAGGCGCTTGATGTCCTTGATCACGTCGGCCGGGCGGTCTCCGCCCACCCAAGAATAGACCTTCATGCGATCGCGCACCAGGCCACCCAGCAACTCATAGACGGGCACGCCCAGCGCTTTGCCCTTGATGTCCCACAGCGCCTGGTCGATGCCGGCGATGGCGCTCATCAGAATGGGGCCACCGCGATAGAAGCCGCCGCGGTACATGACCTGCCAGAGATCGTTGATGCGCGAAGGGTCCTGGCCGATCAGATAGGGCTCGAACTCTCGCACGGCCGCCTCGACGGTGCGTGCCTTGCCCTCGATGACGGGTTCACCCCAGCCGCTGATGTCTGCGTCCGTATCAATCTTCAAGAACATCCAGCGCGGGGCCAGACGATAGGTACTGAGCTTGGTGATCTTCATGGGCGTGAATGCAGTAACGATCAACAGCTTAGGGGTATCAGCTAGTTCTGAAATATGCTTTATTTCCGATTTTCTATATGCCTTTTGCATAGCTCAAGCGCATGGCAGAAATCCGCATAGCACCGAGCAAGCGAGCGATACCTGCCGGCCAGTGCGCCTTCGTCGCACCAATGCGGGATGGGCGTAGAACAGCGTCCCGCGACACCCACACCCACACCCACACCCACACCCGCA
>JAFALK010000006.1 GCA_019234295.1 Roseateles sp.
CCCATCCCGAACAGGACCGTGAAACGACTCAGCGCCGATGATAGTGCGGATTCCCGTGTGAAAGTAGGACATCGTCAGGCTATTTACCCCAGCAACAACCCCCGTCTCCCCAAGAGACGGGGGTTTTGCGCTTCTGGGGGCAGATGATTGCGAACGTCGCTCTGACGACCGCCCAACTCGTCGTCGCTCCAGGCACTTCGCCCCGCACATTCCCCAGTTCGTCACTTCGGGATGGCCCTTGGCGGCTGAGGCCTCGACACTTGAGCATCTAAAAGACTGCGCGGGCTTCCGCGGCTCGATCATGTACCTTCATCGCGTCCTGATTGCTGTGCTGGCTGGGCTGGTCCTGCTGCAAATGCCAACCCCGGTGCAAGCCAGCGAAGTCGTGAAGCTGGCTCGCCTGGTGCTGACGGGCAAGCGTACCCTCACCGAGGCTCCTCGCGAACAATCGGCCCCAAGCAGCAACGAGAAGGCACAGCCCGCGCAGAACAGCGCGGAAGCGGGTACTAACTCGGCGCCTGAAATCGGGTCGGGAAATGGGTCCGCTTCCTTGAGCGGTGCACACGGCAACCATGTGTTCTTCCGCGCCTTCTGATCGGCGCGGCACTCAGCAGGGGCCTCAGCGAACTGTCGGCGGCTTCGGGTGCAGCCGCGCCATGGCAACTGTGTCCACGTATTTGCCATCACGCAGGGCATAGGCCTTGAATAGGCCTTCGCGCTCGAAACCAAAGCGTTCGTAGAGGCGAATCGCGCGTTCGTTGTCGGCGTAGACCGTCAACTCGAGCCGCAGCACCTGGGCCCAATTGTCCGCATAGTCGACCAGCGCTGCCATCAAGGCGCTTCCGACGCCCTGGCCCTGCTCAGCGGCGACGACAGAGATTCCGAACATCATGGCGTGGCGACGGCGCAAGGAGGCGCCGGCTGGATGAACGCCCGCGCTGCCTAGCACCTGCCCATCGCGAACGGCGACCAGATGCAGATCCGTCTTGCCCATGGCGCTTTGCTCCTCGAGCATCTGGCGCCAGCGGGACTCAGAAGGGTAGGGCAGCTGCAGCAGTCCGCCGAACACCTCGGGATCGGACATCATCTGCACGAAGGCCGGTGCGTCGGAGGGCTGGGCGCGGCGGATCTGGAAGTCTTGCGGCATCTCGTCAGTGTCTTGCTGGGACAGCCCTCGGGCCCGTCAGGAGAGAAGTTGCCGCGTTTCAGGCCGCTGCCAGAAGAGCTTCAAATCCTGCACACAGAAAAGCGCGTCGTCGAGCAGGATGCTCGAATCTACTGCGTCGTCAGGCTCGTAGGCCTGGTCCAAGTAGCGGTCAAGTTCCTCGCCGGGCGGCATCACCACGGCGGTGATGCCGAGCAACATCGAGTCGAGTTCATGGCACAAGCTGCTCTCCGGAGCGAAGCGGCGCCAGTCCTGCTCCAAATCATGCACGGCGCGCAGGAATCCTTGGACCCAGAGCACACCCTCCTCGGGCGGCATGCCGGATTCTTCAAACAGCATCACACCCTGGGAGACCAGCTCTGCCTTGGCGGCTTCGTCGAAGACCGTGATGAGGGGCATCAACTGCATCTGCTCACGATCTCGCTCCAGCAATTCGGGCGCTAGCGCGTCGCCGATCTCGGTCCAGCGTTGATGCAGGGCCTCCATAAAGCGCTCCGTCGCATCCTGCTCATCGAGCACGACAGCCCAGTCCTCTCCGAACAGGGCGTCCATGGCCTGAAGCGGGTCGGCGTGCACAGGCCCGCAGGCCAGGGCGGTGAGGTAGCCGTCCAGCGTGTCGATCAGGACCACGTCGTCATCGGGCTCTACGCGTTGCGCGACGAGCCTGAGCATTGAGGCCAGTGCCTCGGCGTTGTCGTGATCGATAGGATGGGCCACGCCGTCAGGCCCGCTCGCCGACCCAGGCTTGCACACTGGCCAGGGCGGCCGCAACGCCGGCGGGGTTGCTGCCGCCGGCCATGGCCATGTCGGGCTTGCCGCCGCCCTTGCCGCCGAGCTGCTGGGCCACGAAGTTCACCAGATCTCCGGCCTTGACGCGGCCCATGCTGTCGGCCGTGACACCGGCCGCCAGCTGCACCTTGTCGCCGTCGACAGCGGCCAGCACGATGGCGGCCGTCTTGAGCTTGTCCTTGAGTTTGTCCATGGTCTCGCGCAGCGTCTTGGCGTCGGCGCCTGGCAAGGTGGCAGCGAGCACCTTGATGCCCTTCACGTCTACCGCCTGGTTCATCAGCTCGTCGCCCTGGGCCGAAGCGAGGCGGCTCTTGGCCGCGGCCAGCTCCTTCTCCAGGCTCTTGACCTGTTCGAGCACGGCGTGGACGCGCGGCTCCAGTTCCGTCGGCGCCGCCTTCAGCGTGCCGGCCACCGCATGCACGGTGGCTTCCAGCGACTGCAGATAGGCCAAGGCGCCATCGCCTGTCACAGCCTCGACGCGGCGCACACCAGCGGCGACGCCGCTTTCGGCCACGATCTTGAACAGGCCGATATCGCCCGTGCGCTGCACATGTGTGCCGCCGCACAATTCCTTGGAGGAGCCGATCGAGAGCACGCGCACCGTCTCACCATACTTCTCGCCGAAGAGCATCATCGCGCCGCTCTTCTGCGCGTCGTCCAACGCCATCACCTCGGCCTTGGCACCGGCGTTGGCGAGGATCTCGGCGTTGACGATGGCTTCGACCTTGGCAATCTGCTGCGGCGTCATCGGTGCGTTGTGCGCGAAGTCAAAGCGCGTGCGCTCCGCGTTCACCAGCGAACCCTTCTGCTGCACATGCCCGCCCAGCACTTCGCGCAGGGCCTTGTGCATCAGGTGGGTGGCGCTGTGGTTGCGCACGGTCTTGGCGCGGGCCTCGGCGTTGACTTTCGCGGCGAAACTGTCGCCGGCCTTGACCGAACCTTCCAGGACGCGGCCATGGTGGCCGAACACATCAGCCTGGATTTTCAGCGTGTCTTCGACTGCGAAGCGGCTCGTGGCGTTGCGCAGCTCGCCGCTGTCGCCGACCTGGCCGCCGCTTTCGGCGTAGAAGGGCGTGTGGTCGAGCACGACCACGGCGTCGTCGCCGGCCTTGGCTTCCGCCACTAGGGCGCCGTCCACGTAGACAGCCGTGACTTTGGCGCCTTCATGCGTCAGCTGCTCGTAGCCGTGGAAGTGCGTTGGCGTGCCCTTGTACTCGAGGCCTTGAGCCATCTTGAACTTGCCGGCGGCGCGCGCTTGCTCGCGCTGGCGCGTCATGGCGGCATCGAAGCCGGCCTGGTCCACGGTCACGCCGCGCTCGCGGCACACGTCCGCCGTCAGGTCTACGGGGAAGCCGTAGGTGTCATGCAGCTTGAAGGCGGTCTCGCCGTCGACCTTGCCCGTGCCAGCGGCCAGCGCGGCCTCGAGGATCTCCATGCCGTTGGCGATGGTCTGGAAGAAGCGCTCCTCTTCCTGCTTGAGCACCTCGGTCACGCGCTGCTGGGCCTGGCGCAGCTCCGGATAGGCATCACCCATCTGACCGACCAGCTCGTCCACGATCTGGTGGAAGAAGGGCTTTCGCGCGCCGAGCTTGTAGCCATGGCGAATGGCGCGGCGCGCGATGCGGCGCAGCACGTAGCCGCGGCCTTCGTTGCCGGGTATGACGCCATCCACGATGGTGAAGGAGCAGGCGCGGATGTGGTCGGCGATGACCTTCAGCGAGGCGCTGTCCTTGTCGCAATCGCCGGCACCTGCAGCATCCACGGCGCGCTTGGCGGCGGCGAGCAGGGCGACGAAGGTGTCGATCTCGTAGTTCGAGTGCACGTGCTGCAGCACGGCGGCCAGGCGCTCGAGGCCCATGCCCGTGTCTACCGACGGCTTGGGCAGCTTGTGCATCACGCCGTCGTCTGTGCGGTTGAACTGCATGAAGACGTTGTTCCAGATCTCGATGTAGCGGTCGCCGTCTTCGTCGGGGCTGCCCGGTGGGCCACCGGCGATCTCGGGACCGTGGTCATAGAAGATCTCGGTGCAAGGGCCGCAGGGGCCGGTGTCGCCCATCATCCAGAAGTTGTCGGACATGTAGCGCGCGCCCTTGTTGTCTCCGATGCGCACGATGCGCTCGGCGGGCACGCCCACGCTCTTGTTCCAGATCTCGTAGGCCTCGTCGTCCTCGGCGTAGACGGTGACCCAGAGCTTCTCCGCGGGCAGCTTGAAGTGCTTGGTTAGCAGCTCCCAGGCGAAGCTGATCGCGTCCTGCTTGAAGTAGTCACCGAACGAGAAATTGCCCAGCATCTCGAAGAACGTGTGATGGCGGGCGGTGTAGCCGACGTTGTCCAGGTCGTTGTGCTTGCCGCCGGCGCGGATGCACTTCTGGCTCGTGGTGGCGCGGGTGTAGGGGCGCTTGTCGAAGCCCAGGAACACGTCCTTGAACTGGTTCATGCCCGCGTTGGTGAACAGCAGCGTGGGATCGTCGCCGGGCACGACCGGGCTCGAAGCCACGATCTGGTGGCCCTTGGATTCGAAGAACTTCAGGAAGGTCGAGCGGATTTCTGCTGCTTTCATTCGGAGCCTTGTACGAACGGTAACTATTTGATTTTTTGAAGCTTTCGATTATAGGCGTGGGGTCTTGCTCGCGAAGGTAGAGTGACGGGTCAGGAGCCCGCCATGAACCCCAATTCCCCTCTCGAAGAACTGCAGGACGCGAGCCTGCTACGCACCCAGGCCTTGATCAACGGCGAATGGGTCTCCGGTGCCGCACATTTCCCCGTGCACGACCCTGCGACCGGCGCAAGGCTTGCCGATGTGGCTTGCATGGGCGCCCCCGAAGCCGAGGCCGCCATCGCCGCCGCCGCCAAGGCCTGGCCGGCCTGGCGCGCCAAGACCGCCAAGGAGCGCGCCGCCATCCTGATGCGCTGGCATCAGCTCGTCATCAAGCATGCCGACGACCTGGCCGGCATCTTGACTGCCGAGCAAGGCAAGCCGCTGAACGAGGCGCGCGGTGAAATCATCTACGGCGCGAGCTTCATCGAGTGGTTCGCCGAAGAAAGCCGGCGCGTGTACGGCGAGTCCATCCCGACCACCGATCCCGGCAAGCGCTATCTCGTCGTCCGGCAGCCCGTGGGCGTTTGCGCCGCGATCACGCCCTGGAACTTCCCTAACGCCATGATCACCCGCAAGGTCGCGCCGGCTCTGGCCGCGGGCTGCCCCGTCGTGATCAAGCCGGCCGAGGCCACCCCGCTCTCGGCCCTGGCCCTGGCCGAGCTGGCCCAGCGCGCGGGCATGCCCGCGGGCGTCCTCAACGTGCTGACGGCCGACGCCTCCGCATCCGTCGAGGTCGGCAAGGTGCTATGCGCCAGCGATACCGTGCGCCACCTGTCCTTCACCGGTTCCACCGAGGTCGGGCGCATCCTCATGAGCCAGTGCGCGCCCACGGTCAAGAAGCTTTCGCTCGAGCTGGGTGGCAACGCGCCCTTCATCGTCTTCGACGACGCCGAGCTGGAGTCGGCCGTCGAAGGCGCGATGGTCAGCAAATACCGCAACGCCGGGCAGACCTGCGTCTGCGCCAACCGTCTGTACGTGCAAGCGGGTGTCTATGACGCCTTCCTGGAAAAACTCGCCGCCAAGGTCTCCACTCTGAAGACGGGCAACGGCTTCGAGCCCGGCGTGCAGGTCGGCCCGCTGATCGACGCGGCCGGCATTGACAAGGCCGAGACCCATGTGCAGGACGCCCTGGCGCTGGGCGCGCGCTTGCTGGTCGGCGGCAAGCGCGCCACCGCGCTCGGCGCCCAATTCTTCGAGCCGACCTTGCTGGCCGACGCCCTGCCCAGCATGCTGTGTTCGCGCGAGGAAACCTTCGGTCCGGTGGCGCCCGTCTTCAAATTCCATACCGAGGCCGAGGTGATCCAGATGGCCAACAACACCGAGTTCGGTCTCGCGAGCTACTTCTATAGCCGTGATATCGGGCGGATTTTCCGCGTGGCGGAGGCGCTGGAATACGGCATGGTCGGCGTCAACACGGGGCTGATCTCCACGGCCGAAGTGCCCTTCGGCGGCGTGAAGCAGTCGGGGCAAGGTCGCGAGGGCGGCCACCAGGGCATCGACGATTACGTCGAGTGGAAGTACCTCTGCCTCGGAGACGTCCAGAAGTGAAGTACCTGCAGGGCTATCCGGCCGCATTGCAGCAGCGGGTGAGCGAGATGATGGCCAACGGCGAACTCGGTCCCTGGCTGGGGCGGCGCTACCCGCTTCGGCACGAGGTCCGCAGCGACACGGCGCTGTTCGACTACACGCAGGAATTGAAGGCGCGCTACATGCGCAATGCCGCGCCGCTCAACAAGGTCTGCTTCGACGCCAAGTTAAAGATCATCCAGCACGCCCTGGGCACGCACACCCGGGCGCCGCAGCAACAAGGCACGAAGACCAAGATGCGCCGGGAGATCCGCGTGGCCTCGCTGTTCCGCGAGGCGCCGCCGGAGTTCCTGAAGATGATCGTCGTGCACGAGCTTGCCCATCTGAAGGAGCTCGAGCACGACAAGGCCTTCTACGCCTTGTGCCACCACATCGAACCAGAGTACGCGCAGCTGGAGTTTGACTGCCGCGTCTGGCTCACGCATCTGGAATCGCAATAGGGGGCCTATTACGCAAATGGCCCAATACGAGTAACAGGGTGCCCCAAACTCGCGCCCCTGCTCGCACCCCGCCGTTGCTTGGGCCTTTTGCGTCGTAAGACCCCGCAATAAAAAAAAGCCCGGTCAGGGACCGGGCTTGAAATCGGTACGGATGTACCGAGGAGACAATCTGTCTTGGCGTCTGATCAGGCAGCCTTCTTGACGGTCTTGGCAGCGGCCTTGGTCGTCTTCGTGGCGGCTTCGGTCGCGGCGACGAAATTGGCTTCAGCGACGTCGGAGGCTTGCTTGGCGGCCTTCTGGACCGACTCGAAAGCGTTGGTGGCGGCGGCCACGGCCGACTTCACCAGGGCGACGGCGTTCTCGGTGCCGGCCGGAGCGTTCTTGGCGGCGCTGTCGATCACGCTAGCGAACTTGGCTTGCAGTTCCGCGATCTGGGTTTCGGCAACCTTCACGACTTCGGCGTTGGTGCTGGAGGCGATCTCGTACAGATGACGGCTGTAGGAAGCGGCCTTCTCGGCGGTCGGCTGCAGCAGGGCGGTCTGCAGGCTCAGCAGTTCCTGGGCGTCCTTGACCGACAGGGCGGCCTGGGCGTTGTCCGAGACTTCGCCGAGGGCGGTCTTGGCGACTTGCAGGTTCAACTCGACGAGCTTCTCCACGCCTTCAAATGCCTTGTTGGTCAGACCGAACAGGGTCTCGACGTTGGCCTTCTGGGCGGCAAACAGTTGTTCAGCGGTCAGCATAATGGGCTCCTAGTTCGGGGCTCCGCCCCGCGGTTGATGGTGATCCTGGTATTGCTTTGTTGCAGTGCACAAAACGAAGTATAGGGATGCAGGGGGCGATTGCAAGGACTATTTGCTGCGACGCAGCAATTTAGGTCCAGAACCCTAAATCTCTGGCGCGATGGAAGAATCGACGCCCCTTGGACTGGAACTGCCCATGAGCCCAGAAGAACGCGTTGCCGCCGTCGACGAAGCCATCAACACCCGGGGCTCCCTGCGCGCCTTCCTGCCCACGCCCGTTCCCCGGGCCCAGATTGAGGAGATCCTGCGGGTTGCATCTCGGGCACCCTCGGGCACCAACACCCAGCCCTGGCAGGTCCATGTGCTGACCGGACCGGCCCGCGACCGGCTTTGCCGTCGGGTCCGCGCGGCCTACGACGATCCCGAGGAGCGCGCGCGCCATACCGAGGAGTACGCCTACTACCCGATCGAGTGGCGCTCACCCTATATCGACCGCCGCCGCAAGGTCGGCTGGGATCTCTATGGCTTGCTGGGCATTGCCAAGACCGACAAGGCGCGCATGCACGAGCAACATGGCCGTAACTACGCATTCTTCGACGCGCCGGTCGGCCTCATCTTCACCATCGACCGGGTCATGCAGCGGGGCTCCTGGCTGGACTACGGCATGTTCCTTCAGAACGTGATGGTGGCGGCGCGCGCGCGCGGCCTGCACACCTGCCCGCAGGCGGCCTGGACGCAGTTCCATCGCATCATTGCCGAGGAGCTAGGCTTGAGCCCCGAGCAGATGGTCGTCTGCGGCATGGCGCTCGGCCATGCGGACATGAGCAAGGCGGAGAACACCCTGGTGACCGAACGCGAGCCCGTCGCCGGCTTCACCCGATTCATGGAGAACTGAATGGGTCCGAAGATTCTTGTCGCCCGCCGCGTCTTCCCGGAGATTGTGGCCCGACTGCAGCAGCATTTTGAGGTGGATCACAATGAGGGCGACGAGGTGCTGGGCGCCCGCCTGGCCGAGCGCTTGCAAGGTTGTGCTGGCGTCTTCATCACGGGCAGCGAGCGCATCGATCAAGCCCTGCTCGATGCCTGCCCGCAGCTCAAGGCCGTCTGCGCCATGACCGTCGGCTTCAACAATGTGGACGTGGCGGCCTGCACCGCGCGCGGCGTGCGGGTCTCCAACGCTCCTGATGTGCTCACCGAGACGACCGCCGACTTCGGCTTCGCCCTCATGATGGCCGCCGCCCGCCGCCTTGCCGAGAGCGAGCATTACCTGCGCCGCGGCGAGTGGACCCGCTGGAGTATCGACATGTTTGCCGGCAGCGACATCCATGGCGCCACGCTCGGCATTCTCGGAATGGGGCGCATCGGCCAGGCCATTGCGCGCCGCGGCCACCTGGGCTTCGGCATGCCGGTGATTTATCACAACCGCAGCCGGCTCGCGCCCGAGGTCGAGGCAAGTCTGGGGGCGCGCTGGGTGGACAAGGACAGCCTGCTGTGCGAGGCCGACCACCTCGTGCTCGTTCTGCCCTACAGCCCCGAGGCCCATCACATCATCGGCGCGCGCGAGCTCTCCCTGATGAAGCCGAGTGCCACGCTGACAAACATCGCGCGCGGCGGCATCGTCGACGATGCCGCCCTGGCCGAAGCGCTCGCCAAAAAAACCATCGCCGCGGCCGGCCTGGACGTCTACGAAGGCGAGCCCAAGCTCAATCCCGCCCTGCTCGAAGTGCCCAACATCGTGCTGACCCCGCACATCGCCAGCGCCAGTATTCCAACCCGGCGGGCCATGGCCAATCTTGCGGTCGACAATCTCATCGCGGCGTTTACGGGTGGGCGCATGCCGACCTTGCTCAATCCCTGAGCCGCCCCGGCCTCTGCTAAGGTCGAGGCTCTTTCCTGGCAAGAGCGGAGACATCGAATGCTGGTCACCACCACCGAGAACATCCCGGGTTCACGCGTTGTCGAGGTCAAGGGCCAGGTCTTCGGCCTGGTCGTGCGCAGCCGTGGCCTGGCGGGCAACTTCATGGCAGGCCTGCGCTCCCTGGTCGGCGGCGAAATTACCGAATACACCCAGTTGCTGGAAGAGACCCGCCGCCATGCGCTTGATCGCATGATCAAGAACGCCCAGCTGATGGGCGCCAACGCGGTGGTCATGATGCGTTTCGATTCCTCGGAGATCGGCCAGACCATGAGCGAGATCGTGGCCTACGGCACGGCCGTGGTCGTCGAGAAGCTGCCGGGCTGAGGCATGCTGCGTAAGACTCTGATCGGCATCTCGGCAGCAGCGTTGCTGATCGGATTGGCGCTGCTGTTTGCGGGCCAATCCGGCGGCGGACCGCTGAGCCTCTGGGCGGGCATCCTCCTGCTGGCCCTGTTGGTGGAGAACTGGCGCTATCGCGGCCGCAAGGCGCCGCTGGACGGGGAGTGGCTGCGCACCGAGGAGCGCTTCGTCGATCCCGAGTCAGGCGACACACTCAGGGTCTACTACGACCCACGCAGCGGCCAGCGCCGCTACGAGAAGTGTGAGGACCCCTCGGACGGGCCGCCCAGCCCGTGACCTCCGGCGCCAACCCGCGCCGCTGAGACAATCCCGCGCATGACCTTGATCGATGCGCTTGTGCTTGGCCTGCTGGCCATTGTCCTGATCTTGCTCGTCCTGCTGCTCACGCGCAGGGCTGAGAACCTGGAGCCCCAGCTCGAACGACTCGAGCGCGAACTGCGCGACGAACTCAGCCGCAGCGGCGCCACCACCCGCCAGGAGCTGACGCTCGCACTCTCGCAGCTCCAGCGCACCGTCAATGAGCAGACGCTGGCCTCGCGCGGCGCCCAGGACCAGGCCCTGGCTCGACTGACGGAGGCGCTGAACAACCGCTTGGGCGAGCGCATGGGCGAGTTGCGTCAGACGGTGGAGCAGCGCCTGATGTCCATCCAGCAGGACAATGAGAAGAAGCTCGAGCAGATGCGTGCCACGGTGGACGAGAAGCTCCATGCCACGCTGGAGCAACGCCTGGGCGAGAGTTTCAAGCAGGTGGCCGAACGGCTGGAGCAGGTGCACAAGGGCCTGGGCGAGATGCAGGGCCTGGCGCGCGATGTGGGCTCGCTCAATCGCGTGCTCGTGAACGTGAAGACACGCGGGACCTTCGGCGAGACCCAACTTGCCGCGCTGCTCGAACAGGTCTTCACGCCCGAGCAGTACGCCGCCAACGTCAGCACACTGCCGGGCTCCAGTAACCGCGTGGACTTCGCCATCCGCCTGCCGGGCCAGCGCGGCGACGGCGCACCGCTGTGGCTGCCCATTGACGCCAAGTTCCCGCGCGAGGACTACGAGCGCCTCGTCGATGCCCAGGAGAAGGGCGAGCCGGCGCTGGCCGAAGCCGCCGCCAAGGCCATCGAGAACCGCCTGCGCTCTGAGGCCTCCAGCATCCGCGAGAAGTACGTGAGCCCGCCGCACACCACGGATTTCGCCATCCTCTTCGTGCCGACCGAGGGCCTGTATGCCGAGGCGCTGCGCCGCCCGGGCCTGGTGCAGGCGTTGCAGCAGGAACACAAGATCATGCTGGCCGGCCCGACCACCCTGCTGGCCACGCTCAACAGCCTGCAGATGGGCTTCCGCACTCTGGCGCTGGAGAAGCGCTCGGCCGAGGTCTGGGACGTGCTTGGCGCGGTGAAGACCGAGTTCGGCAAGTTCGGCGAGGTGCTGGCCAAGACCAAGAAGAAGCTCGAAGAGGCCAGCAACACGATCGAGTCGGCTGAGGTTCGCACCCGCGCCATGAGCAAGAAGCTCCGCGGCGTGGAGGCCTTGCCCGAGACCCAGAGCCAGAGCCTCCTCGACATCAGCGGCGCTGAAGCGGACACCGAGGGTGACGAGGCTTGAAGTCCACCTCAGCTGCCCTGATCGCGCGAGGCTTCCCCTGGCTGATTGCCAGCCTCGTGGCTACGCATGCGGGCATGGCCGTCACGCGCGTGACCGCCAGCCTCTGGCTGCTCTCGCACGGCCATGGCGAATGGCTGGTCGGCGTGCTGATCAGCTGTTCCGCTGCCGGCCCGGTGCTGCTTTCGTTGTGGGCGGGTCGCCAGGCGGACCGCTTCGGACTGCACAGGCCGCTGCTCATCGGCACGGTCCTGAGCTTGGCGGGTGCCTTGTCGGCCCTGCTGTGGCCCGCACCGGCGACGATGGCGATCGCTTCCTTTCTCTGCGGATCGGCCGTGGGCATCCTGGCCGTGGCGATCCAGCGCGAGGCCGGGCTGATCGGCGAGGAGGTCGGCGACCTCAAGCGCGTGTTCAGCTGGGTGGCCCTGGGGCCGGCGCTGTCGAACGTACTCTCGCCGGTGCTCGCCGGCCTCCTCATCGACCACGCGGGCCATGCGATGGCCTTCGGGCTCGCCGTGGCCTTGCCCCTGCTGGCCTGGGGCCTGGGCCAGCGTGTGCCGCGCCACGCCCCGCGTGGCGCCGAGCAGGCCTCGCGCGATCGTCCGGCCTGGCTGCTGCTGCGTGACCGCGGTCTGCGCAACCTGCTGATGATCAACGTCGTGCTGACGGCCTGCTGGGATGCGCACACCTTCGTCGTACCCGTGGTCGGCCACGCGCAAGGCCTCTCAGCCTCGAGCATCGGCCTGGTGCTGGGCTCCTTCGCCACGGCGGCCACGGTCGTGCGCCTGCTGATCGTGCGCTGGGGCCGCGGCCTGGATGAACTGACAGTGCTGCGAACGGCCATGGTCATGGTCGCGCTCACCCTCATCGTCTACGCCTGGCTACCGGGAACGCCAGGCCTGATGTTCGGCTCGGCCGTGCTCGGCCTGGCCTTGGGCTCCTACCAGCCCATGATCCTCTCGGCTCTGCACCAGGTCACGCCGGCCGACCGCCAAGGCCAGGCCCTGGGCCTGCGCATGCTGGTCAGCTCGGGCATGAGCATGGCCATGCCGCTATCTTTCGGCGCGATCGCCGCCAGCACCGCCGCCTTCGGGCCCCTGTGGCTGATGGCGCTGCTGGCCGTCGGTGCGCAGGTGCCCGCTCAATCGCTCAAACCCATCCTCGATCGTCTTTCCGCAAGGAGCGCGACATGAAGCATCTGACCCTGGCCCTGATTCTCGTGCTCGCCGGCCCCGCCCTGGCAGCGCCGGCGCCCGTTCCCGCTCCGACCTTTGTTCGCGAGCTCGGCGGCATCAGCGAGTACCGCCTGCCCAACGGCTTGCAGATCCTGTTCTTCCCCGACGAGGCGCAGACCACCACGACCGTCAACGTGACCTACCGCGTGGGCAGCCGCTACGAGAGCCAGGGCGAGTACGGAATGGCTCACCTGCTGGAGCACATGCTCTTCAAGGGCACGCCCAAGCACAAGGACATCCCCACCGAGTTCGCCAAGCTGGCCATGCGCTTCAATGGCACGACCACCGCGGATCGCACCAACTACTTCGCCAGCTTCAACGCCGACGACAAGACCCTGGCCTACGCGCTGGATCTCGAAGCCGACCGCATGGTCAACAGCTTCATCGCCAAGGCCGACCTGGATAAGGAGATGAGCGTCGTTCGCAACGAATACGAGCGCGGAGAGAGCGAACCCGGTGCCGTCTTGCAAAAGCGCGTGATGTCGGCAGCCTACGAATGGCACGCCTACGGCCACGCCACCATCGGCCCCAAGAGCGATATCGAGGGCGTGCCCATCGAGCGCCTCCAGGCCTTCTACAGGCGCTTCTATCGGCCCGACAATGCCACCGTGCTGGTGGCCGGACGCTTCGAGCCCAAGGCCACGCTGGCGCGCATCGCCGCAGCCTTTGGTCCCCTGAAGAAGCCGGCCGAGCCCGTCGCTCAGCCCTACACGCAGGAGCCCGCCCAGGATGGCGAGCGTACCGTGGTCGTGCGGCGCGTCGGCGGTCAGCCCATGCTGATGGCGGCCTACCATGTGCCCGCCATCGGCCATCCCGATTCGGCTGCTTTGCTGGTCTACGGCCTGCTGATGTCCATGCAGCCCAGCGGCCATCTCTACAAGGAACTCGTGGAGACCAAGCTGGCCGTCTATGCCGGCCTGGGTGGCCTGGGCCAGGCCGATCCGGGCATCGCGAACGCCTTCGCCGTGCTGCCCAAGGAGGCTGATGCCGCCGCCGTCGAGACCCGGCTGCTCGATCTGGCCGAGGGCCGCGCAGACAAGCCCTTCACCGAGGACGAGCTCAAGCGCGTGCGCGACCTCGCCGTGCTCTCCTATCGCAATCAGATGAAGTCGCCTGAGGGCCTGATCGGCCAGATCTCGGGCCTGCTCGGTGCAGGCGACTGGCGCTTGCTGTTCCAGCTCATGGACGACCTTCCCAAGGTCACCCTGACCGATGTGGAGCGCGTGCGCAAGGCCTACTTCCGTTCGGCCAACCGGACGCTGGGCCGCTATGTGCCGGCCGAGCAAGTCGAGCGCGTGGAGATTCCCCCCGCGCCGCTCCTGGCCGAGCGGCTGGCCCAGCTCAAGCCGCCGCCCAAGGTGGAGGAGGGCGAGCGCTTCGACCCCACGCCCGAGGCGCTGGCCGCGCGCAGCGTGTTCAAGACCTTGAAGAGCGGCATCGAGCTAGAGACGCTGCAAAAGCAGACCCGTGGCAACACGGTGACCCTGCAATTGCAGCTGCGCTGGGGCGAGCCGCGCGCCACCACGGCCGCGCTGGGCACGACGCAGATCGACGAGCTGCTGTTCGAGGGCACGCCCGACATCGACAAGCAGAAGGTGCATGACGAGTTCGTTCGCCTCAAGGCCGGTGTGAGCATCGACGGCGGCAACCAGGGTGCCACCCTTTCCATCACCGCCGAGAAGGACACGCTGATCGAAAGCCTGCGCCTGGCCGCCGAGCTGATGCAGCACCCGCTGCTGCCGGTCGACGCTTTCGACCGCATCAAGAAGGCCCAGCTCGCGGGTTTGGAGGGCTCGCGCCAGGAACTCGGCGTGCTGCGCACGGACGCCGTGCGCGGGTACTACAACCGCGCCCGCGGCGTCGCCATCGGCGACCCCGACTACATGATGAGCCTGGACGAACGTATCGCGGAGGCCCGCAGCACGCGCATCGAGGACGTGCGCGCCTTCTACGAGCAGTACTGGTCGGCCGACGCTGCGCGCGTGGCCGTGGTCGGCGCCATCCCCGAGGGCCTGGAGGCCGCGATCGAGCAGGCCTTCGGTGCGTGGAAGAAGCCCGGCGCGCCGCGCTTCGAGCGCTGGGTGCCCAAGCCCCTGACCCTGGAGCCGGCGCGCGTGGACGTGCAGGCCAAGGACAAGGCCAACGCCGAGATGCACATGGGCCTGCGCTTCGCCCTCAACCGCGAGGACGCCGACTACCTGCCCCTGCTGCTGGCCGCCCGTGTCTTCGGCGAGGGCGGCATGGAGACGCGCCTGTCCACGCGCGTGCGCCGCACCGACGGCCTGACCTACGGCATCGGCGCGGATCTCGGCGTTCCGTATTACGGACGCGATGCGGGCCTCTCGATCCGGGCGAGCTTTGCCCCCGAGAACCGTGACAAAGTCATCGCCATCGTGAAGGAGGAGCTCGAGCGCATGGGCCGCGAGGGCATCACGGCGGCCGAGCTCGAGCGTGCTCGGCACGAGGTGCTTGAGGCCCGCAAGCGCAGCCGCTCGCGAGACGGCGCCCTGGCCGGCACGCTCAACTTCATGGCCGAGACGGGCAAGCACTGGGACGAAGAGGCGCGCCTCGATGCGCGCATTGCCGCCGTGACGCTGGAGCAGGCCAATGCCGCGTGGCGCCAGTACGTGCGGCCGGACGCCTTCCTAACCAGCACTGCCGGCGACTTCGAAGGCAAGACGCAGGCGCACTGAGTCGGGCCGGCTGTTGCCGCGTGGACACGGGAGTTCTCCGTACGTAGGATCCGCATCGCGAGCGGATTCTGCGTTGTTGCCTGGGTTTCGGCGACAGGGGCACCGGAGCAGGAAGGGGGCGTCAAGCTCGCGTAAGGGATCGGTCGCAGCGTGGCGGGGTCGTCGCCAAGGCGGCGCCCCATATTTACTACACAGCGAGACAACCCATGACCCAACTTGCCAAGTCCCTGCTGGCCGCCAGTCTGCTGGCCGCCTTCTCCGTGGCCCAGGCCGCCGACCCGATCAAGATCGGCGTGAGTGGGCCCTTCACGGGCGGCTCCTCGAGCATGGGCGTGTCCATGCGCGACGGCGTCCGCCTCGCCGCCAAGGAGATCAACGCCGCTGGCGGCGTGCTGGGCCGCCAGATCGAGCTCGTGGAACGCGACGACGAGGCCAAGAACGAGCGCGGCGTGCAGATCGCCCAGGAACTGATCAACCGCGAACAGGTGGTGGCCACCGTCGGCTACATCAACACCGGCGTGGCCCTGGCCTCGCAGCGCTTTTACCAGCAGGCCAAGATCCCGGTGATGAACAATGTCGCCACGGGCTCGCTGATCACGCATCAGTTCGACAGCCAGCCCGAGAGCTACGTCTTCCGCAACTCGGCCAATGACAGCATTCAGGCGCCGATGATCGTGCAAGAGGTGGTGCGCCGCGGCTTCAAGAAGGTCGCCATCATGGCCGACTCGACCAACTACGGTCAGCTGGGCCAGAAGGATCTCGTTGCCGCGCTCGAGAAGAAGGGCTTGGCCCCAGTGGTGAACGAGAAGTTCAACATCGGCGACGTCGACATGACCGCCCAGCTGCTCAAAGCCAAGGCTGCCGGCGCCGATGCGGTGCTGACCTACGGCATCGGCCCTGAGTTGGCCCAACTCGCCAACGGCATGACCAAAATCGGCTGGAAGGTGCCCATGGTCGGCTCATGGACACTGTCCATGGCCAACTACATCGACAACGCCGGCCCCGGCGGCGAAGGCGCTCGCATGCCGCAGACCTTCATCCAGGAGCCGACCAACGCCAAGCGCCAGAGCTTCATCATCTCCTTCCTGAAGACCTTCAATCCCAAGGGCGGTCGCATGGATTCGCCCGTGTCGGCGGCGCAGGGCTATGACTCGATCTACTTGCTGGCAGCGGCCATGAAGCAGGCCGGCAGTACCGAGGGCCCCAAGGTCAAGGCCGCGCTGGAAGACCTGAAGGCTCCGGTGGAGGGCGTGGTCACGACCTACAAGAAGCCCTACTCCAAGACCAACCACGAGGCCATCGACATGACGATGCCGGTGTTCGGAGAGGTCAAGAACGGCCGTGTGGTCTACGCCTACGAGGCCGACCAGAAGAAGGCGACCGCCGAGGGCAAGAAGTAAGTCCTGCCTTGGGTATCCGGTCCCGCCCGGCTTGACGGCCCGGCGGGACTTGCTTTGAATTGGCAAGCCTTTCGTTCGGCCCTGCGGCCCGAATCTCATGGACCTCCAGATCCTCACCCAGCTCATCCTCAGCGGCATCGCCCTGGGAATGATCTATGCCGTCGTCTCCTTCGGCTACCAGCTCACCTTCGCCACCTCCGACACGCTGAACTTCGGCCAGGGCGAGGCCTTGATGCTCGGCGCCCTCGTGGGCCTGTCGCTCACGCGTGCAGGCGTCAACTACTGGCTGGTACTGCCGCTGGTGTGCGTGTTCGGCGCGATGCAAGGCGCGCTCGTCGAGTTCATCGCCGTGCGGCCGGCCATCAAGATCAAGAGCGAGTTCGGCTGGATCATGTCTACCATCGCCCTGGGCATCATCTTCAAGAACGTGGCCGAGAACGTCTGGGGCCGCGACCAGATGCCCTTCCCCTCGCCGGTGCCCGAGGCGCCGCTGCCCTTCCTGGGTGCCAATGTGCTGCCGCGCGAGTTGCTCGTGGTGGTGGGCGCCCTGGCCATGATGCTGGCCGTGGAGATGTTCAACCGCCGCTCCATCTACGGCAAGGCTGTGGTCGCCACCTTCAACGATCGCGATGCCGCCAAGCTCATGGGTATCAACACGAGCCTGGTGATCACGTTCTCGTACGCGCTCTCCTCCATGGCCGCGGCCCTGGCCGGCGTACTCGTCGCGCCCATCACTCTGGCTGGCGCCACGATGGGCGGCACCTTGGGCCTGAAGGCCTTCGCCGTCGCCATCATCGGCGGCCTGACCAGTGGTATGGGCATCATCGTCGGCGGCATCATCCTCGGCGTGGTCGAGAAGCTTTCGGGCTTTTACATCTCGACCGGCTACCAGGACGTTCCTGGCCTCGTGCTCCTCTTGATCGTGTTGGCCATCAAACCCGCCGGCCTGTTCGGCAAGACCGCGATCAAGAAGGTCTGACGCGCATGAAAACAAAGACGATCTTGGGCGCCCTGGTCGGCGTCGCTCTGCTTGCGGCCTTCCCCCTGGTGGTCAGCAACCCGTATTACATCCACCTGCTGGTCACCATCATGATCTACGCGATCGTGCTATTCGGCCTGGACATCGTGGTGGGCGACACCGGCCAGGTCTCGCTGGGCCATGCGGGCCTGTTCGGCGTGGGCGCGTACACGGTGGGCACCATGGTGATGCACTGGGGCTCGCCGGTGCTTGTGGTGCTGGTCTCGGCCATCCTCATCAGTGCCGTGTTCGGCGCCCTGCTGGCCTTGCCGGCGCTGCGCGTCACGGGCCCGTATCTTGCGATGGTGACCCTGGCTTTCGGCACCATCATCCAGATCCTGATCAACGAGATGGATTTCCTCACCGCAGGGCCACTGGGCATCATGCTGACCAAGCCGGTGCTGCTCACGCACCAGCTGACTGACACCGAGTTCTTCTGGGTCGTGGCCGCACTGATGATCGCCTCGATGATCTTCGTTGACCGCGTGCTGCGTTCGCACCTGGGCCGCACCTTCGAGGCCTTGCGCGGTAGCCCCGTGGCCTCGGACTGCATGGGTGTCTCGGTCTATCGCTACAAGGTCTATGCCTTCGTGGTCAGTGCCGGACTTGCCGGCCTGGCAGGGGGGCTCTACGCCTTCTCCGAGCAGTACATCTCGCCCAATACCTACAACTTCGAGCTGACCGTGCTGTTCCTGCTCTCGGTCATCATGGGCGGTCGCAAGTCGCGGGCGGGCTCGCTGATCGGCGCCACCATCCTCGTGATGCTGCCCAATCTGCTCGACGACATCGGCCAGTTCCGCGTCGTCGCCGCCTCGCTGGCCGTGCTGGTGCTGGTCTCCGTGATCGTGGGCGTCAGGCGCGGTCGTCTCACGCTGAAGGCGGCGGCTGTGCCCGTGATCGGCAGCGCGGCTTTGGCCGTCGTGTCCTTCGTGCTGAACGGCCTGGCCGACTGGCGGCTCACCATCTACGGCCTGATCACGCTCTTCATCGTTTACTACCTGCAGGACGGCATCGTCGGCTTCATTCGCAGCGCGCTCAATCTCAAGACCGGCGCAGCGGCGATGGCGGAGGAGGTGCGCCAGGCCGCGGCCGACGGCATGAAGGCCCAGGCCCTGACCGCGCAGGCGGCCGGCAGCGGCGAGGTGCTGCTGTCGGCCAAGCAGGTGCTCATGCAGTTCGGCGGCCTGAAGGCGCTCAACGATGTGGACCTCGTCGTGCGGCGCGGCAGCATCCACGGCCTGATCGGGCCGAACGGCTCGGGCAAGAGCACGATGATGAACGTGCTGACCGGCATCTACGTGCCCACGGCAGGCACCATTGCCTTCAAGGACAAGCAGGTCAACGGCCGCAGCTCGGCGCAGATCGCGCTCTCCGGCATTGCGCGCACCTTCCAAAACGTGCAGCTCTTCGGCGAGATGACCGCGCTGCAGAACGTGCAGGTGGGCCTGCACCACGCCTACCGCAGCAACTTGCTCCAAGTGGCGCTCTCGCTGCCGGGCTTCAAGCGCGAGCGCCGCGCCAACGCGGCGCGCGCCTTGGCCTTGCTGGAATTCGTCGGCCTCGCGGACATGGCCGGCGAGGAAGCGCGCAACCTGCCCTACGGCCGCCAGCGCCTTCTCGAGATCGCCCGTGCCCTGGCGCTCGACCCCGAACTGCTGCTGCTGGACGAGCCGGCCGCCGGCCTGACCGCGCCCGATATCGGGGAACTGCTCAAGATCATCAAGAAGATCCGCGAGCATGGCGTGACGGTGATCCTCATCGAGCACCACATGGACGTGGTGATGAGCTTGTGCGACACCGTTTCCGTGCTGGACTTCGGCCAGAAGATCGCAGAGGGCCTGCCCGCAGAAGTACAAGCCGACGAAAAGGTCATTGAGGCCTACCTCGGTGGCCAGGCAGCATGACGCAGGATTAACCAGTTATGTTGACGATCAAGAATTTGAGCGCCGGCTACGGCAAGGTCCAGGTCCTGCACGGCATCGACATCGAGGTGCCCAAGGGGAAGGTGGTCACGCTGATCGGCTCCAACGGCGCCGGCAAGACCACGACCATGCGTGCCATCAGCGGCATGATCAAGCCGACCGCCGGCGAAATCACGCTCAACGGCAAACGCGTGGATGGCCTGGAGAGTTACCACATCGCCCGGCTGGGCCTCGCGCATTCGCCCGAGGGCCGCCGCGTTTTCGCGACGATGAGCGTGACCGACAACCTGCGCCTGGGTGCCTTCCCGCGCTACACCGGCGCCCGGCCCAAGGGTGACGTGACGGCCGACCTGGACAAAGCCATGGAGCTGTTCCCGCGTCTCAAGGAGCGCCGCGAGCAGTTGGCCGGAACGCTCTCCGGCGGCGAGCAGCAGATGCTGGCCATGGCCCGCGCCGTCATGCTCAACCCCGAGGTCGTGCTGCTCGACGAGCCGTCGATGGGCCTGGCCCCCATCCTCGTCGATGAGGTCTTCAAGATCATCGGCCGGCTCAAGACGCAGGGGGTGACCATGCTGCTGGTCGAGCAGTTCGCCGCCGCGGCGCTGGCCGTGGCCGACGAGGCCTATGTGCTGGAAAACGGCAGCATCTCGCTGCATGGTCCGGCCGCCCGGCTGCGCGACGACCCGGCCGTGAAGGCCGCCTACCTCGGCGGGGGGCACTGAGCGGGCTGAGTGCCGAGCCGTTAGCATGGGGCCATCCGTCCCTGCGGAGTTGCGATGCGTGCATTCGCCCTGAGCCTCTTGCTGCAGCTGTTCGCGGTTACGGCCTTCGCGCAGACCGAGGACGAACCGGGCGAGGAGATGGTCGAGGCCGATGCTCCCAAGCTCGATCGGGCGAGCGCCCAGGCGCTTCTCGCGCAGGCGCTGCCCGAGGGCCAGCCCGAGCGCATCGCGTTGCTGCAGCAGCAGGCCGGCGCGGCACGAACGCTGGAGGACCGCCCCCGGCAGATCGCGGTCCTGGCCGAACTCTTCAAACTCAGCGCCGGCCGCCCGGAAATGGAGCGCTGGATACGCCCTTATCTGTCGGCCGAATTCAGCTGGGGCCGCCAGGCGCAGGCACGCGCGGCCGGCGAAGCGGTGATGGCCGACAAGCGGTATTCGCCGCTTGCGCGCACCGGCGCGGCGCTGCGCCTGGCTTGGTACGCCGCGCAAGGTTCGGACCGCGCCATCGCCTTGCGCACGGCTTCGCTGGCGGAAGGTATGGCCCGTGAGCAGATCTCCCTGCTCGGAGCCGATAGCCCGCGCGGCCTGGCCATCGAGGTGGAGCGGCTGCAGGTCCATGCCGAGTCGGAGAGATGGAGAGGCAACTTCGACGCAGCCACGGCCTCGCTGCGCGAAGCGGTGCGGGCGGGAGGCCGCATGCTCGCGGCAGCACCGGCCTCCGACCCAGCCCTGCGCCAGGAGGCGCAGGCCCTCACCGACGGCTCTCTGGGCATGCTGTGCTATGCCTTGGTGCGCGCCGGTCGTGCACCCGAGGCCATTGCCATTGCCGATGGCTACGTGGCCCAGGCGCGTGCCGGCCGGCTCGGCAATGGGCAGGACGCGCGCTGGTTCTACCGCCAGGCGCACGCCTTGGTGGCGGCACAGCGCTACGTCGCCGGCCTGGCTGCTGCCCGGGAATCGGATGCGATGCTGGCCAGCGCGGGTGCGAGTCTGGCAAGCCACACACGCCTGCTCGCGCAGCTGGAGCAGTTGAACGCGCTCATGGGGCTCAAGCGCTGGGCCGAGGCGGACGCGCTCTACCAGAGCTACCTCGCCGCGGTCAGTGACGATGCGTTGGCGAAGGACCGTGCGTCCGACTGGCGCCTGCGTGTGCTGCTCGCGGCCGAGAACGGCCGCAGCGAGGAGGCGCTCAAAGAGGTGGAGCGCATTCATCGTTTCCGGGGCCGCATCTATGGCGAAGACCATCCTCAGACGCAGGAAGCCGCCGGCGTGCGCGGCCTGGTCAAGCTTATCCGCGGAGACCTCGGGGGTGCGCTCAAGGACTACGAGCAGCTCTTCGTGGCGGTGCTCGACGTCCCCGGCGGCTGGCTCGATCTGGAGCTGCGCGGTGCGCGCGGCTTCGCGCTTGGCGTTGCCTTCGACCAGTTCCTGGAGGTGGTGGCGCAGCGCGCACTGGCCCGGCAAGCGCTGGAGCCGCGCATGATCGAGCGCGCCTTGCAGCTGGCCGATCGCCAACGCCTGTCCAGCACCCAGCGCGCACTGGTGGACAGCGCAGCGCGGCTGCGCGCCTCTACGCCCCAGCTGGCCGCCTTGCTGGAGGAGGAGCAGCGAATCCGCCGCCTTCACGCAGAGCGCGCAGGCGGTCTGTCCGAGCTCTTGGGCGAAGAGGATCGCCGACGCAAGGAGATGGCCGGCGAGGCCTTCAAGTCACTGCCCGACGCCGAACGCAAGGCCGCTGCTGCCGCGCTCAGGGATTTGCGCGAGCGCATCAAGCAGGGCCAGGTAGGCGTGAGCGAAGCGCGCGCCGAGCTGACCGCACAGCGCGAGCGCATCACCAAGGCTTTTCCGGCCTATGGCGATCTCGTCATGCCGCCCACCCCGACGGCCGCGCAGCTGCGCGGCCTGCTCGGGCCTGACGAGGCGCTGCTGCTCGTGCACAGTCTCGAGGACGCCACCCTCGTGTGGCTGATCGCGCCCGGCCGAGACGAGCCCGCCTTTCACGTGCAGCCCTTTGGCGAGGCGCAACTCGCTGCGCGCGTGGGCGCGGTTCGGCGCATGCTGGACCTGAGCCAGGGCGTCGCGCCCAAGCTCGACGAGGCCGAGCTGCAGGCGCTCTACCGCGAACTGATGGGGCCGCTGCCACTGGACTTCACCAGGACCCCCTCGCTGATCGTGGCCAGCAGCGGCGCCTTGGCCAGTCTGCCACTGGCTGCGCTCGTGACCGAGCCTGGCGGCGGCCACTGGCTCTTGCGCAAGGCTGCCGTCTCGCAGCTGCCGGCGGCCAGTTCACTGCAAAGCCTGCGCCGTTTGGCACCGCCGCGCGAGGCGGACAAGCCCTTGATCGGCTTCGGCGACCCGGCCTTCAAGGCCGCTTCATCGTCGACAGTCGGTTCCACTTCGCGAGGCCTTGGCGCCGCATCCACCCGCTATGACGCCGCTTGGGGATTCCGCTATGCCGACATCCCGCCGCTGCCCGACACCCGCAACGAGTTGCAAGCCCTGGCCAGGCAGCTCGGCGGCGGGGATCTGCGCTTCGGTGCCCAGGCCACGCGCGCGGCGGTGCTGGCCGCGCCGCTGCTGGAAAACCGGGTCGTCGCATTCGCCACGCACGGCCTCATGCCTGGCGAGCTTCCTGGTATCTCCAAACCGGCCTTGGCCATGGCGGCCACAGGCGCGGAGGGTGAGTCGCCCCTGCTGGAGCTCGACGATGTGCTGGGCCTCAAGCTCAATGCGCAATGGGTCCTGCTGTCTGCTTGCAATACCGCCGCAGGCGAGCAGGGCGGTGCGGCCATGACGGGCCTGGTGCGCGGCTTCTTCTTCGCTGGCGCGCGCTCGGTGCTGGCCACACACTGGGCCGTGGATTCGGCGGCCGCGGCGGCGCTCGTGCCCGTGGCGCTCGCCCCGGGGCTGCCTCGGGCGCAAGCCCTCAGGCAGGCGCAGCTGGCGCTGGCCGACGGCAAGCTCGGGCAAGGGCGGTGGGTGCACCCCTATTTCTGGGCCGGCTACGCCCTTTTTGGGGATCCGAAGAAGTAATCAGCTATTGAAGCGTCATGAGCATCGCTCTAGCATCGGGGCATGCGCTCCATCCTGCTCACATCCCTGATGCTTGTGGCCATGCCCAGCATGGCCGATCCTGTTTGCGAAGTTGCCGCGCTCACAGGTGAAGCCCGAGTCGGCGTGAAGCTGCTGGTCGTCGGTGACAAGCTCGACGCAGGCGCGGAGGTTCGCACCGGCGTGAAAGGGCGGCTGCGGCTGCGCTGCGTGGATGGGTCGAGTCTTGTGCTTGGCGACGCCACCCAGCTCAAGCTGAGCGAGTTCACGCCTGCTGCAAATGGCCAGCTCCGCAAGGCTTCACTGTGGCTCGAGCTGGGCGTGATTGGCCAGAAGGTGACGTCGGGTGGCAGCTGGGAGGTGCGCACGCCCAGTGCCGTCACGGCGGTGCGGGGCACGGAGTTCATGGTCGAGGTCTCGGGTGAGCAGGCCACCGCCGTGCACGTCAAGGAGGGTGAAGTGGCCGTGGAGGCGCCGTCGCACACCCGCGGCATCGCACCGCGTCCCGTGATCAAGCTCGACCGCGACGCCAACGGCACGCAATGCACGCCGCGCGGCGGCTGCGTGGCCGCCGCGCACTGGTCGCACGATCGCGTGCGCGAGTTGCAGGACAAGCTGGACTTCTGATGCAAAGTCGCCGCCAGCGCCTTGCATTCCTGCTCGTGGCGCTGCTGGCTTCGGCGTTTGCCGTGTTGATGTGGGCGCAGCGCGCGAGGGTCGGCCTGCTCGATCGCATCGATCGCATGACGCTCGATGCGCAGATGCAGTGGCGCAATGTGCTCACGCCGCAGGCCCCGATCAGCCTGCTGATGATCGACGACGCCAGCCTGCAGGGCCTGGGCGGCGTGGACCGCCGCCGCCTCGCCGAGGCCATCGACAAGCTGACCCAGGCTGGCGCCCAGCTCGTCGCGCTGGACGTGCTGCTTGTCGAGCCCGGCGCGCCCGGTGTCGACGAGGCCTTGGCCCAGGCGATGGCGCGTTCCGGGCGCGTGTACATCCCCTTCGCCCTGCCCGAGGAAGCCGGCCCGAGCGCGCCGCCGCCGCGCGTGCTGCTCGACAACACCTATACGCGCTGGGGCGGTGAACCGGCCCTGGCGTTCGTGCCCTTGAAGCCGGCGCGTGTGCTGGCTCCTCGCACAGAGTTCGCCGCCGCAGCGGCCGGTCTGGGCCATGTCACGAGCAAGCGCGCCCCGGATGGCACGATGCGCTACGACCTGCCGGGACTGATCTACGACGGCGAGGCCTATCCTTCGCTCGCCCTGCGCATTGCGGCCGCTGCGAAGGGGCTGCCGTGGCGTGAGGCGAGCATCGACTTCGGCGGCGCGCTCTACCTCGGTCCCGAGACCCTGCCGCTCGACGAGCTGTCGCGGCAGTGGGTCAACTATTACGGGCGCATGGGTCGCTTCGAGCAGTTCCGCCTCGACGATCTGCTGGCCGGCCGTGTGCCGCGCGAGAAGTTGGCCGGGCGCATCGTTATCGCCGGTGCGGTGGCACTGGGCAGCGGCGATGTCGTCCCCACGCCCTTCGACGCCGCCCTTCCGGGCGTGGAACGCCTCGCCACCGTGGTGGACAACTTGATCAGCGGGCGCGTGCTCGTGCGGCCTGCTTGGGCCGGCGGGACGGAGTTCGCTGCCATGCTGGTGCTGCCCCTGATCGCAGTCGGCGCCATCGGCGCCTGGCCGCTGCGACGGGCGATCTCAGCGCTGCTCGTGCTGGGACTGCTGCTGCTGCTGGGTCTGCAATGGCGCTTCACCCAGCATCGCGAGTTCATCTCGCCGGTCTTCCCCTTCGTAGCCCTGCTGCTGGCCAGCGCCGGGGCGCTCGCGGTGCGTGGCGGCGTGGAACGCTCGCAGCGCATGGCCGCGCTGCTGGCGCTGCGGGCCAGCGAGCGCCGCTATGCCCTGGCAGCGCAAGGCGCCAACGACGGCCTGTGGGATTGGGACATCACCAGCGGCGAGGTGCACTTCTCGCCGCGCTGGTGCACGCTGATGGGCCTGGACGAAGCCGAGGCCGTCGGCATGGAGGCCTGGACCAAGCCCCTGCCCGAGCCGCAGCGCGTCGCCTTCGAACAGGCGCTGCAGACTCACTTGCATGGTCGCAGTCAGCAGCTCTATCACATGCTCGAATTTACGCAGGGCGGCCAGACGCGTTGGCTGCTGGCGCGCGGCATGGCCACGCTGGAGGACGGCAAGCCCGCGCGCATGGCAGGCTCTCTCACCGACGTGAGCGAGTTGCACCGCCTGCAGCAGCAACTGAGCCACGACGCGCTCTACGACCGCCTGACCGGACTGGGCAATCGCAGCCTGTTCCGTGCGCAGCTCGATCAACTGCTCGCTTCCGCGCCGCCCAAGAGCGTCGGTGTGCTGCTGCTGGGCATGGACGGAATGCGGGCGTTCAACGAAAGCCATGGCGTGATCCAGGGGGACACGGCGCTGATCGAGGTGGCACAGCGCCTGCGCCGCATCGAGGGCGTGGCCGTGCAGCCCGCACGCATTGGCCCCGACGAGTTTGCGGTCGCCGCTCCCATGCGCGCCGGAGAGACCAACCTTGTAGCGCCGCTGATGGCCTGCCTTGCCGAGCCGCTGCAAGTCGACGGGCAGAGCCTGAAACTCAGCGCCTGTCTCGGCTTGGCGCACGCGAGCGAAGGCCTGGTCAGTACGGACGAGCTCATCGGCGCGGCCGAAAGCGCACTGGCGCGTGCCAAGCAGCAAGGCCCCGGCCATTGGCACCGCTTCGACGCTGCCGAGCAACTCGTGGAGCAATCGCGCCGCTGGATGATTGATCAGATTGACAAGGCGCTCGCCGTCAACGACCAGTTCCAGCTGCACTACCAACCCTTCGTGCGCCTCTCGGACCGCTCCCTGCTTGGCTTTGAGGCCCTGATTCGCTGGATTCATCCGACCAAGGGCCTGGTGATGCCCGGTGATTTCATTCCCGTGGCCGAGGCCAGCGGCCAGATCGAAGCCATCGGCCGCTGGACCTTGTTCGAAGCGGTGGCGCAGCTGCGCCGCTGGCGAAACATCGGCTTCGTCGGTGAGATCGCCGTCAACGTCTCCGGCGTGCAGCTCGAGAATGACCTTCAACTGCTGGCAGATGCCCGCGCCGTCAAGGAGGCGCTGGGCCCCGTGCCCGCCCACCAGCTCAAGCTCGAGGTGACCGAGAGCATGGCCATGAGCAACCCGCAGCGCAGCGCCGAACTGCTGCAGGAACTGGCCGCCATGGGCTTCAAGATCAGCATCGACGATTTCGGTACCGGCTACTCCAGCCTGGCCTACTTGCACCGCTTCCCTTTCGATACTCTGAAGATCGACCGCAGCTTCGTCATGCGCCTGGCCGCAGGGCGCGAGGCGCAGGAGATCGTGCGCACCATCGTTGGCCTCGCGCATGCGCTCAGCAAGCAGACGCTCGCCGAGGGCGTGGAGGACGAGACCCAGGCCAGGCTGCTGCTGCAGTCGGGCGTGCAGGTGGGGCAGGGCTGGCTGTGGTCCAAGGCGCTGCCAGCGGCGCAGGCCGAGATGGTGATCAAGACTGTGCCTTGGCGCAGGGCGCCGGCGCCGCAAGCTCAGGTTGCGACGGCGTCTTGACGGGCCGCAAAGATGGGGGCGCGCTGCGCGCATGCAGGGGATCTGCGGGCTGCAGACGTGGCAGAGTCGCGGTACAAAGGCGGCTCCAAGAATAGGGAGCCCGTCAATGCGCAGAGTCCTCCTTGCCCTTGCCCTTGCCCTTGTCCTTGTCCTTGTCTTGGGCCTGGCCAGTTGCAGCATGTCCGTGGACACCAAGCTCGCCGCTCAGGCCGTGGTCAAGTTCCATGAGATGTTGGACGCCGAGGAGTACGACGCGATCTACGACGGCTCGGCCGAGGATCTCAAGCAGGCCTCGAGCAAGGAGAAGTTCGTCGCCTTGCTGAAGGGCGTCCATCGAAAGCTCGGCAATACCCGGGCCTCGGACCAGCAGAGCTGGAACGTCAACTACCAGACCACCGGCAGCTTTGTCAGCATGGGCTACCGGACCTTCTACACGGAGGACAATGCCGACGAGCGCTTTGTCTACCGCATGCTGGGCGAGCAGGCCCTGCTGGCCGGCTATCACATCGAGTCCGATGCCTTCATCACCAAATAGCTTGGTGGCCTCCTGGGGCCACGCACGGCGTGGCCTTCACGCCATCGGCGATGGCCACTCGGTGCGCGACGTCGTCCTGGCTGCCCATGCGACACCTGATCGCAAGTACCACACGCTCCAGCATCTCCAGCAGTGCCTGAGCGTCGTTGAGACCGTGAGCCATCTGCCGGATAGGCCGGCGGAAGTCGAAATGGCACGATGGTTTCATGACGCGATCTACGAGTTCAAGGGCGCGAACAACGAAGCCAGGAGCGCGGACTGGGCGCACGAGGAGCTTCGCCGAGCCGACGTCGATCCTGCCGTCGCTGCACGCGTACGCGATCTGGCGCCGATGACGTGCCACGCGTCCAACCTACACAGGACAGACGAGCAGCTTCTCGTCGACATCGATCTGGCCATCCTCGGTGCAGAGCCGGCGCGCTTTGCCGAATGCGAACAACAAATTCGCGAGGAGCTCGCTCGTGTGCCGAGCTACGGGTTGCGCACGAAGCGCAAGTCCGTCTTCAAGCCCTTTCTCGATCGCGAGACGATCTACAGCACGCAGGTCTTGCATCAGAAGCTGGAAGCACGTGCGAGGAACAACCTGGCCTCGGCGCTTGCAGGCCAGATCAAGGAAGATGCCGCAGACGCAGGACTGAAACACGGCGAGCCATGCCGCCACCCCTCGACTCCTTGATGAGGTCGCAAATGCGTAGACGTGAAGTCCTGAAGGCTGCTGTCTCCGCGGCCCTGCCGCTGCCGACCGCGACGGCCGCGATAACCGCGACGGCAGCGACGGCCGCGATGCCAACCGCCGAACCCTTCGAGCGGGTCCGCCCCGGCATGCCTGGCTGGCCTGCCGAAGCGCAGTGGGCCCAGCTCAACAGCCAGTTGGGCGGTCGCCTGATCCGCCTGGGTACGCCTTTGGCGATGACGAAGAGCGTGCGGGCCGAGCTGGCCAATCCCTTCTTCGTCGGTGACACGCCCGAGCTCACGCAGACCAGCGGCTGGGTCGATGCCTGGCAATCGCAGCCCAGCAGCTATGCGGTGGCAGCGCACGATGCGGCCGACGTAGCGGCGGCGGTGAACTTCGCGCGCGAGCACCAGCTGCGCCTGGTGATCAAGGGGGGCGGGCACAGCTACCAGGGCACCTCCTGTGCGCCCGACTCACTGCTCATCTGGACCCGCGCGATGAACAGCGTGGCCGTGATCGACGGCTTTGTGCCGCAGGGCGGCGAGGGCAAGATGGCGCCTCAGCCGGCCGTGAGCGTTGGTGCCGGCGCCATGTGGGCCGATGCCTACGATGCCGTCACCACCCGCGCAGGCCGCTACGTGCAGGGCGGCGGCTGCACGACGGTGGGCGTGGCGGGCCTTGTTCAGAGCGGTGGTTTCGGCAGCTTCTCCAAGGCCTACGGCACGGCGGCTGCCGGGCTGCTGGAGGCCGAGGTCGTGACGGCCGACGGCCGCGTGCGCATCGTCAACGCTTTCCAGGATCCCGAACTGTTCTGGGGCCTCAAGGGCGGAGGCGGCGGCAGCCTTGCGGTGGTGACGCGGCTGACGCTACGCACCCGCGAGCTGCCCGAGAACTTCGGTGCCGTCTTCGGCACCATCGAGGCCGACAGCGACGACGCCTACCGCGCCCTGATCGCGCGCGTCGTCGAGTTCTGCCGCGAGAACCTCGTCAACCGTCACTGGGGTGAGCAGATCAAGCTCGAAGGCGAGAAGGCACTGGGCCTGTCGCTGGTCTTCCAGGGCTTGAGCCGCGAGCAGGCGATGGCGGTATGGCAGCCCTTTGTCGACTGGGTCAAGGCGCGGCCCGAGTACCGCCTCACGCGGCCGTTGCAGGTCTTGGTCATCCCGGCTCGGCACTTCTGGGACGCCCCGGTGCTCAATCGCGCCGTGCCAGGCGTCATGGTGCCCGACGACCGATCCGGCGCGCCGCCGCATCACGCCGTCTGGGCCGGCGATCGCGACCAGGTGGGCTGGTTCATCCATGGCTACCACTCGGCTTGGCTTCCGGCCGACCTGCTCAAGCCCGAGCGCCAGGGCGCGCTCGTCGATGCCTTGTTCGAATGCAAGCGCTACTGGGATGTGGCCCTGCACCTGAACAAGGGCCTTGCGGGCGCGTCGGCAGACGATATCGACGCCGCGCGCGACACGGCAACCCACCCTCAGGTGCTCAATGCCTTCGCGCTCGCTATCGTTGCAGGAGGAGCGGGACCGGCGTATGCCGGCCTGCCGGCCCCGGACCTGACGCGCGCCCGTCGCAGCGCCTCGACGATGGAACGTGCGGCCGCCAGGCTGCTCAAGGTGGCGCCGCTGGCCGGCGCATATGTGTCCGAGAGCGACTTCTTCCAGAGCGATTGGCAGCAGGCATTCTGGGGTGCCAACTATGCGCGCTTGCTCGCGGCCAAGCGTCGCTACGACCCCGAGGGTCTGTTCTTTGTCCACCACGGCGTGGGCAGCGAGGGCTGGAGCGAAGACGGCTTCTCGCGCCTTGTGTGACTCAGCGGTTCACCATCGCCCGCACCGCCGGCGCATGACGCGCACCTTGTGTGGGTTTGGCGGCGACGGCCGCTTCGATCTCCTGCGGGTCCCGTGCCGACAGCGAAAGGTTCGCGGCCGCCGTGTTCTCCCCGAGCCGGCGGGCCTCGCAGGCGGTGAGGCTCGGCGTGGAGGCCTTGCGCGCCGGAACCTAACGCTCGCCTTCCGAGGCGTACACGAGCTGCCCGCCGACCCAGGTCTGCAAGACCTTCGTGTGCAGCAGTCCCCGGGCTTCCACGCTCAGCGGATCGCGGTCCACGAGGATGAAGTCGGCGCGGTGGCCGGGCAGCAAGCTGCCGACCTCGTCCTCGCGGTGGGCGGCGTAGGCGGCCCAGGTGGTGAAGCAGGCCAGGGCTTGCGTGCGGCTCATGGCCTGCGCGCCGTACCAGCCGCCCGGGGGATGGCCCTCGGCGTCCTGGCGTGTGATGGCGGCGTAGAGACCGGCCCAGGGGGTGGGCTCCTCGACGGGGGTGTCCGAGCCGCAGGCCAAGCGCGCGCCGCTCTGGATCAGGCGTTGCCAGGCGTAGGCGCCCTGGATGCGATCGGGGCCGATGCGGTCTTCGGCCATGTTAATGTCCGAGGTGGCGTGCACCGGCTGAACTGAGGCGATCACGCCGCTCTTGGCGAAGCGCGGGATGTCAGACAGGGCGATGACCTGTGCGTGCTCGATGCGGTGGCGCAGCAGCACGCTCTTGCTGCCGTACACGCGATGCATGGACTCGAAGGCACCCAGCGCCTGGCGGTTGGCGGCATCGCCGATGGCATGGACATTGATCTGGAAGCCCATACCTACCAGCGGGCGGATTTGCGCCGTCAGCTCGGCATCGTTCTGAAACAGCAGGCCGCGAGACTCGGGCAGGTCACTGTAGGGCGCGAGCAGGGCGGCGCCGCGGCTGCCCAGGGCGCCGTCGGCGAAGACCTTGATGGCGCGCAGGCTGTACATGCCGTCCGCCATGGGCTGGATGGGTCCGCTGGCGCGCAGCTTGGCGATCAGGCTCGCATCAGTGAGGAGGGCCATGCCGTCCACGCGCAGCTGCAGCGTGCCCTTGGCGGCCATATCGCGGAGTTCGCGGTCCGCAGTCTCGCTGATGCCAGCGTCGTGGATGCCCGTGAGACCCAGGCTCAGCAGCTCCTGCTGGGCCGCGGCCAGGGCGGCGCGGGTTTCCTCGGGCGTAGAGGCTGGAAGGCGGTGCTCGATGAGCTCCATGGCGCCGTCGACGAGCACGCCCGTGGGATCGCCGCTTGCGTCGCGCTCGATGCGCCCGCCCGCCGGATCGGGCGTGTCGCGCGTGATGCCGGCCAGGCTCAGCGCGCGGCTGTTTGCCCAGCCCGCATGGCCGTCCACGCGCTCCAGCCAGACGGGGCGGATGCTTTCGGCGCTGTCGAGTTCCCCGGCCGTGGGGAATCGCCCCAGCTTCCAGATCGCCTGGTTCCAGCCGCCGCCGCGGATCCACGCGCTGTCGGCATGGTCCGCGGCGTAGGCGCGGACAGCGGCCAGCGCAGTGGCGAGGTCCGGCGTGTCGCGCAGCGAGAGCTGGCCCCTGGACACGCCCAGGTCTGCCATGTGGACATGCGCGTCGATCAGGCCGGGCATGAGCACGCGGCCCTGGGCATCAATGCGCCGCGCGTTCTGCGCTCGCGCCTGGAGCTGGCGCAGGGTGCCGGTGGCCTTGACACGGCCGTCGGCATCGGTGAGCAGAGCCTCGAATCGCAGCACGCGGCCCTGCGCGTCGAGCGTCAGACCGTGGGCGTTGTGGATGAGCACAGGCTCGGCGGCATGGCCATGGGCATGGGCCAGGCCCAGAGCGGCGAGCAGGGGGAGGGCGCGAAGCAGTTCTTGCATGCGCCGCAGTATGTCAGCTCATGCCTTGGTGACGGAGCAGCGCATCGATCTCGGGCTCGCGGCCGCGGAAGGCCTTGAAGTTGTCGATTGCATCGCGCGAGCCGCCCATCTCGAGGATGTTGTGCAGGTAGCGCCGGCCGGTGGCGGGATTGAATACGCCTTCCTCCTCGAACGCACTCCACGCGTCGGCGGAGAGCACCTCGGCCCATTTGTAGCTGTAGTAGCCGGCCGCATAGCCGCCCGCGAAGATGTGGCTGAAGCTGTGCTGCATGCGGTTGAAAGGCGGCGGAATCAGCACGGCGACTTCCCGGCGGGTATCGTCGATCACGGCCTGGATGCGCGTTTCCGTGCCGGGTTCGGCGTGCAGGCGCATGTCGAAGAGCGCGAACTCGACCTGGCGTAGCGTCTGCAGGCCGCTCTGGAAATTCTTGGCCGCCGTCATTTTGTCGAAGAGCGCGCGGGGCAGGGTCTCACCCGTATCTACGTGGGCGGTCAGCTTCTGCAGCACTTCCCATTCCCAGCAGAAGTTCTCCATGAACTGGCTGGGCAGCTCGACGGCGTCCCACTCCACGCCCGAGATGCCGGCCACGCCGCGCTCGTCGACCTGCGTGAGCAGGTGATGCAGGCCGTGGCCGAACTCGTGGAACAGGGTCGTCACGTCATCGTGGGTGAGCAAGGCGGGTTTGTCGCCTACGGGTGCCATGAAGTTGCACACCAGCTGTGCGACGGGCGTCTGCAGTTGGCCATCGGGTCGGGCCCAGCGGCCGCGTACATCGTCCATCCAGGCGCCGGGGCGCTTGCCGGTGCGGGCGTAGAGGTCGAGGTAGAACTGGCCTACAAGCTGGCCGTCGCGGTCGAGGCGATAGAACTTGACGCTCTCGTGCCAGACCTCGGCCTGGTCTTCGACGATCTTCACGTCGAACAGGCGTTCGATGATCTCGAACAGGCCGGCCAGCACTCGCGGCGCGGTGAAGTAGGGGCGAACCTCTTCATCGCTGAAGGCATAGCGGGCGAGCTTGAGCTTCTCGGAGGCGTAAGGCACGTCCCAGGCCTGCAGCTCGTCCAGGCCCAGCTCCGCCGCGGCGAAGGCGCGCAGCTCCGCCAGATCCTTCGCGGCGAATGGCCGGGCGCGGCGGGCGAGGTCACGCAAGAAGTCCAGCACCTGGGCCGGCTCGTGCGCCATCTTGGCCACGAGCGAGGTCTCAGCGAAATTCGCGTGGCCCAGCAGTTGGGCCTCTTCCTGGCGCAGCATCAGCAGCTCCTGCATCAGGGCGGAGTTGTCGAGGTTTGCGGCGCCGAATTCGCTGGCGCGGGTGGCGTAGGCACGGTAGAGCTGCTCGCGCAGCGCGCGGTCCTCGGCGTACTGCATCACGGGCATGTAGCTCGGGAAATGCAAGGTGATCTTATGGCCGTCCTTGCCCTCGCCTTGCGCGGCTGCGAGCGCGGCCGTCACGACGTCCGCGGGCACGCCGCGCAGTTGCTCGGCGCTCGCGTAGAGCGCAAAGCCGTCGGTGGCGTCCATCACGTGCTCGGAGAACTGCTGAGCGAGCTCGGCGCTGCGTTCCTGGATGGCGGCGAAGCGCGTCTTGGCATCGCCCTGCAGCTCGGCACCGCCGAGCACGAAGTCGCGCAGGGCGTGGCGCAGCACCTGCTGGCGCGCCGGGCTCTGCTTAGAGATGTCCATGGCCTTGTACTTGGCGTAGAGCGCCTCGCTGGCGCCCAGGCGCGTGTAAAACTCGGTCACGGCCGGCAGCATGGCGTTATAGGCCTCGCGCAGCTCGGGCGTGTTGGCCACGGCGTTGAGGTGACCCACGGCGCCCCAGGCCACGCCCAGGCGCTCGCAGGGGAGGTCGAGCGTGCGCAGCAAGGTGTCGTAGTCGGCAGGCGTCTGCGCGGCGGTCGATTGCGCCAGTGCCGCATCGGCAGCGGCCAGCAACTGTTGAATGGCCGGCGCGATGTGCTCGGGCTTGATCTGCGCGAAATGGGGCAGGGCGTCCTGAGAAAGGAGGGGATTGCTCATGATTCGGTCTGCGGGGAAGGGGTACTGCGGGCCTCGATGATCGCGCCGATCGTCAACCCCGCCAGCAAGTCATAGACGCGCGTCCGGTCTTGCGGCGCCCGCTCGAAATGCTGGTCGAGATGATGCGGCGAGCCGGCCACGATCTCGTGGTGGCGTGAGGCGCAGCCGGAGGCAGCGTCGAAATAGCGTTGCTGAATCTCGGCCGGGACGACGGCATCCGCGCCGGCCGAGACGATCTGCAGGCGGCCTTCGTACGCGGCCACGGCGTCGAAGGCGTCGGAGTCACGCCAGCTCAGGGGCTGGCGGATGGTCGCGGCGAAGTCGGGGCCGAAGCGCAGCGCGGCGGCTCCGGCGCTGTAGGCCGCGCTGATCACGAGGCCCAGGGCTGCGAAGCCATGTCGGCGCGCGGCCAGGGCGGCGATGTGGCCGCCCATGCTGAAGCCGATCACGGCCATGGCGGACGGCGCCAGGCGGCGTGCCGCGATCACCGCATCGACCTGGGCTGAACGCTCGGTCAGGGAGGAGCCGATCAGCGAGCCTTCGCTCTGGCCGTGGCCGATGAAGTCGAAGGCGGTGGAGGCAATGCCGTGCTCGAAGAAGAACTCACGCAGTGGCGCGAGGCCCTTGCTGGTCGAGCAGCCACCGCCATGGAGCAGCAGCACTGAGGCGCGAGCATCTTCGGGATGCCAGTGGCTGCCGCGCAGGCAGCGGCCTTCGAACTGGAGCTCGAAATCCTGGACCGCCATTGCTCAAAGCTCCAGCGTCATGAAGGCGCTGTAGGGATCGAGCTGGTAGTCGGCGAAGGGGCCGGTCTCCTTGAAGCCGAAGCTGGCATAGAGCGTGCGCGCAGGCAAGAAGGCATCCTGCGTGCCGGTCTCCAGTGAGAGGCGAGCCATGCCGCGCCCGCGCGCTGTGGCGATGATGTGGGCCAGCATGAGGCGGCCGGCACCGCGGCGGCGGGCGGCCGTGGGCGTGCGCATGGACTTGATCTCGCCGTGCGTGGCGTCGAGCATCTTCAGCGCGCCGCAGCCGACGAGCTGTCCATCGTCCCAGGCGGCCCAGAAGCTGATCTCGGGCTGGCGCAGTCGGTCGAGATCCAGCGCATGCACGCTCTCGGGCGGCGACTCGGCGTGCATTTGGGCCAGGTGCTCCTCGAGCAGGGCGCGGATCTCGGGACCGCTGAGATCGTCGAGACGGATGTTCATGCGCGTTCCGCCGACTCCATGGTGTTGACCAGCAGCATGGTGATGGTCATGGGGCCGACGCCGCCAGGAACGGGCGTGATCCAACCGGCCACCTCCTTGACGCCGTCGAAGTCCACATCGCCGCAAAGCTTGCCCTCGTCGTTGCGGTTCATGCCCACGTCGATGACGACGGCGCCGGGCTTGACCATGTCGGCCGTCAGCACGTTGCGCTTGCCCACGGCGGCGACCACGACGTCGGCCTGGCGCGTCATGGCGCGCAGGTCGGCGGTGCCGCTGTGGCAGATCGTGACGGTGGCGTTGGCGGCCAGGAGCATCAGCGCCATGGGCTTGCCGACGATGTTGGAGCGGCCGATGACGACGGCATGCTTGCCGCGAAGGTCGGCCATGCCGATGGCTTCCAGCATCTTCATGCAGCCGTAGGGCGTGCAGGCCTTGAAGCCAGCCTCACCGACCATCAGCGCGCCGGCGCTGGAGACGTGGAAGCCGTCCACGTCCTTGGCGGGCGAGATGGCTTCGATGACCTTGTGGTCATCGATGTGCTTGGGCAGGGGCAGTTGGACGAGGATGCCGTGGATGGCCGGATCCTTGTTGAGTGCATCCACGCGGGCCAGCAGCTCGGCCTCGGTCATCGTGGCCTCGTACTTTTCCAGCACCGAGTGGAAGCCGACCTCCTCGCAGGCCTTGACCTTGTTGCGCACGTAGACGGCGCTGGCGGGGTTGTCGCCGACCAGCACCACGGCCAGGCCGGGCTTGACGCCCCGGGCGGTGGATGCGGCGGCGCGGCGCGCGACGTCCGCGCGGACCTGCTTGGAGAGTGCAACGCCGTCGATCAGTTGTGCGGTCATGAGGGAACTCCTGGAAAGCAAAAGGCCGCTTCGACAGCGGCCTTGTGCGTGTGGGGATTGATCAGTTCTTGGCCGGCGCGCCGAGGGCGATCTTGAGCAGGTCGGCCACGGTGTTGGCGTTGAGCTTTTCCATGATGTTGGCGCGGTGCGCCTCCACCGTCTTGATGCTGATGCCCAGGTCGTCGGCGATTTGCTTGTTCAGGCGGCCGGCGACGATGCGCTCGAGCACCTGGGCCTCACGCGTGGTGAGGCGCGAGAGCAGGGCGTCGCGGCTGGCTGCTTCTTGGTGAGTGGAGAAGGCCTGGCGGGCCTGCTCGAGCATGCGGTCCACAAGGGCCAGCAGCTCGTCCTCCTTGAAGGGCTTCTCGATGAAGTCCATCGCGCCCTTCTTCATCGTCTGCACAGCCATAGGCACGTCGCCGTGGCCGGTGATGAAGACCACGGGCAGCGGGCTGCGGCGTTCGATCAGGCGGTCCTGCAGTTCGAGGCCGCTCATGCCTTCCATGCGGATGTCTGCGATCAGGCAGGCCACCTCACGCGGGTCGTAGCGGGAAAGGAAGCTCTCGGCCGAGTCAAAACACCTGACGCGGTAGTCCTTGCCTTCGAGGAGCCATTGCAGGGAGTCTCGAACCGCCTCGTCATCATCGACGACGTAGACATTGCCCTTCTTCGGAATCAAGCTCATGGTGTTGCAGTCAGGTTTGCAGCATTGCCCGGCAAGGGCTCGGGCCTGGAGGAATCAACGGGAATGGTGAAGGCGAACCTGCACCCCACTACAGCGGCACCATTGTAGAGGTTCTCCGCACGCATCCGGCCCTGGTGCGACTCCACGATGGAGCGGCACAGGCCCAGTCCGATACCCATGCCATCGACCTTGGTGGAGAAGAAGGCCTCGTACATTCGGGAGAGAACCTCCTCTGGGAGACCCGGGCCCATATCGGTCACGCTGAACTCGATGTGACCCCCGAGCTCGGGGGAGTGCTTGGGGACAACCCTCAGCTCGATGTGCCGGCGTGACGCCGGCAACGAGGCGTTGTCGATGGCCTCGGCCGAGTTCTTCAACAAATTGAGGATGACCTGCTCGATCAGGATGGGGTCCACCAGCATCGACGGAAGGCGCTGGGCCACATAGGTGTGCAGGGCCACGTTGCGGCGGCGCAGCTCGATGCCGGCAAGATCGACGGCGTCCTCCACCACCTCGGCCGCGCTGGTGGCCTGCCGCTGCGGCTCGCTGCGCTTCACGAAGTTGCGGATGCGGTGAATGATCTGGCCGGCGCGCTGGGCTTGCTTGGCGGTTTTCTCGAGCGCGGCCAGCAGGTCGTCGCGGGCGATGTTGTCGCTCTTCACACGCGAGACCATGCCGTTGCAGTAGTTGGTGATGGCGGTGAGCGGCTGGTTCAGCTCGTGCGCCACGCTGGAGGCCATCTCGCCCATCGTCATCAGGCGGCTGGTCACGGCGGCCTTCTCGGCTTGCTGGGCGGCCAGGGCCTCGGCGTGGCGGCGCACGGTGATGTCGGTGGCAATCAGCATCTGCGCCAGGCGGCCGTCGGTCCATTGCAGATAGCGCGAACGCACGTCGAACCACATGTCGAGAGACTCGACGTAGACCTCACGCGGATCGGAGCCGGCCTGCTCGGCCATCGCGTGCAGGGGCAGGGCGTCTTCGACGTCGAGCTCGGCATCGGCGGTGGGCTCCTCGTCGGGGCTGTGCGTCAGGGCGCCACCGGCCAAGAGGGCATGGCCGGCCGGATCGGCGCCGAACCAGAGCCGGTAGCTGCGGTTGGCGAAGAGCAGCTCGCCTTGCTGGACCGAGAGCACGGACACGGCCGCGTCCAGACCTTCAAGCACGGTGGTGAAGCGCTCGTGCGAGGCCGAGAGCTGGTCGCGCACGCGCTTGGCCTCGGTGATGTTCGTGATCGAGGCCATCCAGCCGCTCTGCTTGCCCTTGGTGTCCACGAGCGGCGACACGTACATGCGGGCGTCGAAGACCGTGCCGTCCTTGCGCATGACCTTGACCTCGGCGCCGCCGGCCGGGCTGCGGCCCTGCACCTCCTGCTGCTGCAGGCGCGAGTTCTCCTCGAAGCGGTCCGGTGGCCAATAGGGGTAGGGTGGCTTGCGCCCGAGCAGCTCGGCCTCGCTGGATCCCGTCATCGCGCAAAAGGCCGGGTTCACGTAGGTGATGCGCGACTCCATGTCCATGGCGCGCATGCCCGTGAGCATGGAGTTCTCCATCGCGCGGCGGAAGTTCATCTCGCTGGTCAGCGCGTTCTGGATCTGCAGGCGCCGGCGCATGTGGCGCCAGGTGCCAAGCAGCATCCACACGGTCAGGATGGACAGGGCCACGACCATCCAGAACAGCGCGCTGGAGACGAGACCGCCCGAGGTGCGATAGCCCTGGCCGCGCAGCACCAGGCCGTTGAGCGCCGGGGCCAGTGGCGCCTCGCTGAAGACCGAGGCGCGCACCGGCTTCTTGCCGGGCATCGGCGTGATGGTGCTCGAGACGATCTGGTCGTTGGCGTCGAGCACGGCGATCGGGTGGTGGGTGGACACCTCGACCGGGACGGCACGGCGCAGCAGCACGTCCACGGAGTATTCGGCCACCAGTATGCCGGCGAAATTGCCGCGGTCCATCAAGGGAACCTGGAGCTGGAACACCGTGCCGCCGCCGGCGGAGAAGGGCTGCGAATAAACGGGCTGGTGCTTCTCGCGAGCGGCCTCGAAAGCGAGCTCCACCGCGCTGCTTTGGTTGGGATGCGGCATCGACGGGTTTTCGCGCGAGCCGAGCAGCGGGCCGTCGTCCTGCAGGCTCGACTGGGAGACGCCGGCGCGCCGCTCACGCAGGGCCGTGATCCACAACACCTGGGTCAGCTCGGGGCGCTCGCGCACCAGGGCCAGAGCCTGGGCGTTGAAGTCGCGGGCGTCGATGACGTGCGTGGTCAGCTCGCGCGCCACACGCACGAGCTGTTCCTGGTTCTCGATCAGGCGCAGGCGGATCTGCTGCTGGGCGATCTCGGTGTCGCGCTTGACGGCCTCCGACTCGCGTTCAATTTCCTCATTGCGCAGGTACCAGAAGGCCGAGATCATCGCTGCGAGGAAGAGCAGCACCGAGATCAGCGGACCGAGGGTGGCGAAGCGGTCCTGGCGCGAGGGCGACTGACGGCGCCACCAGCTGCCGACGATGCGGCGCATGGGCTGGAAGAGGCGCCGCGCGGCGGTACCGGGATCGAAGGGGAAGGGCATGGGCGAAATTATCGGCGCGTGAGCAAGCTCCTCTTTCATCGACTCCCCCCAGAAGTTCCCTTGATAATTCACAATATGAAATTCACTCGCGCGATTTGGAATTCATAAGAGCTTGTGAGACACTCCCGCTCGCACCCGCAATACAACCTGGCAGCGCCCATGAGCGCGCGCCTGTCTGACTGGAGACAACCATGTCCGCACAACCGAGTAGCTTCCTGGGCGCCAGCGCAAGCGATGTCGATGCTCAAGAAACCAGGGAATGGCTGGACGCGCTCTCGGCCGTCATCGGCGCAGAAGGAGGCGAGCGCGCCCACTTCCTGCTCGAAACTCTGATCGACCATGCCCGCCAGGCCGGCGTCGATGTGCCCTTCTCGGCCACCACGGCCTACGTGAACACCATCCCGCCGGAGCAGGAAGAGCGCATGCCCGGCAATATCGAGATGGAAGAGCGGCTGCGCGCCTTCATGCGCTGGAACGCCATGGCCATGGTCGTGCGCGCCAACCGGCTGAACCCGGAAGACGGCGGTGACCTCGGCGGCCACATCTCCAGCTTCGCCTCGCTGGCTACCATGCTGGGCTGCGGCTTCAACCACTTCTGGCACGGTGACGACGGCGTGCACGGCGGCGACCTGCTCTACATCCAGGGCCACAGCGCGCCCGGCATCTATGCCCGAGCCTTCCTGGAAGGGCGCATCAGCGAAGAGCAGTTGCTGAACTTCCGCCAGGAAGTCGACGGCAAGGGCCTGTCCAGCTATCCGCACCCCAAGCTGATGCCCGAGTTCTGGCAGTTCCCCACGGTCTCCATGGGGCTGGGCCCCTTGATGGCCATCTACCAGGCGCGCTTCCTCAAGTACCTGCACGCCCGTGGCATCGCCGACACGAGCAAGCGAAAGGTCTGGGTTTTCCTTGGCGACGGCGAGATGGACGAGCCCGAGTCGCTCGGCGCCATCGGTCTGGCCGCGCGCGAGAAGCTCGACAACCTGATCTTCATCGTCAACTGCAACCTCCAGCGCCTGGATGGCCCGGTGCGTGGCAACGGCAAGATCATCCAGGAGCTCGAGGGTGAGTTCCGCGGCGCGGGCTGGAACGTCATCAAGCTGCTGTGGGGCTCTTATTGGGATCCGCTGCTGGCGCGCGACAAGGACGAGCTGCTGCGCAAGGTCATGATGGAGACGCTTGACGGCGACTACCAGGCCTTCAAGGCCAACGACGGCGCCTTCGTGCGCAAGAACTTCTTCGGCCGCCACCCCGAGCTGCTGAAGATGGTCGAGAAAATGAGCGACGAGGACATCTGGCGCCTGCAGCGCGGCGGCCACGATCCGCAGAAGGTCTACGCCGCCTATCACAAGGCCGTGAACACCAAGGGCCAGCCCACCGTCATGCTGATCAAGACCGTCAAGGGCTACGGCATGGGCAAGATCGGCGAGGGAAAGAACACCGCCCACCAGACCAAGAAGCTGCAGGACGAGGACATCAAGGCTTTCCGCGACCGCTTCAACATCCCTATCCCCGACCACGAGCTGCCGAACATTCCGTTCTACAAGCCGGCCGACGACACGCCCGAGATGCAGTACCTGCAGGCGCGCCGCGCCGCGCTGGGCGGCTACCTGCCCAAGCGCCGCCCCAAGGCCGAGGAACACCTCAAGGTGCCCGACCTGGCCACCTTCCAGGCCGTGCTCGATGCCACGGCCGAAGGCCGCGAGATTTCCACCACGCAGGCCTACGTGCGTTTCCTGACCACGCTACTGCGCGACAAGGAACTCGGCCCCCGCACCGTGCCCGTGCTCGTGGACGAGGCGCGCACCTTCGGCATGGAAGGCCTGTTCCGCCAGATCGGCATCTACAACCCTGCGGGTCAGCAGTACACGCCGGTCGACAAGGATCAGGTGATGTACTACCGCGAGGACGTGGCGGGCCAAATCCTGCAGGAGGGCATCAACGAGGCTGGCGGTATGGCCTCCTGGATCGCCGCGGCGACGTCGTACTCGACGAACAACCGCGTGATGATTCCCTTCTACGTCTACTACTCAATGTTCGGTTTCCAGCGCATCGGCGATCTCGCCTGGGCGGCAGGCGACATGCAGGCGCGCGGCTTTTTGCTCGGCGGCACGTCGGGCCGCACGACTCTGAACGGCGAAGGTCTGCAGCACGAGGATGGCCACAGCCACATCCTGGCCGGCACGATCCCGAACTGCGTCTCCTACGACCCGACCTTCGCGCACGAAGTGGCCGTGATCATGCATCATGGCCTCAAGCGCATGGTCGAGAACCAGGAAAACGTGTTTTTCTACATCACCCTGCTCAACGAGAACTACGCCATGCCGGGCCTAAAGGCCGGCACCGAGGAGCAGATCCTCAAGGGCATGTACCTGCTCGAAGAGGCGCAGCCGCACGCTCTGACGGTCAACCTGCTCGGCTCGGGCACCATCCTGCGCGAAAGCCAGGCCGCCAAGAAGCTGCTCGAGGAAGACTGGGGCATCGGTGCCAATGTGTGGAGTTGCCCGAGCTTCAATGAGCTCGCCCGCGACGGCCAGAACGCCGAGCGCTGGAACCTGCTGCACCCGACCGAGCTGGCTTGCGTGCCCTTTGTGACGCAGCAGCTGAGCAAAGTGCAAGGCCCCGTCGTCGCTTGCACGGACTACATGAAGAGCTACGCCGAGCAGATCCGCGCCTACATTCCGGCCGGCCGTTCGTACAAGGTGCTGGGCACCGACGGCTTCGGCCGCTCGGACTTCCGCTCCAAGCTACGCGCGCACTTCGAGGTGAATCGCCACTATGTTGTCGTGGCCGCGCTGAAGGCGCTGGCTGAGGAGGGCAAGATCTCGGCTTCGAAGGTCGCCCAGGCGATCACGAAGTACGGCATCAATGTCGACAAGATCAACCCGCTGTACGCCTAAAGCGACGCACCGACGGAGACAAGAACATGGCATTGGTTGAAGTGAAAGTGCCGGACATCGGCGACTTCGATGGCGTGGGCGTGATCGAGTTGCTGGTCAAGCCCGGCGACACGGTCAAGGTGGAGCAGAGCCTGATCACGGTCGAGAGCGACAAGGCCTCCATGGAAATCCCCTCGAGTGCCGCGGGCGTGGTCAAGGAACTCAGGGTCAAGGTCGGCGACACGGTCAAGGAAGGCAGCGTGGTGCTGTTGCTCGAAGCCGAGGGCGCGGGCGCTGTTGCACCCGCCCCGGCGCCGGTTCAGGCCCCGCTGATTGCAGCTGCTGCACCTGCACCTGCACCGGCCCCGGTGCCCGTGCCAGCTGCTGGGGCTGTGGCAGGCGGTATGGTTGAGGTCGTGGTGCCCGACATCGGCGACTTCGACGAAGTGGCCGTCATCGAGGTCTTCGTGAAGGCCGGCGACACCATCAAGGTCGAGCAAAGCCTGATCACGGTCGAGAGCGACAAGGCCTCCATGGAGATTCCGTCCAGTCACGCCGGCGTGATCAAGGACTTCAAGGTCAAGCTCGGCGACAAGGTCAAGAAGGGCACGCTGCTGGCGCTTGTCGAGGCGACGGGTGGTGCTGCCGCAGCGCCGGCCCCGGCCCCGGCTCCGGCTCCGGCTCTGGTCGCCGCACCTGCGCCCGCTCCCGGGGCCACTGCCGCGGCTGCGGTCCTCGTTGCGCCGGCTGCCGCCATGCCGGCCCATCAGCCCGGCACGCCCAGCGGCTCGCTGCCGCATGCCTCGCCCTCCATCCGCAAACTCGCTCGCGAGCTCGGCGTACCCCTGGTCGAGGTCAAGGGCAGCGGCCCCAAGGGCCGCATCACCGAGCTGGATGTGCAGGGCTTCGTCAAGGCCGTGATGGCCGGCACGACGCAGACCGCCGCGCAGAAGGCTGCGGCGCCCGCGGGTGCTGCCGCCGCCGGCGCCTTCCCCGGCCTGCTGCCCTGGCCCAAGGTCGACTTCGAGAAGTTCGGCCCCGTGGAGCGCAAGGATCTAAGCCGCATCAAGAAGATCTCCGGCGCGAACCTGCATCGCAACTGGGTGATCATTCCCCACGTCACCAACCACGACGACGCCGACATCACCGAGCTGGAAGCCTTCCGCGTCCAGTTGAACAAGGAGAACGAGAAGGCTGGCATCAAGGTCACCATGCTGGCCTTCATGATCAAGGCCGCCGTGGCCTCGCTCAAGAAGTTCCCGGAGTTCAACGCCTCGCTGGACGGCGACACGCTGGTGCTGAAGAACTACTTCCACATCGGCTTCGCCGCGGACACGCCCAACGGGCTGGTCGTGCCGGTGATCAAGGATGCCGACAAGAAGGGCATCTTCCAGATCAGCCAGGAGATGAGCGAGCTGGCCAAGAAGGCCCGCGACGGCAAGCTCACGCCGGCCGAGATGAGCGGCGGATGCTTCTCGATCTCGTCCCTGGGCGGCATCGGCGGCAAGTACTTCACGCCGATCATCAATGCGCCCGAGGTGGCCATCATGGGTGTGTGCAAGAGCAGCACCGAGCCCGTGTGGGACGGCAAGGCCTTCGTGCCGCGCCTGATCCTGCCGCTCTCGCTGTCGTGGGACCACCGCGTCATCGACGGTGCTGCCGCTGCACGCTTCAACGTGTACTTCGCTTCCCTGCTGGCGGACTTCCGCCGTATTGCGCTGTAAGGAGAAGCGGACATGGCAACGATTGAAGTCAAGCTGCCCGACATCGGCGATTTCGACGAAGTCGGCGTGATCGAGGTGCTGGTCAAGGCCGGCGATGTGGTCAAGGTCGAACAGAGCCTCATTACCGTCGAGAGCGACAAGGCCTCGATGGAGATTCCCTCCAGCACCGCCGGTGTGGTGAAGGAGCTCAAGGTTCAGGTTGGCGACAAGGTCAAGCAGGGCACCCTGATCCTGCTTCTGGATGCCGAAGGTGCGGTTGCCGCTGAGCCGGCACACGCGCCTGCACCCACCGCCGCGGCGCCGGCGCCGGTACCTGCAGCTGCCCCTACGCCCGCCCCGCAGGCCGCGAGCTACGGCGGCGCCAGCGATGCGCAATATGACGTGATCGTGCTCGGCGGCGGCCCTGGCGGCTACTCGGCCGCCTTCCGCGCCGCGGACCTGGGCCTGAAGGTCGCCATCGTCGAGCGCTACGCAACGCTTGGCGGCGTGTGCCTGAACGTGGGCTGCATCCCCTCCAAGGCCCTGCTGCACGTGGCGGCCGTGATGGACGAGGTCAAGCACTTCGCCGATCTGGGCGTGGCCTATGCCGAACCCGAAGTCGACATGGGCAAGCTGCTGGCGCACAAGAACAAGGTCGTGGGCAAGCTCACGGGCGGCCTGGCGGCCATGGCCAAGATGCGCAAGGTCACGGTCGTGCGCGGCTACGGCACGCTGCTGGACGCGCATCACCTGACCGTGGCCGAGACCACCGGCACGGCGCAGGGGCAAACCGGCAAGACCCAGGTGCTGGGCTTCAAGGCCATCATCCTGGCGGCCGGCTCGCAGGCCGTGCGCCTGCCATTCATGCCGGACGATCCGCTTGTCATTGATTCCACCGGCGCGCTCGAGCTGACCAGCCGCCCTAAGCGCATGCTCATCGTCGGCGGCGGCATCATCGGCCTGGAGATGGGCACGGTGTACAGCACGCTCGGCGCGCGGCTGGACGTGGTCGAGATGCTGCCCACGCTGATGACTGGCGCGGACCGCGATCTCGTCAAGGTCTGGCAAAAGATGAACGCCCCGCGCTTCGACAACATCATGTTGAACACGAAGACGGTGGCAGCGGAGAGCACGCCCGAGGGGATCAAGGTGACCTTCGAAGGCGAGGGTGCACCGAAAGAGCCGCAGGTCTACGACCTCGTGCTCCAGGCCGTGGGCCGCACGCCCAACGGCAAGAAGATCGGCGCGGACAAGGCCGGCGTGATCGTCAGCGACCGCGGTTTTGTGCCGGTGGACGTGCAGATGCGCACCAATGTGCCCAACATCTTCGCCATCGGCGACCTCGTGGGCCAGCCCATGCTCGCGCACAAGGCCGTCCACGAGGGCCATGTGGCGGCCGAAGTGATCGCCGGAGAGCTGCTCGGCGATGCCAAGCTCGCCAAGGCCCGCTTCGATGCCCGCGTGATCCCGAGCGTGGCCTACACCGACCCTGAGGTGGCCTGGGTGGGCCTGACCGAGGACGAGGCCAAGGCCAAGGGCATCAAGGTCAAGAAGGGCCTGTTCCCCTGGACCGCCTCGGGCCGCGCCATCGCCAACGGCCGCGATGAGGGCTTCACCAAGCTGCTCTTCGACGAGGAGACGCACCGCATCCTCGGCGGCGGCATCGTCGGAACCCATGCCGGCGACATGATTGGCGAAATCGCGCTGGCCATCGAGATGGGCGCCGACGCGGTGGACATCGGCAAGACCATCCACCCGCACCCCACGCTGGGCGAGAGCATCGGCATGGCGGCGGAGGTGGCACACGGCTCCTGTACGGACGTGCCGCCGCTGCGCAAGTAGAGCTTGGCATCGCGGCTCCGGAAGCCAGGGATTGGTCATGGTCTGTAAATAGACCCAATTCAGTCCGAGTGCCTCCGGAGCTTGTTCATGCGCTACTCATCGCAGGTCAAGACCACCAGTGACCTCAAAGCCAATGCCGACGAGGTGCTGGCGCAACTTGCCGATCAGCGCGAGCCGCCGAGTATCTCGCTGAACAGCGAAGCCACGGCGGTGCTGCTCGACATCGCCTCGTTCGAACAAGCGCAGGAGGCTCTGGCGCCGCTGAATCTGCTGGCGCTGGGCAATCAGGATCTGGAGGCGGGTCGGGTGAAGCCGCTGGCCGAGGTCGTCGCGCGCCTGATCCCGTGGCGCAGAGCAGGCTCTGGAATCGCTGCATGCCTATGTGGCGGTCTTCGACAGCACAGCCAAAGCCGACGCGCCGCTGGATAGGCCGACGGAAGGCGTCCAGAGCCTGGCATATTTTCGCGAGCGCGCCAGTCTGCCCGAGCGGCCGCTGAGCGAGGGCATCAAGGGCTTTCGATAGACGTCGTTCAAGCCGTGCCGGGAGATCTAGCGGATGATCTATCAGGTGATCGACCAGGTGATCGACCAGGTGATGGAGCGTCGCGTGGTCATCTACCTGATCGCGGACGGGCGCAGGGGTATTGAGGCGCTCACGGCGAGGCGACTGCGTGGGGCCTACATTCATTGACGAGAGTGATACCGTTCGTTCATGAAGACAGCCCTCCTCATCATCGACGTCCAGCACGCTCTCAGCCACGGCGAATACGCGGCCTTCGAGGCCGATCGCGTGATCGTGCGGATCAACGAAGTCGCAGCCCGCGTGCGAGCGGCTGGCGCACCAGTCATCGTCATCCAGCATGAGGCGGCGGGTGGCGCGCTGGCCCACGGCACGTCAGGCTGGCAGCTGTCCCGCGGCCTGAAGGTCGAGCCCGGCGACGTGCTGTTGCGCAAGATGGCCACCGATTCCTTCCATGGGACCGAGTTGCAGGCGGTGCTGCAGGAGCGCGGCGTGACGGAGTTGATCGTCTGCGGTTTCCAGAGCGAGTTCTGCGTGGACACGACCACTCGCCGCGCGCTGGCGCTCGGCTATTCGGTCACCTTGGTCGCCGACGGGCATTCGACGCTGGACAACGGTGTGCTCAGCGCGGCGCTGATCTCAGCGCACCATAACGAGACGCTGGCCAACATCACGAGCTTCGGCCCGCGCGCCGTGGCCGTGCCAGCGGCGCAGATACGCGTCGAGCGCTGAGGGCAGAGCCATGGCGGCCGCCGTTGTCTTTGTCGCTGACGTTGAGCGCGTGTCTGCCTTCTACGAGGCGGTGGCCGGGATGGTGCGCATCGCCGCAGATGCCGGCTATGTGCTGCTCGAATCGGCCGACCTGCAGCTGACCGTCCACGCACTGCGTGGCGACCTGGCCGTAGCTGAGTGCCCGACGCGCGAGGAAGGCCACATCAAGCTCTGCCTGACCGTGCCCGATCTCGCCCTCGCGCGCGGGCATGCCACCGCGCACGGCGGCCAGGTCTGGCCGCCCGAGCGTGAATGGGAGTTGCGCGGGCTGCGCAACTTCAGGGCCTGCGATGGCCGCGACCCCGAGGGAAATGTGTTCCAGCTGCGCCAGCCGCTGCTGGATGCGCCGGCTCGGCTCCTGGCCGTGCACCCGGTGCTTGCGGCGCGCGATGTGATGGAGTCGGTGCGGTTTTTCGAGCAACTGGGCTTTGCCTTGGCTTTCATTGATGACGCCGGGAGTCCGCGTTACGCGGCGTTGCGCCGTGACGGCGCGGAACTGCACTTGCAATGGGCTGATGCTGGCCAATGGGTGCCGGGGCTGGACCGGCCCGTCTACCGCTTCCTGGTCGACGATGTCGACGGCCTGCACCAGGCCCTGGCCGGCTTCATCTCGCAGGCACACACCGGTAGCCCTTGGGCCCGGCCGGCCGAGACCCCCTGGGGCACGCGTGAGTTCCATGTGCGCGATCCGGCGGGTAATGGCCTGCAGTTCTATCGACCGCTCTGAAACGGTACAGTCCGGGCGGGTTTCGGCAGGTTTCGGCGGTGCGAAGTGCGGTGATCAGTGCCAGCATGCGCGCTTCGAACCGGAGGGAAGGCCATGGGCTTCGACCGGAAGTACCTGTTGTTCTCGCTGGGCTACGTCGCCGTCGGCATGGGGCTGGGTGTCTACATGGGCGCATCGAAGAACCATGGGCAACTCGTCCCTCACACGCACATCCTGCTGCTGGTGGGCTTCGTGGAGTCCTTCATCTACGGCCTGATCCACAAGCTGTGGCTGCAGGCACCGGGGCGCGGGCTGGCGAATGCGCAGTTCGTGCTGCATGAGGCGAGCGCGGTGGTGATGATCGTCGGCCTCTTCGCGCTCTTCGGGGGACTGGTCCCGGAAGGGGCCATGGGGCCGGTCCTGGGCATCGCCTCCGTTGCCGTGCTGCTGGCGGCGCTATGGATGATCGCGCTGGTGTTGAAGTTCCCCGCCAAGGCGAACGCCTAGGAATCGCTCGTATTGCGCCGCACCATGGCATGGGCGACATTAGCGCCCGAACCAGGTGGAGGGCAAGATGAGCGACGGCTTGGAAGTTCCGGGCGAGGTGCTGGCGGCGGCGGTGTTGGCCCAGGCCGCGAGCGAGGGCGGGCGCCAAGACGTGCATGACGCGGCGCACGGATGCGCCAATTGCGGTGCGGCGCTGCGCGGCCGCTTCTGCGCCCAATGCGGCCAGGCCGCCCATGTGCACCGCTCGCTGCTGCACATGTTCGAAGAGCTGCTGCACGGCATTTTCCATTTCGAGACCAAGGCCTGGCGCACCCTGCCGCTGCTGATGTTCCGCCCCGGGCGGATCACTCGCGAGTACATCGACGGCAAGCGCGTGCGCTATGTGGGGCCGCTGCCGCTCTTCCTGTTCATGATGTTCGCGATGTTCATGACGTTCTCGTTGACGAGCGGGCATGAAGGCAGCGCGGGCGCCGTGAAGATCTCGCAGGACGGCAAGACCGAGAACCTGACGGCCGCTCAGGCGCTCGAGCGCTTGCAGGCCGAGCTCAAGGCGCTGCCGCCCGAGGCGGCGCGAAGCCCGACCCAGGCCGAGAGGGCCGAGGAGCTGGAGACGCAAATCAGCGCGCTCAAGTGGATGCCCGGGGTGGCCAAGGACGAAGGCGAGGGGGAAAAGCCGGTGAGCGCCGCGAAGATCCACGAGCAGCTGACCAAGCTCTCGTCGTCCTTGGCCACGCCCGGGATCGAGCAGAAGATCCTGCACGCTGCCAACAACAAGGAGCTGGCCCTCTACAAGATCAAGAACGGTGCGGCCAAATTCGCGATCCTGCTGGTACCGATAACGCTGCCTTTCCTGTGGCTGCTGTTCGCCTTGCGCCGTCGATACAAGATGTTCGACCACGCGGTGTTCTCGTTCTATTCGCTGTCGGCCATGGCCCTGCTGATGAGCGTGCTGGCCATCTTGGGCACATGGAAGCTTGGCGGCGCAGTGGGCCTGCTGGCCATCGTTGCGCCGCCCCTGCACATGTACAAGCAACTGCGCGGCACTTACGAGCTGTCGCGCTTCGCGGCCCTGTGGCGCACGGCGGCCCTGCTCTTTTATGCGCTGATCGCGCTGCTGGCCTATTTCATCTTCGTTGTCGTGGTGAGCATGTGAGCATGAAGAAGAGCAGCGAAGCGCCGGATCAGCCGCCCGGCGTCCTCATCGACCAGCGCATCGCCGAGCTGGGCGGCTGGCGCGGGCAGGCGCTGGCGCGCATGCGCGCCCTGATCCACGAGGCCGATCCCGAGGTGGTCGAGGCCTGGAAATGGGCCGTGCCCGTGTGGGAGCACGGCGGTGGCCTGTGCACCGGCGAGGCCTACAAGGACAAGATCAAGCTGACCTTCCACAAAGGCGCTTCGCTGCCCGACCCCAACAAGCTCTTCAACTCAAGCCTCGTAGGCAATGTGCGGCGCGCGCTCGACATCTTCGAGGGCGTGGAGGTCGACGCGGCCGCATTCAAGGCGCTGATCCGCGCTGCGGTGGAGCTCAACGCCACGAAAGCCAAGCCTCGCAAGCCCGGCAAGGGCCCGCAGCCCTGACCGGCTTCAGGGCGCATACATCGCCTTCGCATCGGCCTTGAACGCCGCCGCGCTGGCGGGCCGGCTGTAGAACATGTGGCCGCCGGCATAGGTGGCAAGCCGAATCTTGGCCTGGCCGCCGAAGCGCGGCAGCTGGTCGATCACGAGGCGCGAGGTGAAGAAGGGGCAGGCCAGGTCGTTCCAGCCATGGGCGATCAGCACGGTCATCTTCGGATCGGTGGCCATGGCTTGTCGCAGCTCGCTGACGGGCTTGTCGCTGAGGTTCTCGACGCGGTCCCAGGCGCTGCCGACGGCTTCGGACAGCGCCTCGTAGTGGGCATCGGTTTTCCAGCCCACCTCGCGCTGGATGAAGTCCACCATTGCCGTCGTGGCTGGAGCCAGCACGCCGTTGATCAGCGGGTCGGACGAACGCTGGCTGAAGGACTCCGGGAAGGGGTCGAAGGCGGTCAGGCTGGAGTCGTACCAGCTGCCAATTTTGCGCTCGGCGCGATGGGCTTCGCGCAGATACGTGGCCGCGTCCACGCGGCCGTCGAGCCGCTCGACCAGAGCCGGATCGAGGCCGGTGTACTCGGCGACTTGCTTGACGATGCGCTGCACGGCGGCGGCATCGGCGCGGCCGGCCAGGAAGTCGACCACGAACTGCGTGCGCACATAACGTTCCACCTCGGCGACATGGTCGGCCGTCAGCGTGCCTCTGCGCTCGAAGTTGCCGGCTGCCATGGTGGGCAGGTTGATCATCCAGGGCAGAGGCGAGAGGGCCGTGCCGTCGCCGATGGCGGCGGGGTCCAGGTAGGGCGAGACCATGACCACCCCGGACACGCCCACGCCCATGTGCGTCTGCAGGTTCAGCGCCAGGCGCGGTGCGCGGTAGCCGCCATAGCTTTCGCCCATTAAGTACTTGGGCGAACGCAGACGGTTGTTCTTGACGAGCCAGTCATAGACCACATGCGCGAGGTAGCGGATATCGGCCTCGGCGTTGAAGAACTCCTTCTTGCTCTCGGCCTCGTCGGTCAACGAGCGCGAGTAGCCGGTGCCGACGGGGTCGATGAAGACAAGGTCTGTCATGTCCAGCCAGGTGTCGGGGTTGTCGCCGATCTTCAGTTCCGAGGGCACGTCCCCGCGGTCGCCGAACTGCACGCGACGCGGGCCCACGGCACCCATGTTGAGCCACACCGAGGACGCACCCGGTCCGCCGTTGAAGGCGAAGGTCACGGGCCGTGCCGGATTGCCGCCCGGCAGGGTGTAGGCCGTGAAGACGACCTCGGCGATCTTCTTGCCCTTGGCGTTGTAGACGGGGATCTTGCCGACCGTGGCCTGGTAGTTCAGCGGCTTGCCGGCGAGCGTGATGCTCTGCGAGACGCTGCGGTCCTCCGGCAAGGGCGCGAGCATGTCGGCATTGGCACTTGCAGCCGGCTTGGGCGGCTCGGCCTTCTTGTCGTCGGCCCAGGTGGGCGAGAAAACAAGAATGAGGGCACCGGCAAGTCCGGCAATCAGGATGCGGCGCAAAAGCATGGGGGTCTCCCTTGAGGTGGCCGCAGTGTAGGGAGGCCGGCGCGCTGGCGCGCCGAGGTTTACCCGGCCTCGTCGAGCCAGGCGCACGAGGCCTCTTCCCATTGGTCGAGGTCGTCGATGCCGATCTGCAGCCAGTCGAGCGCGCGGGCATGGTGGGCGGCCCAATCTGCATCGTCGTCCAGGCCTTCGTGGCGGCGCATCAGGTGCTCGGCAAGTAGGCCCAGCGCCACCAGGGTCTGGACTTCGGGCTCTACGTCGGACGCGCCCAGCACGCTGAAGTCGTGGTGCAAGCGCACCGCGGCCATCAGCTCGGGAGGCATGTTCCACACGCGGGCCACCAGGGCGCCGACCACGGCATGGTCAGTCCGGTGGTTGGCGTTCTCGGTGGCGATGAAGGGGCGGTCGATGCGTGCCTCGGCCTCGACCAGAGTGGCGCCATAGCCTCGCACGCTCTGCAGCAACACCGGGATGCCCACGTGCAGAAAGAGGCCGTACAGATGCGCGACGTCCCGGGACATGCCGGCCAGCTGCTCGGCCAGAAAACGGCAGGCCGCGGCGCGCTTGGCCGCGCGCTGCCAGAAGCGCTGCAGGCGCGGGTGGGTCACGGGGATGGCGTTGGAGGCCAGGAAGCTCGTCATCAGCAGGGCGCTCTCGGTCAGGCCCAGGCGCGTCATGGCTTGGCCCACGGTGGAGCAAGGCGGACCGAGCGGTCGATAAAGCGGGCCGTTGGCCGTACGGAGCAGGGTGGCCGACATCGCCACGTCGTCGGCCGCGATGCGGGCGACGGCGGTCAAGTCCGGTTCAGGCCTGTTCATGGCGTCCTGGAGCAGCGCCAGGGCCTCGGGGCAGGGTGGGATCTTGATCTGCTTGAGGCTCCCGCTCTTGCGCGAGTTGTCAACTTCTTGGCGGATTGCTGAGGCTTTCATCGTTCGGTGCGCGCATGCCACGGAAGAAGCCCGTCAGTGCGGGCCCCTCCCTGTAAAGTGCGTTGGATTATCGACACGGGGCGGCGTGCCATAGGAATACCGCCCATGGCGAAGTGCAATTACTCCTCGGTCCGCCGCTCCGGTCCATGGCCTTTTCCCAACGCAGCAGTTTCAGACTCCTGCGCACGCTGGCGTTCGCGCTGGCGCTTGCGTCGGCGTGCATGGGTGCGCCCGCGCTGGACTCGGCTCGGTTCTTGGAATCCGCAGAGAAGCGCGGCCCGCACACGGTCGCCGAAGCGCGGGCCGTGCTCAAGCTGATCGAGCGCGCCTCCACGCAGGACGAGCTGGTACGCCTCATCCTGGTCAACGACTTCTTCGATCAGCACATCCGCTACGCCGAGGACATCGACGTGTGGGGCGTGCTCGACTACTGGGCAAGCCCGCTGGAGGCCTTGCAAAAGGGCGCCGGCGACTGTGAGGACTACGCCATTGCCAAGTACTTCACCCTGGCCTCGGCCGGCGTGCCCATCGCCAAGCTGCGCATGGTCTATGTGCGCGCGATGGTGGACGGCAAGTCCTTGGCCCACATGGTGTTGGCCTACTATGCGCAACCGGGCGCCGAGCCGCTGATTCTGGACAATCTCATTACCGAGGTGAAGCCAGCGTCCCAGCGGCCCGATCTCACGCCGCAGTTCAGTTTCAACAGCGAAGGCCTCTGGAACGGCCAGGGCGCGCCGTGGGGCAACCCGGCGTCGCGCATTTCGCAATGGCGCGACGTGCTGATGAAGGTGAAGGACGAGGGGTTCTGATGAAGACCGAAGATTTCGACAAGTCGCGAGATAGATATTCCGAAGGAGGACGGACATGTCCCTGATGCGTCAAGTGTGGCTGCTCGTGCTGGGGGTGGTGCTGACCTCGCTGGTCGGCAGCGTGGCCGTCTCGGCAAGCTCGGTGCGCCACCTGATCGGAACCCAGCTGGAGGTCAAGAACGCGGACAATGCCGTGGCCCTGGCCCTGGCGCTGTCGCAGCAGCATGGCGACCCGGCGCTGATGGAACTGCTGATCTCGGCCCAGTTCGATCTTGGGCACTACGAGCGCGTGACCTGGCGTACGGCCGACGGCAAGGTGGCCGTCGAAAAGAGCGCCCCTCAGCAGGTGACCGCCCGCGCACCGGCCTGGTTCATGCACCTGCTTCCGTTCAAGGTCGCGCCAGGCCTGGCCCAGGTCTCTAGCGGCTGGAGCGCGCTGGGTTCGGTCGAGGTCGTCAGCCACTCGGCCTATGCCTATGACGAACTGTGGAACAGCCTGCTCAACACCCTGGCCCTGCTGAGCGGAGTGGGCTTGCTGGCCGTGGCCGTCGCTTACGTCACGCTCACGCGCATCCGCCGCCCGCTGGACAACGCCGTGGCCCAGGCCCAGTCCGTCGTGGAAGGCAGTTATCGGCTGGTCGAGGAATCGCGCGTGCCAGAGCTGCAGCGCCTCACCTCCGCCATGAACGCCATGGTGCTGCGCGTGAAGGCCATGTTCGAGGCCCAGGCCGAGCAGTTGCAAGTGCTGCGCGTGCAGGCGCATTGCGACGTGCTCACTGGCATGAGTTCGCGCAAGCATTTTCTGGCCGAGTTCGAGTCGGCGCTCACGCGCGACGAGGGCCCCGCCCGCGGCGGCCTCGTGATGGTCCGGCTGCGCGACCTCTCGGGATTGAACCAGCGCATGGGCAGACCCGCTGTGGATGAAGTGCTCGGTGCCATCGCCAAGGCCATCAAGGCCTATCCCGAGAGCGTCAACGGCTGCTTGGCCGGTCGCTTGAACGGCGCCGACTTCGCGCTTTGGCTGCCTGCGCCCGACGTGGCCGCCGAGACCGCCGCCGCCCTCGCCGAGGCCCTGCGCGCTAGCCTGCCCGCGTTCGGCAACGGCATTCGCGTGGCCCTGGGCTCGGTGGAGTTGCCGCGCGAGAGCTCGATGGGCCAATGGCTGGGCCTGGTGGACTCCGCGCTTGCGAAGGCGGAGAACCAGTCGGGCTTCATCGTCGAGGCCGTGTCCGAAGGCGTGGACAACGCACCCGTGCAGGGTGAGCGTGCCTGGCGCGCACAGGTCATCGAAGCCCTCAAGGCGCGGCGTGCCCGCCTGGTCGAATTTCCGGTGCTCGATCGCCAGGGGCAACTCGTGCATCTCGAATGCCCGCTGCAACTCAAGCTGGATCCCGGCGGCGAGTTCGAGCCCGCAGCTCGCTGGCTCCCTCTTGCCGCGCGCAGCCGCCTGACGGCCGAGGCCGATGCGCTGGCCGTGCAGCTCGCCCTGGATGCGATCCAGCGAGACGGACAGGCGCGCGCCATCAATATCGGCCAGGCCTCGCTGCAGGATGGCGGCTTCATCGCGCGGCTGCGCGAGCTGGTCTTCGCTCAGCCCACGGCCGCCCGTAAGCTCAGCCTGGAGATGCCGGAGAGTGTGGCCATCCAGCATTTCGACCTGCTCTTCGAGATGGGCCGCCAGCTGAGGCCGCTGGGTGTGAAGCTCGGCCTCGAGCATGCCGGCGCAGGTCTAGCCCAGGTCGAGCGGCTCTTCCAGGCCGGGCTCGACTACATCAAGCTCGACGCTGCCGTGGTGACGGGCCTGGTCGGCGACACCGCGCGCATCGCCTTCGTGCGGGGCCTGCTGGTCATGCTGCGCAGCCTCTCGCTCAAAGTCTATGGCGAAGGGCTCAACGAGGCAGAGGACGTGCAGGCCCTGTGGGATTGCGAGCTCGACGGCGTGACGGGCCCTTGGGCCACCCGGGCGGGGAGCTGAAGCCCAGGCGTTCGAAGGCGCGCTCTTGCGCTCAGCGGATGTCCGCGCTGTGCAGCGCGAAGGGCCGGTTCAGGTGCCGATCCTCGAAGAAGCGCGTGAGGGTTTCGCGCACCGTTCGGAACGCGAGCTGATCCCACGGGATCTCGGCCTCGCTGAAGAGACGGGCTTCGAGGGTCTCGGGGCCCGGATCGAAGCGCGTGGACAGCAGCCGCGCGCGGTAAAACAGGTGGACTTGGCCCACCGTCGTTACGTTCAGCAAGGTGTAGAGGTTCTGCAGCTCGATCTGGGCGCCTGCCTCTTCCTGCGTCTCGCGCGCCGCGCCTTCCGCCGCGCTCTCGCCGAGCTCGAGGAACCCGGCGGGCAGCGTCCACAAGCCGTAGCGCGGCTCGATCGCCCGCTTGCACAGCAGCACCTGATCGTTCCAGATCGGCAGCGTGCCGACGACGTTGATCGGGTTCTCGTAATGGATCTCGCCGCAGGCCGTGCAGGTGGCGCGCTCGCGGTTGTCGTCAGCTGGCACGCGGTACTCGCAGGGGGCACCGCAGGTGGGGCAATACTGGAAGCGGCGGGGCTTGAACATTCGTCCAGTGTAGGGCGGCGTCGCGCGCCAGGGCCGCATGGCATCATGCCGTGATGGAGCTCTACAACTACTTCCGGTCCTCGGCTTCTTGGCGCGTGCGCATCGCGCTGGCGCTCAAGGGCCTGGGCTACGATTACCGCGGAGTGCACCTGCTGCGCAACGAGCAGATGGCGGCAGAGTTCGGCGCGCTGACGCCGGCCCAGCTCGTGCCTCTGCTGCGCGACGGCGATGCGCTGATCAGCCAGTCCATGGCCATCATCGAGTACCTCGACGAGACACACCCCGAGCCACCTTTGCTGCCGAGCGAGCCCGTGGCTCGCGCCCAGGTGAGGGCACTGGCCCAGGATATCGCCTGCGAGATCCACCCGCTCAACAACCTGCGCGTGCTGCGCTATCTGGTGAAGGTGCTCGGGCTGGACGAGGAGCGCAAGAGTCAGTGGATTCGCCATTGGGTGGAGGGCGGGCTGGCCGTGGTCGAGCAGCGTCTGCAGAAGTCTGCCGGCCGCTTCTGTTTCGGCGACGAGCCCGGCATGGCCGATTGCCTGCTGGTCCCGCAGGTCTTCAACGCGCACCGCACCGATTGCAATCTCGATGGCTTCCCAACGATCCTGCGTATCAACGAGCATTGTCTGAGCCTCCCGGCCTTTGCGGATACGCATCCCTCGAAGTGCCCCGATGCTGAATGAGGAGTGGCTGAGGCCCGACTGGGCGGTGTCGCAGGTGCGCGCCTTCATGACCACACGTGCCGGCGGCCTCAGCCAGGGCGTGCACGCGAGCATGAACATCGGCCGCTCGGTCGGCGACGACCTTTCGACCGTGATGGAAAACCGCGCGCGGGTCGGCCAGGCGCTCGGCGCGCAGCCCGTCTTCATGCCCCAGGTCCACGGGACCGAGGTGCTGCGCCTGGAGCCCGCCTACGCCGTGCCCTTCGCCGACATGCCCAAGGCCGATGCTGCCGTGAGCACCACGCCGGGGCTGGCCGTGGCGATCCAGGTGGCCGACTGCCTGCCCGTGCTGTTCGCAGCGCCGGGCGGTGTCGCCGGTGCCCACGCGGGCTGGCGCGGCCTCGCGGCCGGCGTGCTGGAGAACACCGTGTCCGCCCTGTGCGAGGCCGCGCATTGCCGCCCCGGCCAGCTGCATGCATGGATGGGGGCGTGCATCGGCCCCGAAGCCTTCGAGGTGGGCGCCGATGTGCTTGAGGCTTTCGGCGTGGTGCCGCAGCCACGCAACGTCGAGCATTTCCTCTATCGACCCAACGCCGCTGGCCAAGCGCGCTGGCGCGCCGATCTGCCCGGCCTGGCGCGTGCGCGCCTAGAGCGGCTGGATCTGGCCGGGATCAGCGGTGGTTGCTGGTGCACCTTCAGCGACCAGCGCTTCTTTTCCTACCGGCGCGAGCGCATCGATGGACCCCACAGCCCCCGTGGCCGCATGGTCGCCGCCATCGCTTTGCGCTGAGCGCTGCTCCGACAGCTGCCGAGCCCGGCGTCGATGCGGCGCCAGCGCGATGTAGAGCACGATGCCCAGCGGCAGCAGGCCGTAGAACAGGAAGGTGAACAGCGCGCCGAGCAGGCCGCCCTGCGGGCTGGTGGCCTCGGCGGCCGTGGCGAGTACGACCACGAACATCCAGGCTGCGGCAATCATGTAGAGCATCCTCAAGGATAGCTCGGGCTTGGCAAGGCACTTGCGTTGCAGTGCGTCATGGAGCCCGTAACTCCTTCGAGTTAGCATGGTTGCACAGGCAGGACCAGCAAACTGGAGACATATGCAGAGCGCAGCGGCGAATGCGGCGGGCTTTTCCGCCGAGGACATGGGCAGGGCGATTCGGGAGGCGATGGGGGCCGGGCTGGGTGGCCTTGGTGGGCTCGACGGGCTTGGAGATGCGGTCCAGTCCGTGTTCGGCACGATGCCGCCCTCGCTCGACCCGGCCGTGATGGCCCAGCTGCAGACCGAATACCTCGAGGAGGCCGCGGCTCTGTGGAACGGCACGCTGCAGGGCGAGGCCACTCCGCTCAAGGATCGCCGCTTCGCCGGCACGGACTGGGCTGCCAATCCGCTCTCCAACTTCTCGGCCCGGCTCTATCTGCTCAATGCCCGCACGCTGGGCCGCATGGCCGATGCCGTGGAGGGTGACGACAAGACCCGGGCACGCGTGCGCTTCGCCGTCCAGCAATGGGTGGATGCATCGGCGCCGAGCAACTTCTTGGCGCTCAATGCCGACGCGCTCAAGCTCGCCGTGGACAGCGGCGGCGAAAGCATCACGCGCGGCGTGCAGCAGCTGCTGGCCGACATGCAGCGCGGCCATGTCTCGCAGACCGATGAGAGCGCCTTCGAGGTGGGCGTGAACGTCGCCACCAGCGAGGGCAGCGTGGTCTTCGAGAACGAGTTCTTCCAGCTGCTCGAATACAAGCCGCTCACGTCCCAGGTGCACGAGAAGCCCTTCTTGCTGATCCCGCCCTGTATCAACAAGTACTACATCCTCGACCTCCAGCCCGAGAACTCGCTGATCCGCTACGCCGTCGAGCAGGGGCATAGAACCTTCGTTGTTTCCTGGCGCAATCCCGACGCTGAGTGCGCCGCCTGGGACTGGGACGACTACATCGAGCAGGCCGGCATCAAGGCCATCCACGTGGTGCAGGAGATCTGTGGTGCCAAGACGATCAACGCGCTGGGCTTTTGCGTCGGAGGCACCATCCTCTCCACGGCCCTGGCCGTGCTGGCCGCGCGTGGCGAGCAGCCGGCCGCCAGCGTCACCTTGCTGACGACGCTGCTCGACTTCTCAGACACTGGCATCCTCGACATCTTCGTGGATGAGCCCTCGGTCCAACTGCGTGAAGCTACCATCGGAACGAAGTGCCCCACGGGCCCCGGCCTGCTGCGCGGCCAGGAGCTGGCCACCACCTTCAGCTTCCTGCGGCCCAATGACCTCGTGTGGAACTACGTCGTCGCCAATTACCTCAAGGGCGAGGCGCCGCCGGCCTTCGACCTGCTCTACTGGAACGGCGACGCCACCAACCTGCCCGGCCCCATGTACGCCTGGTACCTGCGCCACGCCTACCTGCAGAACGAGTTGCGCAAGCCGGGTGTGCTCACCGTCTGCGGAGAGAAGCTCGACCTCGGCGCGATCAAGGCACCGGTCTACATCTACGGCTCGCGTGAGGACCACATCGTGCCGTGGGAGGCTGCGTATCGCAGCACTCAGATCATGAAGGGCAAGAAGCGCTTCGTGCTCGGCGCCTCGGGCCATATCGCCGGCGTGATCAACCCGCCGGCCAAGAACAAACGCAGCCACTGGATCGGCAAGACCGACGCCCTGCCGGCCCGCCCGCAGGACTGGCTGGATGCTGCCACGGAGCTTCCCGGCAGCTGGTGGACAGACTGGAGCCGCTGGCTCGCGGGCCATGCCGGCCCGATGAAGGCCGCGCCGCGCAAGCCCGGCGGCAGGGGCTACGCGGCCATCGAACCCGCTCCCGGCCGCTACGTCAAGGCCAAGGCCTGACCCTCACTCGACCCAATCAAGAGGAGACCCACCATGAGTACCGACATCGTCATCGTCGCCGCAGCGCGCACGGCCATCGGCAAGTTCGGCGGCACGCTGGCCAAGACACCCGCCACCGAACTCGGCGCGGCCGTGGTCCAGGACCTGCTACGCCGCACCGGCCTCTCGGGCGCGCAGATCGACGAGGTGATCCTCGGCCAGGTGCTGCAGGCCGGCACGGGCCAGAATCCGGCGCGCCAGACCGTCATCAAGGCCGGCCTGCCCAACACCGTACCGGCCATGACGATCAACAAGGTCTGCGGCTCGGGCCTCAAGGCCGTGATGCTCGCGGCGCAGGCCATCCGCGACGGCGACTCGCAGATCGTCATCGCCGGCGGCCAGGAGAGCATGAGCCTCTCGCCCCATGTGCTCATGGGCTCGCGCGACGGCCAGCGCATGGGCGACTGGAAGATGGTCGACACCATGATCAACGACGGTCTCTGGGACGTCTACAACCAGTACCACATGGGCATCACCGCCGAGAACGTGGCCAAGAAGTACGGCGTCAGCCGCGAGCAGCAAGATGCGCTCGCCCTGGCCTCGCAACAAAAGGCCGCGGCCGCGCAGGACGCGGGCCGTTTCGCCGACGAGATCGTGCCCTTCAGCATCGCCCAGAAGAAGGGCGATCCCATCGTGTTTGCGGCCGACGAATTCATCAACCGCAAGAGCAATGCCGAGGTATTGGCCGGCCTGCGCCCCGCCTTCGACAAGGCCGGTAGCGTCACGGCGGGCAATGCCTCGGGCCTCAACGATGGTGCCGCTGCGGTGATGGTGATGAGCGCAGCCCAAGCAGAGAAACTCGGCCTCAAGCCCCTGGGCCGCATCGCCTCTTACGCCTCGGCCGGCCTCGACCCGGCAATCATGGGCATGGGCCCAGTACCCGCGGCGCGCAAGGCGCTGGAGCGCGCCGGCTGGAAGCCCGCGGACTTGGACCTGCTGGAGATCAACGAGGCCTTCGCGGCCCAGGCTTGCGCAGTGCATGCCGAGATGGGCTGGGACACCAGCAAGGTCAACGTCAACGGCGGCGCCATCGCACTGGGCCACCCAATCGGAGCCTCAGGCTGCCGCGTGCTGGTGACGTTGTTGCACGAGATGCAAAAGCGCAATGTCCGCAAGGGCATCGCTTCGCTGTGCATCGGCGGTGGCATGGGCGTGGCGCTGACCGTTGAGCGTTGAGCGTTCAAGAAGTTTTTGGAGAAGGCGCCGATTTGCGGCGACCAAAGAGCCCAAGCGGCAAAGGAGACTGAAGCATGAGCAAGAAGGTTGCATACGTGACGGGTGGCATGGGCGGCATCGGGACCGCCATGTGCCAGCGACTCCACAGGGAGGGGTTCACCGTCATCGCCGGTTGCGGCCCGAGTCGCGACTTCAACAAGTGGCTGGCCGAGCAAGAGGCCCAGGGCTACAAGTTCCATGCCTCGGTCGGCAACGTGGCCGATTGGGAATCGACTGTGCAGGCCTTTGAGAAGGTCAAGGCAGAGTTCGGCACGATCAGCGTGCTGGTCAACAACGCCGGCATCACGCGCGACGGCCAGTTCCGCAAGATGAGCCTGGCCGACTGGCAGGCCGTGATGAGCACCAACCTCGACAGCATGTTCAACGTCACCAAGCAGGTGATCGACGGCATGCTCGACCAGGGCTGGGGCCGCGTCATCAACATCTCTTCCGTCAACGGCGAGAAGGGCCAGTTCGGCCAGACCAACTACTCGGCTGCCAAGGCCGGCATGCACGGCTTCACCATGGCCCTGGCTCAAGAAGTGGCGAGCAAAGGCGTGACGGTCAACACCGTGAGTCCGGGCTATATCGGCACCGACATGGTCAAGGCCATTCGCCCCGACGTGCTCGAGAAAATCATCGGCACCATCCCGATCAAGCGCTTGGGCACCCCCGAGGAAATCGCCTCCATCGTCGCCTGGCTGGCGGGGAACGACTCCGGTTTCACCACCGGCGCGGACTTCTCATGCAACGGCGGCTTGCACATGGGGTGAGCGTGGACGGGGGGCAGCCCTGAGGGCTGCCCGACGCCCCGCAAACGCCAGGCCGCGTCACGAGCGGCTTGGCTGGGGAGAGGACGGCAATCCTGGATGAATGCCATGAGTAACTGGAAACACGACGGCGTGCGCGTCATCCCAGGTGATCGCCTCGATGCCAACACGGCACAGACGCCTGGCATGGACCGCAAGGCCGCGATCAACTTCGCCCGGGTCGGTGCGCAAAAACTCTGGGCCGGCACGGTCCACATCCATCCCAACGCGAAGACCGGCGCCCATCACCATGGGCCCCTGGAAAGCGTGATCTACATCGTTAAGGGCAGAGCGCGCATGCGCTGGGGCGAGCACCTGGAGTTCACTGCCGAGGCCGGCCCTGGCGACTTCATCTACGTGCCGCCCTTCGTACCGCACCAGGAGATCAATGCCAGCGCCACCGAGGCGCTTGAGTGCGTGCTCTGCCGCAGCGACGGCGAGGCCGTCGCGATCAATCTCGACATTGAGCCGGCGGAGCCGCCGGAGGATGTGCGATGGGTGGATCCCACTCATCCGGGATGAAGGTAGGTCATGCTTTGATGGCCCTTGGCCTTGGCCTTGGCCTGTGTGCGGTGATGGCATGGGCTGACCCGAACTCCTGCAGGGAGCGTTACGAGCAATTGCGGCCGCTCGCGCTGCGAATGCCATGGATGGAATTCGACCAGTCGGACAAGGGCTGGCGCTCGTTGCAGGACTGTGGCGTTGAAGCTGCGCTCTTGATTGATCAGTACGCAGCGCGCGTTGAGGACGTGACGCGCCGGCTGCGCTGGCACCAAGCGCAGTTGCTGGCGATGGCCGGGCACGCCGATGCGGCGATCCGCTCGGCACTTGCTTCGCGTAACCCGCCGGAGATCGAGGGCAATTCCGCATTCCGCTGGAACCCTTATGCGGACGCAACGATCGCCTTTCTCCGCAAGGACCGGAAGGAGATTGAAGTACAACGCGATTTGCTGCGCCTGGCCGTCGTAGAGCATCCAGAGAATCGCAACAACCTTGCTGTTCTGGATCGATTGGCGGACTGTTTCGACAAGTCGTACAAGCAGGCTTACGTTTGCGAGACGAATTCGCCCTGACCCGAATCAGGGCAGGGATGCGCAACTACTCGCAGCGCACCAGCTACTTCACCTGTTTCTTGTCCAACTTGCGCGCCAGCGTGCGCCGGTGCATGCCGAGCCTTCGCGCAGTCTCCGAGATGTTGAAGCCCGTCTCAGCCAACGTCTCGTGGATGCGTTCCCATTCGAGCGTCTTGATCGAGCTTGCCCGATTGGTCAGCTCCACCTCCGTCGTGCCCTCACCGCGCTGGAATGCGGCCTCAATGTCGTCAGTGTTGCTGGGCTTGGCGAGATAGTGGCAGGCGCCGAGCTTGATGGCCTCGACGGCCGTGGCGATGCTGGCGAATCCAGTCAGCACGACGATCAGCATGCCTTCGTCGTGCTGGGCCAGGGCCTGGACGCAGGCCAGGCCCGACGCGTCGCCCTGCAGCTTCAGGTCCACCACGGCATGCGTAGGCGCGAAGCTCTCGATCAGGGGCAGCAGCGTTTCCAGCCCGGTGGCCAATTGCACGACGTAGCCACGCCGCTCGAAGGATCGGGCGAGGGTGCGCGCGAAGGTGGCGTCGTCTTCGACGATCAGTAGGCGGCGTTTTTCAGTCGTCATCGTTCAGGCTTACGGCCGACAGGGGCAGCGTGATTGTCACCTCGGCCCCGATGGGGCTGCTGCGCACGTCGACCTTGCCCCCGAGCGTGCGGGCGACGTTGAAGACCAAGAAGAGGCCCAGGCCCGAGCCGTGCCGCCCCTTGGTCGACTGGTAAGGCTTGCCGAGCTGGGCCAGGACCTGCGGCGCGAAGCCGGGGCCATGGTCGCTGACGCTGACGCCCAGCAACTCGCCCTCGCGCGAAACGCTGAGCCGCTGGAAGGCGGGTGAGGCTTCGAGTGCATTGTCGAGCAGGTTGTCGATCATCTGCTTGAGCGCGGAGTCGGCCACCATGGGCTCATTGGCGCCGAAACGATTCTCGTAGACCAGGGCATTGGCCGGCCTTGTGCGCTGCCAATGGGCGACGAGATCCTCGAAGAAGTCGTGCACGGTCGTGGCTTCCGAGGACTCGCTGCGCGCGCCGCCGGCCGAGAGCAGGATGCCGCTGACGATGGCCTTGCAGCGCCGCACCTGCAGCTCCATGTCCTCGACTTCCTGCAGCAGTTCGGGGTCGGAGGTGAAGTGGGGAAGATGCAGCCAGTCGCCGAGGATGACGGCCAGCGTGGACAGCGGCGTACCCAGCTCGTGCGCAGCACCCGAGGCCAGCAGGCCCATGCGCACGATGTGCTCCTCCTCGCTGGCTCGCTCGCGTGCGGCGGCAAGGCGAGCATCGCGGCGGCGGATATTGCCCATGATGCGGGTCACGAAGGTCACCAGCAGGGCGGCATTGAGCGCGATGCAGACGAGCAAGCCCTTGATGTAGACGTTGGAGAGCCCCGAGCCGTGGTCGAGGGCCAGCGGTAAGGACCATTGCGACAGGCCCGCGAGGCAGGCCATGCTCACGGCCACCAGGCCCCAGGCGCCCCAGGCCGGCAGCAGCACGGCGCCGAGCACGACTTGCAGCAGGTAAAGCGAGGCGAAAGGGTTGCCGATGCCACCGGTCAGGTAGAGCTGGGCGGTGAGCACGGCGACGTCGACGAGCAGGGCGGACATCAGCTCGTAGTTGGATACCTCGCGCCCGATGTGCAAACGCATCCATGAGAGCAGGTTGAAGGCCACGAGCAGCGCCAGCACCAGCAGCATCTGAGGCAGCGGGATGCCGATGCGAAAGCCGTAGTACACGACCTCGATGGCCATCACCTGGCCGAGCACGGCTGCCCAGCGCAGCTGGATCAGCAGCTCGAGGTTGTTGACACCGGTGTCGCCCGAGGACCCAGCCCGGTCTTGCTTGTCAGTCAGCGGCATGGCCGCGATTGTCTCCGCGCAGCACCAACCAGCCCGCGCCTACGCAAAGCACGGCGAGCGCGAACCAGGTCAGCGCGTACTGCAGGTGGTTGTCGGGGAAGCTGATCACCGTGAGGCCTCCCTGGGGCCAGGCCTCCTGCGGGCCGTGTTCGTCCTGGTCGACGAAATAGGGCTCGGCGCGCGCGAGCTTCAGCTGCGCGGCGATGGCGGCCACGTCGCGCGAGAACCAGCGGCCGGTGGCGGGGTCGTTGGCACGCAGCAGGCTGCCGTGGGGCTCACTCAGCCGCAGCAGGCCGGTCACGACCCGCGGCCCTAGCGGAGCCGTCTCGCCGGTGGATCCCTGTGGCACGAAGCCGCGGTTGACGAGCACCTGGCGGCCATCGGCCAGCGTGAATGGCTGGACAAGCCAGTGGCCGGCGCCCAGCTTGGTGTTCGCTTGCACGAGTACGCTGGCGGCCTCGAAGCGGCCTTCGAGCCTGACATGGCTGTACTCGGCATCGGGCGCGATGTCGCCGCTCGGCGCCGCATGCACGCGAGACTGCACGCGCTCGATCAGCGCATGCTTCCACTCACGGCGTTGCAGCTGCCAGCAGCCCAGCACGGTGAACAGAACAAAGAAAAAGGCCACGCCCGTGAGGAGCGTGGCCTTGGCCCTGGTGGAGGCGGCCATCAGGGCATGGCCTTCAGTTCCTGCAGGGTCGGCATCATGTTCGCGTTCATGTGATACATGACCCACAGCGAACCGCTGAGCGTGATGACCACGAGCACGACCGTGAAGATCAGCGCCAGCATGGTCCAGCCACCTTCGGAGCGGGTGTTCATGTGCAGGAAGTACACCATGTGCACGACGATCTGCACGGCCGCGAAGGCCAAGATCACAAGCGCCGTGGTGCTCTTGCTCGGCAACACCTTATGCATCACAAGCCAGAAGGGGATGGCTGTGAGGACGACCGAGAGCAGGAAGCCGATGGTGTAGCTCTTCAGCGTGCCGTGGTCGTGGCCACCGCCGTCATGGTGGTTGTCGCCATGGGAATGGTCGCCGTGGTGATCGTGGTTGTGGTCAGCCATCACAGCACTCCCATCAGATAGACAAAGGTGAACACGCCGATCCAGACCACGTCCAAGAAGTGCCAAAACATGGACAGGCACATCAGGCGGCGCTTGTTGGCAGCGGTCAGGCCGAACTTGCCGACCTGGATCATCAGCGTGATCAGCCAGACGATGCCGAAGGTGACGTGCAGGCCGTGCGTGCCGACCAGCGAGAAGAAACTCGTCAGGAAGGCGCTGGCCTGCGGTCCGTGGCCGTGCTCGATCAGATGGTGGAACTCGAAGAGTTCTACGCCCAGGAAGGCCGCGCCGAAGAGTCCGGTGACGACCAGCCACAGCTGCACGGAGCCGACCTTGCCCTTTTGCATCTCGAGCATGGCGAAGCCATAGGTGATCGAGGACATCAAAAGGAAGGCCGTGTTGAGCGCCACGATGGGCAGGTCGAACAGTTCGGCGCCGCCGGGGCCGCCGGCGTAAGAGCGCCCCAGCACGCCGTACGCGGCGAACAGGCAGGCGAACACCAGGCAGTCGCTCATCAGGTAGAGCCAAAAGCCCAGCAGCGTGCCGTTCTCCGGGTGGTGGTCCCGGACAAGGAAGCGGTTGTTGAGGGTGGTATCAGACATTGCGAATCAAGCCTGTTGGGCCTATTAGGCGAGTTGGGCGAGTTGGGCGGTGCGGGCCTCTTCGGTCCGGGTGACCTGGTCCACCTTGATGTAGTAGTCGCGGTTGTAGTTGAACGTGTGCACGATCGCGCCCAAGATCAGGGAGGCGAAGGACACGCCGGCAATCAGCCACATGTGCCAGATCATGGCGAAGCCCATCACGCCTGCGATGCCGGCCAAGATGATGCCGGCGCCGGTGTTCTTGGGCATGTGGATGTCCACGAAGCCGCCGGTCGGGCGCTGGAAGCCCGCGGACTTCATGTCGTGCCAGGCGTCGTTGTCATACACGCGCGGCGTGAAGGCGAAGTTGTAGTCCGGCGGGGGCGAGGAGGTGCTCCACTCCAGCGTTCGGCCGCCCCAGGGGTCGCCCGACACGTCGGCCAGCTCCTTGCGCTTCCAGATGCTGTAGCCGATCTGGACGATGAAGGCGCCGATGCCGGCAGCGATCAGCAGCGCGCCGAAGGCGGCGATGATGAACCAGACCTGCAGCGAGGGATCGTCGAAGTGGCTCATGCGGCGGGTCACGCCCATCAGGCCCAGCACGTACAGCGGCATGAAGGCGAAGAAGAAGCCGATCTGCCAGCACCAGAACGAGACCTTGCCCCAGAACGGGTCCAGCTTGAAGCCGAAGGCCTTGGGGAACCAGAAGTTGATGCCGGCGAACAGGCCGAACAGCACGCCGCCGATGATCACGTTGTGGAAGTGCGCGATCAGGAACAGGCTGTTGTGCAGCACGAAGTCGGCCGGGGGCACGGCGAGCAGCACGCCGGTCATGCCGCCGATCACGAAGGTGATCATGAAGCCGACCGTCCACAGCATCGGCACTTCGAACTTGATGCGGCCACGGTACATCGTGAACAGCCAGTTGAAGATCTTCGCGCCGGTCGGGATCGAGATGATCATCGTCGTGATGCCGAAGAAGCTGTTCACGCTCGCGCCGCT
>JAFALK010000033.1 GCA_019234295.1 Roseateles sp.
GCGTCTGCTGTGGGCGCGCGAGGCGCACGCTGCCTCGTAGTGGCCTGGAATTACGGCATTGACGCGGTAAACCGACGTCAATGCCAGCAAGTCAGACACCGGCGCCACGCAGCATCGAAATCGTCTACTTGTTCAGCGTAGCCCTAGGCATACGGCGCGAAACGGGGGCCCATAAGACGCGAAACGTATGGGCCTCGTTCCATTGCTGTGTAGAGAGCGCAGGCGGCAAGTCTGGCGGAATTCGCGCCGGGCTGCTTACCAAAGCTAGGCGATGGGCACCGTCCCGCCGTCGATGACGAACTCGGCGCCGGTGATGGCCGCCGCCCGCGGCGACACGAGGAAAGCGATGAGGTCCGCCACCTCTTCCGGCTTGTTGGGTCGCCCCAGGGGGATGCCGCCGAGTGAGTCCATGATTGCCTGCCTAGCGGCCTCCATACCAATGTTGCCCTGGCGCGCGATTTCGGCGACCAGGCCGACAGCGGCGTCCGTCTCCACCCATCCAGGCGCGACGCGAACCACGCGCACGCCCTGCGGGCTCGCTTCCTTCGATAGCGCCTTGCTGTAGGTCGACAGCGCGGCCTTGGCGGCGGCGTAGGCGGTGGTTGCCTCCGGCAGGGGCAGCCGGCCCTGAATCGACGTCACGTGGACGATGACGCCCGAGCGTTGCTCGAGCATCGTGGGCAGCAGCGCGCGGTCCAGCCGCACCGCCGCCAGCAGGTTCAGGTCCAGCGCCTTTTGCCACTCGCTGTCATCCAACACGCGGAAGCCGCCCGCCGGCGCCGTCGAGCCGCCCACCACATGGACAAGGATGTCCAGCCGCCCCCAGTGCCGCCTCACGGCATCGACCACTGCCTGGCACCCACCGGGCGTCGCCACATCAGCGGCGATGAAGCGCTCGGACGCCGTGCCTACACGCTTGGAGCGCGCCGTGGTCATGACATCGGCCCCGGCTTCGAGAAGGCTTGCAACGACGGCTCGACCAACGCCCTTGGTGCCGCCGGTCACGAGGGCCCGCAGGCCCTGGAGTTCGAGGGGGCGGGTCATGCGTGAACCTCCAGCGCGACAATCCCGTCCGGCCCAAGCTGGAAGTCGTAGCAGAGCTCCGCCGGGCTGCCGGGGAAGTCACCCGTCAGACGGGCCCATACCTTCACGCCGTGTGCTGTGGGCTGCGCGCGCAGCGGCTCGACGCGGTAGCGGTACTTGCGCTTTGCGTCGACCTTCCAGGCCTTGATGGCTTCGAGGCCGCGGTGCGCCTTGCCCTCGTCGTGAACGACGGCGTTGTCGGCGAAGCAGCGCTCGAGCGCATTCGTCTCGGAGCTGGCCTCCGCCTTGAAGTAGTCCGCCACGGGCGGCGGTAGTGCCAAGTCCATAGCCTGTCTCTGTCTTTAGTGCCCGTTCGACATGGCCTCATGGTCTAACTATGCTTACCCGACAGCAAGAACGCACCAAAAGGTAAGTGACGCCCTTGAGCTCCAGAAAGCAATACACGCCGCTGTCGGCCGCTGTCGACGTGGAAGCCCTCTTCCGGCTGCTCGAAGGCCGCTGGAAGCTGGTCATCCTGTTCCAGCTCTTCGGCGGGAAAGTGCTGAGGTTCTCCGACCTTGAGCGCTCGATCACCGGCATCTCGCAGAAGATGCTGGCCCAGCAGCTCCGACAGCTCGAGGAGGACGGCATCGTCACCCGGACCGTTCAACAGCAGGTGCCGCCCAATGTGGACTACCGGCTCACGGACTGGGGGCAGCAGTTGTGTCCGGCGCTCGACGCCTTGCTGAAGTGGGCCGAGTGTCGTGATGATCACGTGACCGCTTCTCGAAGAACTGCCCCACCATAGAAGCTGTTTCGAGATTTAGCTGAGTCCCGCCTCCCGCCTTCTGGCTGCCACGCGTGCGTAAGCCCTTGATCTACAAGGAAGGGGTCTCGCACGTCATGAGCTGCTCAGCAATGTCGTCGGGTGCCGTTGGGCGCCAACTTGGTTGCGACTTGCGGTAGCTATCCATCCTGACCGAACCCGGCTCGGAGGCCCGCTGGCGCGTCATGGCCCAGCCGGCAAAGTACTTGGCTTCGATGAACGCCCCGCTCGTCGCGCAGCCCTCGATGGAGTCCACGCTTCAGAATTCCACATGACCCTTCTCAGGTCTGGTCTTCCATCCGGTTCAGTCCGCAGGGGCTCCGCCTTATCAAGATGGCGAATTCGGCCACTATGACTATTTAGTGTTGCATTGTGTCGATGATGGGCCAATCTTTCGAAGATCTGCGCCTTATTAAATGGACAAATCGGCGACACGGAGAGGGCGCAGGAGTGGGCGCGCGCAGGGTGGGGGCATCTTGTTAACTGTGCTTATGTCCGGCATCGATTTGGGCCGCCATTTCAACAAGGGCGCGCCATGAGCATGGACCCATCGAGCTTGCCCGGCATCGACGGGCCCCCACCCGCGTATCACGGCGCGTCCGACGCAGGGCATGACGCCGAGGCTTACCCGCGAACGCTGTTCTTCGCCCTGCTGCTGCCGCGCTTGCTGGCGGAGCGCGTGCAAACGCGGGCCCTGGGCTGGAAACACAGTCTGGGGTTGAGCGGCAAGGTGCAGATCCCCGAGCGCCAGCACATCACGCTGTGCACGGTGGCGCGCGCGCTGGGCCCCATGCCCGACCGCAGCATCGAGGCTGCGCGTACGGTGGCCGCATCCACGCATCAGTCGCCGCTGGGCGTGTGCCTGGACCGGCTGCACAGCTTCCCCGAAAGCCACGCTCTGGTGCTGACGGGCGATGCGCATCCGGAGATCGTTCGCTTCGGCCGCCTGTTGGCCGATCGGCTCAAGGCGCAGGGCCTGGAGCCTCATCCTTGCACCAACCCGCACCTGACCCTGCTCTACGACCGGCGCCGTCTCGTGCCGATGCAGGACGTGGAGCCCGTCCATTGGACCGCGCGAGAGTTCGCCCTGATCCTCAGCCACGTCGGCAAGCATCGCCACGAAAAGCTCGGCAGTTGGCCATTGAGCATGGATGCCCCCGGCCCAAGCACACCGCGCTGAGCGTCGTCTTTCTGGGCGTGCCCTCGAGGAACCGGCCAGGGCCACTTCAATCAGCGGGGCGACCCCTGAAGAAGGGCAGTCAATCTAGACAGGGCGAAGTCTTGAAACTTCCGTCGCGACCCCAGGTGCGGTGACCGAGCGTGTCGATATGAATGCGGCCGCTCGGGTACTGGCCCAAGCCCATGCTCAAGGCCGGCCCCTGTTCGCGCCAGAAGGCGCAAAGCTTGGGCAGGGTGGCAGCGTCCACCGGCGTGATGTCCATGGCGAAGGCGCGCAAGTGGGCGCTGCGGGCGGCGCCGCCGGCGCATTGATTGAGTTCGGGGTTGCGGTAGCCCGAATGCATCTCGAAGGGGCCGAGCATGTCGTCGGCCTTGAGCGTCTTCACGAGGCGCAGCACCGAAGCCACATCCTTCCACTGCGCCTGCGGCGGCACGGCAAAGGGCTGGGCCTCACACTTCTGCCAGTCCGACGCCGAACGCAGCAGCTCGTGCATGGGCACCAGCCCTTGCAGGTCTTCGGCCTTGAGGAAGGATTCGTAGGCGGCCACCTCGGCCTCGTGCTGGCCGCGCCATTGGGCAAAGGCGGCGGGCGTGCGGATGTCGCCAGAGGGGCTCGGGGCTTGCTGCACGGCACATGCGGTGAGCAAGGCGGCCGCGGCCAGCAAAGAGAGGGTGTTTTTCATTCGGGTTGTTTCGGTTCAGGCGCCACGGGGAAGCGCTTCTCGTTGATCTGCATCTTGGCCCGCGCCGCATCGAGCAGGTCAATGCCCAGTTGGTTGCCCAGGTGCAGCAAGTAGAGCAGCACGTCGGCCATCTCGGCCGCCACGGCGTCGCGCTGCTCGGGCGCGAGCGCGCGGCTCTGCGCCTCGGTCATCCACTGAAAATGCTCGAGCAGCTCGGCCGCCTCGACGATCAGGGCCGAAGCGAGGTTCTTGGGGGAGTGGAAGCGGCCCCAGTCGCGTTGCGCAGCGAAGCGTTCAAGGCGGCGAGAGAGATCTTGCAGGGTATCGCTCATGGGTAGATGTTGGCCCACACTCGGGTCAGTAGGTCTGAGACAGAGTCAACACCCCCGCCCAAACCGAGCGAGCGGATTTCCCGCATACGGCTTACCAGTGCTCGGTCGTCTCGCGGCATTACGCAGACTTTTGCTTCGTGGAGGTGTGCCCGGGATGGACGGCCTCCAAGGCCCTGGCGATGTGGTGCCGCTTCACCGTCGGCTTGGGCACGCGCACGTCGAACCACTGCCGCACGTCCGCGTCCACGCCGATGCCGTGCATGAAGTTGTAGATGGCCTTCTTGAGCGCGCGGCCCATGGCGTCGTGGTCCGTGCCGGTGGGGTCGACGAAACCCACGTCGTTCATCGCGAAGGGACTGTCGGGCAGGGGCAGCAGGCTCACGCCATAGTCCTGCGGATTCAGCCCCACGGGCGAATGCACGGTGCAGGCAAAGCGGTGGAAGAAGCCGCTGTGGATACAGCCGTTCTCGAAGAGCTGGCGCACGTATTCGAGCGCGTCCACCGTGTCTTGAACGGTCTGGGTGGGGAAGCCATACATCAGGTAGGCGTGAACCAGCACCCCCGCATCGGCGAAGCCCTTGGTCACGCGCGCCACCTGCTCGACGCTGACGCCCTTTTTCATCAGACCCAGCAGGCGGTCCGAGGCCACCTCCAGCCCGCCCGAGATGGCGATGCAGCCGCTGTCGGCCAGCTCCAGCGCGAGCTCGGGCGTGAAGGTCTTCTCAAAGCGCACATTGCCCCACCAAGAGACCTGGAGCTTGCGCGCCTGGAGCTCGCGGGCCAGGGCCTTGAGCGCCTTGGGCGGCGCGGCCTCGTCGACGAAGTGAAAGCCCGTCTGGCCCGTCTCCTTGACGATGGCCTCGATGCGATCGACCAGCGTGGTGGCCGAGGCTGCCTCGTAGCGCGAGATGTAGTCCAGGCTCACGTCGCAGAAGCTGCATTTCTTCCAGTAGCAGCCGTGGGCCACCGTCAGCTTGTTCCAGCGCCCGTCGCTCCAGAGCCGGTTCATGGGGTTGAGCATGTCCAGCAGCGAGAGGTAGCGCTCCAGCGGCAGACCGTCCCAGGTCGGCGTGCCGACCTCGTCGAAGGGGATATCAGGCTCGACGAAATTGATCCACTTCACCGCGCCGTCCTCGCGCACAAAGGTGCGCACGAGGCGCGAGCGCGAGCGCTGGCCGGCCAGATGCTCCACCAGCGCCAGCAGCGGCCGCTCGCCGCCGTCCAGCGTGATGAAGTCCACGTGGTCGAAGAGCCGCGGCTCGCGCAGCTGGCGCAGCTCGGTGTTGACGAAGCCCCCCCCCAGGGCCACCTGGATCGCCGGATCGTGTGCCTTGATGGCCTGGGCGATGCGCAGCGCCGCATAGACCGCGCCGGGGAAGGGCACGGAGAGCAGCACGAGCTGCGGTCGGTGCTCGGCCAGCGCTTCGAGCGTGAGCTCGCGCAGCGTGTCGTCGATCAGGTTGGGCGCGGCAGTCAGCGCCTGCGCGAGCGGCTCAAAACTCGGCTGGCTCGTGGCCAGTTGCTCGGCGTAACGCACGAACTCGAAGCGCGGGTCCACCGCGTCGCGAAGCACGTCAGCCAGGTCGTTCAGATAGAGCGTGGCCAGATGGCGGGCGCGGTCCTGCAGGCCCAGCGCCCCGAAGGCCCAGGCAAGAGGATCCTCGCCCTCGTCGGCCAGATAGGCATCGATGGTGTCGAAGCGCGGCCCCTCGGGCAGGAACTGCCGCGTATTGATGCGGTGTGCGAGGGTCGGATCGCGGCCTTGCAGAAAGCCGATCACGCGCTCGACGGTCGAGGCGTAGCACTCAAACGCGCTGACAAAGTGCTCCAGGGTCCGCGTGGGCGGGACGGCCACCGCGCTGTCGCGCAGGCGCTGCAGCCCAAAGCATGAAAAAAGTCTCAAAACCAGCGAGAGCGCGAGGTCGTGCTGCACGGCTGGAATTCCGCGCGAGCGCAGGAAGCCGGTGAGGTAGGCCGTCGATGGATAGGGCGTGTTCAGCTGCGTCATCGGCGGGATGAGCGACAGCACGCGCAGGCTGGGAGCAGACATGAGGCTCGCATTTTGCCAGCCAGCCCTTTTTCGCTCGGGACTTTCCCCAGGAAACACGCTCATCGAGGCGCTTATCCTCGCGCCGCCCATGAATCTCTTCGTTTCACTGCGATATCTGGTGGCGCTGGACGACCACCGGCACTTCGGACGGGCCGCCCTGGCCTGTCACGTGACGCAGCCCGCGCTGTCCAACGCGATCCGCGCGCTGGAAGCCAGCTTCGGCGTGGCCGTGGTCAAGCGCGGGCGCAGCTTTGCCGGGTTCACGCCCGAGGGCGAACGCATCCTGGCCAGCGCGCGGCGCATCCTGCACGAACACGAGTTGCTGCAGCAGGACCTGCTGAGCAGCGCCGAGCAGCCGCGCGGCAACCTGATGCTGGGCGCCGTGCCCACGGCCATGCCGGTAGCGGCCTGCTTCGCCGCCCTGCTGCGCGAGCGTCATCCGAGCATCAAGCCGACCTTGCGCTCCATGAGCTCGGTCGAGATCGAGACGGGCTTGGAGAGCCTGGCGTTGGACATGGGCCTGGGCTATACGGAGAGGCTGGACAGCAGCAACGCGCCACTGCGCATGTTGGCGCAGTACTCGGAGAACTACTTCTTGCTGTCGCGCCATGAAGGGCGGCCCGCCGCACGCCTTCAGTACGGCCCCGCGATCACCTGGGCCGAGGCGGCGCGCCGCCCCCTGTGCCTATTGAGCCCGGAGATGCACAACCGCACCGTCGTCGATCGAGCCTTTGTGGCCGCCGGCGACAGCCTGCCCGAACCGGCCATCGAGACCAACGCCATCCTGACCCTGGCCGTGTCCGTCGTTGCCGGGCGCGTATGCAGCATCCTGCCCGGCTCGCTGCTGGGCGTGATCAAGGGCTATGGCGAGCTTGAGGCACGCCCGCTGATCGAGCCCCGTACCGAGATTCCCATCGCCTTCATGGCCTATGACACCAACCGCCCATCGCGCGCGCTGGAGGCCGCGCTCGCCTTCGCGCAGGACCCGCTCTGGCTCGAGTGCCTCGGCCAGTTCACGGCTCACTGATGCTCACTGATGCTTATTGATGCTCCCTGAGGCCCCCAGAGGCCCCCTGAGGCAAACCCTGATTTCCTGGGCGTATCGCCTCATTCCTGAAAGAAATTGGACCGCCCCGGCGGCCCTGACCACACTTCCCCGCACGCACCCGACTCCAGAAGAGGGCGCGATCACTTACCACGTTAGGAGACCGACATGTCGGCTGTACTTGGAAATACAGGAACCGGATCCCCGGGCCTGCTGGACAAAGAGCGCACGATTGCAGGCGCCGGCTTCAACCGCTGGCTGGTGCCCCCGGCAGCGCTGGCCATCCACTTGTGCATCGGCATGGCCTACGGCTTCTCGGTGTTCTGGCTGCCGCTGTCCAAGGCGCTGGGCATCAAGGAGTCGCTCAAGTGCGGCGTTGACGTGAGCGTCTGGCAGGAGCTGTTCACCACCTCCTGCGACTGGCGCGTCTCCACGCTGAGCCTGATGTACTCCATCTTCTTCGTCTTCCTGGGCTGCTCGGCGGCGCTGTGGGGCGGCTGGCTGGAACACGCCGGCCCGCGCAAGGCCGGCGTGGTGGCGGCCCTGTGCTGGTGCGGCGGCATGCTGATCTCGGCCCTGGGCATCCAGCAGCATCAGCTCTGGATGATGATCCTCGGCTCCGGCGTGATCGGCGGCATCGGCCTGGGTCTGGGCTACATCTCGCCTGTATCCACGCTGATCAAGTGGTTCCCTGACCGGCGCGGCATGGCTACCGGCATGGCCATCATGGGCTTCGGCGGCGGCGCCCTGATCGGCACGCCCATCGCCAACGAGCTGATGAACCGGTTCGCCACGTCGACGGACCTGGGCGTGGCCCCGACCTTCGTGGTCATGGCCCTGATCTATTTCGTCTTCATGCTCGGTGGCGCCTTCGGCTACCGCGTGCCGCCCACCGGCTGGAAGCCCGCCGGCTGGACGCCGCCCGCCGCGCAGGCCTCCAACGCCATGATCACGCAGCGCCATGTGCACGTGAAAAAGGTCTGGGGCATCCCGCAGTTCTGGCTGGTCTGGCTGGTGCTGTGCATGAACGTGTCTGCCGGCATCGGAGTGATCGGCATGGCCAGTCCCATGCTGCAGGAGGTGTTCGGCGGCACGTTGATCGGCATCACCGGCGACGCGGCCAGGTTCTCGGCCCTGACGCCCGACCAGCTCAAGCTGATCGCCGGCGTGGGCGCGGGCTTCACGGCCCTGCTGGGCCTGTTCAACATCGGCGGCCGCTTCTTCTGGGCCAGCATCTCCGACAAGCTGGGCCGCCGCCTGACCTACACGCTCTTCTTCGTGCTCGGCGGCGTACTCTACGCCAGCCTCCCGTCCAGTGCAGCGGCCAGCAATACCGTGGCCTTCGTGGGCGCGGCTTGCATCATCTTGTCCATGTACGGCGGCGGCTTCGCCACGGTGCCGGCATACCTCGGCGACCTGTTCGGCACGCAGATGGTTGGCGCCATCCACGGCCGCCTGCTCACCGCCTGGGCCACGGCCGGCGTGCTCGGCCCCGTGCTGATCACGAAGATGCGCGAGTACCAGCAGGGTCTGGGCCTGCCCAAGGCCGAGGCCTACAACCAGTCCATGTACATCTTCGTGGGCCTGCTCGTGATCGGCTTGCTGTGCAACCTGATGATCCGCCCGATCGCCGACAAGCACTTCATGTCCGAAGCCGAACTGGCCGAGGAAAAGCGCCTGGCACACGAGCGCTCCGCGGCAGCCGAAGTCGGCTCCGGCTCCGGCTCGGGTGGCCAGACTTCGGCCGTCACAGTCGTGCTGGCCTGGCTGGTCGTAGGATTGCCACTGGCCTGGGGCATCTACAAGGCGCTCCTGACCGCCGCGAAGTTCTTCCACTGAAGTAAGTAGTTAGCCATGACGACTCCCGATGTACAGGGCGTGGTGCGCGACATCCTCGCGCGCCTCGCCGACGAGCCCGGCGGCCTGCTGCCCATCCTCCATGAGCTGCAGGACACCCTGGGCTATGTGCCGCAGGAGGCGCTGCCGCAGATCGCCGCCGGCCTCAATCTCTCGCGCGCCGAGGTGCACGGGGTCGTCAGCTACTACCACCACTTCCGCACCGACAAGCCCGGCCGACAGGTGCTGCAGATGTGCCGCGCGGAGGCCTGCAAGAGCATGGGCGCCGATGCGCTGATCGCGCATGCGCAGCAGCGCCTGGGCTGCAAGCTGCACGAGCAGACGGCCGATGGTGCGTTCTCGCTCGAACCCGTGTTCTGCCTGGGCCTGTGCAGCTCCTCGCCTGCACTGATGCTCGGCCACACGCTGCATGCGCGCATGACGCCGGCCAAGTTCGACGCGCTGATCGAGGAGGCGCGGTCATGAGCGCCACCGTCTACATTCCCTGCGATTCGGCAGCGCGCGCCGTGGGCGCCGACGCAGTCGCACGCGTTCTTTCTTCTGAGGCGGCCCGGCGCGGCCTCGACGTTCAGATCATCCGCAACGGCTCGCGCGGCCTGATGTGGCTGGAGCCGCTGGTCGAGGTGGCGACGCCGCAAGGCCGCATCGCCTATGGCCCGGTCGAGTCCGGCGATGTCGCCACCTTGCTCGATGCCGGCTTGCTGCAAGGCGGCGAGCATGCGCTCAAGCTCGGCCCGACCGAAGAGATCCCGTATCTCAAGAAGCAGCAGCGCCTGACCTTCGCCCGCATGGGCGTGACGGACCCGCTCTCGCTGGCCGACTACGTGGCGCATGAGGGCTTCGTGGGCCTGCGCAAGGCGCGCGCGATGAAGCCCGCCGAGGTCGTGCAGGAGGTGCTGGACTCCGGCCTGCGCGGTCGTGGCGGCGCGGCCTTCCCGGCCGGCATCAAGTGGAAGACCGTGCTGGGCGCGGCGGCCCAGCAAAAATTCGTGGTCTGCAATGCCGACGAGGGCGACTCGGGCACCTACTCCGACCGCATGGTCATGGAGGGCGATCCCTTCATGCTGATCGAGGGCATGGCCATCGCAGGCCACGCCGTGGGCGCGAGCCGCGGCTTCATCTACGTGCGCTCCGAATACCCACAGGCGGTGGCGACGCTCAAGAAGGCCATCGCCACCGCTGAAGAAGCGGGTTACTTGAGCGGCTTCAAGCTCGAGGTGCGCATGGGCGCCGGCTCCTATGTCTGCGGCGAAGAGACCGCCATGCTGGAGAGCCTGGAGGGCAAGCGCGGCATCGTTCGTGCCAAGCCGCCGCTGCCGGCCGTCTCCGGTCTGTTCGGTCAGCCGACCGTCATCAACAACGTCATCACCCTGGCCAGCGTGCCCTTGATCCTGGCCCGCGGCGCGCAGTTCTATGCCGGTTGTGGCATGGGCCGTTCGCGCGGCACCTTGCCGATCCAGCTGACCGGCAACATCAAGCGCGGCGGCCTGATCGAGCTGGCCTTCGGAGTCACCTTGCGCGAGCTGCTCACCAGCTATGGTGGCGGCAGCGCCTCGGGCCGGCCGATCAAGGCCGTGCAGGTCGGCGGGCCGCTGGGCACCTACCTGCCGCCATCGCAATGGGACACGCCGCTGGACTACGAGGCCTTCGCCGAGCTCGGCGCAGTGCTGGGCCACGGCGGCATCGTCGTGCACGACGACACGGCCGACCTGGCCCAGCTGGCCCGCTACGCCATGGAGTTCTGCGCCATCGAGTCCTGCGGCAAGTGCACGCCCTGCCGCATCGGCTCCACGCGTGGCGTGGAAGTCATCGACAAGATCGTCGCGGGCGACCAGAAACAGGTGGCGCTGCTGCGCGACCTGTGCGACACCATGGTTCACGGCTCGCTCTGCGCCATGGGCGGCATGACCCCCTACCCGGTGATCTCCGCCTTGAACCATTACCCTGAGGACTTCGGTCTGAGGAGCAGCACATGATCGACCTCGACTACGGGACACCGAAGCGCGAATCCGAGCGCGAAGTCACGCTCACCATCGACGGCATGCCCGTCACCGTGCCCGTCGGCACCTCGCTGATGCGTGCCGCCACCGAGGCCGGCGTGATGGTGCCCAAGCTCTGCGCCACCGACAGCCTGGAGCCCTTCGGTTCGTGCCGCCTGTGCCTGGTGGAGATCGACGGCCGCAAGGGCTACCCCGCCTCCTGCACCACGCCGGCCGAGGCCGGCATGATCGTGCGCACGCAAAGCCCCAAGCTGCAGGAGCTGCGCAAGGGCGTGATGGAGCTCTACATCAGCGACCACCCGCTGGACTGCCTGACCTGCTCAGCCAACGGCGACTGCGAGCTGCAGACCCAAGCCGGCGTCGTGGGCCTGCGCAATGTGCGCTACGGCTTCGAGGGCGCCAACCACTTGAAGGAGGGCAAGGACGAGTCCAACCCCTACTTCAGCTACGACCCGTCCAAGTGCATCGTCTGCAACCGCTGCGTGCGGGCCTGCGAGGAGATCCAGGGCACCTTCGCGCTGACGATCTCGGGCCGCGGCTTCGCCAGCCGCGTCTCGCCGGGCATGGACGAGCCCTTCATGCACAGCGAATGCGTGAGCTGCGGCGCCTGCGTGCAGGCCTGCCCTACGGCCACATTGCAGGAGAAGACCGTCATCGAGCGCGGCCTGCCCGAGCACAGCGCCATCACCACCTGCGCCTATTGCGGCGTGGGATGCGCATTCAAGGCCGAGATGAAGGGCAACGAAGTCGTACGCATGACGCCGTGGAAGGACGGCAAGGCCAACGAGGGCCATTCCTGCATCAAGGGCCGCTTTGCCTGGGGCTACGCCACGCACAAGGACCGCATCACCAAGCCCATGATCCGCGCCAAGATCACCGACCCCTGGCGCGAGGTGTCCTGGGACGAGGCGATCAACCACGCCGCCTCCGAGTTCAGGCGCATCCAGGCCCAGCACGGGCGCGATTCGATCGGCGGCATCACCTCCTCGCGCTGCACGAACGAGGAGACCTACCTCGTCCAAAAGCTGATCCGCGCCGCCTTCGGCAACAACAACGTCGACACCTGCGCCCGTGTCTGCCACTCGCCCACCGGCTACGGCCTGGGCCAGACGTTCGGCACGTCGGCCGGCACGCAGACCTTCAAGTCGGTGGAGCATGCCGACGTGATCATGGTCATCGGCGCGAACCCGAGCGAGGCGCATCCGGTGTTCGGCTCGCGCATGAAGAAGCGCCTGCGCGAAGGCGCCAAGCTGATCATCGTGGATCCGCGCGCCATCGACCTTGTCAGCGCGCCGCACGTCAAGGCCGATCACCACCTGGCCCTGCGGCCCGGCACGAACGTGGCCGTGATCACGGCCATGGCACATGTGATCGTGACCGAGGGCCTCGTTGACGAGGCCTATGTAGCCGAGCGCTGCGACACCAAATCCTTCCAGGAATGGCGCGCTTTCGTGTCCAGGCCCGACAACTCTCCCGAAGCCCTGGAGGCCGAGAGCGGCGTGCCCGCCGCCGAGCTGCGCGCCGCCGCACGCCTGTACGCCACCGGTGCGTCCGACGGATCACGTGCCGGTGGGCGCGTGAATGCCGCCATCTATTACGGCCTGGGCGTGACCGAGCATGCGCAGGGCTCGACCATGGTGATCGGCATCGCCAACCTCGCCATGGTCACCGGCAATGTCGGCCGCGAAGGCGTCGGCGTGAACCCGCTGCGCGGCCAGAACAATGTCCAAGGCAGCTGCGACATGGGCAGCTTCCCGCACGAGCTGCCGGGCTATCGCCACATCGCCGACACGACGGTGCGCAGCCAGTTCGAGGCGCACTGGGGCGTGACGCTACAGGCCGAGCCGGGCCTGCGCATTCCCAATATGTTCGACGCCGCGCTGACGGGCAGCTTCAAGGGCCTGTACTGCCAGGGCGAGGACATCGTCCAGTCCGATCCCAACACGCAGCACGTGGCCGAGGCGCTCTCCAGCATGGAGTGCATCGTCGTGCAGGACATCTTCCTGAACGAGACGGCCAAATACGCTCATGTCCTGCTGCCTGGCTCCTCCTTCTTGGAGAAGGACGGCACCTTCACCAATGCCGAGCGCCGCATCTCGCGCGTTCGCAAGGTCATGCCGCCGCTGGCCGGTTTGGCGGACTGGGAGGTGACCTGCAAGCTCTCGAACGCGCTGGGCTATCCGATGAACTACCAGCACCCGTCCCAGATCATGGACGAGATCGCAGCGCTGACGCCGACCTTCCAGGGTGTGAGCTTCGAGAAGATCGAGCGTCTGGGCAGCGTGCAGTGGCCCTGCAACGAGGAGACCGAGGCAGCGGGCACGTCCATCATGCATGTGGGCAAGTTCGTGCGCGGCAAGGGCCGCTTCCTGATCACGCAGTACATCCCCTCGACCGAGAAGGTCACACGCAAGTACCCGCTGCTGCTGACCACGGGTCGCATCCTGAGCCAGTACAACGTCGGCGCACAGACGCGGCGCACACCCAACAACCAGTGGCACAGCGAGGACCGGCTCGAGATCCATGCCCATGACGCGCAGGAGCGCGGTATCAAGAACGGAGACTGGGTGGGCATCGAGAGCCGAGCCGGCGAGACCGTGCTGCGCGCCGTGATCAGCGAGCGCATGCAGCCCGGTGTGGTCTACACGACCTTCCACTTCCCGGAATCTGGCGCCAACGTCATCACCACCGACAACTCCGACTGGGCCACCAACTGCCCCGAGTACAAGGTGACGGCCGTGCAGGTGCTGCCGGTCATGCAGCCCTCGGCCTGGCAGAAGGAGTACAAAGCGTTCAGCGAGACACAAGAGGAACTCCTCAACCATGCACGTTGAGAACCTGATCAAGATGGCCAACCAGATCGGCGACTTCTTCGCCGCCTTCCCCGACCGCGAAGAAGCGCTCGATGGCGTGGCCACCCACATCAAGAAGTTCTGGGAACCGCGCATGCGGCGCGAGCTGCTCGCGCATGTGGACAGCGTCGGCTACGGCGAGCTCAACGCCACCACGGCCGAAGCGATCAAGCGACACCGCGCGCAGCTGCAGTGAAGCCGCTCCAGGAGGTTGAGGTCCGGCGCGGCGCAAATGCCGCCCCCATGACCGACCTGGTGGCCGTCGAGGCCCCGGTGGCCCTGGTCTTTAACGGCATCTCGCATGCGGTGATGATGGCCACGCCGACCGACCTCGAAGCCTTCGCGCTGGGCTTCGCGCTCTCGGAAGGACTCCTTGAAAGGCCGAGCGAGTGCTACGGCATTGATGTGGCCGAAGGCGCAATGGGCTGCGAGGTGCAGCTCGAGGTCTCGGCCGCCGCCGAGCGGCGCCTGAAGGAGCGCCGCCGCAACCTCGCCGGCCGCACGGGCTGCGGGCTGTGCGGCATCGACAGCCTGCAAGCCCTGGACCTGGCGCCGCCGCCGCTCGACGCGCCACTGCAGATCGAACTCGCCGCCGTTCACCGCGCCTTCGAGCAGCTGCCCGCGCTCCAGCTCCTGAATGCGCAGTCTGGCGCCCACCATGCAGCGGGCTGGTCCACGCTCGCGGGCGAGCTGCTCGTCGTGATGGAGGACGTGGGCCGGCACAACGCACTGGACAAACTGCTGGGCAGCCGGGTACGCGCCGGCGCTGTCTTGGAAGACGGCTTCGTCATCATGAGCAGCCGGGCCAGCTCCGAGCTCGTGCTCAAGTGCGCGCGGCTGCGAGTGCCGCTGCTCGCGACCATCTCGGCGCCCACCTCGATGGCGATCCAGATCGCGAAGAACAGCCGGCTGGTGCTCTACGGCTGGTGCCGCGGTGAGCGCGCCGTGCGTTTCGCTTAGAGCCGCCTTCTAGGGTCTAGGGCGATTGCGCCAGCACGCACTCCGATCCCAGATCGCCGGGGCAGGGGCCGAGCCAGCGCAGCTGGGTGGCGTCCGTAGGCGCCAGGGAGGCGCTCAAGTTCTGCACGCCACCCCGCGCTGGCGTGAAGAGCTGGATCAGGGTCCAGTCGGTCTGGCCCGACTTGCGGTATTGCAGCCAATACTGCGCGCCGGGCCGCAAGCCGCGGGTGCTGATCTGGTACTGGCCGTTCACGATCGAGAAGCTGGGCTGATCGTGCCAGGGCCGCGCCAGCGGCTCGCCGACGAAGAGGCCCTCGCCCGGCCATTGCACCGACTTCCAGTAGGCCTCGATCAGGGAGTCGCCCCGCCAGTAGTGGTCGATCATCACGCTAGCCCTGGGGAACTTCTCGGTGTAGTTGCAGGGCTCCTCCACGGTGCCGAAGCTGGCCGTCAGCCCGGCCGCCAGCCAGTCAGTGGCGCGAGTCTGGCCATCGGCGCTGTCGAGCGCACCGCCGGAGGAGCTCAGGCTGTCGCCCACGGCGCCCGCTCTGTAGCTGTTGGTGGCCAGGCCGGGCTCGACGGCCAGGCCCGTGAAGTAGAAGAGCACGCCGGCCTTGCCCGTGAGGGCGTCGTTCTGTGGCGTCCCGCCGCTGTTGTCCGTGTAGTTCAGGGTGAGCCAGCCGGACCAGCTCGCGGGCAGGCCGAGGAAGTCCAGGTAGCGCACGGAGCGGTCCGCATCGCTCGTGCGGATCAGCCAGCCCGTGCCGTCAGGCTGGCTGGCGTCGGCCTGCAAGCCCAGGTCGATCAGGGCCTTGGCGGCGGCAAGCGTGTCGGTGCCCAGCATCATGGCAGGCCGCATCTTCAGATCGGTGAAGGGCTGCAGTGATTCGCTGTCGTAGTAGGGCGAAGCCGCCGTGGCCACGCAGCCGCCGCAATAGCGCGCATCAAAGCCCAGGGCCATGGCGCTGGTGATGCTCATGCTGCAACTGCCGCCCGCGACCCGCGAGGGCTGACGCCAGACAAGCAGCAGGGCCTGCACGGCCGCGGGCATGGCCGCGTCCACGCTGGCCTTGATGCGGGCGAAGTCAGCAGCGCCAAGCGCCGCGCCCGTTCCGGCCGGCAGGCTCACCTTCACGATATTGGCGGCCGGCACGCCGCGGGCCTGCTGGTAGTAGGCGGCCGCGGCTTCAGAGACGGCGTCCCCATCGATCACCACGAGGCCCAGCTGGGCTGCGCTCAGACCGTGCGCGGGCAGGCTCAACAAGATCGGGCTGGCGGCCGGCGCCGGCGTGGCGGAGCTCGACGAGCTGCCACCGCCGCCGCCGCAAGCGCTCAAGACCAGGGCAATGAGCCAAGCGGCTGGGAACAGGAATCGCGGCGTTCGGCAGGACATGGCCGCAATTGTCCCTGCAACAAGGGCGCCCCGGCATCAACCGGGCGCCGTCGTCAGGGCTTGCTGGCGGCCTTGGGAGCCTTGGCAGGTGCGGCACCGTCACGATCCAAGCGCTCGCGAACCACACGCACTTCCTGGCGCGTCTCCGCCTTCTTGTAGTCAGCCGGCACCTTCATCAGCGCCGCCTCGGGTTCGCCCCGCCGGATGTTCTGCAAGCGGTAATTGGTCTCGCCGCTGCGCGGGTCGAAATCTCGACTGCTGACGGTGAGCATCAACTCAGGCGAGGTCCAGACGTCGCGCGTGATGACGATAGGTTTTTCGTTGCCGATCTTGCCGGCTTCGATGGTCCAGCTGGTGCGCTCGCCGTTGACCTTGACGCCTTCGATCTCCTTGGCGGGCAAAGCGGTGGTGGCACCCTCGCCACGTGGCGCGAAGGCCATGGTACGCGCCAGCACGGCCGGCGGCGCCTGCAGGGCTGGCAGCGGCGGCATGCCCTTGGCGTCTCCCATGCGCACGATCTGTACCCGCACCTCTCGGCCGTCCTTGCCGTCGCCGCCGTGGATGTCTTCAGTCAGCACCACCGGCTCGGGTGGCAGCGGCGGCACCGGGGGCTTAGGTGGCACGCCAGGCGCGGGCGGCAAGCCCGGAGCGACAGGAGGCGCGCTGCGCAGCTGTTCGCGAATCTTGACGGCCATCTCGCGCATCTGCTGGCCGAAGGCCCGCCACTGGCCCTCGTCATTGGCCATCCAGGCCATGTTGCCGGCCTTGCTCGCAGTCTTGCTCTCCGGATCCAGCACCCAGTTTTCCTTGGACAGCGGGTCGCGCAGATAGACGACGCGCTTGCCGTCGCGGTCCACCTCGGTGCGGGTGCGGCCCTCGCCGTCGCGGCATTGGCGGTCGGTCTGCACGCGCACGATGCGGTTGCCGTCGGCCAAGGGCTGGATGGTCTCGTGCACGGCGTCGGCGCAATAGGGCGCGCCCTTGACGACGCGGCTGCGGCCCATCTCCTGGCCGATGAAGCCCAGCTCGATATTGGCGTGCTCCAGGGCCTCCTGCGCGGCACGGTGGGCCTCCTGGCTCACCCGCTGGACGTCGATCTGGAGCTGCGGCGTCGCGTCCGGCGCTGGCGGCTGCGCGCGGGCAACTGCGGTGAAGGCCAGCAGCAGGGCTGCCGGCAGAAGAGAGCGCTTGAAGGTCTTCATGTTGTTGCCTTTCAGGAACGAGGAACGGCAGGGGACGAAAAAAATCAATGAACGAGGCGCACGGCGAGCACCTCGCCGTTGGGCCGCATGAGCAACTCGGCGCGCACGCTCTGGCCGGCGCTGGACGGGTCGTAGGGCAGGCCGAGCAGGGCCAGGCGTTCGGCGGGCATCTCGGTGGTCACGACCCAGGCCCGGCCTTCGCGAGCCTGGGCGCCGGCCGCGGTGGCGGACGCTGCAATGGGCTTGTCGTCCATCGCGTGCTGGAGCCGGTCCTCGGACACCAGGGGCACGAAGGCACTGGCGCTGAACTCGGCCTGCGCCGTCTGGGGCAGCGGTACGCTGAACACGAGCAAGGTGCCGAGCAGGCCCAGCGCGCAGCTCGCAACGCTGGCCCAGATCACGGGCCGCGTGGGCCGCGTGGGCCGCATGGGCAGCAGGGCGGCCAGGCCTTGGGCCCAGGCAGGCAGCCCGCGGCGGCGGGCCACGGCGCGCCGGGCGGCCGCCAGGGTCGCAGCCTGCATGGCCGCCGTGGGCTCGGCGCGACGCCAATCGTCCAGGGTGTTCAAGGGATTCAAGGGCAAGGCTTGGGACTTCATGCGGCACTCCCTTGTCGGGATAGGGTGGCCATGGGCTGCAGGGCCTGGGCCAGCTTCTGGCGCGCGCGGTACAGGCGGCTGCGCAAGGTGTTGATCTCGATGCCGGCAATGCGCGCGGCTTCCACGTAGGCCCGCTCCTGCAGATCCACGAGGACCAGCGCTTCTCGGAACGGCCAGGGCAAGGCCTGGATGGCCTGCCAGACGGCGGTCTGGTCCTGCGATTCGATGAGACGGGTCTCCGGCGTATCGGCCAAGGGCGCAGCCACGGTCTGTGCACCGTCCTGCGCCTCTTCGTCCTGCACCTCGCGCCGGGCCTCGCGCCAGCGCGACAGCAGGTGATGCCGCGCCACGCCCGCCAGCCAGCCACCGAGGCTGCCGCGCAGCGGGTCGAAGGTCTCGGGCGATGCGGCCAGCGCCACGAAGGCCTCCTGCATCGCATCGGCCGCCCAGGCCGGGTTGGCGCAAAGAGCCAACGCGTAGCGGTACACGGCGCCCGACTCGTTGCGATACAGCGGCTCCAGCGCCTGCGCGTCGCCCTGGCGCAGGCGCGCCATCAGGCCGAGCGTGTCATCACGGCCGGAGCGTGAATCCATGGGCAGCAGGCTGAGCATTGTTGAGCTTCATGACGGTCGATTTCAGCGTATTGCGCACCACCGGGCCAAAAGTTCCCGAACCGGGGAAGGACGATCAAACTGTGCAAACTCGCGACACTTGCCCGCGGGGGAGGACGATCGCGGTGCGCGCGCTACCATTTCATGAAATTCAGTATTTAAGCCATGAATATCCAAAGTTAGCGCACACAGACTGCACTATCTTGGTGCAATTCGCCCGTGGAAACCCCAAGTGCGTGCGCCGCGAGCCCTCACTACAGTCCACCCACTCGACGTAAACCTTGTCCAGACAAGTGTTTGCCAGGCGGGGCTGAGGAGACAAACACCAATTCGAAGATCAAGATAAAACGTGACACCGTCACAATTCGCGGGCGCCGGATGCAGATCCAGGCGCCCGTTCTCTTTTCGGTCCTGGATTTCTGATGTTTGCTGAACTCGCCACCCTCGCCCTGGCCTCGCTCGCGGCCGGTTTCATTGATTCCGTGGTGGGGGGCGGCGGCCTGGTGCTCGTGCCCGCCCTGTTCAGCGTCTTGCCCAAGGTGGAGCCTGCGACGCTGCTCGGCACCAACAAGGGAGCTTCCATCTGGGGCACGGCCTGGGCGACCAGCCAGTACGCGCGGTGCGTGCAGCTGAACTGGCGCGCCTTGATGCCGGCCGCAGGACTGGCCCTGGTTGGCGGTTTCTGCGGCGCCTGGGCCGTGACCATGGTCAGTCCGGACGCCTGGCGCAAAGGCCTGCCGCTGATCCTCCTGGCCGTGCTGATGTACACGCTGGCCCGCAAGGACCTGGGCCGGCACCACGAACCGCGCTACCACGGCGGCGCTGAAACCCTGGCCGCTGGCGCCATCGCCCTGGCCATCGGCTTTTATGACGGCTTCTTCGGCCCGGGAACCGGCAGCTTCTTCGTCTTTCTCTTCGTGCGCGTGCTGGGCTACGACTTTCTCCACGCCTCGGCCACGGCCAAGCTGATGAACGTGTCCACCAATTTCGCGGCCATCGTGCTGTTCGTCAGCAAGGGGCACTTCTGGTGGCAGGTGGCGGCCGTGATGGCCGTGACCAATGTGCTGGGCAGCCTGATCGGCACGCGCATGGCGCTGGCCAGGGGTGCCGGTTTCGTGCGCGGATTCTTCGTGGTCGTGGTCGCGCTGCTGATCCTCAAGACCGGCTGGGACGCCTACTTGCGCTGAACCAATCGCCTCAAGCCGGGGGCACGCGCTACCATTGCCGCAAACCATCCGAGCTCACAGCCATGCCTGTCGACCCGCAACTCCGTTCGCTGGACATCGAGATCCCCACCCAACCCGAAGTGCTGGTCAAGCTGTCGCTGCTGATGGCCGCCGATGACATCGACCTGCTGGCCATGTCTGCCCTCGTCGAAGGAGACATGGCCCTGGCCGCTGCCGTGCTCAAGGCCGTCAACTCCTCGCTCTATGGCCTGCGCGGCCGAGTCCAGACCGTGCACCAGGCGCTGACCTATCTCGGTATGCGCGAGGTCGCGGCCATCACCTTCGAGATGGGCCTGCGCGCGGCCTTCCCGCCGGCGGCGGAGCTGGAATCCGTGTGGAACCGCGCAGCGCAGCGCGGCCTCATGATGGGCCGCATGGGCCAGATGCTCGGCGTCGACCCCTGGGCGGCGCATTCGGCCGGCCTGTTTGAGGAATGCGGCAAGGCCGTGCTCTACCGCCACGCACCCTCGCACTACCCGGCCATGCTGCGTGCCGCGGCGAACGATCAGGAACTCGTGCAGCTCGAACACACGGCCTTCGGCGTCAGCCACGACGCACTGGGCGCGGCCCTGTGCGAGAGCTGGGGCCTGGCGCCAGCGGCGGTGGCCAATGTGCGCCACCACGTGGAAGTGCAAGGGACCCTGGTCATGCCTGAGGCCCTGCAGCGCCGCAGCGTGAGCGCCGTCTCCGCCCTGGCCTGGGCCCTGATGACGGCACCCGAGCGACTCGAGGAGGTGGCCTCCGCCATCGCCCCGCAGGCCCAGCTCGACGAGAACCTCATGCTGCGCGCCGCGCGCCGCGTCTCCGAGCAGATCGCCAGCGCCACCGAGCACGGCCGCTGATGCTCGTCCGGGGCCTGGACCACATCAATCTGCGCGCCAGCCGTGAGCTGATGGAGCGCCTGCGAGATTTCTATTGCGAAGTCGTCGGCCTGCGCCAGGGCCCGCGCCCGCCCTTCGGCAGCTTCGGCTACTGGCTCTATGCCGGCGATCAGGCCGTGGTGCACCTGAGCGAGGCCGGGGCGGGATCGGTCATGCCGCAACGCCCCTTGGGCACCTACGACCACACGGCCTTCGCCTGTAGCGACCGCACGGCCTTTGAAGCGAAGCTGCGCAATCTCGGCCTTGACTACCGCGTGGCCGAAGTCCCCTTGACGGGACAGGTGCAACTCTTCTTGCGCGACCCGGCAGGCAACGGCGTTGAGCTGAACTTCATGGCCTAACTCGCCCCCATGCTGAGCCGGTCCCGGCCCGCATGCTTGGCAATGTAGAGCGCCTCGTCGGCCGCTTGCATGAGCGCCTGCGGACTCAGATAGGGATGGGCCGGGCTGTACGCCGCCAGTCCGATCGACACGGTGAGCACGCGTTCTTCGCCCACGCCGTCTTCATGCGGCAGCTGCAAGGCGCGCAGTTCCTCGCGCAGCTGCTCGAGCCGCCCTTGGGCTTCGGACAGGCCCAGATCCGGCAGCAGGGCCACGAACTCCTCGCCGCCCAGCCGGGCCACGACGTCGGTGTCCCGCTTGAAATGGGAAGTCAGCAGCTGCGCGACCTGGCGCAAGGCCTCGTCGCCCTTGGCCGCACCGTAGCGAGCGTTGAACTTCTTGAAATGATCGAGATCGAGCACGGCCAGCGAGAGCAGGCCGCGCTGGCGCTGCGTGCGCTTGAACTCGCGGCGCAGCGCCTCGTCGAATCCGCGGCTGTTTGTCAGGCCGGTCAGGGCGTCCACGCGCGCCATGGATCCGAGCTCGCGATTCTTCGCATCGAGCTGCGCCTGCGCCTGCTGCAGCTGCTCGCGCAGCTGCGCAGACCGGCCCAACTCGCTCTGCAACTGCAGCCACAGCTGCTTGTGCACGCGGCTGAGCGAATGCTGGATCTGCTGCACCTCCGGCGGCACCGATTCGCGCTCTTGTGCCTGCCAGTCCTGCGGCGGCAGGCTGGGGTCGAAAGCCTCGCTGCTGGCGGCCAGGCGCCGCAAAGGCTGCAGGGTCAGACGATCCAGCAACAAGACGAGCACGGCGGCGAGCAGCAGGCCCAGCACCAGATCGCGCAGCAAGGAGCCCAGCAACGCGGCGCCGCCCTCGCCCGCCCCCTCGCTCACGGCGAGGTGGAAGAAGTCCAGCAGCAGCACCATCAGCACGCTCAGTCCAAGCACGGCCGCCGACATGCGCCAACGCAACGATGCAATGCGCTGCTGCGCAGTCAGGGATGAAGAGGCGCTGATCGTGTCGGGATGGAAGCTCAAGGCTGCTGCTGGCGAGCGGTGCTGAAATCATTTTGCACGCCACTTTTGCCACGCGCCACGCTTGGAGCACAGGGTTTAGCACTATGTGAGGCTCCGGATGAACCCTATATATTGGTAATTGCTTATATAAGGATTCCTATGATCGACGCCCCCGTCAACGAGGCCGAGCGGATCTACGAAGTGGCTGCCGAGCTGTTCTCTCTCATGTCCACGCCGCTGCGCCTGCGCATCATCAGCTCGCTGTGCAACGGCCAAAAGAGCGTGGGCGAGCTGCTGGAAGAAATCCCGAGCAGCCAGCCCAATATGTCGCAGCACCTGAACCAGCTCTACCGCGCGGGTGTGCTCGCGCGCACGCGCACCGGCCAGAGCGTCATTTACCGCATCCAGAACGAACGTGCGGCCATGCTCTGCCGCGCCGTATGCACCCAGATCGCCATCGAGATGGACGATCCCGAGGCGGTCGCGCCGAACGAGCGCCTGATGTCCCCGCGTCATTGATGCCATGAACGACCGTACTTCCGCGCCTGGGCGCTTGTTGCACGCCCCGGAACACCTGCTCACGCGCGAGCAGCTCGCCGCAGCGCCCGACGCGCGCCGCGGCTTTTTGCGCCGCGCCTTCGCCACCGCCAGCGCCGCCATGCTGGCCGGCGCGGCGAAGGCCGAGTCTGCCGTCGGCGACCCCAACATCCTCGAGCTGCCGCAGCATTCGCTGGCTCTGGGCCAGCCGGTGGCGCTCGAAGGCTATGGCAAGCCCTCGCGCTTCGAGGCCAATCTACAGCGCCGCCAGAGCCCGGGCCTCACGCAGACGCGCCAGGCCTCGGTGTCCTTCGCGCCGCTGCAAGGCCTGTTTGGCATCGTCACGCCCAGCGGACTGCACTTCGAGCGCCATCACCAGGGCTGGTGGGACATCGATCCCTCCAAGCACCGGCTGATGATCAACGGCTCGGACGAGCAGATGCTCAAGCGCCCCATGGTCTTCACCATGGATGAGCTGATGCGCCTGCCCTCGGTCTCGCGCTTTCATTTCATCGAATGCGGCGCCAACACCGGCATGGAGTGGGGCAATGTGGCCGTCCCCACCGTGCAATACACGCACGGCATGCTCAGCTGCAGCGAGTTCACCGGCGTGCGCCTGATCGACGTGCTGGAGATGTGCGGGATGGACGCCAAGCGCGCGCGCTTCGTGCTCGCCGAAGGCGCCGACGGCTCCTCGATGACGCGCACCATCCCCATCAAGCTCGTGAAGAGCGGCGACGTGCTGCTCGCCTACGGCCAGAACGGCGAGATGCTGCGGCCCGAGAATGGCTACCCGCTGCGCCTCGTGGTGCCTGGCGTGCAGGGCGTCTCCTGGGTCAAGTACCTGCGCCGCATCGAGGTCGGCGACGAGCCCTATGCCACCAAAGACGAGGACGTCCACTACGTGGACCTGATGCCCGACGGCCAGCACCGCCAGTACTCCTCGGTGCAGGAGGTGAAGAGCGTGGTCACCACACCCAGCGGAGGCCAGGTGTTGCTCGACAAAGGCTTCTACGCAATCTCGGGCCTGGCTTGGTCGGGCCGCGGGCGCATCAGACGGGTCGACGTGTCGGTCGATGGCGGTCGCAACTGGCAGCCGGCCCAGCTGCAATCACCCGTGATGGACCGCTGCCTGACGCGCTTCACCTTGCCCTGGACCTGGGACGGCAAGCCCGCTCTCGTGATGAGCCGCGCCACCGATGAAACCGGACAGATCCAGCCGACGAACGCCCAGCTTCGCACCGTGCGAGGCAAGCGCTCGATCTATCACAACAACTCGATCCAGACCTGGCTCGTGCAAGAGAGCGGCGAGGTGAAGAATGTTCAAGTCGCCTAAGCGCGCCTTGGTGATCGCGCTGGTCTGCGCCCTCGGCGCCAACGCCGCCGACAAGTTCCCCGGCATCGGCCGCACCGCCACGCCCGCCGAACTCAAGGCCTGGGACATCGACGTGCGCCCCGACTTCAAGGGCCTGCCCAAAGGCCGCGGCACGGTGGCCCAGGGCGAGACGCTCTGGGAGGCCAAATGCGCCGGCTGCCATGGCAGCTTCGGCGAATCGAACGAGGTCTTCTCGCCCCTGGTGGGCGGCACGACCCAGGACGACATCAAGACCGGCCATGTGGCGCGCCTGCTCGATCCGAGCTTCCCCGGCCGCACCACGCTGATGAAGGTCTCGCACATCTCCACGCTGTGGGACTACATCAACCGGGCCATGCCCTGGACAGCGCCCAAGAGCCTCAAGCCCGACGAGGTCTATGCCGTCACGGCCTACCTGCTCTCGCTGGCCGACGTCTTGCCTGCCGACGGCGAGCTCTCGGACGAGAACATCGCCGACGTGCAAAAGCGCCTGCCCAACCGCAACGGCAAGACCTGGGCGCACTCGATGTGGCCGGGCACTGAATTCAAGGGCACGGTCAAGCCTGACGTCCAGGGTTCCAACTGCATGAAGGACTGCGGCGCGTCCCCCAGGGTCGCCTCGCTCTTGCCCGATTACGCCCGCGATGCCAGCGGCAATCTCGCCCAGCAGCAGCGCCTCATCGGCCCGCAGCGCGGCCTCGACACGGTGCCCAAAAACAAGCCCGCGGTGGCAACCGCACCCGCAACCAAGCCCGTTGCCGAACTGCTCCAGCAAAACGCCTGCTACGCCTGCCACCAGATCGACACCAAGCTCGTCGGCCCCGCCTTCAAGGACGTGGCCGTCAAGTACGCCGGCCAGGCCGACTACCTCGCGGGCAAGATCCGCAAGGGTGGCAACGGCGTGTGGGGCTCCATCCCCATGCCCGAGCAGCCGGCCCTGCCCGACGCCGAGCTCAAGGCCATCGCAGCCTGGCTGGCCGCGGGCGCCAAGCCCTAGGGCCTCCGATTCACTCACACAATGCTGGAAATTCCCATCAAGGAGATGTCGTCATGAACACCCGCAGAGACCTGATCAAGCAGGGCGCCCTGCTTGCCGGCCTCCTCGCCGGCGTGCTGCCCTTGCAGGCAGGCGCCGCCGAGGCGCTGGCCAAGAGCGCCTTCGATGCCAAGACCCTCGACGAGCTGTACAAGGCCCTGGGCCTGGGCAAGCCCGTGGAGAGCAAGGAAGTCCAGCTGAGCGCCCCCGACATCGCCGAGAACGGCGCCGTCGTCCCCGTGACCATCGCCAGCGGCGCGGCCAACGTGGTGCGCATGCTCGTGCTGGTCGAGAAGAACCCGTCCGTGCTGACGGCCTCCTTTGACGTCAGCCCTGCCGTCGAAGCCGCCTTCCAGACACGCGTGAAGATGGGGCAAACCTCCAACCTGTACGCCGTGGCGATCACGGCTGACAAGAAGGTCTTGTTCGCCCAAAAGGAAGTCAAAGTGACCCTTGGCGGTTGTGGAGGTTGAGATGGCAGATCCGATGCGAATCCGCGCCCAGGCGCTCAATGGCAATGTCGTGGTCAAGGTGCTGATGCAGCACGAGATGGAAACCGGCCAGCGCAAGGACGCCAACGGCAAGACCATCCCGGCCTGGCACATCACCGACGTGAGCGCCTCGCTCAACGGCACCCCCGTGTTCTCGGCCCAATGGGGCCCGGCCGTTTCCAAGAACCCCTTCCTTCAGTTCACCATCAAGGGCGGCAAGGCCGGCGACAAGGTGAGCGTGCAGTGGGTGGACAACCTGGGCAACAAGCGGGTGGACGAAGCCACGGTGGTCTGAAGTCCGCGCACAAAAGCAGGAGACACGAAGCATGAGCAAGACCGCGCTCGCCATTGCTGGCGTCATGGCCGGCGTCATTGCGCTGATCGGGGCTCCGGCCCTGGCCCAGAAGTCCACCTCGGACGGCATCGCCGAATACCGCGCCATGCTCGCCGACGGCAACCCGGCCGAGCTCTTCGAAGCCAAGGGCGAGGAACTCTGGAAGACCCCGCGCGGCCCGAAGGGTGCCTCGCTCGAGCGCTGTGACCTCGGCAAGGGTGCGGGCGTGGTCAAGGGCGCTTTCGTCGAGCTGCCGCGTTACTTCGGCGACACCGGCCGCGTGCAGGACCTGGAGTCGCGCCTGCTCAGCTGCATGGAGACCCTGCAAGGCTTCGATGCCAAGGCCATCGCCGCCACGCCTTTCGGCAAGGGTGAGCAGACCAACCTGGAGGCGCTCGTGGCCTACATCTCGGCCGAGTCACGCGGCATGAAGTTCAATCTGCCGCAGACGCACACGGCCGAGAAGCTCATGTACGCAGCCGGCAAGAAGATCTTCTACTTCCGTGGCGGCCCCTACGACTTCGCCTGCGCCACCTGCCACGGCGAGGACGGCAAGCGCATCCGGCTGCAGGACCTGCCGGCGCTGTACAAGAACCCCGGCGACGCGGTGGGCTTCGCCTCCTGGCCCGCCTATCGCGTCTCCAGCGGCGAGCTCTGGGGCATGCAGCGCCGGCTGAACGACTGCTACCGCCAGCAGCGCTTCCCCTATCCGGGCTACGCCTCCGACGCCACCATCGCCCTGGCCACCTATATGGGCGTGAACAGCAAGGGTGCGGTGTCCAGCGCGCCGGCCCTCAAGCGTTGAACCGGCAGGAGACCCCAGCGATGAAGACCGTCCACCTCATCAGCGCCGCAGCCGGCCTCGCCATCGTCGCTGGCTGCGCCACACAGGCCATGGGCCCGAGCGAGGCCGAGGCCACCGCGGCGGCCGACGCCATGATCAAGTCCAGCTTCCGCGAGCAGGGCATCGCCAAGCTCGACCGCCTTGAGCAAGACGCGGTGCAGAAAGCCTGCTCGAGCGACAAGCCACCCACAGCCGACGTGAGCGCCAAGATCGAGGCCGAGCAGATGGCCACCGTCAAGTGGCCCACCAACGGCCAGTATCTGGGCGACTGGAAGGAAGGCGAAAAACTGGCGCAGAACGGCCGCGGCATGACCTGGACCGATCCGGCTGGCGCCAAGAGCGGTGGCAACTGCTACAACTGCCACCAGATCTCCAAGGCCGAGATCTCCTTTGGCACCATCGGCCCGAGCCTCTACCAGTACGGCCGGCTGCGCGGCGTGAGCGACCCCGCCTCCGCGCAGAGCGAGCCCATCGTCAAATACACGTGGGGCAAGATTTACAACGCCAAGGCCTACAGCGCCTGCTCCAACATGCCTCGCTTCGGCCATGTCGGCGTGCTCGACGAAGACCAGATCCGCGACATCATGGCGCTGCTGCTCGATCCCAAGTCGCCGGTCAACGCCGAATGATGAACCGTCGCGAACTGCTGCAGGTGCTCGGCGCCGCTGCTGCCGTGGGCTTCGGCACGAAGGCCGGTGCGGCCCAGGCCGATCCCTATGCCGCTGCGCCGCCCTTCAAGGGCCCGGGCGCGGTCTCGCTGCTGCACATGACCGACTGCCACGCGCAGTTGCTGCCCATGCATTTCCGCGAGCCCAGCGTCAACCTGGGCTTCGGCGCGCAGCAGGGCCAGTGGCCGCACCTGGTTGGCTCGGCGCTGATCAAGGCGGCCGGGCTCACGCCGGGCACGCGCGAGGCCCACGCCTTCACTTGCCTCGACTTCACCGCTGCGGCAAAGCGATACGGCAAGGTCGGCGGCTTCGCCCACCTCGCCACGCTCGTGAAGCAGATGAAGGCCAGCCGCCCCGGCAGCCTGCTGCTCGACGGCGGCGACACCTGGCAGGGCTCGGCCAGCGCGTTATGGACCCGCGGCGAGGACATGGTCCAGGCCTGCCGTCTGCTCGGCGTGGACGTCATGACCGGCCACTGGGAGTTCACGCTCGGCCAGGACCGCGTCAAGGAGCTGGTGGACGGCCCGCTCAAGAGCGGCGGCATCGAGTTCATCGCTCACAACGTCAAGACGCAGGATTTCGGCGACGAGGTCTTCGCCAGCCACGTGATGCGCGAGATCAACGGCGTGCCCGTGGCCATCATCGGCCAGGCCTTCCCCTACACGCCCATCGCCAACCCGCGCTATCTGGTGCCCGACTGGAGCTTCGGCATCCGCGAGCCCGAGCTGCAGCAGCTGGTGGACAGCGTGCGCGCCAAGGGCGCCCAGCTCGTGGTGCTGCTCAGCCACAACGGCATGGACGTGGACCTGAAGCTCGCCTCGCGCGTGAGCGGCCTGGACGCCATCCTGGGCGGGCACACCCATGACGGCGTGCCTTTTGGGCTCCCGGTCGCCAACCGCGGCGGCCACACCCTGGTGTGCAACGCCGGCTCCAACGGCAAGTTCCTCGGCGTGCTCGACGTGCAGGTCAGGAACGGCAAGGCGGCGGAGCTGAAGTACCAGCTGCTGCCCGTCTTCGCCAACTTGCTGCCGGCTGACAAGGCCATGGCCGAGCTGATCGCGAGGATCCGCGCTCCGTTTGCCGCCAAGCTCGCCGAGCCGCTGGCCGTCAGCGAGGGCCTGCTCTATCGCCGCGGCAACTTCAACGGCAGCTGGGACCAGCTGCTGTGCGACGCGCTGATGGACGTGCAAGGGGCGGACATCGCCTTCTCGCCCGGCTTCCGCTGGGGCACAAGCCTGCTGCCCGGCGACACCATCACCCGCGAGCTGCTGATGGACCAGACGGCCATCACCTACCCCAACGCCACGCTCACCGTGATGACGGGCACCCAGATCAAAGAGGTGCTCGAAGACGTAGCCGACAACCTCTTCAACCCCGACCCCTACTACCAGCAGGGCGGCGACATGGTGCGCGTGGGCGGCCTGCACTACCGCTGCGCGCCGCTGGCCGCCATGGGCAGCCGCATCACCGATATGCGCCTCCAGGGCCGGCCCATCGAGGCCGCCAAGACCTACAAGGTCGCCGGCTGGGCGTCGGTCGACGGCGCCGAAGGGGAGCCGGTCTGGGAAGTCGTCGCCCGCGCACTGAGGGCCGCCAAGACGGCGGCGCCGCCCAAGCTCAACAAGGTCGTCGTCAAAGGCGAAGCCGGCAATCCCGGCATCGAGGAGTAGATTCGGGCCCCCACCCGCGCGCGAGCGCGCCTCCCTCCCCCGCATGCGGGGGAGGGCTAGGGAGGCGGCTCGGCTGGCGCTATGTTTGGCCTTAAGTCGGTGGCGGGAGGAAGCATGGTCTCGAAGTTGGTGGGCGCCGTCCTCGGCGGGATGGTGCTGGGCAGCCTGTCGGCAGGGGCCGGCGATCCCGCCGCCATCACCTTCCGCTATCACGATAGCGAAGCGCCGGAGATGCAGGCGGCGCTCGACGACTTCCAGGCCGCCAACCCGGACGTCCACGTGACGATGCAGCGCCTCGGCTGGGGCGAGGCGCAGGCCCAGTACTTGCGCGAGGCGGCGGTCGGCGAGGCGCCCGACGTGGTCGAGCTGGTCTATGTCTGGACCCGGCCGTTCGCTGCCGCTGGGGCGCTGGCGCCGCTCGACGCCGACATCGCCAAGACCGGGGCCAAGTCGAAGATCGGCCTCAAGGGCTGGGACGACTTCATCGCCCGCGACTTGGCGGTCGGGCCCGACGGCAAAACCTACGCCATCCCCTTCACCACCGACACGCTCGCCATCTTCTACAACAAGGACCTGCTCCACCTCGCCGGCTACGAGCGCCCGCCCAACAGCTGGGCGGGGCTGCGCCAGGCCAGCCTGGACGTGTTCAAGAAGACCGGCAAGGCCGGCTGGGCGTTCGCCGCCGGGACCTGCGCCACGCCGTCGATCTGGTTCTACCTGAACTCGTTCTGGTGGTCGAAAGGGCACGCGCTGATCGACCAGGACGCCAGCGGTAAGTACTACATGCACATCACGCCGCAGCAGATTGCCGAAGGCTTCGATTACTTCAACCAGTATTTGCGCGCCGGCGACAATCCGAAGTCGATGACCTCGGTCTGCCTGCTCGGCCCGCAGGAGATCGTCGAGGGCGTGGCCGAGGGCAACATCGCCATCGTCAG
>JAFALK010000067.1 GCA_019234295.1 Roseateles sp.
TGGCAATGCCATCGGCATGAAGACCTTCCGCGACCCGCACTACCGCGCGCTGATGGCGCGCGAGTGCAGCACGCTCGTGACCGAGAACGAGTGCAAGTGGCCGCTGGTCTCGCCGCATGCCGGCGCGTGGAACTTCGGCCCGGCCGACGAGATCTTTGCGTGGGGCACCGGCGCCGGCCTGCTCAAGCGCGGTCACTGCCTCGTCTGGCAGCCGACCAAGTGGCTGCCGCAGTGGGTCGTGCAGACCCGCTTCGGCACCGGCTCGGCCGTGGCCGAGAAGCTGCTCACCGCGCGCATCAAGGGCATGTGCGCGCAGTACGGCCAGCAGGTCTACAGCTGGGACGTCGTCAACGAGGCCATCGACCCGGCCACGGGCGACTACCGCGAGAACGTCTTCACCAAGACCATGGGCGCCGTCGAGCAGATCGACCTGTGCTTCCGCCTGACCCGCGCCGGCGCGCCGCAGGCCCAGCTCGTCTACAACGACTACATGCGCTGGGACGCCGGCAGCGCCAAGCACCGCGCCGGCGTGCTCAAGCTGCTGCACGCGCTCAAGGACCGCGGCACGCCGATCGACGCCCTGGGCCTGCAAAGCCACATCGGCCCCTGGGACGAAGCCGGCGAAGGCACGACGCCACAGCGCGAGTGGCGCGCCTTCCTCGACGAAGTCAGCGGCATGGGCCTGCAGCTCCTGATCACGGAGTTTGACGTCAACGACCGCAAGCTGCCCGCCGACATCGCCGCGCGCGACGCCGGCTCGGCCGCGCTGGCGCGCGACTACCTCGACCTGACGTTCAGCTACGCCAATCTGACCGACTTTCTGTTCTGGGGCCTGACCGACAACACGAGCTGGCTGCAGACCTGGCGCGAGTCGCAGCGGGCGGACAAGCTGCCGGTGCGGCCTTGTCCTTACGACGCGGAGTTGCGGGCGAAGCCGCTCCGGGAGGCGGTGGCGGCGGCGATCAAGGCGATGCCGGTGCGGGGGGCATAGGTTGGGAGGGTGGGGCGGGCGGCGGGCCGCTACCGAGCGAGGCTGTGTGAGAACTCGAACGACGTGCAATTTCGGGTGTCCTGCGACCAATAGCAGGACCGCGATCGTCGATCCTGGCCCGATCTGACGCGTCGATCTTTCGCACGATCATCGATGCACCGAGTTTTCACACAGCCTCGATCCAACTGAAACATTCAGATCGCCGGTTTCGAAGCCGGCAATCTGCCCCCCAGTGCCACTTTCGTATTCAATACCAGTAGCGTGTTCGCGCGGCCTCATCGGACTTTGGAAACAGCCTGTGCAGCAAGACAAACGCCTGCCGAGACAGCGTTCCATGATTGTCATAGACGACTTCCGTCGGATTGGCCGCAAGTCGCGGATCCTTTGGCGTTTGCCTTGCATAGGCCAGAACGGCTCGCGCGTAGTAGTCCTGCATGGCCACGCGAAGCTTGACCATTTGGGCAGTCGCTTCGCGCCGTTCCTCTCGACCGAGCCAGAAGGCGACCGGGGCATTGCCCGCATCCCGAGGCGCGACCGTGTCGTTTGATGGCCCAAGAAATCGGGCCAAGACGTAGTTGCGTGTTACTTCGGTGTCGGCTTTGATGAACTCATCGAGCTCTGATCCTTCGCGTGGCTTCCGAGCCTTCACGACCGCTGCCAATTGACGCGCCACCTCGAGATTGCCGAGCTTGGCTGCGCGTACCATCGCGACGGCGGCGAAAGAGTCACGCCAGGAATCGCTCAGCTCGGCGTCGCCGGACAAGGCCGCCATGCGCGACATAGGCAGCATTAAGTAGAGCTCTTGCGTGTTGTCGTATGGACTTAGGCCAGTAGGCTCACCGACGGCTCGTCCAGCAGCTTGCTGCCAGCCGTATCGAGCCGGTTCGCTCAGCCATTGAACGACCGCTTGCCGCAGGAAGTCAGCTTCGGAGTTGCTGACGGTCGAGCGCAGCACCCGCATCGCGTTGAGCCCATCCACGCCGTATACGGATGCCCTTTGGTGAATCTCTTCGTCGATCTGACTTCTCAGCGCCGCTGCGGGCGGCGCGTTGCCGTCGGCGCTCGTCTGGATCAGCGCTTGCTTGCGAAGGCGCAGGCGGTTGTAGGTCACCGTCGCGTAGGCAGGGTCCGTCGGCGTCAGCTTGGCAGCAAAGCTCGCCACGGCGAGTGGGATGTCGGATTCCCTGCCAGCTCGCATGTAGCAAACCACCGTCCAGGCCTGGTGATGCCGGTCATGCTCGGCACGCTCACAGGCGTGTGCGCCGGAGGATTGCACGCCGGCGGCTTCACCTCGGAAATCCGGGTCCACACTTACGCTGGCGCCGAACTCTGCCGCCCAGTCGCCGAGCGACCCATCGGTAAGTGGTCTGGCGTGTTGTTCAGGGTCCTCACGGCCGATTCCGACGTTTTCGGCCTGTCGCAGAAGAGAGATGAAGTCCTCTATGTTGCGCGTGGTCTCGGCGCCCCAGGGTTGTTCACCGATCGCAAGACTGAGTCGTTCGAAGGCCTTGGAGGGTTCCAGCTCGATGGCAGCCTTGGATGCCAGTTTCTTGGCAGCTGAGCGATACCGGGTAGGCCCCGTAGCAGCCAATTGCAAGAAACGGGCACGCGCTTGCTCAATTAGCATGTTGCGCTGCTTGCCCTCGGCCAGGCTGCCCTGGCGCAGCAGGGCGCGAGCCGACAAATAGGGAGCAATCTGCGCCCATGGCGAGGATGAATCCTTGGCGATGGCTTCAAAGTCTGCCCGAGCCTGTTCGAAGTCCCCGGCGTAGAACTCGGAAGCGGCCCGCTGGTAGGCGCGGTCCTGCTTGAACCACAGCGGCGCACTGCCGGGTGCCGGATCCGGCCGATCCAGAGGCGGCGTGGAAATGAATCCCCCGCCACAGTTGTTGAACACCTGATCCTGACCCTTGATCCACTCGGCGACCCACTTGTTGCCAGCGGCGTTGCCGTACGCTTGCGCGCGCGCGGCCAGTGTTTCGGCGGCCGTTTGTGTACCTTCCTGGCTGCAGTTGTCATAGGAAACGCTGCGTTCGCTGCCATCACCGGTATTGAACGTCACCGTCCGCGTACTATCGATCCCAAACACGTCAGTCACGGCCCCGTATCGCTTGCGAGCACTCGTCCATGGCGATTCACCCCGATCATTCCAGGGATCTGCGCCTCGCTGACCTTGGGACCAATCCGAAAACACCGCTTGTAGCTGCGCGACCTGTGCTGTGTTCAACGGGTTTCCGTTCAAAACACGCCATGCAGCCACTCGGTAGGCCCTCTGGAACGAAGGGTCCAGCACCCCCAGCCGCCCCGCACTGAACTCCGACAAGGCGACCGCGGGTTCATCGCGCGGAAGGGGGCCCGCGCTGGGGCCATCGCTGCCGCTGGCAAGACAGGCCGCGGACAGGGTCGTGAGTAGCATGCCGGCAAGTTTCTTCATGGCGAAGCTGAGTTGTCTCAGTTGTTGATGGTTGAGATATAGGCGGCCCGGGTTTCTTTCCATCGCGCGCTGGTCCAGGGTCTTGGGGAGAACACGTAGAGGCGCTGATGGACGGGCAACTTCAGTACGGGCTCGTCCGTGGCTACGCCCGTGCTCGTGCACCTCGGCTCCTGCCACTGCGCCAGACGCGAAATGATCTGCCGATACTCCTCGGCGGCGGCCCCTATCCGGAATGCCATGGCCACGGTCTCGTCAACCGGAGCGTCATGCGTCCACCGGTCACCCATGCACCAGGAGGCCAAGGCAGTCATCGACAGATAGGTGTCCGGCAACTCCTGCCGCACGCGATGCAGCACTCGAAGATAGAAGCTCCGCTGGGAGGGCAAGGCTTCAAAGTCAATCTGTACCGCTCGCGCTTTTGCGTGCCTGGCGGTTTCAACAATGGTCTGCACCAAGCGAGTCTCTTGCAATGCCGTGAGCGCCGGCTCCCATCGAGGCAAGGCATCGACATGCACGACCGGCAGAATCGGCGTTGACGCCGGCGCTATCAGCGTCGCTCGGCGAGGCCTCAGTCGAAACTCGCTGCCCACCAGTTCGACCGAGGCCATGACCAAGGCCACGCCGGCGTCGCCCGACAAGAAGGAAAGGTCTTCGGTGCGATCCCAACTCCACAACAGCACGGGAGGCAGTGCAACAGTTCGCCCTGGGGAGTCAGGATGTCCCGCAAGGAGCACCCTGGCTCCAACAAGCGCAACCGAAGCAGCAACTGATAGCAATACGACGGCGAGGGCATAAACCCTTGCTGGCGTGGTGCTTGTCTTGAAAATTCCGCGCAGCACTTCTTGTTTGCGTATTCGTCCCTCGAAGGGATTCTGCCACCCGAAAGCTAGCGATCTGTCGAATCCGACCCTGAGCTGCCGCTCATCATCCCGAGGTTGTCTGCCGGAAAGCCGTCGGTCGTCAGGTCGGTGGCGCTTGGTGTGCTATCGACGGCGTGAATAGCCGGTCAGACATGCAAAGTTGCATGCCCGGAAGCAGCCCACCGCCAACAGGGAATGCCCCCCAAGAGCCGGCGACGCCGACAGCCGGAAGGGCATGCGTCGATCTCAGCAGCTCAGCTCAGCTCAGCTCAGTTCAGTTCAGCTCAGTTCAGCTCAGTTCAGTTCAGTTCAGAGGGCGCACCTGTGGACAAGGATGCTCCGTGCCGCGCGTATCGCAAACAGTGACGGAGGTCATCGACTTGACCGCCTGATCGATCTGCTCCGCCGGCGGCACTGACCGCCAGGACCACTGCACTGCGTAAAGCGCGTCGGCGCCCTTGATGACGCGAAATAGCGTTGTCTCGGGCTTATCAGTCGATGGGTTGCGCGGGCACATCAACATCAGCATCAGCATAGAAACCGGATATGCGTTGACTGTGCCGCTACGAATTCCATTTCCGCGCACCTCGGTGCCTGGGCAGCCATCCATGTATCGCTTTCCCAAGCCCTGCAAGAAGCCTGACGCACTGATATTTGCTCCATGGAAGACCTGCACCGTCATCATGCGAGACCAATCCGTCACTGTTTCATCAGTCGGCACGTACTCGGTCATGTTCATGTTGTCGTGCGCTGCCTGGTAGCCGACTTTGAAACCCGCCGGCCAATTGACCAGTAGCTCTTCATTTCTAATCGGCGGAGCGGACGCGCCTGATGCTTCTGAGGCTGGCGGTTCCGTGCCAATAGCCGAAGTTGATGAAATCGCCATCATGGCTGCTGCTGCAATGTGACAACTTTTCAAGACAAAACTTGGCATAAGGTTAAACCGTGGCCGATGGCCGCCATTATTCAGCGACGGGATCAGCGCGTAGTTGTGAAGATGCACGTTGCGGTCACTCTGTCTTTCCCGATTTCTGACACTCGTGAACTTCCGCTCATGGCCGAAACCGCTACATCACCCAGGTAGGCCACCTCAATATCCTCACGGCATTGACAGCGCCGTCCCGTCGATCGCCTGATAGCTCTGCCCGTCGAACCTCAGCAGGATTTGCTTCGCGGTGGCGCTCGCCTTGAAATTCTTCTTGCAGGCGTCCGGCAAGTCTTCCATTCGGACGGAGATCGACGTCCGGAGCCAAAGATCGGCGTAGCCGTGGCTGGCGCTCGTCGCCCCTCGCAAGGTACGAGACATGCGCGACGGTTGATCGCTGCAGTCGGTCGCGTCGATCTCGCCGCTTGATTCGCCGATGGTGAGACCAAGCACTGGGGTGAGCACGGGTCCACGCTGGACATAGAGCGTCAGCTCGTTCGTGCCGAATAAGCACCCATAACACGAGGTCGAGTGCGCGGTGCGGACACCAAAGGCGCGCAGGCCGGGACTCAACATGTAGCTCGCGGTGTCGATCGCGATGCCGTTGAAGCGCACGGCGTCGGAGTCGATGTGTCCGCCGGGCGGCGTGTGCGCCACCAGGCTGCCATCGGTCACGCGCACAATGACCACGTCGAGGCTATAGCCTGGGTCGTCCTGCGGAGCGGACGCGACGCCGGTGCGCTGGTCGCCTTCGACGTAGGTGAGCGCCACAATGGCCTGGCCTCGATCCTCCGGGCGTAGCCGGCACGCCGACTGCGTGCCTCCCCAGAACTCGGCGTCGCCGGCGTAGCCAAGCGCCTTTGCGGCCGCCAAGACGGTATCGGCCGGGCACTCGAGGGGATCGCGTCGGGCCTCGGCCTCGCGGCGCTGCCTATCCGCCTCGGCGACGCGAGCCTGTTCGGCCGCGCGGGCCGCTGCGGCCTGCGCGACCTCGCGTCGGGTGACGCCCTCGCACAGGCGCCAAGGGTCGCGCAATCGTTCGTGCGTCGATGCGTCGCAGAACGGGGCGACCGCATCGAGCGCCGACGTGCGAATTGCACCGTCCCGGGCAAGCGCCTTGGCGATCGGCGAGAAGATCGCCGCTTCGTGCCGCGCCGTTGCCGGATCCTTCTCGAGCGCCACGGTGCGAGCGAGTTCAGCCAGTTGCAGGTCGCCGAAATCGATGCATTCGGTGTGGCCGGCGCGCACGCGCTCGATCGTGTAGCCGCGCCGGAACGCCGCCGGGAGACCGAAAAGCGCCTGTTCGTGACGAGCGCAGTCGATCGTGCCCGCGCGCGCCGCGCCTGCGGCCAGAAGGATCGCGTCCGTCCGGGCGGAGTTGCCGGCGTCGATCCACTGCCAGGGGTTGTCCAGGTAATTGCCCGAACGCCGCGCGCTCGACCACGCCTGGCGCCCCAAGCGCTCGACGAGAAGACTCAGATCCACCGCCTCGTCGAGGGTTCGAGCCAGTTCGCCGGCTCGCCAAGCTTCGGGGCGATCCAGCACGACGGGCAGTTTGATGGTGACGAACATACGTCGACGCTCGAGCTCGTTCTCCATTGGCGGCAACGAATCGGCATCGACGGGCAAGGTCAGCGAGTTCCCCGGATCGAGCGCAGGTTCCATGAGCTTGAGGAGCTCGGGCAAGCGCGGGTTGCGACGATGGATCGAGTACAAGGCGCCGTAGACGGCCAGGCAGCTGTCCGGGCC
>JAFALK010000016.1 GCA_019234295.1 Roseateles sp.
CAGCTCGCCAGGCAGGCGCGAGTTCGCGTGCAGCTCGGCTGCGGCGCCCGCCGGCAGGGCATAGCCTTCGCCCCAGGGCTCGAACCAAAGGGAGAGCGCCCGGTCTGCGGGCGCGTTGAGCGTGAGGGCGTGCTGGGGCATGGTCAGAGTGCGGAAAAAGATCTCCTGGCTGTCGATTCCAGCAGATTTCTGACGGCGGCGCGTTGGCGAAATCTCGCATGCTTCAAGGAGAGAGTCTCGCCAGCCCGGCCGCGACGGCACGACACGCCTTCAACAGGTCCGTGACGATCCGCTCGTCGATATTCAGGTCACCCTCGTATTCGCCGAGGCTGCGCAACTCATGACACTTGGAGAACACGCGCCAGACCTCCGGCCCCAGGCCCAGCGTGTCCGGCAGCAGCTGGAAAACGATGTAGCGACTGGACGAGCGGGGTATCCACAGCGGCGCAAGGCCGCAAAGCTCAATGCGTGTGCCGCGTTATAGGCCAGGTCGAAGCGACTTTCCAGCGAGAGATCGGTGCGCCCCGCATCGGCCAAGCGGGCAGAGCCTGAACGCAACAAGCCGGCAAATTCGGCTGCGTCCGGCGCTTCCGCGCGCAGCGGCTTGCCGGGTCCACAGAGATTTTCAAAGGCCGAGGGCATGTTCGTCTCCCACCAGCCAGATCTTGGGTTGCTCCATCACGCGCTTGGCGAAACTGTCGCCGCGGCGCAGGCGCTTGCTCCATTCGGCCGAAGTGACGATGGTGGGGTTGACGGTGCGGCCCAGCGTTTGACTCAGGTCTTCCAGCAGAAGGAAAACATCGCCATAGCTCAGTGTGTCGCTGACGAGCATCAGGTCCACGTCGCTGGCCGCCGTGTCCTGCTGTTTCGCCACCGATCCGTAGACGAACGCGGCCTGCGGCCCCGGCGTCATTTGCGCCAGCGCGGCTCGCAAGGGCTCGGCCAGGCCGACCGTCTTGCGCACGATGCCGCAGAGCTCCGCAAAGATGGGCGACGCGGGGTTGGCCTGGTAGTGCCGCTGATTGCCGATGCGCTGCACCGTCACCAGCTCGCTCTGCACCAGCCGGGCCAGTTCGCGTTGCACGGCGCCCGAGCCCGCGCCGACGCGCGCGATGACTTCATTGGCGTAGAAGCTGCGCTGCGGCTGACCGAAGACCAGACTCAACACCCGCTGCTGCGTCTTGCTGAAGAGCGCGTCGGCCAGGCTCAGCCGGGTGGCCGCTTGGCTCGACGCAGAGGGAGACTCATTGATGCCCATATTGGGTTCAATAATACCCAAAATGGGATTTATCGACGAACGAACGCAGGGGCTTTTGAGTCCCCCGCCGCCAGAACTTACTTCGTCTCGGCCAGCTCCCGCGCCTTCAGCGCCGTCATCAGTCCGAGCAGGGTGGCAATCGCATTGCCGCCCTCGCCGCCGCCCTGTCCAAGTTGGATCTGCGGCACCAGCGGCACCCGCGCGGCCTCGAAGGCTTCAGCCAGGCGCAGCATGACGGTCTGCGTGAGCTGCTTGTCGGCGCCCTCGCCTTCGAGCGCTTCGGACTTGGCGCGGATGGCCGCACCCTCGGCCTCGCCGATCGAGCGGATCGCTGCGGCGCGGCCCTGGCCCTCGCGCTCCTGGCGGAAGGCCTCGGCCTGCGCCAGCGCCTCGATCTCCTGGCGACGCTTCTCGGCCGCCTTGACGCTGGCCGCGCCCTGGTTCTCCTTGATCGAGATGTCGACCAGCGAGCCCGTCAGTTCGCTCTGCTTCTCGGCGCGCTTCTCGGCCTCGTTGAGCTCGCGCTGCTTGTTCGCGGCGATCTCTTTCTGCGCAAAGGTCTCGACCTGCTCGCGGGCGATCTGGCGGTCGCGCAGCTGGGCCATGATGGTCTCGATGCGCGAATCGCCGCTCTGCGGGCGCGGCGTGCCGATCAGCACTTCCTGGAATTCGAGCGAGTAGGCAAGGAAGCGCTCGCGCATGTCGTGCGATGCACCGGCCTGAAGCTCGCTGCGCGACTGGATCAGCTCGATGAAGGTGCGCGTCTGCGAGACGTTCTTGAAGTAGCTCGACACCATCGGGTCCAGCGTCTGCTCCACCAGCTGCTTGACGTTGCCGAAGCGCTGCACCACCAGCGGCGCCTTGCGATAGTCGATGTGCACGACGACCGACAGCGGCAGCAGCGGCTCGAAGGCGTCCTTGGTGATGAGCGTGATCTCGCGCAGGTTGGAGTCGAAGCTCGAGCCGCTTTCGCCGCTCTTCCACATCAGCACGAAGTTGGTCGTGGGCACGAG
>JAFALK010000075.1 GCA_019234295.1 Roseateles sp.
TCGGGGATGTTGTTGGGGAACTGGTCCGTGTCCCAGCCGCATTGCATGTCGCCGCGGTTCATGTCGATGGAGCCGAACAGGCCGGTGGCATTAGCCATCGCGATCTCGTGCTCGAAGCTGTGGCCTGCGAGCGTGGCATGGTTGGCCTCGATATTGACCTTAACCTCCTTCTCCAGGCCCCAGCGCTGCAGCGTGCCGTAGACGGTGGCCACGTCGAAGTCGTACTGGTGCTTGCTGGGCTCGCGCGGCTTGGGCTCGATCATCACGAAGCCCGGCAGGCCGATCTTGTGCTTGTACTCGACCACCATCTGCAGGAAGCGGCCGAACTGCTGGCCTTCCCTCTTCAGGTCGGTGTTGAGCAGGGTCTCGTAGCCCTCGCGGCCGCCCCACAGCACGTAGTTCGTGCCGCCCAGGGCCTTGGTGGCGTTCATGGCTTCGCGCACCTGCAGGGCGGCCATGGCGAAGGTCTCGGCATCGGGGTTGGTGGCGGCGCCGCTCATGAAGCGGCGATGGCTGAAGGCGTTGGCCGTGCCCCAGAGCAGTTGGATGCCGGTGTCGGCCTGCTTGCGGCCCAGCACGTCGACCATGGCCTTGAGGTTGTCCACGGTCTCACGCGGCGTGGCGCCCTCTGGGGCCACGTCGCGGTCATGGAAGGCATAGAAGGGCAGGCCCAGCTTGCTCATGAAGGCGAAGGCGTTGTCGGCCTTGGCCTTGGCGGACGCCATCGGATCGGCGATATCCCACCAGGGGCGCTGCAGCGTGCCCGTGTGGCTGAAGGGATCGAAGCCGTTCCAGCAGAAATTGTGCCAGTAGCAGACCGCGAAGCGCAGCTGCTCCTTCATGGTCTTGCCGAGCACCACGCGGTCGGCGTCGTACCAGCGGTAGGCCAGCGGATTCTTGGTCTGCGGACCTTCGTACTTGATGGGGGCGATGGCGTCGAAATAGGAGCTCATGATCTGGCTTGCTCTCGGGGAAAAATAGGATGGATCAGGTCGCCGCACGAGCGGCTTCGAGCACCGCGTGGAAGGCGGGCTTGGGTTGGAGTCGGGTGTCAAACAGCAGCGGCGCCTCGAAGCGCTTGCGCGGCCAGCTCAGGTACCAGCTGTAGGCATCGCCGATGCCCCAGGTCAGCATGGCGCCGAGCTTGTCGCGCTTGCTCATGAACAGCGTGGTGAGCTCGGCGTAGCGCCGGGCCTGGTCCTGCAGCAGCTCGTCGGTGGCGGCGGTGAGCTTGGTGTCGGTCGGCATGTCGTTGAGACCGATGTCGAGCTCGGTCACGTGCTGCTTGAGCCCGTCGGCGCCGAAGGCCTCGATGGCCGCGGCCACGTCGTCCACCCGCGGCCACTTGCGCGCGCAATGCATCTGGTGGCCAATACCGTCAATGCGCACGCCTTTGGCACGCAGGCCGCGCACCATCTTTCGCACGGCCTCGACCTTCTGCGGGTTCTGGCTCTCGTAGTCGTTGTAGAACAGCAGCGCATCAGGATCGGCCTTGGCCGCGGCGCGGAAGGCGATCTCGATGAACTCTGGACCGATGATGCGGCGCCACTCCGAGAGCCGCATGCCGGCCTCGTCGGTCTTGGCGCCGCCCTCGCCGTTTTGGAAGGCCTCGTTGACCACGTCCCAGCTGTAGACGCGGCCGCGGAAATGGCCGACCACATCGGCGATGTAGCGCTCCATGCGCGCGATCAGCTTCTCGCGCGAGACCTCGCCCGCGCCATCCTTGAACATCCAGGGCGCCGCCTGCTGGTGCCAGACCAGGGTGTGGCCGCGCATCAGCATGCCGTTCTTGGCGGCGAAGTCGACGATGAGGTCGGCATCGCGGAAGTCGTACTGCCCTTCCCCGCGCGACAGCGAGGCCGGCTTCATGGCGTTCTCGGCCACGAGGATGCTGCACTGGTGCGCGATGAAGGCGGCGAGCGCGGTATCGCGGATCTGGTCTGGCCGAACCGCCATGCCAAAGCGCATTCGCTGCCCGAAGGCCTGGGCCAGCGAGGGCGTCTCGGCCGCGAAAGCGCTGTCAATGGCCGGCAGTGCGAGACCGAGCGGAAGAGCGGTGAATTGGCGACGGGTCAATGACATGGCGGTGCCCAAGCTTCGAGGCCCACCCACGACCAGGCGCCTGCTTGTCTCGGAGTTTTAAATTTGTTTGATGATCATATTAAATATGGATGCGACACGGAAAGCCATAGGGATTGCACTAGGGACCCTCGGAAAAGCCCCGCCAACATCGCGGCAAAGCCGGGATCAGTTCAGGCCGAGTTGCTCCTCACGGAGCCTGCGGATGTCCCGTGCCGGCGGTGCGCCGAAGAAGCGGCTGTACTCGCGGTTGAACTGCGACTGGCTCTCGTAGCCGACGCGATGGCCGGCCAGGCCCGCATCCACCTGCTCGGCCAGCATGATGCGCCGCGCCTCCTGCAGGCGCAGTTGCTTCTGGAACTGCAGGGGGCTCATGGCCGTCACGGCCTTGAAATGGCTGTGCAGGGAGGACACGCTCATGTGCACCTCGCGGGCGAGCTGCTCCACCTGCAGCGGCTGGTGGTAGTGGCGGTGCAGCCAGTTGATCACCTGGGTCATGCGCTGGCCGTGGCTATCGGCCATGGCCATCTGGGCCAGGCGCCAGCCCTGCGGCGCGCGCAGCAGGCGGTAGAGAATCTCGCGCTGGTACAGCGGGGCCAGGGTGGCGATGTCGTCGGACGTGTCGAGCAGGTTCACCAGGCGCAGCACCGGGTCGAGCAGGGTCGTGGAGAGCTCGCCCGTGAACATGCCGCGCTGGGCCTTGCGGTGGGCCTGCGGGTCCAAGGCGCTGAGCTCAAGCGTCAGCGAGGCGATCTCGCGCGGCTCGAACTCGATCTTGAGGCCCAGGTAGGGCATGTCTGCCGACGCAGCCACGACATGCCCCGACACCGGAAGGTTCTGCGAGACCACGAGGTAATGCCCGCTGTCGTAGACATAGACCTCGTCGTTGAGCATCAGCCGCTTGCTGCCCTGGGCCAGCACGCAGAAGGCCGGCTGGTGCAGGGCGTGGCCCATGGGCGGCGCCTTGGTCAGCCGGGCCAGGCTCAGCTGCGGAATCCCGGTTGCGAAGATGCCCTCCCCGCCCGCCGTATGGCGCTCGATCTGCGCCGCCAGATCGGCGCGCATGACGGTGATCTGCATCTGCTCGGCGGATCGGTCGCCGGACTCGGGGCGTTTGAAGGCGGTCAGCATGGCCGCGACCTTACGCCCTGGCGGCCGGTGCCGGGGAGTGCCCCTGCTGCAAAGCTGGACGATTGGGCAAACAGTCGAGAGGATTGCACAAGCCCCGACCGAAGGCGAAGAGGATCAGGCAAAGAACCGCGAGGATGGTTCTAACGCATGGCACAAGCTGACACCTACAGTGAACACCATTCTTCGGGAGGTGTTCATGACCAGGACCGCTCGCCCAGGCTTAGGGAACCTCGCCCGGCCAGGCCCGCATCGCGGCTTCGGCCACGCCGATCAGCGTCTCGCGACTCGCGCCATCGGCCGCCTGCAGGGCCATGCCGCGGTAGACCGTGGCGTAGAAATTGGCCAGCGCGGCGGCATCCGTGTCGGCCGGAAGTTCCGTGCGGTTGATGCCGCATTCGATGCGGCAACGGATGCCCGTCATGCCGGCCTCGCGGCGCTTGATCAACGCAGCCTGGATGTGGGCCGAGGCCTGCGAGCAGTTGGTGGCCGCCATGGCGATCATGCAGCCCTTGGGCTGATTGTCGCGGGTGAGCTCCTCAGCCGCTTCCAACAGCAGCCGGCGGATCGCGGCGTAGGCCGTGGGCTCTTCCTCCAGGGCCAAAGGGAAGCCCGCGGCGGGGCCATTGGCATAACGCTCGATGGCTGCCAGGAAGAGGTGCTCCTTGTCGCCGAACGCCGTGTACAGGCTCGGGGCGGTGATGCCCATGGCCGCCGTCAGCTCCGCCACCGAGGCCGCCTCGTAGCCGCGCTGCCAGAACACGTGCATGGCCTTCTCGAGCGCTTGTTCCCGATCAAAGGACAGGGGGCGCCCGCGAGGCTTGGCAGGTTTGGCTTGATCGATTTCCATAATGATCGATAATAAATGTCTTGACGGTCGATCGCAAGCCGACTACATTGCGTTCCATCATATCGTAACGTTCATTACGAAATTCTTCAGGAGTACGCAAGGAGCCGTCATGACTCGTCCTGTTCCCTCGCATTGTCTTCGCCTTCGCCGGGGCGCCCTGACCGGCCGCTGTTGATGCCCCCACGGCACTGACGCCACGAGCGTCAAGCCGGACCTCCGTTTCTCCTTTTCCTCCTGCCCTGCTGTCCGCAGCCCAGGTCGGGCCGCGCTTTGTCCAAAAAACCTCTGGAGCCTCTCATGTCGCACTCGATGAACCCGCAGACCAGCCGCCGCCTCTGGATGGCCGGCACCGCCTTCACTGCCTTGAGCGCCGTCGCCGCCGCCGGCTACGGCCTGCTCGCCTCCAACACCGCCGAGGCCGGCGCGCCGCCGGCTGCCCCACCGGCCATGCCGGTGTCGGTGGCGTCCGTCCAGGCGTCCGAAGTGCAGACCTGGGAAGAGTTCTCCGGCCGCCTCGAAGCCGTCGAACGCGTGGAACTGCGCCCGCGCGTGCCGGGTACGGTCCAGTCCGTCCACTTCCGCGAAGGCGCGCTCGTGCGCCAAGGTGAGCTGCTGATCACGATCGACCCCGCGCCCTACCAGGCCGAGGTCGACCGCGCCGAGGCCCAGGTGGCCGCCGCCAAGGCCCGTGCGCTTTACACGAGCAGCGATGTGGCGCGCGCCCAGCGACTGTGGGCCGAGCAGGCGATCGCCCAGCGCGAATTCGACGAGCGCAGCAATGCGCAACGCGAGGCCGATGCCAATCTGCGCGCCGCGCAAGCTGGCCTGCAAGCGGCCCGGCTGAATCTGTCGTACACACAGGTCCGCGCACCGGTGTCCGGACGCGTGGGCAAGCTCGAGATCACCGCCGGCAACCAGGTGGCCGCCGGCCCCAGTGCTCCGGTGCTCACGACGCTCGTGTCCGTGAGCCCGATCTACGCCAGCTTCGACGCCGACGAGCAGGTGGTCAGCAAGACCCTCTCCGAGCGCAGCAAGCTCGACCGCGTGCCCGTGCAGATGGGCACGCTCGGCCAGGACGGCACCCCGCTGCAAGGCAAGCTCCAGCTGATCGACAACCAGGTCAACACCAAGAGCGGCACCGTGCGCGTGCGCGCCGTGTTCGAGAACAAGGACGGCAGCCTGATGCCGGGCCAGTTCGCACGCCTGCGCATGGGCGAGGCAAGCAAGCATGCGGCCCTGCTCATCAATGAGCGCGCCGTGGGCACGGACCAGAGCAAGCGCTTCGTGATGGTCCTCGGTCAGGGCAACAAGGCCGAGTACCGCGAGGTGAAGCTCGGCGCCTCCGTAGGCGGCCTGCGCATCGTGACCGAGGGTCTGAAGTCCCACGAACGCATCGTCGTCAACGGCCTGCAGCGTGTGCAACCGGGCGCCCTGCTCGCTCCGACCGAAGTGGCCATGGATGCCAAACCCGAACTGCAGGCCGCCAAGTCGGCCAACGCCAAGACCTGAAGGAATGAGCTCAAGGGAGCCCTGACATGAATCTCTCCAAATTCTTCATCGACCGGCCGATCTTCGCCGGCGTGATCTCGGTGCTGATGGTGCTGGCGGGCCTGATCGCCGTCACCGGCCTGCCGATTTCCGAATATCCCGAAGTCGTGCCGCCCTCGGTCGTCGTGCGCGCCACCTACCCCGGCGCCAATCCCAAAGTGATTGCCGAGACGGTGGCCACGCCGCTCGAAGAGGCGCTCAACGGCGTGGAAGGCATGCTCTACATGGGCAGTCAGGCCACGACCGACGGCCTGATGACGCTGACCGTCACCTTCAAGCTCGGCACCGATCCGGACAAGGCCCAGCAGCTCGTGCAAAACCGCGTCTCGCAAGCCGAAGCACGCCTGCCCGAGGAAGTGAAGCGCCTGGGCGTCACGACGATCAAGAGCTCGCCCGACCTGACCATGGTCGTGCACCTGCTCTCGCCGAGCGGCCGCTACGACATGACCTATCTGCGCAACTACGCGCTGCTCAACGTCAAGGACCGCCTCGCGCGGCTACAGGGCGTGGGCGACGTGCAGCTCTTCGGCTCGGGCGACTACGCCATGCGCGTGTGGCTCGATCCGCAAAAAGTGGCCCAGCATGGCCTCTCGGCAGACGACGTAGTGAACGCCATCCGCAGCCAGAACATCCAGGCCGCGGCCGGCGTGGTCGGCGCATCCCCGGGCCTGCAGGGCATCGACCTGCAGCTCTCGGTCAATGCGCAAGGCCGCTTGCAGACGGAAGAGGAATTCGCTGACATCATCGTCAAGACCGAGGCCGGCGGCGCCGTGACACGCCTGGGCGAGCTCGGCCGCATCGAGCTCGGTGCCTCGGGCTACGCGCTGCGCTCCCTGCTCGACAACAAGGACGCCGTGGCGGTGCCCATCTTCGCCGCGCCCGGCTCCAACGCGATCCAGATCTCCGACCAGGTGCGCGCCACCATGGCAGAGATCAAGAAGAGCATGCCCGAGGGCGTGGACTACAGCATCGTCTACGACCCCACGCAGTTCGTGCGTGCCTCCATTGAGTCCGTCGTGCACACCCTGCTGGAAGCAATCGCGCTGGTCGTGATCGTCGTGATCCTGTTCCTGCAGACCTGGCGTGCCTCCATCATCCCGCTGCTGGCCGTGCCGGTGTCGGTGGTGGGCACCTTTGCCGTCATGCACCTGTTCGGCTTCTCCATCAACGCGCTGTCGCTGTTCGGCCTGGTGCTGGCCATCGGCATCGTGGTGGACGACGCCATCGTGGTCGTGGAGAACGTCGAGCGCAATATCGAGGCCGGCCTCACCCCGCGCGAGGCCACCTACCGTGCCATGCGCGAGGTGTCCGGCCCCATCATCGCAATCGCCCTGGTGCTGGTTGCCGTGTTCGTGCCGCTGGCCTTCATCAGCGGCCTCACGGGCCAGTTCTACCGCCAGTTCGCGCTGACAATCGCCATCTCCACCGTGATCTCGTCCGTCAACTCGCTGACCCTGTCCCCCGCGCTCGCGGCCCTGCTGCTCAAGGGCCACGATGCTCCCAAGGATGCGCTGACCCGCGGTATGGACCTCGTCTTGGGCCGCTTCTTCGTCGGCTTCAACCGCGTGTTCAAGCGCGGCTCCGAGGCCTATGGCGGCGGCGTGCAGAAGGCCATTCGGCACAAGACGCCCATGCTCGTGCTCTATGCGGGCTTGATCCTCCTGACCCTCGGCCTGTTCAAGGCCGTACCCGGCGGCTTCGTGCCAGCGCAGGACAAGCAGTACCTGATCGGTTTCGCGCAGCTGCCCGACGGCGCCACGCTGGACCGAACCGAGGACGTGATCCGGCGCATGACCGACATCACCTTGAAAACACCCGGCGTCGAGCATGCCGTGGCCTTCCCCGGCCTGTCGATCAACGGCTTCACCAACAGCTCCAACTCCGGCATCGTCTTCGCCACGCTGAAGGACTTCGACCAGCGCAAGGGCAAGGCCCTCTCGGCCGGCGCGATCGCTGGCCAGTTAAACGCCCAGTACGGCCAGATCCAGGACGCCTTCATCGTCATGTTCCCGCCCCCGCCCGTGCAGGGCCTGGGCACGACGGGCGGCTTCAAGCTCCAGCTCGAAGACCGCGGCGGTCTCGGCTACGAGGCACTCGACCAGGCAGTGAAGGCCTTCATGGCCAAGGCGTACAAGACGCCCGAGCTGGCCGGCATGTTCACGAGCTACCAGGTCAACACGCCCCAGCTCTACGCCGCCATCGACCGCACCAAGGCGCGCCAGCTCGGCGTGGCCGTGACGGACGTGTTCGACACCATGCAGATCTATCTCGGCAGCCTGTACGTGAACGACTTCAACAAGTTCGGCCGCACCTACTCGGTCCGCGTCCAGGCCGATGCGCCCTTCCGCGCCCGCGCAGAAGACATCGGCCAGCTCAAGGTCCGTTCGAGCACGGGCGAGATGGTGCCACTCTCGGCCCTGATGAAGATCGAGAACACAGTCGGACCCGAGCGGGCCATGCGCTACAACGGCTTCCTCTCGGCCGACATCAACGGCGGCCCGGCCCCGGGTTTCAGCTCGGGCCAGGCGCAAGACGCGATCAAGCGCATCGCCGCCGAGACGCTCCCCAAGGGCATCAGCTACGAATGGACCGAACTGACCTACCAGGAGATCCTGGCCGGCAACTCCGCCGTGTGGGTCTTCCCGCTCGCCATCTTGCTCGTCTTTCTGGTGCTGGCCGCGCAGTACGAGAGCCTGACCCTGCCCCTGGCCATCCTGCTGATCGTGCCCATGGGCCTGATGGCTGCGATGACGGGCGTGTGGCTCAGCAAGGGTGACAACAACGTCTTCACCCAGATCGGGCTGATGGTGCTCGTCGGCCTGTCGGCCAAGAACGCGATCCTGATCGTGGAGTTCGCTCGTGAGCTGGAGTTCGCCGGGCGCAAGCCGCTGGAGGCGGCGATCGAGGCCGCCCGGCTGCGCTTGCGCCCCATCCTCATGACCTCGATGGCCTTCATCATGGGCGTGGTACCGCTCGTGATCTCGAGCGGCGCGGGTTCAGAGATGCGCGCCGCCATGGGCGTGGCCGTGTTCGCCGGCATGATCGGCGTGACCGCCTTCGGCCTCTTCCTCACGCCCGTGTTCTACGTGCTGCTGCGTGCACTGACGGGCAACCGCCCGCTCAAGCTGCACGGCGCCGAGGCGCATCTCGAAGCCTTCGCCGGCAGTGACGCCCTTCACGCCCAACTCCACGGCGGCGACGCACGCGCCCTGCCCGCTGCGCAGCGCCGCGACCATGAATGACCAGGAGCCGACCATGAAACTCCATGCACTGATTCCGCTCGTCGCCGCGCTCGTGCTGGCCGGCTGCGCCGATCTCACCACCCCCGAGCCGCACTCACTGCCCGCCACGCCCCTGGCCTTCAAGGGGCCGGTCGCGACGGCGCCTGCCACGGCCTCGCAGGCCCAGTGGTGGAAGAGCTTCGCCGACCCGCAGCTCGACACACTGACCGAGCAGGCCCTGGCACACAACACCAGCATCCAGCAGGCCGGTGCGCGCCTGGCCCAGGCTCGCGCGCTGCTGCGCGACGCCAACGCGGCCTACTGGCCCCAGGTCGGCGTGAGCGCGGCCTCGGGCCGCCAGGGAGGTGATTTCAATCGCTCGCAGAACACGGCCGGCACGCTGCACACGCTGAGGCTCGATGCCTCCTACGAGCTAGACCTCGTCGGCCGCATCTCCAAGACCAGCGATGCCGCCGCGCTCGATGCCCGCTCGCGCGAGGCGCTCCTGCGCTCCACCCAGCTGCTCGTGCAGTCGCAGGTGGCGCAGACCTATTTCGCCCTGCGCGCCCTCGACGCCGAGCGTGCGCTGATGCGCGAGACCGTGCTCGCCTACCAGGAGACGCTCAAGCTGACCGAGAGGCGTCACGCGGCCGGTGACATCGCCGAGCTGGACCTGGCACGCGTGCGCACCGAGGTTGCGGCCACCCAATCGCAGGCGCTAGAACTCGACCGCCAGCGCGCCGAGATCGAACACGCCCTGGCCTTGCTGGTCGGGCAGTTGCCGAGCGAGCTCGCCGTGGCCGAAGGCGTCTGGAGCGAAACCCTGCCCGTCGTGCCGGCTGGCGTGCCCAGCCGTATGCTTGATCGCCGGCCCGATGTGGCCGCCGCGCAGGCGAGCTTGCAGGCCGCCCAGGCTCGCGTCGGCGTTGCGCAAAAGGCTTGGCTCCCGACGCTCACGCTGACGGCAGCGGGCGGCGGTGCTTCGCCCGAACTGTCCGAGCTGTTCAAGAGTTCGGCGGGCCTGTGGGGCGTCAACGCGCTCTTGAACCTGCCGCTGATCGACGGCGGCCGGCGTGCTGCCGGTGTGCAGAGCGCCGCGGCACAGCTCGACGCCGCGGCCGGTGCCTATCGCGAACAGGTGCTCGTTGCCTTCAAGGAGGTGGAGGACCAGCTCTCATCGCTGCAGCTGCTCGGCGAGCAGGCGCAGGTGCAGGCGCAGGCCGTGGCCTCGGCTGAGCGCGCGCTGGCCCTGTCGGACACGCGCTATCGCAACGGCCTCGTCAGCCAGCTCGAACTGCTGGACGCGCGCCGCAGCGAGCTTGCGCTGCGCCGTCAGGCTTTGCAGGTACGCTCGGCCCAATACCAGTCGACGATCGCGCTGATCAAGGCGCTCGGCGGTTTCTGGAGTTGAGGATTCGGCTCATGAGATCTCTCGGCAAGAAGTCCACCGGCGCGCGCCTGGAACGCGTGCAAGCCTCGCCCCAGTGGGGCGGCAGCGGTTTTCGCAACGCGCCGCCCTTCATTGCCGGGCTGAAAGACCCGAACACGCCCATGCCCTCCATTGGCGAGTTCATCTGCGGTGGCGTGCGGCGCACGCCCACAGCGCCGCTGCCGGCGCTGGATCCACGCGAGCGCTGGCTGCGCCCGACCGACAGTGGCCTGCGCGTGACCTGGCTGGGTCACTCGACCGTGCTGCTCGAAATCGGCGGGCTGCGTCTGCTGACCGATCCGGTCTGGGGGCCGCGCGCCTCGCCCTCGCGACTGGTCGGCCCCAAGCGCTTCCAGCCGGTGCCGATCAAGCTCGCCGAGCTGCCGCCGCTCGATGCCGTGCTGCTCTCGCACGACCATTACGACCATCTCGACTACCCCACGGTGCGCGCGCTGGCCAAGGTCGGTGTGCCCTTCATCACGTCGCTCGGCGTGGGCGCGCACCTGGAAGCCTTCGGCGTCGCGCCCGAGCGGATCCATGAGCTCGACTGGTGGGACAGCTTCGAGCTGAAGGGCGTCACCGTGACGGCGGCACCCTCGCAGCACTTCTCCGGGCGCGGACTCAAGGACCGCAACGCCACGCTGTGGTCCTCGCTCGTCGTACGCAGTGCCCGGCATGCCGTCTTCTTCAGCGGCGACACGGGCCTGACCGAGCAGTTCAAGACGATTGCCGAGCGGCTGGGGCCTTTTGACCTCGTCATGCTTGAAGTCGGCGCGCATCACCCGGCCTGGGGCGATATCCACCTCGGCCCGCTCAACGCGCTGCAAGCCTTCGACTGGCTGGGCGGCGGGCTGCTGCTGCCCGTGCACTGGGGTACTTTCTCGCTGGCCCTGCATCCGTGGGACGAACCGGCCGAGACCCTGCTGGCCCAGGCCGGCGACCGGCGCTTGCTGATGCCCCGCCTGGGCGAAGCCGTGGAGCCGGCACAGGCTGCTGCCGTTCAGCCCTGGTGGCGGGATGTCGATCAGGCGGGAGCCGCGGCGCCCCAGCCGATGGCGCTAGCCGAGGAAGCACCCTGGCCCTTGGACTAGCCTGAAGTTCCCCGTCCTGGGGAGCGAGTTTCCCTTCTGATTCAAGCGCTTGCGGTGAATCAGCGGGTGGCGTTCTGTCTACAGGTGAATGGCTTGGATGAGGTCCAGCGCCCTTAGCTGGGTGGGATTGGCTTGCGTGGTGA
>JAFALK010000085.1 GCA_019234295.1 Roseateles sp.
CCGCGGCGACTTGGAAATCGTCCTCGACGAGTACGAACTCGAGCCTTCGCCTGTCCACCTCGTCCACGCATCACGCGGACAGATGCCACTAAAGATGCGGCGCTTCCTCGACTATGCGGCTCCTCGGCTCAGACGCGCCCTTGATGAGATTGCTGCGCCTCCGCTGGAATGAGTGAGGCGTCGCAACGATGTCGATGATTGCGCAGGGGGGAGCTGGCAGTTGAAGGCGTCGCCGTTCAATGGCCGGTGTTGGTAGAAGCTGCCGTCCGAGCTTCCTAGCGCGAATGACTCTGACCAGCCTCAAGCCGAGTCGCCGTACCTAGTCCGCCCGAGCCAGCGCATGCATTCAAACTGGTCAACAGTGAGCGCACAGATGGTCAACACGGCCGGAATCCGCACAGCCTATCGAACGCAAAACCTGCAGGGCCGCTAGGAGTGGGAGGGACTAGCAATGCGTTGCTGCATTGATCAGTCCGTCATTGTTCGCCATCGGTCGCCTGGATTCAGCCAAATTCTGGCAACGGACGCGGATATTTGGTAGGCCGTGCTGGACTTGAACCAGCGACCAAAGGATTATGAGTCCTCTGCTCTAACCAACTGAGCTAACGGCCCACTGATACTGCAACTTCAACTTTCCCCCAGGGCCGCCACTGATTGAAGGCACCGAGAGGAGGCGCGCATTGTAGGGGCGCCCTCCTGCCCCGCTCCGCCTATTTCTGGGACAGCGCCTGGCTCACCATCCGCGAGGTGATGTCGACGATTTGGATCATCTTGTCGTAGGCCATGCGCGTGGGCCCGATGACGCCCAGGGTGCCGACGATCTGGCCGTCGACTTCGTAGGGCGCGGAGACCACCGAGAGCTCCTCGTAGGGCACGACCTGGCTCTCGCCACCGATATAGATTCGCACGCCTTCGGCCCGGCTCGACACATCCAGCAGGCGCATCAGCTGCGTCTTCTGCTCAAAGAGGTCGAAGAGCCGGCGCAGGCTGCCCATGTCGTGGCTGAAGTCCTGCACGGTCAGGAGGTTGCGCTCACCGCTGACGACCACCCGATCCTGCTCGTCGGTCATGGCTTCGGTGCCGGCCTGCACGGCGGCGCTCATCAGCACTGCGATCTCGCCGCGGAGTTGGTCGACCTCGGACTTGAGCCGCCCGCGCACAGCCTCGAGCGTCAGTCCTGCGTATTGGGCGTTGAGCCGGTTCGAGGCCTCGGCCAGCTCGGCCTGGCCAATGTCCTGAGCGGTGAAGATCACGCGGTTCTGCACGTCGCCGTCGGGCGAGACCATGATGACGAGCACGCGGCGTTCGCCGAGGCGCAGAAACTCAATATGGTGGAAGACGCTCGGCTTCCTCGGCGCCGTGACCACGCCGACGAAGCTGGAGAGGTTGGACAGCAGGTGCGCGGCGCTGGTGATCACACGCTGGGGCTGGTCGGGCTGCAGCTCGATGGGCGTGGCATCGCCCGTGAGGATGTGCGGCTGCGCCGTCAGCATGGTGTCGACGAAGAGCCGGTAGCCGCGCGCCGTGGGGATGCGGCCGGCGCTGGTGTGCGGACTGACGATGAGGCCCAGGTCCTCCAGGTCGGCCATCACATTGCGGATGGTGGCCGGCGAGAGCTCCAGTCCCGAGGACTTGGACAGCGTGCGCGAGCCGACGGGCTGGCCGTCCGCGATATAGCGTTCGACCAGGGTTTTCAGCAGTGATTTGGATCTCTCGTCCAGCATGGCGCAGTCATTTTACGAAGCCATTTCCACAAAGGCCCTGTGGTGTAATTCCTCAATGCAGAAACGCTTTCAGCATGTAGCGATTGTGGGCAAGCATCAGGCCCAGGGCATACGTCCGATTCTTGAGGAAATTGCCGGGTTCGTGCTCGATCAGGGACTAGATGTTTCCCTGGAGCGCGAAACGGCCCTCAATACCGGCATCACGAGCTTCGACGCCCTTTCGATCGAGGAACTCGGCGCGAATTGCGACCTGGCGGTGGTGGTCGGCGGCGACGGCACCATGCTGGGCTTTGCTCGCGAGATCGCCCGATTCGGCATGCCGGTCGTAGGCATCAACCAGGGCCGGCTGGGGTTCATCACTGATATCTCGATCGAGCAGTTCCGCGAGGCGCTGTGCCCCATCCTGACGGGCGACTTCGAGAGCGATTCGCGCGCCATGCTGGAGGGTGCCGTTTGGCGCGACGGAGAAAGCATCTTCAGCGGCGTTGCGCTCAATGACGTGGTCGTGAGCCGCGGAGCCACTTCGGGCATGGTGGAACTGCGCGTCTCGGCTGGCGGCGATTTCGTGGCGAACCTGCGGGCCGACGGCGTCATCGTGTCCTCCCCCACTGGATCGACGGCCTATTCGCTCTCGGCCGGCGGGCCCATCCTGCATCCGAGCATCGCGGGCTGGCTGCTGGTGCCCATCGCCTCGCACGCCTTGTCCAACCGGCCCATCGTGCTGCCCGACGTGGAGGTGAGTCTCGAGATCGTGGCCGGCCGCGACGCGAGTGTGAACTTCGACATGCAAAGTCTGGCCAGCCTGCTGCACGGCGACCGCATCACCGTGCGCCGCTCGGCCCACAGCGTGACCTTCTTGCACCCCCGCGGCTGGAGCTACTACGGTACCTTGCGCCGCAAACTCCACTGGTACGAAGGCGGTCATTGAGATGTTGCGACGGCTGAACCTACGGGATTTCGTCATCGTCCCTGAGCTGGAGCTCGAATTCGGCGCCGGCTTTGCGGTGCTGACCGGCGAAACGGGCGCGGGCAAGTCCATCCTGATCGACGCGCTGCAGCTGGCCCTGGGCAGCCGCGGCGATGCCGGCGTGGTACGTGAGGGCTCGGCCCGGGCCGAAGTGGTGGCCGAGTTCGACACTCCCGCGGCTCTCACGCCCTGGCTCGACGAAGCCGGCTTCGAAGCCGGTGAGACGCTCCTGATGCGCCGTGTGATCGACGCGCAAGGCAAGAGCCGCGCCTGGATCAACGGCAGCGCCGCCACCGTAGCTCAGTTGCGCGAGGCAGCCGACCATCTGCTGGACATCCACGGCCAGCACGCATGGCAGGGCCTCACCCGCCCGGCCTCGGTGCGCGCCCTGCTCGACGACTACTCTGGCGTGGACGCGCGCCCACTAGCCAAGGCCTATGCCGACTGGCGCATGGCACAAGATGCGCTGGCATCGGCGCAGAACCGCACAAACGAAATCCAGAGCGAGCGAGAGCGCCTGGCCTGGCAGATCGGCGAGCTTGGCAAGCTCGCGCCGGCCGAAGGCGAGTGGGAGGAGCTCAACGCCGAGCATCAACGGCTCTCGCACGGGCAGGCCCTGCTGGACGGCGTGCGCGCGGCGCTCGACGCGCTCTCGGAGGCCGAGGGCAGCAGCGAATCGCAGCTGTCCGCAGCGCTGGATCAGCTCGATCAGGTGCTCGACTACGACACCGAGTTGCGCTCGCCCGTTGAAACACTGCGCAGTGTGCAAGCACAGATGCAGGACGCGGTCCACGAACTAAGCCGTTACTTGAGCAGCACGGAGCTGGACCCGGCGCGCATGCAGGAGCTGGACGAGCGCGTCTCGGCCTGGCTGTCGCTCGCACGGCGCTTCCGCCGCCAGCCGGCCGAATTGCCGACGCTGCTTGGCCAGTGGCGAGCCGATCTGCAGGCGTTGGATGCTGCCAGCGATTTGGCGGCACTCGAAGCCACCGCGGCTGCAGCGCACAAGACCTTCAACACGGAAGCTGCCAGGGTCAGCAAACAGCGCCGCGTTGGCGCACCCAAGCTGGCCGCGGCCGTCACACAGGCCATGCAGCAGTTGGGCATGGCGGGCGGCGCCTTCGAGATCTCGCTGTCGGCTCAGGCCGAGCCGCAGAGCTTCGGCCTGGAGTCGGCCGAGTTTCTCGTGGCCGGCCACGCCGGCAGCACGCCGCGACTGCTCTCCAAGGTGGCCTCGGGGGGCGAGCTCTCGCGCATCGCGCTGGCGATTGCCGTCACCACCTCGCAGCAGGACAAGGCCGGCGTGGCCACGCTGATTTTCGACGAGATCGATTCCGGCGTGGGCGGCGCGGTCGCAGAGACAGTGGGCAAACTGATGAAGCAGCTGGGACGCGAGCGCCAGGTGCTCGCCGTGACCCACCTGCCGCAGGTGGCAGCCTGCGCCGACCAGCATTTGCTCGTGGCCAAGGCCGCCCAGGCTGGAGTGACCACATCCTCGGTCAGCCCAATCGCCGGCGAACAGCGCGTGGCCGAGATCGCGCGCATGCTCGGCGGCGAGCGGCTCTCATCCACCAGCCTCGCCCATGCCCAGGAAATGCTGACGCTGTCTTCAGCGAAGAAAAAATGATCAAGAGCGACGTCATCCTCGTCACAGGCATGTCGGGCGCGGGCAAGTCGGTGGCCATGCATGCACTCGAAGACGCGGGCTTTGCCTGCGTGGACAACCTGCCCTCCGAGCTGCTACTCGACCTGCTGCGCCTGGAGCGCCATCGCACGGTGCGCCGCCGCCTGGCCGTGGCGGTCGACGTACGCTCTGCCGGCTCTCTGCCTCTGCTGCTGCCGCTGCTGACGCAGCTGCGCGCCGACGGCGTGGCCGTTCGCTCGATCTTCCTGGACGCCAACAATGAAGCCCTGATGCGCCGCTTCTCCGAAACGCGCCGCCCCCACCCGCTGCGCCACGACGAAGAGCCGGACCCAGGAGCCAACGAGGCGCACCGCGCTCTGCTCGATGCCATCGCCATCGAGCGTGCCCTGCTCGCCGAGCTGCGCGAGCAGAGCACCGTGCTCGACACAAGCCTGCTGCGCCCGGCCCAGTTGCGCGCCTGGGTGCGCGACCTCGTGAACGTGGATGCGAACGAGCTGACCCTGGTCTTCGAGTCCTTCGCCTTCAAGCATGGAGTGCCCAGCGATGCCGACTTCGTCTACGACGTGCGCGTGCTGCCCAATCCCTATTACGACCGCGAACTGCGCCCGCTAACGGGCCGCGACGCGCCCGTGGCGGCCTATCTGGAGAGCCAGCCCGAGGTGCTGGAGATGCGCGACCAGATCGCTGCCTTCCTCAGGCGCTGGGTGCCGAGTTTCGGCGCCGACCAGCGCAGCTACCTGACCGTGGCCATCGGCTGCACCGGCGGCCAGCACCGCTCGGTCTACATGGTGGAATGGCTGGCGCGCGAGTTCGCCGCAAACGGCCAAGTGCTCAAGCGGCACCGCGAACTAGGCGTCACGACTGCGTTTGCGCAGAAGCCGTAGCACCGAAATAGAGCTTCGCGAGCAGCACGAACGAAGCGAGCGGGAAGGTCACCACCAGGAGCACGGCCCACAGCACGCGGCCGCGGCCATCGTGGAAGGCTGCCTGCACCAAGAAGTAGATGTGCGCCAAGCAGGCGGCGGCAAGACCCAGAGAGAGGCTGAGCAGCTTGACCGTGCCGTCCTCACCCGAATACTCGGCCGTGGCCGCGTCGACGAGGAACCAGAGGATAGTCAGGGCCACGGCCACAGAAACCAGGGCGGACTCGACGGCGTTCTTGACTGCGGGCTTCATGGATTGATGAGCTTTTTCAGCGGTGCGGGAAGGGCGTAACGCGCCAACTCTTCGCGCGCCACCCATTCTCCTTCGGGCAAGCTCGCGGCAGCAATGGGATTTTGCACACGGCGCGTGTGCAGCACCCAATCGAAATGGGTCAGCGCATGCTCGATACGAGGCATGGACTCCATCTCCGCTGAACCGGCGCAGGCTCGCAGCGCCGCCTCGTCCTCGAACATGGGCAGGCTCCACAAACCTGCCCACACGCCCTTGCCCGGGCGTTGCTGGAGCAGCACGCGGCCCTCGCGCTCCAGCCACAGCCACCAGTTCTCGCGCCGGCTTCTCTTGAGCTTGCGGCTCTTCACGGGATAACGCTCTGCCTCGGCTGTGCCGGCGCACAGGGCGCTCGCCGGGCAGATCAGGCATTGCGGCTTGCGCGGCGTGCAGACGGTCGCGCCCAGGTCCATCAGCCCCTGCGTATAGGCCTCCACACCCTTGGCAGGGACCAGTTGCTCGGCGATGGCCCAGAGCTTTTTCTCCTCGGCCGAGGAGGCCATGTCCCCGTCGAAGGCCAGCAGCCGCGTCAGTACGCGCTTGACGTTGCCGTCCAGGATGGCCACACGCTCGCCAAAGCAGAAGGCCGCGATGGCCGCCGCGGTCGAGCGGCCAATGCCCGGCAGCTCCTTGAGCGCGGCCGCGCCTCGGGGGAACTCACCGCCATGCCTGTCGCGCACGGCCTCGGCACAGCGGTGCAGATTGCGGGCTCGGCTGTAATAGCCCAAGCCCTGCCACATCGCCAGCACCTCATCGAGATGCGCATCGGCCAGCGCAGTGACGGTCGGAAAACGTTCTAGAAAGCGCGCGTAGTAGCCCAGCACCGTGGTGACCTGGGTCTGCTGCAGCATGATCTCCGACAGCCACACGCGGTAGGGATCGCGCGTGTTCTGCCAAGGCAGCGAGCTGCGCCCATGCTGGCGCTGCCAAGCCACGAGCAAGGCGGGAAAGTCTTTCAGCGCTTCTGGCATGTGGGACAGAAATAGGTGGCGCGCTGGCCTTGCACGATGCGGCGGATCTTGCTTGCGCAAACGCGGCAGGGCAGGCCCTCCCGGCCGTAGACGTCGGCCTGCATCTGGAAGCTGCCGGCCACGCCGTGGGCGTTCTTGAAGTCGCGCAGCGTGGTGCCGCCGGCCTCGAGCGCCTGGGCCAGCACGCCGCGCACGGCGGCGACCAACTTGTCGGCACGCGGGCGGCTGAGCCTGCCGGCAGGCAGGCGAGGGTCGATACCCGCACGATACAGGGCCTCGCAGGCGTAGATGTTGCCTGCGCCGACAACAATGTCCCCCGCCAGCAGCGCCTGCTTGACGGCCACCCGTCGCCCCGAGAGGCCCGCATGCAGATGCGCGCCATTGAAGCGGGGATCGAACGGCTCCAGCCCCAGGCCGCCAAGCAGCCCCGCAGCGGGCTCGGCATCGAGGGCGGGCGACCAGATCACGGCACCGAAACGGCGCGGATCGGTCAGGCGCAGAAGGCCGCGGTCGGTCTGCAAATCGAAGTGATCATGAGGCCCGGGCGAAGCCGTGTTGTTGGCAAAGTTAAGGGAGCCCGACATGCCCAGGTGCATCAGCAGCCCGCCTCGGATAGTGACACTTTGCAAGGGCAGCCACAAATATTTACCGCGTCGCGCCGCATCGCCGACGCGGGCGCCGACCAGGCGTTTTTCGTCGAGGCCCAGAGGCCACCGCAGAGGCTTGCCCAGGCGCACGGCACACACGGCGGCGCCTGCAATGGCGCTGGCAAAGCTCAGACGCGTGACTTCGACTTCGGGCAACTCGGGCATGACTGAAATCATAGCGATGGAGAAAGTGCAGAATTGCGAGAACCCGATCTGGAGTCTTCATGCCCGAGTTCATCCGCCGCAGCGCGCTCAGTCTTGCGCTCTTGGCCTGTCTGCCTGCCCTGGCGCAGGATGCCCCACCGCCTGCCGCAGAGGAGGAAGTCCCGGCAGCGCCCGTCGTCAACTCGGACATGGATGCGCTGCTCTTCTATCAAACGCTGATTGGCGAGGTTGAGCTGGCCAAGGGGCAGGTCGGGCAGGCTTACCAGATCCTGCTCGATGCAGCGCGCCGTAGTCGTGATGAGGACCTGTTCAAGCAGGCGCTGGGCATTGCCATGCAGGCGCGCGCGGGCGAAGAAGCGCTGGCCGCTGCGAAGGCCTGGCGCGAAGCAAAGCCCGGCTCGCGCGAGGCTCAGCTGACCACGGTGCAGCTGCTGGCCGCACTTGGCCGCCCGATCGGCGCCAGCGCCGCCGTGCGGGACCTGCTGACGCTGACCGCGCCGGATCAGCGACCCGGCGTGCTGGTCACGCTGCCCAATCTGTTTCAGCGCGCGGCGGAACCCAAGCAGGTCTACGAAGAATTCGCGCCCCTGCTCGAAGAGCAGGCTCAGCATCCCGAGATGCGCGATGCCGCCCAGCTGACCCAGGCCCGCCTCGCCATGATGGCCGGAGAACACGACAAAGCGCTGGCATTGACAGAGACCCTGGCCGCCAACCGCCCCATGGGCGACGAGCCCATGCAGCTCGCCCTGGATCTGATGCCCGAGCGGCCGGCGGCTGAGAAGCTGATCGTGAAGCGTCTGCAGGAGCAGCCGACGAACGCCCCCTTGCGCCTGGCCTACGGCCGCGCGCTGATGCGCTCGCAGCACATCGTCGAAGGCACTGAGCAGTTCAGGATCGTGACCGAGACGCAGCCGGACAACGCCACGGCATGGTTCGGACTGGGGACTGCCGAGCTGGATCTGCAGCATCCGGCCGCTTCCGAGGCTGCCTTGCGCAAGTACCTGAGCCTGCTGCCACCCATCGAGGCCAAGAGCAGCAACGACGTCAACAGCGTTGCCACCACCGCACACGACGCGCGCCAGCAAGCCTGGCTGATGCTGTCGCTCGCGGCCGAGCGCCAGGGTGACCTGCGCGCAGCCGGCGAGTGGCTGGCCAAGGTCGACACGCCCAAGGAGCCCGTGGCCCTGTCCCTGCGCCGCGCCAGCCTGCTGGCCCGGCAGGGCAAGGTAGCCGAGGGCCGGCGCATGCTGGAGGCCCTGCCGGCCGAGAGCAATGAGCAGCAGCGCAGCCGTTGGCTCGCGCTGGCCCAGTTCCTGCGCGAGCAGCGTGACTGGAACGGGGCCGACGCGATGCTTGCCAAGGCCTTGGAATTGCAGCCGGCCGACCCCGAGCTGCTCTACGAACGCGCCATGCTGGCCGAGCGGCTCGGCCAGCTCGACCAGATGGAGGCCGGCCTGCGCCGGGTGATCGCACTCAAGCCCGATTTCTACAGCGCCTACAACGCGCTGGGCTATTCGCTGGCCGATCGCAACGAGCGCCTGCCCGAGGCGCGCGAGCTGATTGCCAAGGCGCTGGCCAACGTCCCGAACGAGCCGGCCTTCATCGACAGCATGGGCTGGCTGAACTTCCGCGAGGGCAGGCATGACGAGGCCGTCAAGCTGCTGCGCCAGGCCTATGCCGCCTTCCCCGATGCCGAGGTGGGTGCGCACTTGGGTGAGGCTCTGTGGACCAGCGGCGAACAGCAGGAGGCCCTTCGCGTGTGGCGCGAGGCCCATGGACGCGACCCGAAGAACGAGGTACTGCAGCAGACGCTCGCCCGGCTGAAGGCCAAGCTGTGAAGGCTCTGGTTTTCGCGGTGGCCCTCGCGGTCGCAGGCTGCGCGGGCATGAAGCCCCAAGCGCTGCCACCTCAGTCGACGTCCGACCAGCGCATCAGCGGCAAGCTCAGCGTGCAAGTGCAAGACGCGATGGATCCGGATGCACGCAAGGGTGGCAGTGGCAGTTTCGAGCTGCTGGGCAGCGCCTCTGCAGGGCAGTTCGAACTCTCCACGCCGTTGGGCGGCCTCGTGGCTCGTGCGAGCTGGCGCGCCGACGAGGTCACGCTCGAAACACCGCAAGGCACACGCGCCTTTGCCGACCTGGACGCGATGAGCCGCGAGATGCTTGGCGAGAGCATTCCCGTGGCCGCCCTGTTCGACTGGCTGCAAGGCCGCGCCTGGGGCGGCGCGCCCAGCACGCCGCTGGCCGATGGCTTCGAGCAGCTCGGCTGGCGCATTGACCTCTCCCGCTTTGGAGACGGCATCATCAACGCTACGCGCAGCTATGCGCCCGTCGTGACCCTGCGTGCACGCATCGAACCCAGGCTATGAAGGCGCTCCACGACGTTCCCGCTCCCGCAAAGCTCAACCTCTTCCTGCATGTGGTGGGCAAGCGGCCGGACGGCTATCACCTGCTGCAGTCGGTCTTCGTGCTGATCGACTGGGCCGACAAGCTGCACTTCGACAGGCGCGACGATGGCCAACTGCGCCGCCACGACCTCGGCCCCAAGCTGCCCGACGACGACCTCTGCCTGCGCGCAGCGCGCCTCCTGCAGCAATATTCGGGCTGCGCGTTTGGCGCTGACATCCATATCGACAAGCGGCTACCCGCAGGCGCAGGCATGGGTGGCGGATCGTCTGACGCTGCGACTGTGCTGCTCGCGCTCAATCGGCTCTGGGGGCTGAAGCTGCCACGCAAGAACCTCTTGGAGCTGGGGCTCAGGCTCGGTGCCGACGTGCCCTTCTTCCTGGGTGGGCAAAACGCCTTCGTCGAAGGCATCGGCGAGGTGCTGCATCCGCTCGAGCTGCCCGAGTTGCAGTTCGCGGTTCTCAAGCCGAGCGCCTCGATCGCGACCTCGCAAATATTTTCGAGCCAACTGTTGCAGCGCAGCGAAAGTATGGCTATAGTAGCGGGCTTTCCTGCTCACGCAGACCTTGGCAAAAGTTTTGACCCTTACGATGGTCGAAACGACTTGCAAAAGGCCGCCGAAGCAGCCTGCCCCGAGGTGGCTCAAGCCCTCTCGATGCTGAACAAGAAGTTCGGCAACAGCCGGATGACCGGCTCGGGCAGCGCAGTGTTCGCTGTGGTGGGCGGGAAGGACGGAGACAAAGGTATCTTGAGCCAGGCCATGGCGACAATACTTCGGGACGCGCCCGAGGGATGGCTTGGGGAAATATGCCGTAGCTTGAGTCGACATCCGCTGGTCGGGTGGGTCGAGGACAGCTAAAGTTTTGGGGCGCTGCTGGCTGTATGAGCAGTGTCCTGTGTAGGGGAGTCGCCAAGTTGGTTAAGGCATCGGATTTTGATTCCGACATGCGAGGGTTCGAGTCCTTCCTCCCCTGCCAAATCATTTGAGAAACCCGCGCTGCGGGTTTCTTTCCTTCTGCGAAGGGCCCGCTGTGCTGCTCAATACCGTCCTCTTCACCGGCAACGCGAACCCGGTTCTCTCCCAGGAAATCGCCACCCATCTGGGCCTCGAGCTCGGCAAGGCCGTGGTCGGACGCTTTTCCGATGGTGAGGTGACGGTCGAAATCCAGCAGAACGTTCGCGCCCGCGACGTCTTCGTGGTCCAGCCCACCTGCGCGCCGACCAACGAGAACCTGATGGAACTCCTGATCATGGTCGATGCCCTCAAGCGCGCCAGTGCCCGCCGCATCACCGCCGTGATCCCCTACTACGGCTATGCCCGCCAGGACCGCCGCCCGCGCAGCACGCGCGTGCCGATCTCGGCCAAGGTGGTCGCCAACCTGCTGGAAACCGTGGGCGTCGAGCGCGTGCTCACCATGGACCTGCACGCCGACCAGATCCAGGGCTTCTTTGACATCCCGGTCGACAACATCTACGCCAGCCCGGTGCTGCTCTCGGATCTCAAGAGCCGCAACTACCCCGACCTCACGGTCGTGAGCCCCGACGTCGGCGGTGTGGTCCGCGCGCGCGCCCTGGCCAAGCAGCTCGGCTGCGACCTGGCCATCATCGACAAGCGCCGTCCGGCCGCCAATGTCTCCGAAGTCATGCACGTGATCGGCGAGATCGAAGGCCGCAACTGCGTGATCATGGACGACATGATCGACACTGCCGGCACGCTGGTGAAGGCCGCCGAAGTGCTCAAGAGCCGCGGCGCCAAGAGCGTGTTCGCCTACTGCACCCACCCCATCCTGTCGGGCCCCGCCATTGAGCGCATCGCCGGCTCGGCCCTGGACGAGGTGGTGATCACGAACACGATTCCCTTGTCGGACGCCGCCAAGGCCTGCGGCAAGATCCGCCAGCTTTCCGCCGCCTTCCTGTTTGCCGAGACGATCCGTCGAATCTCAGACGGTGAGTCGGTCACCTCTTTGTTCAGCGAGCAGAACAACAACTTTTGAGTCACAACTGAAACAGTCCTTGCGGACTGTCGAAGACAGGACTCAAGGCGAATCGCCTCACGGCGCATCGCCTGATCCCGAAAGGGGTCAAGACGCAAGAGCCTGGTCGCGGGCCTTGCAACCCGGCACACCATGGTGGTGCGTCGGCAACTTTGGAGTTAGTTATGAAATTCACCGCTTTTGAGCGCAATCTGCAGGGGACCGGAGCGAGCCGCCGCCTGCGTATCGCTGGCAAGGTTCCTGGCATCGTCTTCGGTGCCGGCGAACCCAAGATGATCGAGCTCGATCACAACGCCCTTTTCCACGCCCTGAAGAAGGAAGCCTTCCACAGCACCATCCTCGAGATGGAACTGGCCGGCACCGTCTCGCAAGTCCTGCTGCGCGACTACCAGCTGCACCCCTACAAGCAGCAAGTCCTGCACATCGACTTCCAGCGCGTGGACAACACGACCAAGATCACGAAGAAGATCCCGCTGCACTTCATCGGCGAAGCCGAGTCGCCGGCCGTCAAGACCGACAAGTGCACGGTGAACCACGTGATCACGGAGCTGCTGATCACGTGCCTGGCCAAGGAACTGCCCGAGTTCATCGAGGTCGACCTCTCTGGCCTGACCCTCGGCCACTCGCTGCACATCAATGACCTGAAGCTGCCCGCCGGCGTCAAGGCCATCGTGCACGGCAAGCCGAACCCCGCCGTCGCGACGGCCGTGCCCCCGGTTGCTGAAGAGATCGTCGTTGCTGCTGCCGCCCCGGCCGCCGACGACAAGAAGAAGGGCAAGAAGAAGTAATTCTTCCCCCGCTTCGGCATCAAAAAAAAGGCCTCGCGTTGCGAGGCCTTTTTTCCTTTCTTGCGCATCGTTCGGGCAGCCCATTTCCATGGCGACGCCCCGCGTAATCTCCCGATGGCGGCCGCTCTTCTTCATCTTCGCCAGCACCTGATCGCCTGGCCTGGCGAGATACTGACGTCAAGCGCTGGGAAGCGCGCCGCGTAGGCACCACCGACATGGCCGTGGATGGCGCGCAGGGGCGACAGCACACGGATGGTGACGTCTGTCCCGGGCTGCCGAGACACTTCGCGCGTCAATTCCATCAAGATGCCCTTGCTCTCGCTTTCGACATGCGTGGGAACCGGGAGGGTGAGCGTCTCGGTGACGGCCTCGGGCGCAATTCCCAACAGAAAACGTGCAGAGAGAAAGCAGGAGCGATGGGTGAGACGAGTGCACATCAAGACCAGGCTCCGCGGACACGGGTCTGCTGGCATACAAAGAGGGGAGCCCACACCCTGCGGAGCCGGCAGCTTGCGATGGTCTATGCAGACGATGCTGGCGAGGGAAACCGTTGGCCCGCCCACGATAATCAGCCCATGATTCGTCTTTTCGTCGGCCTCGGCAATCCGGGCCCTGAATATGAGCAGACACGCCACAACGCCGGTTTCTGGTGGGTGGACGCGCTCGCGCGCGGGCTGGGGGCGCAGCTGCGCCCGGAGAGCAGCTATTTCGGCCTCGTTGCCCGCGTGAACAACGCGCCGGGCGCCAGCGGCCCGATCTGGCTGCTCCAGCCCATGACCTATATGAACCTCAGCGGCAAGTCGGTCGCGGCCCTGGCACGCTTCTTCAAGATCGCGCCCGAGGAGATCCTCGCCGTCCACGACGAGCTCGACATCGAACCCGGCCAGATGAAGTTCAAGCAGGGCGGCGGCAACGGCGGCCACAACGGTCTGAAGGACATGCAGGCCCAGTTGGGCAGTGCCAACTTCTGGCGCTTGCGGCTGGGCATTGGCCACCCGGGCGACAAGAACGAAGTCTCAGGGTATGTGCTGCGTCGCCCGCCTGTCGCCGAGCGCCAGCTCGTCGAGGACTGCATCCAGAAGTCCATGGACGCCGTACCGCTGATGCTCACCGGGCAGATGGACAAAGCTCTGGTCAAGATCCACGCCAAGCCGCCGCGCCCCAAGCCGCCCAAGCCGCCCAAGCCCGCTCCGCTGCCGGAACCACTGCCATGAAGTAGCTGCTGCCGCTGATCTTGCCAACTCTCGGTCTCAGCGGCAGCGTAGGCATGGCACAAGTCCCGGAAGAACGCCGGGCGACGGTCGCGATCTGCGTGAATCACCTTGCGCCGAAGCACCCGCCGGGGCACCGAGCCAGGTGTGCTTCGGCACGCCGACCGCAGCCAAGCAAGGCACGAGCCGTCAAGCCTCAGCGTGCGCATCCACCGCCGGCTGCCTCCGCCCCTCGATAGAATCCCGCCCTGTTGGTGCTCGTGCCGCTCATCGAGAGCGGTGCAGTTAAACGGGAATCAGGACGTGCCGCCTCCACGAGGCCGATCGAACCTGAGCTGTCCCCGCAACGGTAAGTGAACGAGGCTTGCAGTCTCGCGAGCGGATCGCAATCCACTGGCCCTCGGCTGGGAAGGAATCCGCTGGAAGTTCATCAGCCCGGATACCGGCCAACAAAGCGGAGCGCGCCAGCGCGCTCCATGTCGCAGCCGCAGGCCGGGGAAGCCAGTGGCGGCAACACCTGTCGTTCCTTTCTCTATGAAAACCACCCTCTGCCGCACTGTCGGCCTTCTTGCGCCTCTCGCAATCCTGGCGCCTCTCTCCTCCTTCGCCCAGATCAACCGTCTCGACCAGGTCATCGTCACCGCCAACCGTGCACCCGAGCGCCTTGGTGACGTGCTGGCAGACGTGACGGTCTTCGACCGTGCGCAGATCGAGCGCCAGTTCACCGGCTCCATCGCCGATCTGCTCGTGGCCAATGGCTGCGCCGAGCTGAGCCAGACCGGCGGCCCCACAGCCACGACCTCACTCTTCCTGCGTGGTGCCGACTCGCGGCATACCGTCGTGCTCGTGGACGGCGTGCGCGTCGACTCCCAGGCCAGCAATGGTGCGAGCTGGCAGGCCATGCCGCTGGCTCAGATCGAGCGCGTGGAAGTCCTCAAGGGCCCAGCCAGCGCCGTCTACGGCTCCGATGCCGTCGGCGGCGTGGTGCAGATCTTCACCCGCAAGGCAGGCGCCAAGCCCATCGTCGAGCTCGGCATGGCCGCCGGCAACCTCGGCAGCTTCAAAGCCGACGGGCTGATCAGCGGCGGCGACGCTGCTTTCGACTACGCGCTCTCTGCGTCCGGCGAGCACAGCAAGGGCTTCAACGCGACCACGCCCGCCAACATCTACAGCTACATCCCCGACCGGGACGGCTGGCGCACGGGCAATGCAAGCCTGCGCGTGGGCGGCCAACTGGCCCCTGGCCATCGCCTCGAATTCGTGGGCCTCACCAGCCACGCCAACACGCAATATGACGCCAGCGCCTACACCCCGCAGGCTGACGACCACGCCATCCAGGACAACCGCGTGGCGCGACTGGCCTGGAGCGCGAACTGGAGCCCGGCCTTGCACACCGAGCTGAGCGTCGGCCAGAGCAGCGACCGTTACGCCACCGAGTCCTTCAATAATCCCTACCCGTATCCCTATCTGGCCGAGACCCGTCTGCGCAATGTGGCTCTGCTCGGCAACTGGCGCGTGGATGGCGCGAACCAGCTGAACTTCCAGCTCGAGCGCCGCGAGGACCGCCTGGAAAACACCGACCTGCCCGGCGGCCAGGACAACCGCGCCAACAACGCGGCCGCGCTGGGGTGGCTCTTCAAGCAAGGCGCTTTCGATCTGCAGGCCCATGGCCGGCACGACAGCGACAGCCAGTACGGTGGCGTTAACACGGGCACGCTGGCCACGGGGTACAGCCTGGCGGACGGATGGCGCGCCTACGCTTCCGTGGGCAATGCCTTCCGCGCACCCACTCTGTACCAGCGGGGCAGCACCTATGGGCCTGACCTGAGCAAGCCCGGTGTGGCGGCCCTGGAGCCCGAGCGCGGCCACAACAAGGAGATCGGCCTGCGCTGGGACGGCGACACCGCCGGCTTTGCGGCCACCGTCTATCGCAACGACGTCAGCGACCTGATCGCCTTCGGCGCGGCCGGCACCTGCAAGAGCCCCTACGGCTGCTACGTCAACGTGGACCGCGCGCGGCTCGAAGGCCTGAGCCTGGATGGCAACGCACAGCTGGGCGGCCTCAATCTCTCGGGCAGCCTGAACCTGCAGAACCCGGCCAACCTCGCCACCGACTCGCGCCTGGCCCGCCGCGCCCGCCAATACGGCCATCTGCGCGTGGACACGGTGCTCGCTGGCTGGACGCTGGGCGCCAACGCGCAGTTCAACGGGCAGCGCTTTGACGACGCCGGCAACACCCGCTCGCTGGGCGGTTACACGCTGCTCAACATAGACGCGGCCTACGCCCTGAGCGCCGAGTGGAAGCTGCAGCTCAAGCTGGACAACGCCTTCGACAAGGACCACACCCTGGCCTATGGCTACGCAACAACCCCGCGGCTGTACTACGTGGGCCTGCGCTACGCTCTGAAGTAATGAACAAGCTCCTGCCCCTGCTCCTCGCACTGTCCACGCTGGGCGCGCACGCCGTTAGCGTGAAAGACGACGCCGGCCGCAGCTACGACGGTCGCGCGCCGCAGCGGGTGGTGAGCCTCCTGCCTTCGCTGACCGAGTCGGTCTGCGCGCTCGGTGCCTGCAAGCGGCTCGTGGGCGTTGACCGCTACTCCAACTTTCCGGCGAGCGTGAAGACACTGCCCAGCCTGGGCGGCCTGGACGACGTGAACGTGGAGGCCGTCGTCGCGCTCAAGCCCGACGTGGTGCTGGCGGCGCCCTCCTCGCGCGTGGCCGAACGGCTTGGCGCATTAGGCATCCCGGTCTTCACGATGGACGCCAAGAGCTACACAGATGTGCGCCGCGTGCTGCTCAAGCTCGGCGAACTCCTGGACCTGCCGAACGCCGGCAAGCTATGGGACGATCTCGAGAAGGGGGTGGCTGCGGCGGCGCAGAGCATGCCCGCGCGCGCCACCGGCGTCACCGTCTACTACGAGATCGCCTCGGGACCGTATGCGGCCGGGCCAACATCCTACATGGGCGAACTGCTCGACCGGCTCGGGGCGCGCAACATCATCCCGGCCACGATGGGGCCCTTCCCCAAGATCAGCCCCGAGTTCGTCGTGCGCGCCGATCCGCGCGTCATCCTGATCAGCGAGCGCGAGTCCGTAGGCCTGGCACAGCGCCCCGGCTGGAACCACATCGAGGCGATCAAGCGCGGCAACATCTGCCTCTTCACTCCCGAGCAGGGCGACGTGCTGGCCCGCCCCGGCCCGCGCATGCCCAAGGCCGCGCAATTGATGGCCGACTGCCTCACCCTGAAGAGCCGATGAAGCCACGGACCCTGCTCGCGGTGCTGCTGCCGGGCAGCGCCCTGCTGCTGCTGCTCGGGGCAGCCACAGGGTCCACGGGCTTCTCTCTGGACCTGCCCTCCACCATCCTCTGGGACATCCGGCTGCCGCGCTCAGCAGGTGCCTGGCTGGTGGGCGCCCTGCTCGGCCTGGCCGGCGCGATCGCGCAGGGCTTGTTCCGCAATCCCTTGGCCGATCCCTATCTGCTGGGCAGCGCCTCGGGCGCGAGCCTGGGCGTGGCGATGACGCTGTCCTTCATCGGCATTGCACCCGGATGGCTGCAGGCGCTGGGACTGACCGGTGCCGCCTTCATCGGCACGCTAGCGGGCGTACTCGCCACCCTGGCCCTGGCGCGCGGCGCTGAGCAGAGCCTGCGCCTGCTGCTGGCAGGCATCGTGGTCGGAGTGGTGCTCACGGCGGTCACGCAGACGCTGATGACGCTGTCGCCCGAGGTGATGCGCACCATGACGGCCTTCATGCTCGGCAACACCAATCTGCTGGGCTGGCGCAGCGTGGCTCTGCTGGGTTGCGCGCTGGCCCTGAGCTTGGCCACGGCCTTGGCGGCCTCGCGCGCGCTGGACGCGCTGAGCCTTGGCGATGCGACGGCGCGCTCGCTCGGCCTGAACCTGCCGCTGCTGCGCGCCCTGCTCGTTGGCGCCTTCGCGCTCGCCACCGCAGCCTCGGTGGCGCAGGCCGGCATGATCGCCTTCGTGGGCCTGGTGGCGCCACACCTCGTGCGCAGCCTGGCACCGACCACGCACGGCCGGCTGTTGCTGCTCTCCGCACTGGTGGGCGGCGCCCTCTTGTTGGGCGCCGACGTGCTGTCGCGCGCGCTGATCGCGCCGCAAGAGCTGCCTGTGGGCATCGTCACGGCCTTGCTGGGCGGGTGCTATCTGCTCGTGCTGATGCAGCGGAGGTCGCCGTGAGCTCCCTGAGCGCAAGCATCGAGAGCGTGAAGCTGCAGGGCCGGCCGGTGCTCGGGCGCATCGCGCTGGAGATCCAACCCGGCCGCTGGACGGCTGTCGTCGGCCCCAATGGAGCGGGCAAGTCAACGCTGCTGCGCGCGATGGCGGGCCTCATCCCGATCGACGGTGAGGTGCGCTTGGGCGGCAGGCCGCTGACCGAATGGCCCGCCAAGGCGCGTGCGCGCGAACTGGCCTGGCTGGGGCAGGACGAACGCGGCGGTGAAGGCCTGCTCGCCGCTGACGTCGTGATGCTGGGCCGGTTGCCACACCGTGGCTGGCTGGCTCCACCTGACAGCAGTGACGAGCAGGCCGTGACGAAGGCCATGGCCCAGACGCAGTGCACGTCGTGGCGTGAGCGCGTGCTGGCACGGCTCTCCGGCGGCGAGCGCCAGCGCGTGCTGCTTGCGCGGCTGCTGGCCACCGAGGCGCCGTTGATGCTAATGGACGAACCGCTGGCCCACCTCGACCCGCCCCACCAGGCCGACTGGCTCGCTCTGGTGCGCGAGCTCTGCGCGGCCGGACGCGGCGTGGTCAGCGTGCTGCACGAGCTGAACATGGCCTTGCAGGCCGATCATCTCGTGGTGATGAGCCAAGGCCGCGTCGCGCATGAAGGTGGTAGCAGCGACCCCGCCACACATGCTGCGCTGAAGGCGGTCTTCGGCGGGCGCCTGCGTTTCGTGGAGGTTGAGGGGCGCTGGGTCGCGCTGTTGACATGACCGCGAAAGCGCTCATGGTCCTTGGCACCACGAGCGGCGCCGGCAAGAGTTGGCTCGCAACCGCGCTTTGCCGCTGGTACGCGCAGCAAGGCCTGAAGGTGGCGCCGTTCAAGGCGCAGAACATGAGCAACAACGCGCGCGTGGTGCAGGGGCTGAATGGTCGCGCCGGCGAGATCGGCAGCGCCCAGTACTTCCAGGCCCTGGCCGCCGGCCGCGTACCCGAGGTGCGCATGAACCCCGTGCTGCTCAAGCCCGAGGCGGACACGCAGAGCCAGGTCGTCGTGATGGGCGAAGTCGATACCGCGCTCTCCGCCATGCCCTGGCGCGAGCGCAGCGAGAAGCTCTGGCCCGTCGCGCGCGCTGCCCTGCGCGAGCTGATGCAGGAGAACGATCTCGTCGTGATCGAAGGCGCAGGCTCGCCCGCGGAGATCAATCTGCAAGCCTCGGACTACGTGAACATGCGCGTGGCCCGAGAGGTCAATGCTGCGTGCCTGCTCGTGACGGACATCGACCGCGGCGGCGCCTTCGCGCACCTCTACGGCACCCATGCCCTGTTGCCCCCCGAGGATCGCGCGCTGATGCGCGGCTTTGTGCTCAACCGCTTCCGCGGCGACGCGGCCCTGCTCTCGCCGGGCCCCGAGCAGTTGCAGGCGCTGACCGGCGTTCCCACGCTGGCCGTGTTGCCGATGTGGCTCGGCCACGGCCTGCCCGAAGAGGATGGTGTCTTGACCGATTCGGCGCGAGGCGCGGGCGTGAACATCGCCGTCGTCGCCTATCCGCGCATCTCCAACCTCGATGAATTTCAGCCCCTGCGCAATATGCCAGGCGCACGGCTGGGCTGGGCCCGCACGGCGGCCGAGCTGGAGGCAGCCGACTGGATCATCCTGCCCGGCTCCAAGTCGGTCGCAGCCGACCTGGCCTGGCTGCGCGCCCAGGGGCTCGATGCGCCCATCGCCCGTCACGCGGCGGCCGGCAAACGCTTGCTGGGCATCTGCGGCGGCCTGCAGATGCTCGGCGAGGCCCTGATCGACCCCCACGGCCTGGACGGCAACGCCCCCGGCCTGGGACTGCTGCCACTGGTCACGCAGTTCGAGCGCGAAAAGCTGCTGCGGCGCTCGCGCCTGCGCATGGAGCCGCTGGCGGCGCCCTGGGCCGCCTTGGGATGCCTGGCGCTTGACGTCTACGAGATCCGGCAGGGCCGCAGCCAGGTCCATCCGCAGATGGACGAGGCCCCGCTGGCGCTGCGCGGTGATGAAGGTCTGGCGATCGGCTGGCAGCGTGGCGCGGTGCTAGGCCTGTACGCGCACGGACTCTTCGAGAATCCTGCTGTCCTACAAGCCCTGTTCGGCCGCGCAGGCCCCTCGCTCGAAGAGGTGTTCGACGGCCTGGCCCGTTACATCGGAAAACATTTTTCTGCATATGACTTGCAGGCCTTGATTGCCGCCTGAATTCGGCGTTAGGCTTGAGACGAACCGACTCAGCCGAGCCTTACAAGATGACGGATCTGCTCTTCGAGGACGAAGTCCCTGGCGATGCCGGAGCGCCTCCCGCACGGATGCGGACGCTGGACCCATGGGTGGTGATGATCGTGGACGACGACGTCGCCGTGCACCAGGTCACGCAGCTCGTCATGTCGGATTTCGAGTTCTCCGGCCGCCGCCTGCTTTTCCTGGACGCTTACAGCGCCGCCGAAGCCCGCGAGATCCTCAAGGAACGCCAGGACGTGGCCCTGATCCTGCTCGACGTGGTGATGGAGCACGAGCACGCCGGCCTCGACCTCGCCAAGTACATCCGCGAGGACCTGGGCAACACGCACACGCGCATCGTGCTGCGCACGGGCCAGCCAGGCCAGGCGCCCGAGGAGCACGTGATCAAGACCTATGACATCAACGACTACAAGGAAAAAACCGAGCTCACGAAGCGCAAGCTGATCACGGTCTTCTACTCGGCCCTGCGTTCCTACCGCGACATCATGATCATCGATCAGTCGCGCCAGGCGCTTCGCCGCTCGATCGACGCCATCACCAAGGTCTACGACTCGCAGAATCTGCGCCGCTTCGCCTCCAGCGTGCTGGAGCAGGTGGCGCGGCTGCTGGGCCTGGAGGCCCAGGGCCTGTGCGCGAGCCGCATCGCGGCCTATGCGGCCTCGCATGTGGAAGGCCGGCTCAAGGTGCTGGCTGCGACGGCCGAATACTCGGCCCTGCTCGTTGACGAGGATCTGGCGCAGCTGCCCAAGGAGGTGCGCGAGGCCATCGATCACGCGCTGGACACGCAGGGCAACGTGTTCGAGGAGCACCGCTTCGTCGGCTACTACCGCTCGAGCACGGGCAACGAGAGCCTGCTCTACATGAGCTTCTCCGAGCCCGTAGACGCCTCGGCGCGCGAGCTGCTCGAGATCTTCTGCGCCAACGTCTCCATCACCTACGAAAGCCTGCTGCTGCGCGAGGAGATTCAGGAGACGCAGCGCTCGACCGTCTACATCATCGGCGAGGCCGTGGAGCGCCGCTCCAAGGAAACCGGCGCCCACGTGCGCCGTGTCGGCGAGCTCTCGGCCCTGCTGGCCGAGAAGAGCGGACTGCCGCCGGGCGAGGTGGAGTTCATGCTGCAGGCCGCGCCGCTGCACGATGTGGGCAAGATCGCGATTCCCGACCATGTGCTCAACAAGCCCGGCAAGCATGACGCCGAGGAATGGGCCATCATGCAGACCCACGCCCGCGTGGGCTTCGAGTTGCTGAACAAAAGCGAGAAGCGCATCCTCAAGCTCGGCGCGATCATTGCGCACGAGCATCACGAGCGCTGGGACGGCCAGGGCTATCCGCGTGGCCTGGCCGGCGCGCAGATCCACATCGCCGGCCGCATCGTGGCCCTGGCCGATGTGCTCGATGCCCTGGTGAGCCACCGCTGCTACAAGGCGCCCTGGCAGTTCGAGGAGGCGCTGTCCTATATCCGCGAGCAATCGGGCCGGCAGTTCGACCCGGATCTGGTCACGCTGCTGATGCAAAACCTCGACGCCGTGAAGAGCATCTATGAGCGTCATCCCGATGCCTGAACGCGGAGCGGAACTCGAGCGCGGAGCGGACCTCGAGCGCGAGCTGATCGATTGCCGTGCTGCCCTGAGCCAGGCCACGCATCGCCTGATCGAGCAGGAGAAGCTCGCCGCCCTCGGTGCGCTGACGCCGGGTCTCTCGCACGACATCAGCACGCCGATCGGCATCGCCGTCACGGCGGCCTCCGGCGCCAGCGAGAACGCGATGGCGCTGACCCGAAAGCTCGGCAGCGAGAAGGTCAGCCGCGGCGAGCTGCTCTCGCTCGCCGCTCAGATGACGGCGGCCTGCAATCTCGTGAGCGACAACCTCGCACGCGCGGCGGAGTTGATCGCCAGCTTCAAGACCCTGGCGGTGGACCAGGCCAGCGAGCTCGAAATGCAGTTGGACCTGGCCGACTACTTGCGCCGCATCGTTCGCGTACACCACCCGCCGCTGCGCGCTGCGCGCGTCAACGTCGAGATTGACGCGCCCGAACGGCTCGATGCCCGCGCGTCCGGGGGGCTGTTCTCGCAGATCGTGTCCAACCTTTTGATGAATTCTGTCGCCCACGCGTTCGAAGGCGTGGAGGATCGGCGCATCGTGATCAAGCTCTGGGTGGATGAGGGCAAGATCTTCCTGCGCCACGCCGACAACGGCCGCGGCGCCACCCTCGAGGTGCGCGAGCGCCTGTTCGAGCCCCTGTTCACCACGGGGCGCGAGAAAGGCGGCTCGGGCCTGGGCCTGCACATTGCCGAGACCGCGAGCCGCCAGATGGGCGGTCACATCGCCCTGGAGGACAACGGCGGGACGGGCCTCAGCTTTTTGCTGGAGCTGCCGCTGCGGTGAGGCGACGGTATTTCTCCAGTAGCGTCTCGCGGCTCTCGACATGCGCCGGATTCACCGGGATGCAAGCCACCGGACAGAGCATGACGCACTGGGGCTCGTCGAAATGTCCCACGCACTCCGTGCACTTGTGCGGATCGATCTCGTAGAACTCCGCACCCATGGAGATGGCCTTGTTGGGGCACTCGGGCTCGCAGACATCGCAGTTGATGCATTCGTCCGTGATCATCAGCGCCATGATCAGCTCCCCATGGCTTGCAGCTTCTCGCGCAGGCGCGCAAGCACCGGCTGCGAAACAAACTGCGACACGTCGCCGCCCAGGGTGGCGATTTCGCGCACAAAGGTACTGGAGACGAACTGGTACTGGTCCGAGGGCGCGAGAAAGACCGTTTCCACATCCGGCATGAGTTTGCGGTTCATGCCCGCCATTTGGAATTCGTACTCGAAGTCCGACACCGCACGCAAGCCGCGCACGACGACCTTGCCGCCGTTGGCGACCACGAAATCCCGCAGCAAGCCGCTGAAGGCCATGACCTCGACATTGCCATAACCCCGCGTGAGCGCCTGCGCCATGTCCAGGCGTTCGTCGAGCGTGAACATGGTCTTCTTGTGGTGGCCGGCCGCCACGGCCAGCACGAGCCGGCCGAAAAGCCCGCTGGCGCGGCGCACGAGATCCTCGTGGCCCAGGGTGATGGGGTCGAACGTGCCGGGGTAGATCGCGGTGTGCATCGCCGCAATTATCCCAGCCGGCGGAAAAGCCCGTAGTGCACGGCCCCGGCCTTGCCCGAGCGCCAGGGTTCGAGTCCTTCGGGCGCAGCGACCTCACGGTCGGCTTCGAGGTAGATCAGCCCCTGCGGCACGACCAAGCGCACGGCGGCGGCGAGCGCAGCATTGAACAGCTCGGCGCCGAAGGGTGGATCCAGAAGCACGAGTTCGAAGCGGGCCGGCTCGCAGCGCGCCATCCAGGCCAAAGCGTCCGTGCATTCGATCTGCAAGGCTTCGGCCTTGAGCCGCGCCTTGCTCTGCTGAAGGCTGCGCGCCAGCTGGGCGTCGCGTTCGAGCATGCGCACCTCGGCGGCGCCGCGCGAGCCGGCCTCGAAGCCGAGGCCGCCGCTGCCCGCGAAGGCATCCAGTACGCGCCAGCCGCCGAGATCTTGGCCCAGCCAGTTGAACAGAGTCTCGCGCACGCGGTCGGGCGTGGGGCGCAAGCCGGGTTTGTCGGCGACCGGAAGCTTGGAGCGCTTCCATTGCCCGCCAATGATCCGGACCTCGTTCACTGGCGGACGGGAATGCCGCGGGCAGCCATCAAGGCCTTGGCCTCGGCGACCGTGTGCTCGCCGTAATGGAAGATGCTCGCGGCCAGCACGGCATCGGCACCGCCGATCTGCACGCCATCGGCGAGGTCTTGCAGCGAGCCCACGCCGCCCGAGGCGATCACGGGCACGCTGACTGCGTCGCTGACGGCGCGCGTCAGCGCCAGGTCGAAGCCGCTCTTCGTGCCATCGCGGTCCATGCTGGTCAGCAAGATTTCGCCCGCACCGAACTCGGCCATCTGCTGGGCCCAGCGCACGGCATCCAGGCCCACGTTCCTGCGGCCGCCATGGGTGTAGACATCCCAGCCGGGACCACGCGAATCGTCGGCCGCGCGGCGCTTGGCATCGATGGCCACGACGATGCACTGCGCTCCGTATTTCTCGGAGGAGGCGCGGATCACCTCGGGATTGGCCACGGCCGCCGAGTTGAAGCTGACCTTGTCGGCGCCGGCGTTGAGCAGGCGTCGCACGTCGGCCACTTCGCGCACGCCGCCGCCGACCGTCAGCGGGATGAAGACCTGCGAGGCCACGGCCTCGATGATGGGCAGGATGAGGTCGCGGCCGTCGCTGGTGGCGGTGATGTCGAGGAAGGTCAGTTCGTCGGCACCCTGCTCGTTGTAGCGCGCGGCGATCTCGACCGGGTCGCCCGCGTCGCGCAGTTCGGTGAAATTGATGCCTTTGACGACGCGGCCGCCGGTCACGTCGAGGCAGGGAATGATGCGTTTGGCCAACATGGGACTGCGAAAAGGGAAGACGGGGCTCGTCTCGTTCAGGTGCCGAGCTCCTCGCCCAGCTCGTCAGCGCGCGCCTGCGCGGCGGCGAAGTCCAGGTCACCCGTGTAGATCGCCCGGCCGCAAATGACGCCTTCGACGCCCTCGCGCTCGACGGCGCACAGGGCCTCGATATCAGCAATGTTTGACAGGCCGCCCGAGGCGATCACGGGGATGGTCAATGCCTGGGCGAGCCTCACCGTGGCATCGACGTTGATGCCGCTGAGCATGCCGTCGCGACCGATGTCGGTGTAGATCACACCCTCGATACCGTAGTCCTCGAACTTTTTGGCAAGGTCGATCACCTCGTGGCCCGTGAGCTTGCTCCAGCCGTCGGTGGCGACCTTGCCGTCCTTGGCGTCCAGGCCCACGATGATGTGGCCACCGAAGGCGCTGCAGGCGTCCTTCAGAAAGCCCGGACTCTTCACTGCGGCCGTGCCGATGATGATGTAGCTGAGGCCATCGTCGAGAAAGCGTTCAATGGTGTCGAGGTCGCGAATGCCACCTCCGAGTTGCACGGGGATCTCGTCGCCGACCTCGCGGATGATGGCCTTGATCGCGGCCTCGTTGACCGGCTTGCCGGCGAAGGCACCGTTCAGGTCCACCAGGTGCAGGCGCCGCGCGCCGGCGTTGACCCAGCGGCGGGCCATCGCTGCGGGGTCTTCGCCGAACACAGTGGAGTCGTTCATCTCGCCTTGTTTGAGGCGAACACAGTGACCATCCTTGAGGTCAATGGCAGGGATCAGCAGCATGGCCGAAGCATCGAGTGGGAATGAGTGGAGAGAAGTGCTCTATGGCTTCCAGGACAGGAAATTGCGGTAGAGGGCGAGACCCAGCGCGGCACTTTTCTCGGGATGGAATTGCGTGGCAAAAATGTTATCCCGCGCGACCGCACAGGTAAAGCGTCCGCCGTAATCGCTCTCGCCCGCGCTGTGGCGCGCGTCCGACGGATCGGCATAGTAGCTGTGCACGAAGTAGTACCAGCTATCGTCGGGAACGCCTGCCCACATCGGGTGCACCAGAGTCTGGCGCACGCGGTTCCAGCCCATCTGCGGCACCTTGAACCGGCTACCGTCCGGCTGCAGCCGGCCTTCGAGCTGGAAGCGCTTCACGCGGCCCGCAATCAGGCCCAGGCCCGGCGTGTCCTGCTCCTCGCTGTGGTCGAGCAGCATCTGCATGCCCACACAAACGCCCATGAGCGGCTTGCCGGCAGCGGCTTCGAGCACGGCCTGCTGCAGGCCGGAATCGGCCAGCTCACGCATGCAATCGCGCATCGCGCCCTGGCCCGGCAGCACGACGCGCTCCGCAGCACGCACCTCCTCGGGGCGCGACGTCACGACCACGTTCAGCGGCGTGCCTTCGGCCACGGCCATCACAGCCTGCGAGACCGAACGCAGATTGCCCATGCCGTAATCGACAACGGCGATGGTCCGTGTCACAGGCTGCCCTTCGTAGAAGGTATCTGACCCGCAGAACGCGGATCCAGCGTCATCGCCATGCGTAGCGCGCGGCCGAACGCCTTGAACATGGTCTCGGCCTGGTGGTGGGCGTTGTGGCCCTTGAGGTTGTCCACGTGCAGTGTGACGAGCGCGTGGTTGACGAAGCCCTGAAAGAACTCGTAAGTCAGCTGGGTGTCGAAAGCGCCGACGCTGCCGGCCGTGAACTTGACGTCCATCTCCAGGCCCGGCCGGCCGGAGAAGTCGACCACCACGCGCGACAGCGCTTCATCCAGCGGCACATAGCTGTGGCCGTAGCGCGTGAGGCCGGTCTTATCGCCGACCGCCTTGGCCACGGCCAACCCCAAGGTGATGCCGACGTCTTCCACCGTGTGGTGGCCGTCGATGTGCAAGTCGCCCTTGGCGCTGATGTCCAGGTCGATCAGACCATGGCGCGCGATCTGGTCCAGCATGTGGTCGAAGAAACCGATGCCGGTATCCAGCCGGGACTGACCTGTGCCGTCGAGGTTGACGCGCACCGTGATCTGGGTTTCCTTGGTGTTGCGAGTCACTTGCGCAATGCGATCAGTCATAGCGATTCCTTGAAGGCCTTCAACATGGCCTGATTCTCGTCCGGCGTGCCAATGGTGAGGCGCAGGCAGTTGGCAAGCAGCGGGTGCAGGCCGGCGACGCTCTTGACCAGCACGCCGCGCGCCTTCATGCCGGCGAAGCAGCGAGCCGCGTCGGGCACGCGCACGAGGATCATGTTGGCCTCGCTCTTGAAGGCCTGCACCGCGGACAACTGCATGAGCTCGGACCGCACCCGCTCGCGTTCCGTGCGAATGGCCGCGGCCTGGGCGGCGTACACGGCCGCATGTTCGAGCGCGAACAAGCCGGCCTCGGCATTGAGCACGCTGATGTTGTAGGGCGGGCGCAGCTTGTCGATCTCGGCGATCACGCCCGCGCGGCCCATCAAGTAGCCGATCCGAACGCCGGCCAGGCCGAACTTGGAGAGCGTGCGCATGACGAGCACATGGTCAAAGCGCTCGAGCAAGGCCATCGAGTCGCGCGCCGCGAAGGGCTGATAAGCCTCGTCCATGACGACGAGCCCCGGCGCGGCCTCGACGATCGCGCGGATCGTCGCCTCGTCCCAGAGATTGGCAGTCGGATTGTTCGGGTAGGCGAGCCAGATCAGGGCCGGTTGATGCGCTTCGATGGCCGCCAGCATGGCCTTGGCGTCGAGCTCGAAGTCTTCGGTCAACGGCACGCCGACGAAGGCAAGGCCCTGCAGCTTGGCGCTCATCTCGTACATGACGAAGCCCGGCACGGGCGCGAGCACGCGGTTGCCCGGCAGGTCAGCGGCCAGGGTCAGCAGGCTGATCAGTTCGTCGGAGCCGTTGCCCAGCATCAGCTCGCAGCCTGCGGGTAGACCGACATGCCGGGCCAGCGCTTGGCGCAAATCCTCGGCGCGTTGGGCCGGATAGCGGTTGATCGCCGCTTCGCCGAGCCGCCGGCCGAGCTCGGCCTGCAGTGAGGCCGGTAGCGTGTACGGGTTCTCCATCGCGTCGAGCTTGACGAGACCGCGGCTGTCCTGCACGGCGTAGGCGTGCATGCCCTGTACATCGGCACGCAAGAAGCGCCGCAGGCGGCTGCGCAGATCAGAACTGGGGTTCATCGAGCACCTCGGGGCCGACCAGGAAGGGATTGACGATGCGCACGGAGTCGACCTGCTGGCCATGTTGCATGTCCTCGCTGACGAGGAAGCTGCAGCCCTGCTGCTGAGCGGCTGCCAGGATCAGGGCATCCCAGTAGCTGAAGCCCTGGCGGCTCTCGATGGCCCAGGCGGTTTCCATCGTCGCGTGGTCAATGGCCCAGGGCTTCCAATGCTGATAACGGCGGATCTCCGAACGCGCATCGCCAGCCGAGAGCGCAGTGGGGAACTTCTTGCGCGCATTGAAGTAGAACTCGTTCAAGACCTGGATGCTGGTGCGCCCGCAGTAGCGCTGCCAGCAGACCCGCATCCAGGCCTGGGCGCGCTCGCGCTTGTCCGGTTCACGCTCGTCGAAACAGTAGAGCAAGACGTTGGTGTCGATGAAGGCCAGGGCGCTCATTGCTTGCCGCGGGTGTAGATCTCGTCGCGCCTGAGATACGGGCCGCTCGAAGTGCCCCAACTCTTGAACTCCAACGCCTCGCGCATGGCGCGCTCATAGGCATCGTCATGCCGCATCTTCTCGGCAAGCAGTTCGCCGACGAGCCGCGAGACGCTGGTGTTGCGCCGGGCGGCCTCCATCCGCGCCCAGTCGGCGACGGCATCTTCCATGGTGACGGTGACGTTCTTCATCGGCGTCCTGCCTCAATCGACATATGACACGAACTTCGTGTTGCACTATTTTCGTGTTACACGAAGTTCGTGTCAAGACACGGGCGCGTGGCAAGCCCAGAATCCGCCCATGCTGCTGCGCGCCCTGCTTGCCTTCTTGCTGCTGCCCGGCATGGTGGCTTTCGCGCTGCCGGTGACGTGGCTGGCGAGCCAGGGGGCGTCGATGTTGCAGCCTTGGGGCCTGGTTCCGCTGGGGATCGGCGCCACCGGCCTGCTCGCTTGCGTGATCGAGTTCTATCGCCGTGGGCACGGAACGCTGGCGCCCTGGTCCCCGCCCGAGACGCTGGTCGTGACGGGGCTGTACCGCGTGTCACGCAACCCGATGTACGTCTGCGTGCTGCTGATCCTCATCGGTTGGGCCTGGGCTTTCGAGTCGGCGCCGCTGCTTGCCTATGCCGGCTGCGTGGCCCTGGGCTTTCACCTGCGCGTGGTGATCGGCGAAGAGCCCTGGCTGGCGCGCCGACATGGGCAGGGCTGGACGAACTACGCGGGCCGTGTACGGCGCTGGCTTTAAAGTGCCGGCATGTCCCCATCGCTCAGCCTGCTCGACAACATCACGTGGAACACCCTCACGGGGCCGCACGCGCGCTTCGCCGAGGGCCAGGGGGCCGTGCGCCGCTTTGCCGCCGGCTTCTCGCCCATCGTCGGCTTCGAAAATCCCGAGCGGCCCGACTTCGACGCACTCTCGCGCTGCTGCGCACCCGGCGAGTCCTTCTACTGCGAGCAGTGGAGCGGCGCGGCACCGCCGGGCTGGCGCGTCGAGCTCGAAAGCCGCATGGTCAAGATGGTCTGGCGCGGCGAGATGCCCGCCGAGGATGCAGCACCCGACGCGCTGCGGCTGCTGCCCCGGCATGTGCCGCAGGCCCTGGATCTAGCCACCCGCACCCGGCCCGGCCCCTTCGGCCCTCGCACCATCGAGCTGGGCGAGTACTACGGCCTCTTCGAGGGCGAGCGCCTGCTGGCCATGGCCGGAGAGCGCATGTGCGTCGGCAGCTGGCGCGAGATCAGCGGCGTGTGCACCGAGCCGGACCGGCAGGGCCAGGGCCTGGCGCGGCGGCTCGTGCTCAAGCTCGTGCGCAGGCAGCAGCTGCGCGGTGAGACGCCTTTCTTGCATGTGATGAGCGGCAACGCGGGTGCCCGGGCGCTGTACGAGCGCATGGGCTTCGCCGACTACCGAGAGGTCGTGGTGCGGGTGATCGAGAGAAGCACGTGAGGCTGCGCGACCTCGACCCGCTGAGCGAGGCGGAAATCACCCTCGTGGCCGAACGCATGGGCGCCACCCTCGTCGAGGTCGAAGGCCAGGAGCTCTACGACCTGGACTGGCGCATCGCACGGGTGCGATGGCATCTTGAAGCTGCGAACGTCGAGGCTCGCGTCGTGCTCGGGATCGATGAAGGCGGTGCCATCGTCGGGCACACGATCTTGCGCGTTGAACTAGGCCTGGGCCTGGTCTCAACAAGCTACGTGATCCCGCAAGCTCGCCGCCAGGGCTTCGCCGCAGCGTTTTTGCAGGACGCCGAGGCCTGGTTCCGCGCGCGGCAGCTGCCGCTGACGGCGACCTGGACCTCCTCCACCAACGAGCCACTGATCGCGCTCTACGGGCGCCACGGCTTTGCCGAGGATCAGCGCGGGCCGAACGACTTCACCGGGACGATGATGGTGCGCCTGGCCAAGCGCCTCAGCGCTTGAGACGCAGCTCGGCTGCCCTTGCGTGGCCTTGCAGACCCTCGCCGTAAGCCAGCTCCGCGGCGATGGGCCCCAGCTTTTGCGCGCCGGCCTCGCTCACCTCGATGAGACTTGAACGCTTCTGGAAGTCGTAGACGCCCAGTGGCGAGGAGAAGCGTGCCGTACCCGAGGTGGGCAGCACGTGGTTGGGGCCGGCGCAGTGGTCGCCCAGCGATTCGCTCGTGTAGGCCCCGAGGAAGATGGCGCCGGCGTGGCGCAGCAGCGGCTCCCAGCGATGCGGGTCCGCGCTGCTCACCTCAAGATGCTCGGGCGCAATGCGGTTGGAGATCTCGCAGGCCTCTTCCATCGAGCGCGTGTGGATCAGCGCGCCGCGACCTTCGAGCGAGGCGCGGATCACGGCCTGGCGCGGCATCCCGGGCAGCAGCCGCTCGATGGCCGCGCGCACCGCCTCGATGTAGGCCGCATCGGGGCACAGCAGAATGCTCTGCGCCAGCTCGTCGTGCTCGGCCTGGCTGAACAGGTCCATGGCCACCCATTCCGGCGGCGTCGTGCCGTCGGCCAGCACGAGGATCTCGCTGGGGCCAGCGATCATGTCGATGCCAACCTGGCCGAACACATGCTTCTTGGCGCTGGCCACGTAGGCATTGCCCGGCCCGGTGATCTTGTCCACGCGCGGCACACTGGCCGTGCCGTACGCCAGCGCGGCCACGGCCTGGGCGCCGCCGATCGTGAAAGCGCGGTGCACGCCGGCCACATAGGCCGCGGCCAGCACGAGCAAGTTCTTCTCGCCGCGCGGCGTAGGCACGACCATGACGATCTCGGGCACGCCAGCAACGTGCGCGGGTATGGCGTTCATCAGCACGCTGCTCGGATACGCGGCTTTGCCGCCCGGCACATAGATTCCCACGCGATCGAGCGGCGTGACCTTCTGGCCGAGCAGCGTGCCGTCCTCGTCGCGGTAGCTCCAGCTCAGGCCGCAGGCCTCTTTCTGGCGCTCGTGATAGCTCCGGACCCGGGCCGCAGCCGCCTCGAGCGCGCTGCGCTGGGCCGGCGTGATCGCATCGAAGGCCGCCTTGAGCTCCTCGCGCGTGAGCTCCAGCGCGCCCATGTCGGGCGCGTTCAGATGGTCGAAACGCCGGGTGAATTCGAGCACCGCGGCGTCGCCGCGCTCGCGCACGGCGGCGAGGATCTCGGCGACGCGGCCTTCGATGGCGGCATCCTGCTCGGCGCTCCAGTGCAACGCGCGCTGGAATTCGGCCTCGAAATCGGCAGCGGCGGTGTTCAGCTGGCGCAGGGCGATCATGACTTGACGGCTCCGGCGAAGGCGTCGATCAGCGCGCGCAGCGGCTCGCGCTTGAGCTTGAGCGCAGCCTGGTTGACCACGAGGCGCGAGGAGATGTCCATGATCTGCTCGACTTCCACGAGCTTGTTGGCGCGCAGCGTGCCGCCCGTGGAGACCAGGTCTACGATGGCATCGGCAAGGCCGGTCAGCGGCGCCAGTTCCATGGAGCCGTACAGCTTGATCAGGTCCACGTGCACGCCCTTGTCGGCGAAATGCTGTCGGGCGATCTGCGTGTATTTGGTGGCCACGCGAATGCGCGAGCCCTGGCGCACGGCGGCGGCGTAATCGAAATCGCTGCGCACGGCCACGCTCATGCGGCAGCGGGCGATGTTGAGGTCCAGCGGCAGGTACAGCCCGTCGGTGCCGTGCTCGATCAGCACATCACGACCGGCCACGCCGATGTCGGCGCCGCCGTACTGCACATAGGTGGGCACGTCGCTGGCGCGCACCAGCACCACGCGCACTTCGGGCCGGTTGGTGGCGAGGATCAATTTGCGGGAGGTCTCGGGATTTTCGAGCACCTCGATGCCCGCGGCTGCCAACAGCGGCAGGGTCTCCTCGAAGATGCGGCCCTTGGAAAGCGCCAGCGTGATCATTGCGCCGCCTCGGCGGGCGTGAGCGTCTTCATGGACAGCGCGTGGATCTGCTCGCGCATGCGATCGCCCAGAGCGGCGTACACACGCTGGTGGCGCCTGATGCGCGAGAGGCCCTCGAACTCGGAGGAGACGATGGTGGCGAAGAAATGTCGCCCGTCGCCCTCCACCGAGAGGCTCTGGCATTGCATGCCGGCGGCGATGAAGGATTGGACTTCTGCTGGAGTGGGATCGGCCATGGCCTGATTATCGGCGAGGGCCTCAGTGACGGATCTTGTAGCCGCGGCGCAGCAGCTCCAGCGCGATGCCGGACACCGCCACGAAGGCCACGCCGACCACCCCGAGGCTGATCCACGGCGACACGTCGCTCACGCCGAAGAAGCCGTGGCGGAAGCCGTCGATCATGTAGAAGAAGGGGTTTGCGTGGCTCACGGCCAGCCACACAGGCGGCAGCGATTGCACCGAATAGAACACGCCCGACAGGAAGGTCATGGGCATGATGATGAAGTTCTGGAAGGCCGCCATCTGGTCGAACTTCTCGGCCCAAAGACCAGCGATCAGGCCCAGCGCCCCCATCAGGCCCGAACCCAGGACGGCGAAGACCAGCACCCACAGCAGGTTGTCCAGGCCCGGCGGCGAGAACCAAAAGGTCACGACGGCCACGCCGGCACCGACGGCCAGGCCGCGCACGATGGCCGCTCCCACGTAGGCCGCAAACCAGGCCCAGTGCGACAACGGCGTGACGAGCAAGAAGACGAGATTGCCCGTGATCTTGCTCTGGATGAGGCTCGAAGAGGCATTGGCAAATGCGTTCTGCAGCACGCTCATCATCACGAGCCCGGGGATCAGGAACGCCGTGTAGCCAACCGTCCCGTAGACCTTGACGTGGTTCTCCAGCGTGTGGCCGAAGACCAGCAGGTACAGCACCGCCGTGAGCACGGGGGCACCGACGGTCTGGAAGCTCACCTTCCAAAAGCGCAGCACTTCCTTGTAGAAGAGCGTCCGCGCGCCTTCGAGTTTGATGGCGCCGCTCATTGCTTCGCTCCCTGCATGATTTCAAGAAAGACATCCTCGAGGTCGGCGCGGCCGATCTCCAGGTCTTCGACGGGCACTTGTGCGGCGCGCAGCTTGGCGAGGATGGACTCCACCTCGGTCGCATCGTGTGCGGTGATCTGGGCGATGCGGCCAGTCACGCGAGCATGCGACTGCAGCTCGGCCGGCAGGATCGCATCGGTCTTGAAGCGCAGCATGGTCGAGGCCTTGCCCGAGAGCAGCTGCGAGGTGCGGTCCAGCGCCACCACGCGGCCCAGCTTGAGCATGGCGATGCGGCTGCACAGCGCCTCGGCCTCTTCCAGGTAATGCGTGGTCAGTAGCACGGCATGGCCTTCGCGATTGAGCCGGGCGATGAACTGCCAGAGCGTCTGGCGCAGCTCCACGTCCACGCCTGCCGTGGGCTCGTCCAGCACGATGACAGGGGGGCGGTGCACCAGGGCCTGGGCCACCAGCACGCGGCGCTTCATGCCGCCGGAGAGCTGGCGCATATTGGCGTTGGCCTTGTCGGCCAGGCCCAGGTTCTCGAGCAGCTCGTCGATCCAGGCTTCGTTGTTGCGCACACCAAAGTAGCCACTCTGGATGCGCAGCGATTCGCGCACCGAAAAGAAGGGGTCGAAGACCAGCTCCTGCGGCACGATGCCCAAGGCCTTGCGCGCGGCCGCATAGTCGTCCACCACGTCGTGACCCTGCACAAGCACCCGGCCGCCGCTGGCGCGCGCCAGGCCCGCCAGAATGCTGATCAAGGTGGTCTTGCCCGCGCCGTTGGGTCCGAGCAGGCCGAAGAACTCACCGGGCTGGATGTCGAAGGACACGCCGTCCAGCGCCCGCACGGCACCGCCGCGATAGGTCTTGGAGACGTTCTGGAAGGAAATGGCCGCTTCTTGCATGGGGCGGCATTGTAGGAACGGAAGCACAATGCCCCCATGCCGGCAAAGAATTCCAGGAAAACGCTAGCCACCCGCGAGCGCATCCTCGAGGCGGCGCTGGCCCTGTACAACCTGCATGGCGAGCCCAATGTCTCGACCAAGGCCGTGGCCGCGGAGGCGGGCCTCTCGCCTGGCAATCTGCATTACCACTTCGCCAGCAAGAGCGAGCTGACCCTGGCACTGCTGCAGCGGTACGAGGCCGGCTTGCTGCCCCTGCTGGCCACGGCGGCCGAGGCGCGCAACGTCGAGGACGCCTGGCTCTTCGTGCACATGTTGTTCGAGCAGATGGGCCGCCAGCGCTTTCTCTATCGCAACCTCAACGACCTGCTGGCCGGCAGCCGCGAGATCGAGGCGCGGCTCCAGGCCCTGATCGAGGCCAAGGGGCAGAGCATGGCCCTGCTGATCGCCGGCCTGCAGCATGGCGGCACCATGGAGGGCGACATGCACGCCGCCGGCACGGCCCTGAACATCATGGTGATGCTGCTGTGCTACTGGCTGGGCTTCGAGGAGGTGCGCGACCCGCGCCGCGCCCTGGATCCCGACGCTGCTGCCAAGGCCCTGCGCCGCGGCGCCTTCCATGTGCTGGCCGTGCTCTCGCCGTGGATGGAGCCGGCCTCACGAGACCATTTGCGTGCCTTGTCGGCACAGTATGATAGCTAGCGATCACTACAAACACCATGGAGAGACCGGCATGAGCCTCAAGGAACAGTTCGACACCGCCGTGGCAGAGTCCAAGCAGCTGCCCGAGAAGCCCGACAACATGACCCTGCTGCGCATCTACGCGCTGTACAAGCAAGGCAGCGTGGGCGACGCTGAAGGCGAGCGCCCCGGCATGACTGACTTCGTGGCCCGCGCCAAGTTCGACGCCTGGGCCATGCTCAAGGGCACCTCGCAGGACGAGGCCCAACAGCTCTACATCGATCTCATCGAGTCGCTGAAGTGAGTGCCTCGCCGCGCTCTTGCTTGGGTAGCGCGGCGATCCTCTTGACGGCCGCGTAAAAACGCGGCCAGTCGCCGCCCTGGCGCTGCCACAGCGCCTCGAAGAGCGGCACCTGATCGTTGTAGCTGGCCAGCAGAGCGAAGCTCGCGTTGTTGGCCTCCACGAACCAGCGGTCGTAGCCGGCATAACCGCCCCATTCTTCGGCCTTGAGCCGCGCGTAGTCCTCGCGCATGGCAGCAAACACGTGGGCTTTGGCCGCGCTCTTGTCCGGCTCGTCGCTCGCATACAGCGCGAGCAGGCGCTGCCGGTAGCCGGCCGTGAACGTACGAAAGCGCGCCTGGCGCCGCTGTGTTTCACGGTACTGCTCTAGCAGCGCCGGCGTTGCCTGCCGCTCCAACCAGATGCGCACGCCAATACGCTCGACGGCGGTGGCGAAGGATTCGTTGAAACCGGTGTCGTCGGCCGCATACGCCACCTGATGCGCAAGTTCGTGAAAGATCATGCCGGCCAGGGCTGCGTCGTTGTAGCCAATGAAGGTGTTGAGCAGCGGATCGGCCGTCCAACCGAGGCTCGAATAGGCGGGAACCGGATAGACCATCACGTCCCAGCCCTGGCCCTTGAGCTGCGCGCCGAGATCCTGTGCGCGCTCTCGCTCGAAGTCGCCGTGATAGGCCACGCAGCCCATGATGGGATAGCACCAGGTCTTGGGCGCCAGGCTCAGTGCCGGCGTGGCCACGACGTTCCACACGGCGGCCTCGCGCTCTAGATCCGCATAGCTGCGGTAACTGTGGTTGTCAGGCAGATGTAGCTCGGTCACGGAGAACTCGCGCATCGCCCGGGCCGTCTCCAATCGCTGGCGCAGCGCCTGCGCAGTGGCGGGATCGGACAGCCAGTCGTCCACGGGCCGGGCCGCACGGATCAATTGCAGATGGCCGCCGAGCTGGCGGCCCAGATAGGCCAGGTCCGAGCAGCCAAGCAACCCCGCGCCAAGGCACAGGGCCAGCACCAGGACCGCCAGCCTCCTCAAGCGGCAGCCACCTCGACCAAGCAGTCGTAGAAGGCCGGCGCATTGCCAAGGTCGGTGAGCCGCTGATGCGTCACCTCGTTGACATTGCTGCCGGCCAGGCCGAGCTTGCGCCACCACACGCCCAGGCCGTTGACCACGCCGGGCCGTGCGCGCGCGCTGATGCGAGCCTTGCAGACGTAGCTGCCGCGATCGTTGAAGACACGCACGACGGCGCCGTCGGCGAGGCCCCGTGCCGCCGCATCTTCGGCGTGGATCTCGACGATGGGTTCGGCCTCGATGTCGCGCAGGCTCTTGACGTTGACGAAGCTGGAGTTGAGGAAGTTGCGTGCCGGCGGGGAGATCATCGCCAGCGGATAACGCGCGGCCAGCGCCGGACTGCTGCTGCGACTCTCGTAGTTGGGCAGGTAGTCGGCGCCACGCGCATCGGCCTTGCCGGTCGGCGTGATGAAGCCGCCTTCGGCGAACGGCGCCTCGGGCAGGGGCAGGCTTTGCCAGCCCTGCTGGCTCAGGGCGGCGAAGTCGATCTCGTTGGTGAAGGCCTGCCGGGCCAACTGCTCATCGGTGTCGGCAAAGGCCGGCTCGGTGAAGCCCATGGCCGCTGCCAGCCCGCGGAAGATCTGGGTGTTGGGCCGGGCCTCGCCCAGGGGCTTCACCGCGGGGTGGTTGATCAGCACGTCGGTATGGCCATAGGCGGTGTGCACGTCCAGATGCTCGAGCTGGGTCGTGGCCGGCAGCACGTAGTCGGCCAAGTCGGCCGTGTCGGTCATGAAATGCTCGAGCACGACCGTGAACAGGTCTGCGCGCTGGAAGCCGCGCACGACCTTGGGCGACTCGGGCGCCACCGCCACGGGGTTGCTGTTGTAGACGATCAGTGCCTCAATCCGGGGCCCGAACTCCGGCGAAGCCTCACGCAGCAGGTCGTCGCCGATCGTGCTCATATTGATCGTGCGCGAGGGCTTGAGGCGCAGCTCGGGCCGCTCCAGCTGCGGGTTCTTGAAGGGCGCGAACCAGCCCGAGGCCGAGAGCAGCAGGCCGCCAGCGCGGTGCCGCCAGGCGCCCGTCAGACAGGGCAGCAGGGCGATCAGGCGCACGGCATTGCCGCCGCCACGCACGCGCTGCATGCCGTAGTTCAGCCGGATGGCGGCGGGGGCCGTGCTCGCGTAGTCGCGCGCCAGGCCGCGAACCTCGTCGGCCGTGATGCCGCAGGTCTGCGCCACGCGCTCGGGCGGCCATAGCAGAGCCTTGGCGCTGAGCTCCTCGAAACCGTCCACGTGGCGGGCGACGTAGTCCTCGTCGAGCCAGCCGTTCGCAATCAGTTCGTGCATCAGGCCCAGGGCCAGCGCGCCATCGGTGCCGGGTAGCAGCGCGATGTGCTGATGGCACTTGTCGGCCGTCTCGGTCTTGCGCGGATCGATGCAGATGAGCTTGGCGCCGTCGCGCTTGGCCTGGTTGGCGTAGGTCCAGAAGTGCAGGTTGGAGGCGATCGAGTTGCTGCCCCAGATCAGGATCAGCCGGCTCTCGGCGAAAAAGCGCAGGTGCATCCCGAGCTTGTGGCCGTAGGTCGCGGTCAGCGCGGCGGCGCCGGCACTGGCGCAGATGGTGCGGTCAAGCAGCGAGGCGCCGAGCCGGTTGAAGAAGCGCCCGGCCATCGCCTCGCCCTGGAGCTGCCCCATCGTGCCGGCGTAGCTGTAGGGTTGGATGGCCTGCGGATCCTCGATCGCCTTCAGCCGGGCGGCGATGTCTGCCAGCGCCTCATCCCAGCTCACGGTCTCGAATCGCGGTGGCTCGGTCTTGGCACTCGTGCGCCGCAGCGGTTGCAGCACGCGCTCGGGGTGGTAGGTGCGCTCGGCATAGCGCGAGACCTTGGTGCACAGTGCGCCATGGGTGCTCGGGTGCTCGGCACGGCCCTGGACTTTGATCACGCGCTCGTTGTGCACCGTGATCTTCAGGGCGCAGGTGTCAGGGCAATCGTGGGGGCAGGCACCGTGGACGATGCGTGTCGCCGGGGTCGAACCGGCGGGTGTAGGCATGGGATTCATGCGTGAACTATTCCATAAGCTGTGCGGTCAGCACGGCAAGCGGGGCTTTGCATTGGGCCCCCAAGGCCTTGTCATGCCCGCACAATGCGCGCTGGATTGTCCCGCTTCCGCTCAAAATGCGCGTTAGCCCTTCGGAGATACGTTTGCGCCGCCGCCAAGTCCTCAATGCCTCGCTGGCCGCCATGGCCGCAACCGCCCTGCCCGCGCAGGCCCAGGAACGCCGCCGCATCGTGCTGGGCCAGTCCTGTGCGCTCAGCGGTGCTGCGGCCCAGCTCGGCCAGCAGATGCGCATCGGCGCCAAGCTGTGCTTCGATGTCGTCAACGCCAGCGGCGGCGTGAACGGCATGCAGATCGAGCTCAGGACCCTGGACGACGGGTACGAGCCCGAACGCTGCAAGGCCAACACACAAGCCCTGATCGAGGAAGACGTCTTCGCCCTCTTCGGCTATGTGGGCACGCCCACGACCCTGGCCGCCCTGCCCCTGGTCAACCAGGCCCGCATCCCGCTCTTCGCGCCGCTGACCGGCGCTGAGGCCCTGCGCGAGCCGATGAGCCGCTGGGTCTTTCACGTGCGCGCTTCCTACTACGAGGAGACCGCCCTGATCGTGCGCCAGCTGACGCAACTGGGCCTGCACAAGATCTCCGTCTTCCACCAGAACGACAGCTACGGCAAGGCCGGCCTGGACGGCGTGCTGCGCGCGCTCAAGCCGCTGGGCCTTGCGCCGCAGGCGACTTCGACGGTGGAACGCAATTCGGTGGAGGTGTCCAAGGCCGTCAAGGAGCTGGTGCCTGGCTCGCCCGAGGCCATCGTGATGATCAGTGCCTACAAGAGCTGCGCGGCGTTCATCCGCGCGGCGCGCAAGGCAGGCTTTGGCGGCGTGTTCTACAACGTCTCCTTCGTCGGCACCGAGGCCCTGATGGAGGAGCTCGGCAAGGACGCGCTGGGCGTGGTGGTGAGCCAGGTCATGCCCTATCCCTTCGGCACGGTCAGTGGCGTGGCCTCCGAATACCAGGCAGCGCTGTACAAGGCCAATGCCGCGGGTGCCGGCTACAAGCTCGACTACAACGGCATGGAGGGCTTCCTCGCCGCCAAGGTCTTCACCGAAGGCCTGCGCCGCATGGGCCGACCCAGCCGGGAAGGCCTGGTACAGGCGCTTGAGAGCCTGCAAAACTTCAACCCGGGCGGCTTCCCCTTGCATTTCTCGCCGACGAAGCACACAGCGTCCAGCTTCGTCGAGCTGACCATGCTGACCGGCGACGGACGCGTCCGGCGATAAACTCGGGCGGGCCTCTCACGGAGTGCCCTCTCATGAAGCTGATCGACACCATCCTGGCCGATGCGCCAAGCATTCAAGCGCTGCGCCGCGACATCCATGCTCATCCCGAGTTGTGCTTCCAGGAGGAACGCACAGCGGAGCTGATCGCCAAGGCGCTCACGGACTGGGGCATCCCGGTCCACCGCGGTCTGGGCAAGACCGGCGTGGTCGGCATCGTCAAGAACGGCAGCTCCTCCCGGGCCGTGGGGCTGCGCGCCGACATCGACGCGCTGCCCATGACCGAGCACAACCACTTCGCCCACGCCAGCCGGCATGCCGGGCGGATGCACGCCTGCGGCCACGACGGCCACACGGCCATGCTGCTGGCCGCGGCCAAGCACCTGGCCACGAACCGCAACTTCGACGGCACGGTCTATCTCGTGTTCCAGCCCGCCGAGGAAGGCGGCGGCGGCGCCCGCGAGATGATCAAGGACGGCCTGTTCGAGAGGTTCCCGATGGAGGCCATGTTCGGCGCCCACAACTGGCCGGGCATGAAGGCCGGGCAGTTCGCGCTGGCCAGCGGCCCCGTGTTCGCGTCGAGCAACGAGTTCAAGATCGTGCTGCATGGCAAGGGCTCGCATGGTGCCATGCCGCACCTTGGTCTCGATCCCGTGCCGGCAGCCTGCCAGATGGTGCAGGCCTTTCAGACGATCATCACGCGCAACAAGCGGCCGATCGACGCGGGCGTGATCTCCGTGACGATGATCCATGCCGGCGAGGCGACGAACGTCGTGCCCGATTCGGTCGTCATGGAGGGCACGGTGCGCACCTTCACGCTCGAAGTGCTGGACCTGATCGAGCGGCGCATGAAGGAAGTGGCCGAGGGCGTGGCCGCCACCTTCGGCATGAGCGTCGATTTCGAGTTCAGTCGCAACTATCCGCCGACGATCAACCACCCGGCGGAGACTGAATTCGCCCGCACCCTGCTCGGCGAGGTTGTAGGGCTGGAGAACGTGCTGAACTTCGAGCCGACCATGGGCGCCGAGGACTTCAGTTACTACCTGCTCGAGAAGCCCGGCTGCTATTTCCTGATCGGCAACGGCGACGGCTCACACCGCATCGGCGGCCACGGCATGGGGCCCTGCATGCTGCACAACCCCAGCTACGACTTCAACGACGAACTGATCCCGCTAGGCGGCTCCATGTGGGTGCGCCTGGCCGAGAAATGGTTGGCCCCTCGCCCCGTGGCGCCCGGCTGAACGCGGGTGCGGCCGGTCGGCCAGCAAGGGCACGGCGACGCTTTCGGCATTGAGCCGAAAGCACATCGCCAGTGGGCCGGCCTGGGCGCGGCCTGGGAGCGGTCTGTCGCTCGGCCTGTCGCTCGGCCTGTCGCTCGGCCCGGCACACCCGGCGGCCTTCATGGACAAGGAAAATGACCGAACAAGAAATCGAAACCATTCGCCAGGACACCGAGGACTGGCTCATCAAGGCCGTCATCGGCCTGAACCTCTGCCCCTTTGCCAAGAGCGTTCACGTCAACCGACGTCTGCGTTATGTGGTCAGCGCCGCGGACACGCCCGAAGAGCTGCTGCGCCTGCTCGCCAAGGAGCTGCTGTTTCTCAAGCGCGCCGACCCGGACGAAGTCGAGACCACACTGATCATCCATCCACGGGTACTGCAGGACTTCTTAGATTTCAACGACTTCCTCGGTGCCGCAGACGCGCTGGTGGAAGACCTGGAACTGGACGGCGAATTCCAGATCGCCAGCTTCCACCCGCAGTACCAGTTCGAGGGCACGGAAGCCGACGACATCAGCAACTACAGCAACCGCTCGCCGTATCCGACGCTGCACCTGCTGCGCGAATCGAGCGTGGAGCGCGCCGTGGAGACCATGCCAGACACGGATGCCATCTTCGAGAACAACCTTGAGACGCTGGACAAGCTCGGTTTGGCGGGCTGGATGGCGCTGGGCCTCAGGCGCTGAGGGTCTTAGTGCCCGCCTGGCGCGGCACTCGCGACGAGCACGGCTTCGTGCGGCGTTTCGGCCCCGCCCAGCAGGCCCGAGGACAGGCCCACCAGCACGAAGGCCGCGATGGCACAGACCCAGACCTGCGGGTCCTGGAGCCGCTTCAGCAGGCTCTCGGCCACCGGTTGCGAGGCGGAACGACGTACGGCGCGAAGGTTCTTCGACATGGCAGCACTCCATCGAGATGTTGGCTTGTTGGAGTGCAATGTACTGTATTCATGTACAGCTGTATAGAGTCACAGATTTGCAACAGCTGCAGCTGAGCGTGGGGGCTCGACGATTCGCCCGTCGCGCAACATCAGCCGAGCCTCGCCGAAGCGGGACAGGTCATCGGGGTCGTGGGTGATCATCAGCATTGGGATGTCGATGCGATCGAGCAGGGCCTGCAACTCGTCGCGCATGCGGCCGCGAAGTTCTGGGTCCAGCGCGGAGAACGGTTCGTCGAGCAGCAAGGCCCGCGGCTCGTTGACCAAGGCGCGCGCCAGCGCCGTGCGCTGGCACTGGCCGCCTGAGAGCTCGTGCGGCCGCAGGGCCGCCACCTCCGTGAGCTCGAAGGCATGGAGCCAGCGGTCCACGGCTTCTTGCGCTGCGTGGCGGCCAGGATTGAACCAGCCGCGCTGCAGGCCGAAGCCGATGTTTTGCCGCACATTGAGAAGCGGGAACAGCGCGTAATCTTGAAAGAGATAGCCGAAGCCGCGCGCCCTGGCTGGCTGGTCGACGGCGGCATCGCTGTCGAACAGCGCCTCGCCGTCGAAGGCGATGCGGCCGCTATCGGGCCGCAGCAGGCCGGCGATCGCCTGCAGCATCAAGCTCTTGCCCGCGCCCGAGGGGCCGTAGATCACGGTGCGGCGCGCGTCGGTGCGAAAATGCACATCGAGCTCGAAGCTGCGCCCAGCGCTGTTGACACGCTTGTGGATGTTCACGTCGAGGCTCACCGCATGACCTTTGCGCTGCGCGCCTGCGACAGACGCCCTGACGACAACAGCACGGCGATGCAGGTGATCGAAGTGATCAGCACCAGGGTGTTGGCCGTTGAATCCTGCCCGGCCTGCACGGCCTCGTAGACCGCGATGGACAGGGTCTGGGTCTTGCCCGGAATGCTGCCCGCCACCATCAGCGTGGCGCCGAACTCGCCCAGAGCGCGCGCAAAGGCCAGCAGCACACCGGCCAGGATGCCGTTCCAGGCCATGGGCAAGGTGACGCGGAGGAACACGGCCCACTCGCCCAGCCCCAGCACGCGCGCGGCGCGCTCGAGCTGCGGGTCCACGCCCTCGAAGGCGGCGCGCGCTGCCTTGAGCACCAGGGGGAAGGCCACAAGGGTGGCGGCGATCACGGCGCCCTGCCAGGTGAAGATCAACTGCATGCCAAAGGTCTCGTAGAGCCAGGCACCGAGCCAGCCGCGCTTGCCGATGACGACGAGCAAGTAGTAGCCCAGCACGGTGGGCGGCAGCACCATGGGCAGAGTCAGGGCCGCATCCAGCAGCTCGCGGCCCGGGAAGCGCTTGCGCGCCAGCAGCCAGCCCGTGCCCACACCCAGGACGAGATTCAGAGCTGTGGCGCAGCCAGCCACCTTCAGTGACAGAGCCAAGGCGATCCAGGCCGAGGAGTCCATCAGGGCTTGACGAATCCGTACCGGGCCAGGACAGCCTGTCCGGCCGGCGAAAGTACGTAGTCGACGAACTTGCGTGCGGCCTGCGCGTTAGGACTGCCCGCGACGACGGCGGCGGGATAGCTGATGGGCGCCTCGGTCGGCACCTGCAAGGCGACCCTGACTTTGTCCTTCTGCACGGCAACGTCGGTGGCGTAGACGAAGCCGGCCTCGACCTCGCCGCGCGCCACATAGTCCAGCGCCTGGCGCACATTGGTGGCGTATACGGCCTTGGCCTCGACGGCGGCCCAGAGCCCGGCAGCCTCCAGCGCGCCCTTGGCGTAGCGGCCCGCCGGCACGCCCTCGGGCTTGCCGAGCGCGATGCGCCTGACCTCGGGCTTGCGCAGATCGGCGAGCGCTGCAAGCGGTGCACTGTCGATCGGCACGATCAGCACTAGCGCGTTGTTCGCAAAGTTGTGCCGGCTGCTGGCCACGAGCAGGTGCTGGGCCTGTGCCTTGTCCATGGTCTCCTGGTCGGCCGAAGCGAACAGATCGGCGGGCGCGCCCTTGGAGATCTGGGCAAGCAAGGTGTCGGAAGACCCGAAATTGAAGAGCAGCGTGGTCCCGGGGTTGCGGGCTTCGAAACCCGGCGCCAGCGCCTTGAACGCGTTGGTGAGGCTGGCCGCCGCCGAGACGGTCAACTCGGCCGCCTGCGCGGCAACGCCCGCCGTCGTCAGCACGAGTGTCAAGAGAATCGATGGAAACTTCTTCATGCACTGCTCCGAGGATGCCTTGCAGCGCAATATACCGTCAGATACGTCGAAGCCTCAGACCTTGAGCCTGAAGGGACTGAAGTTCGTGTCGCGGTCGTAGTAGTCCTCGCCCTCAGCCCGCTTGAGGAACCCGCAGATCTTGTAGGTGAAGGGCGTCATGGCCCCTTCCCAGCAGGTCTTGAACAGGTACTGGGTGATCGTCACGGCGATCAGTTGCTCCTGCGGCCAGATGCCCCAGAACGCAATGATGAAGAACAGGCTGGTGTCCACGAACTGGCCGACGATGGTAGAGCCGATGAAGCGCACCCACAGATGCCGCCCTTCCATATAGACCTTGAGCTTGGCCATCACGAAGCTGTTGGCGAAGCTGCCGCACCAGAACGCGATCATGGAGCCGGCGACGATGCGCCAGGTGTTGCCGAACACCGCCTCGAGATGCCCCTGGTAGGCATCCATGAAGCCGTTCTTGGCGGGCGGCAGGTGTACGACGACAAAGGCCATGAAGGCGGCGAACACCAGCGCGCCGAAACCGGCCCAGACCACGCGGCGGTCGCGGCTGTAGCCATAGACCTCGGTCAGCACGTCTCCGAAGATGTAGGAGAGCGGGAAGAACATCAGGTCCGCGCCAAAGGTGACGGTACCGAGCACCGGCAGCGTCAGCTGCGCCGCCTTGGCCGCGCCGATCAGATTGGAGCACAGCAGCACGCACACGAAGGCGGCCATGAGGAGGTCGTAGTAGCGGTAGCTGCGCGGCTGGGTCATGAGGGCCTCAGTAGTCGAGAGTGAATCGCTGGCCTTGGTAGGACAAGGTCGCCTTGCGCAGGCCGATGGCCTCGAGCGTCAGGCCTGGCGAGAGCGAGTCGCCCTCGTGATAGACGACGCTGTTGACGATCAGTATGCGGGCCGCGGGCGTGTCCGAATACATGGAGCCGCCCACCTTCAGCGGCGGCAGTGTGCGCCGCAGGGACTCAGGCAGCTCGGCAAGCGCCAGTACGGGGCTGGAAGCCGGTGCAGCGAGCGGCGTGGGCACGGGACGCGGCGGGGGCGGGACGCTTGGCACGGGCCGCGGATCGGCGCGAAGGGTTTGAACGGCCTGAACAGGCGACAGGGCCTGGGCGGGCCGAGCGGCCTGAGCGGGCCGAGCGGGCGCAGTCGTGAGCACTTGACCCACGGAAGGCGCGGGTGTCGGCCACAGCCACAAGCCGATCAGCGACACGACAATCAGCGCCAGCGCCACAAGCACATAAGGCGTCAGCGATCGCGGCATCGCAGTGCCTTGAGCGGCGGGGGGTGCCTGGCTTTGCAAGGTCGGCACCGCACCGCGCTGCCGCTCGGCTTCCGCCTTCTTGAGGGCTTCGAGGATGTAGGACATTACTTCAGCAGCCTCGGCTCATCGCTCGCACCGGTGGCGCGTGCCAGTTGCATCAGGGTGACCGGGCCCGCGATGCCGTCACTCGGAAGGCCTTGCGCCCGCTGGAAGGCGGCGATGCGCCGATGCAGCTCGACTTCTTTGAGCGGATCCAGCACCGAGCCGTCGAGCTTGCCGAGTTGCTGCGCCAGCCACCCTGGCGAGGCGCGGCCCGGGTGACCGGAGTCCTCGGGCGGCGCGCGCCACAGCGTCATGAATTCACCTTGCCAGGCCTGGCTCAGGCGCGTGAGGCTGACCGTCTGCTGTTGCCCACCTTGCCTGAGTACTGCCTCCTGGCCCGAAAGCCGCTCCAGCACGACCCAGCCGGAGCCGATGCGTAGGAGGGCCGGCCGGTCCAGGAAGCGCAGGCTGGACAGCCCCGCCTCGCTGTGCAGACAGCGCAGCCCCCCTTCGCCCAGGGCCGCGCAATCGGCGCCTTGCGCCTGCCAGAGAGCGGCCAGGTCGGACAAGGCTGCGGCCTCGTCGACGGGATGGGCGATGAGCTCCGCCATCGCGGCTGAGGCAGGCGCCGAGGTGGGATTCGAGGCGGGATTCGAAGCGGGGGTAGCGACGGGAACGGGCGCTTGGGTCGGCTTGCGATTCAGCGCGGTCCAGCCCGTTGCCAAGGTGCCTGCCATCGCGAGCGCCAGGGCGCTGAGGCCAGCCACGAGGAACCAGGGGCGCTTTTGCGCTGCGTCGTCGAAGACCTCGGCCGCGGCCTTGACCAGGGTCGAGGCCTGGACCTGCTTGTGGCCCTGCGAATACGCCCCCAGCAAGGCCCGGTCGCACAGCAGATTGATGCGCCGCGGTACACCGCCGGTCAGGCGATGGACCTGCCTGAGCACCGCGGCGTCGAAGGGCGCGGGGCCCTTGAGGCCGCCCACGTTCAGGCGATGCTGGACATAGCTGGCCGTCTCGGCAGCGGACAGCGCGTCGAGGTGAAAGCGCGCAATCACGCGCTGAGCCAGTTGCTCGAGCTCGGGCCGCGCCAGCATCTGGCGCAACTCGGGTTGGCCGATCAGGATGATCTGCAGCAGCTTGCGCTCGTGCGTCTCCAGGTTCGTCAGCAGGCGCAGCTGCTCCAGCACCTCGGGCGCCAGGTTCTGCGCCTCGTCGATGATGAGCACGTTGTTGCGACCCTCGGCATGGCAGCGCAGCAGGTGGGCGTTGATCACGTCCACATGGGCCTTGACGGAATCGCTCTCGGGCGCCGCGACATGGAACTCCTCACAGACCGTACGCAGCAGCTCCAGCACGGTGAGCTTGGGGTTGAAGATGTAGGCGACGTTGCAGTTCACCGGGATCTGCTCGAGGAAGCAGCGGCACACCGTCGTCTTGCCCGCCCCGATCTCGCCCGTGAGCAGCACGAAGCCGCCACCGCCGCGAAGGCCGTACAGCAGGTGAGCGAGCGCTTCGCGATGTCGCTCGCTCATGAAGAGGTAGTGCGGGTCGGGTGCGATCGAGAAGGGCTCGCGCTCGAGGCCGAAGAAGGGGGCGTACATGGTGGGCGCGATCCTACCTTCGCCGGTTCATGTCTTCACGGCCTCACAGCTTCTCGAACCAGATCGCCTGCCCCCCGCCGGGGGCGAGATGCAGCCGCAGCCGCGTCTTCGCGTCGACCTCGCGCGTTTGCACGACCATATCCTCGCGGTGGGTCTTGTAGTCGGCCTTGGGCCCGTCCTTGTAGATGTGGGCGCGGTAGCGCTGGCCGGGCCTGAGGAAGTCCAGCACCACATCGAGCTGGTGCGCCTTGGCGTCACCGATGGCGCCCAGGTACCAGTCCTCGCTCGCTCGGTCCTTGCGCGCGATCGTGGCGAACTCGCCCACCTCGCCGCCCAGCACGCGCGTCTCGGCCCAGTCCATCGGAACGCGGCGGATGAAATCGAACGGAACGGGGTTCTTCTCGTAGACCTCGGGCAGGTCGGCCGCCATCTGCAAAGGACTGTAGATCACGACGTACAGAGCGAGCTGCTTGGCCCAGGTCGTCGGCACACCCTGCGGGATCTGCGTCTTCATGCTCAGGATGCCCGGCGTGAAATCCATCGGCGAGCACAGCAGGCGTGTGAACACGAGGTTGGCCTCGTGCTCGGGTGGGTTGCCGGGCTCGCCCCAGGCGTTGTACTCCTGGCCCCGCGCGCCTTCGCGCGAGACCCAGTTCGGGTAGGTGCGGCGCAGGCCCGTGTCCTTGACGGGCTCGTGCGTGTCGACGGTGATGTGGCGCTTCGCCGCCTCCAGCACCACCTTCAGGTGGTGGCGCACCATGTCCTGACCTTCGTGCCATCCACGGCGCTCGACGCCCTCGGCCCCATAAACCTGGGCCTGGGCTGCATCGCTGACGTAGCCGGTCTTCACGGCAGGCACGCCCAGGCGCACATAGAGGTCCAGCGCGGGGCCGAGCTGGCGCTCGTAATTGGCGGCATTGGCCGCCGTCTCGTGATGCCCGACGAGGGCCACTCCCTTTTCCTTCGCATAGGCCGCCACGCGCCCCAGGTCGAAATCGGCATAGGGCTCGGTGAAGCTGAAGTCCGCCCCGCCGTCGCTCCACCAGTTGCCGTCCCAGCCCTTGTTCCAGCCCTCGACCAGCACTCCGCCGATCCCGTTCTTGGCGGCGAAGTCGATGTAGCGCATCGCGTTGGCCGTCGTCGCGCCGTGCTTCGGGCCACTGCCCCAGGTGGACTTGCCCAGGTGCATCTCCCACCACACGCCGATGAACTTCAAAGGCTTGACCCACGACACGTCGCCGAGGGCATTGGGCTCATTGAGGTTGAGCATCAGGCGCGACTCCGCCAGTCTGGACGCGGAATCGGCGATCTGCACCATGCGCCATGGCGTGGCGAAAGGCGCCATGCGGTGCACCTTGGGCTGGCCCGCGCTGCCCGGTGTCAGATCGGCCTTGAACCGGCGCCCCTCCACGCGCGCGAGATTCATGCCCGAGTAGTCGACCAGGGCCGCCTCGTGGATGGCCAAGTGCGTCCCGTTGTCCAGACGCAGCGTCATCGGCGTCTGCGCCAGGCCGACCTCGTTGATGGATGTGCGCAGATAGAGGTATTCCTCGCGGTTCCATTCGAAGGCTGTGTCCCACCATGCCGTGCCCGGCCGGGCGACATTGAACTCGGTCAGCTCCTCGCCAATGTTCACGCTCTTGAGCTCAGCCTGCTCAGGGAAGACATAGCGCAAGGCCACGCCGTCGTCGTAGGCGCGCAGGCGCAGCTCCAGGCGTCGGCGCAGGCCCTCGCGCTCGCGCAGGCCCACGGACAGTTCGCGATAGTGGTTGCGGATGAAGCGTTGCTCGCCCCAGGGCTGCTCCCAGGTCTCGTCGAACTCGCGCGTGGCGGCCGCCTCGAGTTCGAAGCCGCGTTCGAGCTTGCGCGCGTCGGTCAGCAGAAAACCCAGGCGCGAGGGCTCGATCAGGGGCTTGCCGTCGCGCTGCACCGACCACAGCGCGCGGCCGTCTTTGTCGATGTCCAGCCGCAGGTGGTTGCGGCCATCGGGCGAGGCGAGCTCGGCCACGGGAGCCGCGCCAGCCAGCAAGGACAGCAAAGCCAGTGCAAGGGCGAAGACGAAGCGGGGCATGCGGGACTCCTAGGCGGACAAGGCGTTTCACGACGAAACTCGACGTCACATTCTGGCGGAAGCGCGGACGCCGGCATTGCCCTGGCGACCGGTTTGGATATGCTCGGGTGGACGGGATGCATCTAGGCTTCGCAGAAGGCCACACAGAAGGACATCATGCCGCTCGGAAACCCACTGCCCCTGATCGAGCGTGAGCATGAGCGCCGCCGGCGCGTCGTACTCGTTCTCATCAGTGCCAATGTCGTGGTGGCAGCCTTGCTGGCGGGGCTGGTTTTATTGGTCGCTCGCGCCGGGCGCGAGGCCTACGCAGTGCAGGCCCGCGACACCGCTGTGGACCTGGCCGCCATCGCCCAGGCCAGCGTCAGTTCCGAGTTCGTCCGTCTCGACGCCTTGATGCGCGCGGCACTCGGCGAGCTCGACGCCATGAACGCCGCTAGCCTCCAAGACGACGGGGCCGTCAACCGCGTGCTCGATCGCTACCGCGAACTGCTGCCAGACGTCGAGGGCTTTCGCCTCGTCGATGCCCAAGGCCAAGTGCGCTGGGGCAACCACTTGCCCCCGGGTGGGCCGGTGAGCGTGGCCGACCGCGACTATTTCATCCAGGCGCGCCAGCACCCCGATGCCGGCCCCGCCATCGCCGGACCGCTGCGCTCGCGGGTCTCGGGCAACTGGGTCGTGGCCCTGGTCAGACCGCACGTCGTCAAGGGCCGATTCGAAGGCATTATCTACACCAGCCTGACGACCACGCACTTCCAGCGGCTCTTCGCGGGCTTCTCCGTCGGCGACCAGGACGCGATGACGCTGCGCCGCAGCGACTTGCAGTTGGTCGCCCGCTTCGCGCCCGGCAGTTCGGCGCCTCTGGCCGTTGGCAGCAGCAATGTCTCGCCCGAGCTCAGGGCGGCGATCGCCAGAGAGCCAAACGCCGGTGTGCTCGTCACTCGCACTGCCATGGATGACCTGGAGCGCACGACAGCCTACCGCCGGGTCAGCGGCTGGCCTTTCATCGTGCTGGCCGGTCTGGGCACCGAGCGCTTCTTTGCACCCTGGCGCCAACAGGTGCGCCACATGAGCGCGCTGGCTGTCGTGGCCTGGCTACTGTTCGCCGCAGCCAGCACGGCCGTCTACCGCTCGACCAGGCGCGAGACACGAAGCCTGCGCGAACTCTCTGCACTGTCACGCCGGGTGCAGACCCTGCTGCGCGTGGCGGGCGACGGCATCCACATCATCGACCGGCAGGGGCGTCTCGTCGGTATGAGCGACTCCTTTGCCCAGATGTTGGGCTCCACCCGCGAGCGCCTCCTGGGCCGCCACGTCAGCAGCTGGGACGTCAATCAGGACGAGGAGCGCATCACCACCTGGCTGGCCAAGGTACGCGACGGCGACCGCCAGCGCGTCGAGGTCCAGCACCGCCGCGACGACGGCAGCATCCTCGATGTGGAACTGCAGATCAGCGCAGCCGAGATCGACGGCGAGCTCTTCGTCTACTGCTCGAGCCGTGACATCACCGAGCGCAAGCACCTGCTCGCCTCCATCGAGGCGCAGTCGGCACGCATCCGCGATCTCTACGACCAGGCGCCTTGCGGCTACCACTCGGTGGACGGCGAGGGTCGCGTCCTGCATATCAACGCGACCCTGCTCGGATGGCTCGGCTGCACGGCTGAGGAAGTCCTGGGAAGGCCGCTGGCGGAGTTTCTTGACGCAGAGAGCCAGACCCAGCTGGCGGTCGAATTCGCGCGCCTGAAGGCTGAGGGCTCGCTCGACAACGTCGAGATCCGCATCCTGCCCAGGCAGGGGCCACCGCGGCGCCTGCGCGCCACCCTCAAGGCGTCCTTCGACGACAAGGGCGAGTTCGTGATGAGCCGCTGCGTGACCCTGGACGTCACGCTGGAGGCCGAGGCCATGGAACAGGTGCGCCTCATGCTGCGCGAGCAGACGGCCATGCTCGACAACGACATTGTCGGCATGATGCGGCTGCGCGGGCGCCGCCTGATCTGGAAGAACCGTGCGGTCGACCGCATCTTCGGCTATGGGCCGGGCGAGCTCGACGGCCAGCCGGTTCGCCTGCTCTATCCCGACGACGAAACCTATGACAAGGTCGGCGTCGAGGGCTATCCGTTACTCGCTGCGGGAAAGCATTACCGGACCCAGCTGCAGTTGCGCCACAAGGATGGCCGTGCGCTCTGGATCGACCTCTGCGGCGTGAGCCTGACGCAAGACCTTTCGCTGTGGACGATGGCCGACGTCACCGCGCTCAAGGACGCGCAGGCACGGGCCGAGCATCTGGCCTTCCATGATGGACTGACGGGCCTGCCCAACCGGCTGCTGCTGGCCGACCGTATCCGCCACGCGATCGCGGCGTCGGTGCGCGAGCGGCTCTGGGTGGCTGTTTGCTACATGGACCTCGACGGCTTCAAACAGGTCAATGATCTCCACGGTCACGACGCCGGCGATGCCCTGCTCGTGGAGGTCGGGCAGCGTATCCGGTCCGTGCTTCGCGCGGGCGACACGGCCGCGCGCGTGGGCGGCGATGAATTCGTGGTGCTCTTGACCCAGCTCGAACCCGACGGCGGCTGGCGCCACGTACTCGAGCGGCTGATCCAGGCCATCCAGAAACCGGTACTTCTCGAGGGCGGCATCATCGTCAACGTAGGCACGACGATCGGAGTGGCGATCTCGCCCCAGGACGGTAGCGAGCCTTCAATCCTGCTGGCCAAGGCCGACCAGGCCATGCTCGGCGCCAAGCGCACGGGCAAGGGGCGGATCGAGATGGCGACGCCTGGCTGAGGCGCCGCCTCGCTCTGCTTCTTATTTGGCGAGCGTGAACTCGCCGAAGTCCTTCAGCTGCTCGAGCACCTTCTGGTCGCCGACGACGACGACGCTCTGGGCTTCGGGCTTGAAGTACTTGCGGCCCATCTCGCGCACCTGCTCAGCCGAGACCCTCTGGATCAGGGGCACGTAGTTGCCGAGGAAATCGCTGGGCAGGCCGACCAGCCAGTTGCTGGCCAGCGTGCGAGCCACCGCACCCTGCAACTGGTTGCTGATCAGGTAGCCGCCGGCCACGTAGCGCTTGTGCATGGCAAGCTCTTCCTCGCCGACGAGCTCCTCGCCCAGGCGCTTGTACTCGCTGAAGAACTCCTTGAGCGAAGCACCCGTCACGTCGTTGCGCACGTCGGCACCGCCAGTGATCGCGCCGCCGACGCGGAAGGACTGCGCCCCAGCCGAGGCACCGTAGGTGTAGCCCTTCTCCTCGCGCAGATTGATGTTCACGCGACTCGAGAAGCCTCCGCCGATGACGGTACTGGCCAGGCGCAACGGCACCTGGTCGGCGGCCGAGGCAGCCTCGCCAGGGCGACCCAGGCGCAGTGTGGACTGCACGCTATTGGGCCGCTCGAGCAGCACACGCACGGCCGGGGCGCTGTCGCGCGCGGCCGGGGCGTCTGCCGGTGCCGGGCCGGAAGCCTTCCAGTCGCCGAAGGCAGCTTCGGCCAGCTTGATGGCTTCGGCCGGCGCGATACGGCCCGAGATCACGAGCAGGCTGCGCTCGGGACGGACTCGGCTCGCATGGGCCTGGCGCAGGGCCTCGGGCGTGACGGCATCGATGGCATCGGCCGTGGGCTGGGTGCGACCATAGGCATGGTCGCCATAGATCGCCTGGTTCAAGGCGCGCGTCGCGCGGAAGGCCGGGCGCGCCTCCGAGGCCTTGAGGTTTTGCAGTGCATTGGCCTTGGCCAGCGCTACTTCGCGATCCGGATAGGCTGGCGTGCGGGCCACCTCGGCCAGCAGATGCATCATCGGCGCGGCGTTCGAGGCCAGGGCATCAGCAAAGACGGTGATGCCGTCGTTAGCGCCGGAGGCGCCGACGTTGCCGCCCAGGCCCTGGGCCGCTTCGGCAATGGCACGCGAATCGCGCTTGGCCGTGCCTTCAGTCATCACATTGGCCAGCAACGTGGCAAAGCCCTGCTGGTTCGCGGCGTCGGCCGAGAAGCCGGCCCCGCGCACGGCCAGCACATAGTCCAGGCGCGGGATGCCCTGGCGCGGCACGACCCAGATTTCCAGACCGTTGTTCAGGGTCTTCTTGGTGATCTGAGGCACCGGCAGGGCCTTGTCCTTGGCGAATGGCGGCAGCTCGGCAGGCAGCTGGGCACTTGCGGATGCAAAGGCCAGCGGGCTCGCGATCACTGCAGCGGCGAGGAGGGTCAGTCGGAAGTGCTTATTCATGCTTGTTCTCCTCACTTGCTGGCCGCAGCGGCAGGTGCAGCGGCAGGTGCAGCGGCAGGTGCAGCGGGCACGGGCTTGGGCGCCGGCTTGCGGTCGATGGTCGTGCGGTTCTCGCGGGTCAGGTAGGTCCTGGCCACGCGCTGCACGTCCTCGGACGTGACACCCTCGATCCAGCCGGGGATCTTGTTGGCCACCTTGGCATCTCCCCAAAGCGTCTGCAGCTTTGCCAGGCGGTCGGCGCGGCTGAGGAACATCTCCATGTCGTTGTAATAGCCGGCCACCAGCGAGGTCTTGACGCGCTTGAGCGTGGCGGCGTCCACGCCGTTCTTGACGATCTTGGCCACCTCTTCATCGATGGCCGTCAGCAGCGCGTCCACATTGCTCGTGGGCTTGTAGAGCGAGTAGACGACGTACAGCGTCGGACCGTCGAAAGTCCAGGGGTCGGTCAGGCCATAGAGCTCATTGACATTGAGCGCAAGCTCGCGGCCCTTGACCAGGCCTTGGTACAGCACCGAGGCGTCGCCACCGGCGAGCAGGCTGCCCAGCACCGCCATGGGGGCCTGGTCACGGCTACCGCGCGCGGGCATCTTCCAGGCGACCGCGGCGGCCGGCACCTGGGCCAGCGGGTCCTGCTGCTCGAAGCGGCGCTCGGCCGTGTTCAGGCCTTCGCTGTAGTCCGTGCTCTTGGGTGTGGGACGGGCGGCGATCTTGCCGAAGTACTTCTCAGCCAGGGCAAAACCCTGGGCCGGCGTCAGGTCGCCGGTGATGGACAGCACAGCATTGTTGGGGCCGTAGTAGTCGCGGTGGAAGGCGCGTACGTCGTCAAGGCTTGCGTTCTCCAGGTCCTGGAAGCTGCCATAGCCGTCGTGGTTGTTCTCCCACTTGTCGAACGCCTTCTGGCCAATGTCGATCCACATGAAGCCGCCGTAGGGGCTGTTCTTGACGTTGACGCGGATCTCCTCCTTGACCACGTCCTGCTGGTTCTTCAGCGTCTCGGGGTTGAAGTCCAGGGTCTTCATGCGATCGGCCTCGAGCCACAGCAGGGACTCGAGCGCAGAGACCGGTGCGGTCTCAATGTAGTTGGTGAAGTCGGCTCTGGTGGAGCCGTTGTTTCGACCGCCGCCGCTGGTGATGACCTTGTCGAACACGCCCTTGGGCGCTACGGGCGTGCCCTGGAACATCAGGTGCTCGAAGAGGTGGGCGAAGCCGGTGCGGTTCCTCGGCTCCAGCCGCATCCCCACGTGATAGACCACCGAGACGCCGACGATGGGCGCGCTGTGGTCCTCGGAGACCACGACCGTGAGGCCGTTGGCGAGCTTGTGCGTCGCGATGGGCAGCTTCCATTCGTCGGACGCCAGGGCCGAGAGCGAAGCGGACAGGGCCAGGGCCCCAAGACCGAGTTTAAAAATGCGCATGGGCAAAGTACCTCCGTTTCGAGAGAGGCGCGAGCCTGCCATCTCTCGGAGCCCCGCGCAACGTGACTTTCGGCTAGGTCGCCTGAGCTTGCAGCCTGCCCAGCTGGCCGTCGCCACGCCGGAACAGCAGTGCGCAGGCGCCCCACAGCATCACGAAGAGCGCCTGCAGCACCAGCGGCTGATGCCAGCCCATGACCACGCCGATGCCCGCCGCCATGGCCTGGGCCCCCGCCATCGCCGCCAGCGTCCAAGACATGCCACGCGGCTGCAACCTCGCCACGGCTGCGCCCGCCGCGCCGATCAGCAGCACGCCGCCGAACATCAGGTTGGCCGGATCGCTCTCGCTGCCGATGAGCCCCACCTCCAGGTTCAGCCACACCAACAGGAAGGCGCCCAGCAGGCCAAGGCCAAAGCCGGCCCGATAAAAGTGGCTGGGGCGGCCACGCGCCAACAATTCGTAGGCCACGCAGGCGCCGGCCAGCATCGAGGCAAAGACGGCAAAGTCGTACTTGTTCCACTGGACCATGTAGGTGAGCTTCATCGCCAGCCCCGGCATCAGCAAGAGCGCCAGCGCCGCACACCAGACCACCAGGCGCCAGCGCCTGGCACCCACGCTCAAGACATTTGCCCTCATGTTCTTGCCTCCTTGGGATCAGGATCCGGGCAGTCTCGCCATCGTTCGTGACGAACTGATGGGGCGTCACCCCATCTTCTTGGCTATTAAAGTCGTCAACAGGCAGCACGCCATCATGCCGCCTGGCGGATGATGGCGACGCCGGGTCGGCGATCAAGAGTCGCAAACATCCTCGACGCCGTACCGCTCCGAAGTTAGCGAAGGCTAGCAAAAGGGCAATGGCAATGGCATTGGCCCGCGCCGTTCCTGCAAGACCGTACAGGCAAGCTAGCAGGCAGGAACGACTTGGCCGCTCAGGCCGCTCGTATCGGAGGGCTCTATGGCCTGATTTCGGGCCGCCGCAGCTGTCTTCGGCGGGCATGTTCAGGCTCCCCTCCACCCGGCATTTGCCGGCTTCGTCGGTACTACGAGCCTCTTTGCCACCCTGCAGCGCCCCGGCCGTGCCATCACCGGCCTCCAGCGGGTCATCCCCGACCACGCCACAGGGCTTCCCGTGTTGCGCGCGCTTTCCTTGTGTACGTGCTCTCGGCACTACCCCGGCACTACCTCCGCACTACCCCGGCACAGCCACTGGCGGTCCTGCATTGTTCATCCATCCAGTGATGACAGCCTTCTCCGAAAGCGTTGTCGGATCGGCCTGTGCATCGTCCTGCTCGAAGCTTGCTCGGCGTTCACTCACGCTACGACCTCGCACACTCGCGCTGCCACCCATGCGTGGCACGCTGACCTGAAGACTTCAGACATTTCGTCACCTCGATGCCTGCTCCGGTTGCTTCGTGATGGAGCGATTTCAGGGTGGGCCTTGCCCCCACTGGCAAGCGCCGCCTTTGCACGCGCGCGCACCCATCTGCGACATTCGTGCCGCTCGATCGGGCGCCCTCGTGTGCCCGTGCGAGCTTCGGAGAAAATGCCGCACGCAAGGATCACTCCGCCAAATATGTCCACAAAGAAGACCTCGCCGCCAATTCAGCATCAAGGAGCGCCGGTTCATGAGCCTTTGCCTCGGACGCGCTACAAGAGCGGCAACCCGACCATCAGGGATGTGGCCAAGCTGGCCGGCGTTGCCCCGATCACCGCATCGCGGGCCTTGAGTACGCCCAATGCCGTCTCAGACCTTGTCCGGCAGCGTGTTCGCGATGCCGTCGCCCAGATTGGCTACGTCCCAAACCTCCTGGCCGGTGCGCTTGCTTCGCGCAAGAGCCGCTTGGTGGCCGCAGTCGTCCCGGATATTTCGGGGCCAGTCTTTCTGGAGACGATCGAGTCGCTGACGAACACGCTTGCGTTGAACGGCTATCAACTGATGCTTGGACAGAGCGGCTATGAGAACTCACGCGAAGATGCGTTGCTCGAGGCCATCATTGGTCGTCGCCCGGATGGCATCATCCTGACAGGCGCCATGCGCTCGGACCAGGCGAAGCACAAGCTGAAGGCGAGCGGGATCCCCGTTGTTGAAACCTGGGACCTGACAGACTCGCCTATCGACATGCTGGTCGGCTTCTCTCACGAGCAGATCGGCAAGGCCGTCGCGCAATTCCTTCATGCCAAAGGTCGGCGCAAGTTGGCCACCATCAGCGGCAACGACGACCGTAGCCGCAGGCGGGCGCGGGCGTTCATCCAGTCGGCCGAGAGTCTTGGACTGGGTCAGACCAACGGTGTCGTGCCTGCTTGCTATGTACCGGCCCCCACCACGCTGGCCAGCGGGCGTGCGGGTCTGCGCGAGTTGTTGGCGGCTGCCCCGGACATCGACGCCATTTTCTGCAGCTCCGATCTCATGGCGCTCGGCGTTCTGATTGAGGCTCAGGTCCGCAGGATCCCGATTCCGTCTGATATCGCTTTGATCGGTTTCGGTGATCTCAGCTTTTCGAGGGATCTTGAACCCGCATTGACGTCTGTTCGGGTCGACGGCGCCCTCATCGGGCGGACGGCAGCGGAGTTCATTGTTCAACGCTCCGAGCGTCAAAGCGTCCACGAACCCATCTGCAACGTCGGCTTTTCCATTGTCGAACGCGCGACGACGTAGACGCTAACCCACGCTCTTGCGGGTTCGTCCGCCTTCTTCGTTGACAGCCGAAGAAGTCCTCGAATACTATTGCAATGGTACCGGTACCGGTACCGGTACCGGTGTGTTTTCAAAAGCACCAACATGGTGCCAAGGTGGGCGCCATATCTATAAATCTCAGGAGACGACAGCCATCACCTCAGAACCGGGCCACGGCAATGTCCAAGAGGTCTCGGATCCGCCGGCGCAGCCGCCGCCGCCGTCGGTCAACAACACCATCGACGTCCTCTGGACGCCCGAGAACTACCGCCACTTTCACGACAGCTTCATAAGAGGTGCCGATGTGGGTGCGTTCAGGATGGCTGCGCACCAAGCGTAAGTTGTTCTAGGTTTCCCCAGGTGGCGAAAGCGGGGCGTTTTCCACCTGAATCATTGGCCCCGAAGTTATTGTTTAGGAGACAAGATGTCATATAAAAATTCGCCACGGCAAGCAAGCATTCAAGTGGCATTCAAAGGTTTTCGGCGAACGCCCGTCGCCTCCGCGGTGGGTGGCGTGTTGTTGGCACTGAGCGGCGCTCTTCATGCGCAGCAGGCGGCTGGCGATGACGCTGCTGTCTCACCCCAACTTGAGCGCGTTGTGATCTCCGCCAACAAGCGCATCGAGCGGTTGGAGGATGTGCCGATGTCGATTTCGGTGGTGGACGACAAAGCGCTGGATCGCAACAACGTCGTCAATTTCTCAGACTTGCAGGCGCTGTCGCCGGCTCTGAGCATCACCTACGGATCGGTGCCATCCAATAACAGTCTGAACATGCGCGGCATCGGCACCATCTCCACAGGCATCGGCGTAGAGGCCGACGTGGCGGTGGTGATCGACGACATCCCAATTGGCATGCAGGTGCAGGCCCTGCAAGGCTTGGCCGATGTCAGCCGCATTGAAATTCTGAAGGGTCCGCAGAGCACGTTGTTTGGCAAGAACTCGGTTTCGGGCGCGATCAACATTACAACCAAGCCGATCACAGGTTCCATGTCCTACACGGCCGGCACGTTGTTCACCAGTGACAACGAGTGGCGCGTAACGGCCACGGCGGGTGGCCGTACGAGCGAGAACTTCGGTTTCCGCGTGGCTGTGACTGCCAACGACTTCCCGGGGGTCGTTCACGACCTCAGCCAGAACACACACACGGACGGTTCGGGAAGCACCACCATCGGCGCCAAGCTCGACTGGAACCTGACCAAGGACCTGGATGTGATGCTGTTCCCGCATTACAACCACAGCGTCAATCGCTGCTGCGTGACGCCTTACACCGCAGTGACGAACATCAACACTGCAACGGTCCAATTTACGCCGGTGACGGCGAGCACAGCGCTGTCCGGCATCAACGTCGGGCCGGCCAATGCCGATGTGCGTGAAGCGGCGTTCAGTGGCGCAACGTCGGACGACTCGGGCCTGGGCATGAAGGTGACGTACAACGCACCGAGCGGCTACGTGTTGTCCTCCATCACCTCCGTGGACAAGTACAGTCAGTCTGACCAGCAGCAGGACGGCCCGGTTGTGGATCTGCCGCTACTGGCCTACGGAACGCTGGCCAACGGTCAGCCGTCAGGCGTGAACCTGCCGGTCACACAGGGCGGCACCACGGGTGTGAAGGCTTATACGCAGGAGTTCCGCCTGGCCTCGCCGGACGAGAGCAGCTTCCGTTATGTGACTGGCCTGTGGTTCGCGAAGAACGATATCGACCGCCACTTCATGCGCGGCTATGGCGGCATCGTTGGCAAAACCCAAGGCCTGCCGCCGAAGGAGTTTTTCGGCCACGTGACCAATACGACCGAGGCCGTATACGGTCAGTCCACCTGGGACTTTATGCCCAGCAACAGCCTGATCACGGGCTTGCGGGTGAATCGCCAGGTGTCGGGCTACGACATCAACATCGGTGCCACACCGCCGCCGCTGGCATTTGCCTCGATTGGCGAGTACCAGAAGTCGGGCGTCGTCGACACATCGATCACTGGACGAGTGGGCTTGGAGCACCACTTCAACGCTGATGTCATGACCTATATGGCCGTTTCGACCGGGCACAAGGGCAATGGCTATAACCTGAGCAGCGGCCTGACCGCCGGCCAGGCGCAGCTCAACCCGGTGAAGCCTGAGAAGTCGACCAACTACGAGATCGGCTTCAAGGGCAATCTGCTGAACAATCGTGCGACGGTCAGCGTGACGGCCTTCCAGGAATATTTCAAGGACTACCAGCAAAGCACGTACACCATCATTCCTGGAACGGCGACGGGGCAGGTGGTGCTGGACAGTATCGGCGGCGTGCAGTCTCACGGTCTGGAAGTGGATGGCACGTATTTGGCCTCGGCGAACTTGATGCTGACCGGCAGCGCTGCCTATACGGTGGCCACAGTGAGCGATTGGCCGGGCGGCGGTAGTGCCGGCAAGTTGAACTACAACGGTTTCACGATGCCAAATGCGCCCAGGAAGAAGCTGAACGTGGGTGCGCAGTACGACATTCCCCTGTTGAACCAGTCCTTCAACGGGTTTGTCGGCGCCAACTACCGCTTCCAGTCCATGGTCTTCCAGAACATGAACGGCATCGCCAGCGGTGTGCAGGACACGTCGCAGACCCAGGGTGCCTACGGCATCTTCAACTTGAGTGCCGGGATCAAGGCGAAGAGCGGTGCTTACAAGTTCAGCGGCTTTGTCAACAACCTGTTCAATCAGCACTACTCGTATTCGAACGTTCCGAGCGCGGGTGGCTTCACGGGTGGCACGGCCAGCACGTGGCTCCCAGCGCGCGATGCGTTCCGCTATTTCGGCGTGCGCTTCGACGCGAAGTTCTGATTGAGCGGAGTGGCGGCCCCTTCGCTGGGGCTGCTACTCCAGCCATCTATATGCTTGGAGCATCAGATTGATGAGCAAAGAATTCAACGGGCCTTACCGCTTCATTTGCGCAGTCCTGGCGCTGAGTTTGGGCTCCTGTCTCAGTGGCGCTACTGCCGCCACCCCGAATGAGGGCGAACGGGCGCCGGCGGTCCAGGTCTGGCTGAGCACGGCGGACAAGCACAAACTGTTGTCTAGTGAACCGGCGATTGCGTTCAACAGCGCCGCGGATGCAGCGAACGTGGCAGACACGGTGATCGAGGTGAATCCGGCCAAGCGCTACCAGAAAGTGGTGGGCTTTGGCGCAGCAATCACCGATTCATCTGCCTGGCTGATTGAGCACAAGCTAAACCCCGCGAACCGCGACGCGCTGATGCAGGAGTTGTTCGGTCCCGCGCCCGGTATTGGCTTGAGCTTTACCCGGTTGTCGATTGGCGCCTCCGATTTTTCTTTGAATCACTACAGCCTGGACGATATGCCGCCGGGTCAGAGCGACCCGGAGTTGAAGCATTTCTCGATCGAGGAGAACCGCGAGTACCTGCTGCCCGTCGTGAAGCAGGCGCTGGCGTTGAATCCCAAGCTGAGCATCATGGCCTCGCCATGGAGCGCACCGGCTTGGATGAAGAGCACGGATTCAATGGTGAAGGGCTCGCTCAAGCCTGAGGCGTACGCCGCGTTTGCTGAATACCTGCGCCGCTATGTGACGGCCTACAAGGCGGAGGGGGTGCCGATTTTTGCGCTCACCTTGCAAAACGAGCCACATTACGAGCCCAAGAATTACCCTGGCATGCGGATGGATTCCGCTGCGCGGGCCACATTCATCGGCAAGTACCTAGGGCCCTTGCTGGCCAAGCGTGAGCCGCAGACGCAGATCCTGGAGTGGGACCACAACTGGGATGAGCCGACCTCGCCGGCCGAGGTGCTGGCCGATCCAAGGGCGGCCAAGTACGTGAAGGGTGTGGCCTGGCACTGCTACGGCGGCGACCCTCAGATGCAGACGGTGGTTCACGATGCACACCCGAGCAAGGACGTTTACCTGACGGAGTGTTCGCCGTTGCGGCGGGCATGGTTTGTCATGTGTGCGGCCAATGGCGGCGCGTGCCCAAAGGGGCTGGAAGCCGTGGCTGGCGCAGACAACTTGGCCTATTTCGTACGGGTGGAAATCATCGAGCCGACCCGCAACTGGGCGCGTGGCCTGTTGCTTTGGAATCTGGCCTTGGATGAAAACCACGGACCGCGTTCGGGAGGGTGTGATGTGTGCAGGGGACTCGTGACGATCGACTCACAGTCGGGCGAAGTGTCGCGTGGTGTGGAGTACTACACCATGGCTCATGTGAGCCGTTTCGTGCGGCCGGGCGCGGTGCGGATCGCGTCGAGCAGTGTCAAGGACCGGATCGAGACCGTGGCGTTCCGGAATTCTGATGATGCTTCAGTGGTGTTGCTGGCCGTCAATCCGACGAGGCAACTCCGCCGCTTCACGGTAAATGCCAACGGTCGCAGCTTCGACTACAGCCTTGAGGGTGGCGGCGTGGTGACCTTGGTCTGGAAATGACAGAACTCTCGCCCGGATTTGTGCGGCAGGAATGCCGCACATGTGAAATGGATATATCTAACGCGAGCGTCATGACCGATACGTCTCCCCACCAAGTCATTGGCTCCACGCCCACGATCACTGGCCTGCGGGTCGTGCCGGTGGCTGGGCAAGACAGCATGCTGCTCAACCTCAGCGGCGCGCATGGTCCTTTGTTCACGCGCAACGTCGTGCTCATGCAAGACAGTGCTGGTCGCACCGGTTTGGGGGAAGTGCCCGGCGGTGAAAAGATCCGGCAAGCGATCGAGGACGCGGGGCCGTTGTTGTTGGGACAGTCTCTAGGAAATTACAAAGGGCTGCTCAACCGCGTGCGCGAGGCTCTGGCTGACCGCGACAGTGGCGGCCGGGGCTTGCAGACTTTTGACCTGCGCGTTGCCATCCATGCCGTGACGGCGGTGGAGTCGGCACTGCTGGACTTGCTAGGGCAGTTTCTTGGTGTGCCCGTCGCCAGCCTATTGGGTGAGGGTATGCAGCGCGACAAGGTGGATGTGCTGGGCTATTTGTTCTTCATTGGTGACCAGGGCAAGACGGACTTGGGTTACCGCACCGAGGCGGATGCGGAGGATGCTTGGCTGCGTGTACGCAATGAAGAAGCCTTGACACCAGAGACTGTCGTGCGCTTAGCCGAGGCGGCGCAGGTCCGCTACGGCTTCAATGACTTCAAGCTCAAAGGGGGCGTGCTGGCCCCGGAGCGAGAAATTGAGGCGGCTACGGCGCTTGCGGAGCGTTTTCCGCAGGCACGCATCACGCTCGATCCGAACGGGAGCTGGCTACTGAAGGACGCGGTCCGTGTATGCCGTGACAAGCATCACGTCCTGGCCTATGCGGAAGACCCGTGCGGGGCTGAAGAGGGATATTCGGGCCGCGAGGTGATGGCGGAGTTCCGGCGCGCTACGGGGCTGCCGACGGCGACCAATATGGTGGCAACGGATTGGCGGCAAATGGCGCATTCGTTGGCGCTGCAGTCGGTGGACATTCCTCTGGCGGACCCGCACTTCTGGACCATGCAGGGATCGGTGCGAGTGGCGCAGCTGTGCGAGATGTTCGGCCTGACCTGGGGCTCGCATTCCAACAACCACTTCGACATTTCGCTGGCGATGTTTACTCACGTGGCAGCGGCGGCGCCGGGGAAGGTGACGGCCATTGATACACACTGGATCTGGCAGGACGGGCAACGCCTGACCCGAGAGCCGCTGAAGATCGAAGGTGGGCAGATTGCCGTGCCGGCCAAGCCGGGTCTGGGTATCGAAATCGACATGGCGCAGCTGGAGCGGGCGAACCAGGTGTACCGATCCATGGGGCTAGGTGCGCGCGATGACGCCGCTGCCATGCAATACCTGATCCCTGGCTGGCGCTACGACAACAAGCGGCCCTGCCTGGTCCGCTGAATCAATTCTGGAAACGATATGGAACCTGTGATTTCTCTCGACTCGGGCGCCGCTTTGCCACGCACGGCTCCCAAGCATCAAGGTGCGCTGGCGCTCGTCACCGCCTTGTTCTTCATGATGGGTCTGATCACCTCGCTCAACGACGTGCTGATCCCACATCTCAAAGCGGTCTACACCTTGAACTACGTTCAGGCGATGCTGGTTCAGTTTTGCTTCTTTGGCGCCTATTTCATCGTCTCGCTGCCCGCTGGCATGCTGATTCGCCGCATGGGCTACCAGGGCGGGACAGTGGCTGGTTTCCTCTTGGCGGCCGTCGGGGCGCTGCTTTTCTATCCGGCTGCGAACAGCGGCTATGCGGCCTTCCTGGGTGCGTTCTTCGTGCTGGCGGCGGGCATCACGATCCTGCAGGTGGCTGCCAACCCCTACGTGACCGTACTCGGGGACCCGCGTACGGCGTCCAGCCGCTTGACGCTGACGCAGGCATTCAACTCCCTCGGGACAACCATTGCCCCAGGCATCGGTGGAGCGCTCATCCTCGCAGGCGCTGCACTGTCCCCGGGTGACCTCGCCCACATGCTTCCCGCGCAACAGGCCGCCTATCGGCAAGCCGAGGCCGCCGCGGTGCAAATGCCGTACCTGGGCTTGGCCGCTACGCTGGGCTTGCTGGCGCTGTTGTTCACCCTTGTGCGACTGCCGAAGATTGCCGGCGAAGACACAGCCGCTTCTGTGGCGCAGGGTGCGACATCGCTGCTCTCGCACCGCCGCCTGATGCTCGGCGTGGTCGGCCTCTTCACCTATGTCGGTGCCGAGGTCAGCATCGGCAGCTTTCTGATCAACTTCCTCGCGGAACCCACGGTGATGGGCTTGGCACCGGCGGCGGCAGCCCGATACGTCAGCTACTACTGGGGCTGCGCCATGATCGGGCGCTTCATCGGCTTTGCGGCGATGCGGTTCATCAGTCCCGGCAAGGCTTTGGCCTTCAACGCCCTTGCGGCCATCGTCCTGGTGCTGTGCGCGGTGTTTGGACAAGGTCCGCTGGCCTTGTGGTCGATCGTGCTGGTCGGGCTGTGCAACTCGATCATGTTCCCCACCATCTTCAGCATGTCGGTCCACAAGCTGGGGCCAATGACTGGCCAGGCTTCCGGGGTGCTGTGCATGGCCATCGTCGGGGGCGCCGTCGTGCCCTTCCTGCAGGGCGCGCTTGCAGACGCCATTGGGCTTCGCTGGTCGTACTTCCTGCCCATGGCCTGCTACGGCTTCATCCTGTACTTCGGCTGCAGGTACGCCAATATGTATCGCGAAGCACGGCACGAGAACCCAACCATTTGAACGAGAACCCGGAGACTCTGATGGCAGGCATGAAACGGATGTGCGGATGGACGCTGGCGCTGCTGTGGGGGGCCGCGACCGCGGCGCCCACGGGGCAGGATCCTGATGCGCGCGCAGCCGATTTGGTTTCGAAGATGACGATGGAGGAAAAGATCCGCACCGTCTTCGGATATTTCGGCACGGATACCCAGAGCGTCGCGCGCCCGGCGCAGAGCATCCCGTACTCGGCGGGGTTCGTTCACGGCGTCCCTCGGCTCGGCCTTCCGGACCAGCACCAGACCGACGCCGGCACGGGTGTGGCCACGCAGCGCAGCCCGAACCCGCGCGAGCGCACGGCCCTGCCCTCGGGCCTGGCCGTGGCCGCGACCTGGAACCCTCGGTTGGCCTATGAGGGCGGCGCCATGATTGGCCGCGAGGCCCGGCAGTCTGGCTACAACGTCCTCCTGGCCGGCGGCGTGAATCTGCTGCGCGAACCTCGCAATGGTCGCAACTTCGAGTACGCGGGAGAAGATCCCTGGCTGGCGGGTGTGATGGTTGGCGAGGCGGTGCGAGGCATCCAATCCAACCACATCGTGTCGACCATCAAGCACTTCGCGATGAACGATCAGGAAACCGGCCGGTTCGGTATCGACGCGCGCATCGGCAACACGGCAGCCCGGATGAGCGACCTGCTGGCATTCCAGCTGGCGATCGAGCGAGGCGAACCCGGCGCCATCATGTGTGCCTACAACCGCGTCAATGGCGCCTATGCCTGCGAGAACGACTATCTGCTGAACCAAGTTCTCAAGCGCGATTGGGGCTACCCCGGTTTCGTGATGTCTGATTGGGGAGCGACGCACTCCACGGTGGAAGCGGCCGCGGCCGGGCTGGATCAGGAGTCCGGCTGGCCCTTCGACAAATCACCGTACTTCAACGGTGCGCTGCGGGAGGCGGTGGAGAACGGGCATTTGCCGCAGGCGCGGCTTGACGACATGGTGCGCCGCATCGTGCGCAGCTTCGCCGCGCAAGGCGTGCTGGACAACCCGGTCCCGCCCGCCGGCGAAATCTCGGACGTGCCGGCCAACGAGAAGGCCTCGCAGGCGGCCGCCGAAGAAGCCATCGTGCTGCTCAAGAACGAGGGCCATCTGCTGCCACTGGCCTTGAGCGCCGATCGAATCGCCATTATCGGCGGGCATGCGGACAAAGGCGTGCTCTCGGGCGGCGGCTCATCCCAGGTCTACCCGCGCGGCGGCCTGGCTGTGCCGAACGAAGGACCTGCGGCTTTCCCGGGCCCGATGGTCTACTTCCCGTCGTCGCCGCTGGATGAGCTGCGCAAGCTCGGCGGCGCCAGCCTGCGCTACGACGACGGTCGAGACGTGACGAGCGCGGCCAGGCTCGCGGCTCAAAGCGATGTGGCCATCGTGTTCGCCACGCAATGGACCGCCGAAAGCCAGGACGTGCCCACGCTATCGCTACCTGGCCGGCAGGACGAGCTCATTGCGGCCGTGGCGGCGGCCAACCCGCGGACGGTCGTGGTGCTTGAGACGGGCGGTCCCGTCTCCATGCCCTGGCTTGCCAAGGTGCCGGCCGTGCTCGAGGCGTGGTATCCGGGAACGCAGGGCGGAGCGGCGATTGCGCGTGTGCTCTCGGGTGCGGTCAATCCCTCGGGACACTTGCCGGCCACCTTTCCGAGTACCGAAAGCCAGCTTCCCCGCCCCGTCCTAGACGTCGCTGAGCAAGAGGATCGGCGCTCTACCGTGAACTACGAGATCGAAGGCGCGGCGGTAGGCTACAAGTGGTTCCAGCTCAAAGGGCTGCAGCCCTTGTTCGCGTTCGGGCACGGTCTGTCTTACACGCAGTTCGAATACGACAAGCCGCAAGTCCAGTGGCAAGGCGACAGACTTTTCGTGCGCCTGACGGTTCGCAACACTGGACAACGGGCGGGCGCCGCAGTCGCGCAGCTTTACGCGTCGCCCAATGCCGGTGGCTGGGAAGCCCCTCAGCGCCTGGTGGCGTGGAGCAAGCTGATGCTCAAGCCCGGAGAACAGGGCAGCACCGTGGTGGAAGTCGATCCTCGCCTGCTTGCTGTGTTCGAAGAGAAGGGCTGGCAAATCCTGTCCGGCGAATACACCTTGGCGGTGGGCGGCGCGTCCGACGCGCCCGTGGCAAGCACGAGCGTGCAACTGGGTGCGCGCATGCTCTCGCCTCAAGGGCACTGAGCATGCCGCCAGCCCGCGCGAGATGTGCCGGCCGATGGATACCGGTAAGCACCGTGTCGGGCGGCCAGCACCAGACCGTGGCGATCACACGGGCCTGTACGTCAATGCCCGCATCCTCATCGTGGGCGAGGCCAGCGCCGTGGTGGACACGGTGAAGGTGGCCGATGTCACTCCCGAGGACGTGCTCGGCATGATCATCCTCGGACAAAAACCTGCAGCAAAGGTGGCGTGATGAGCATGACGGGTCTGCACTGGGATCGCATTCTCCTGACGGGTGCGGCCGGCAATATCGGCCGCATCCTGAGACCACGCATGAAGG